>CAMNXD010000001.1 GCA_946566955.1 uncultured Clostridia bacterium
ATACTTTCTTCACCTGGAATAAGTAAAGTAGTGGTTGCAATGATAACCTTTGGAATAAATTCAGGGGCGTACGTTTCAGAGATTGTAAGATCGGGAATTTTATCTATCGACGGCGGGCAATATGAAGCGGGTAGATGTCTTGGACTTAGTGAGCGCACTACTATGAGAAAAATAATTCTTCCTCAAGCTTTTAGAAATATTTTACCCACTCTAATGAATGAATTCATTCAACTTATAAAAGAAACTTCTGTTGCTGGGTTTATAGGAGTTGTGGATTTATCTCGAGCTGGAGATATAATTAAGAGCAGTACATATCAGCCGCTTGTACCGCTTTTGAGCGTTGCAATTATATATTTCATTATAGTTTCTATTTTAACTTTATTTCTCACTATGATGGAAAGGAGGATTAAAAATAATTGATAAAAGTTAAAAATCTTTATAAAAAATTTATCCAATCTGGAAAGCCCTTAGAAATATTAAAAGGAATAAACGTCGAATTTAGTAAAGGGGAAAGAGTTGCTATAATAGGTCCTTCGGGTTCGGGGAAAAGTACATTCTTAAGATGCTTAAATCTTTTGGAAGAGCCAACAAGTGGAGAAATAGAGCTCGAAGGAGAGATAATTACTTCTCCGAGGTGCAATATTGATAAAGTCAGACGCAAAATAGGTATGGTATTTCAGCATTTTAATCTTTTTCCACATCTTACGGTGCTTCAAAATATAACGCTTGCCCCTTTAAGCTTAAAGCTTCTTTCTGAAAAGAAGGCTAAAGAAATAGCTATTAATCTTCTAGGTAAAGTTGGACTTAAATCTAAAGCAAATTTTTACCCTGCTAGTCTTTCGGGTGGACAAAAACAACGCGTAGCTATTGTGAGGGCGCTGATTATGAATCCAAAAATTATGCTTTTTGATGAACCAACTTCTGCACTGGACCCCGAGATGATTAAAGAAGTTACTTCTGTGATGATGGAGATTGCAAGTCAAGGTATGACCATGGTATTTGTTACTCATGAGATGGATTTTGTTAAAGAAATATCAACGAGAGTGCTTTTTATGGACGAAGGAAATATAATTATGGACGGAACAGTTCAAGAAGTTTTTAAAACTTCGCAAAATATGAGGATAAATAAGTTTTTAGAGAAGTTTCTATAGCTAATTTTTATTGTAAAAGGGAGGTGTAAACTTGGAATTTTATAGTAATTCCCCGGAAGATACCGAAAACTTAGCTAAAAAAATAGCGAGCTTACTTCAAGGTAATGAGGTAGTTGCTCTTTATGGCGATTTAGGAGCCGGCAAAACAGCTTTTACACGAGGTTTTGCAGATTTTTTTGGCTTAAAAGATGAAGTTTCAAGTCCAACATTTTCACTTGTAAATGAATATGAAGGCTCTAAAGTTAAGATTTATCATTTTGATATGTATAGAGTGTCGACGCTTGAGGATTTAGAATCTACGGGCTTTTTTGATTATATCGGCAAGGGCATATTTATAGTTGAATGGAGTGAAAATATAGAAAAACATTTGCCCTCAAACGCAATAAATATTAGATTTCAAAAAACGAGTGAAAACTCAAGAATTATAAACGTAAGGGGGATAGATTTAAAATGAAATTATTAGCCGTAGATTCTTCTTCACTCACAGCTTCAGTAGCGGTCATAGAAGACGAAAAAATTATAGCTGAGTTTTTTATAAATGCTGGTTTAACTCATAGTCAAACTCTAGCTCCCATGATTGATGGAGTAATTAAAAATCTTAGTCTTAAGCTCGACGAACTTGATTTCTTTGCAGTGACAAATGGCCCGGGGTCTTTTACAGGTCTTCGCATAGGAATGGCAACCATCAAGGGCATGGCGCTTGCACTTGGTAAGCCTTGTGTTGGAGTATCTTCTCTTTTAGCTGCAGCTTATGGACTTAAAGATTTTTACGGAATAGTTTCTGCATGCATGGATGCCAGAAGAGGAGAGGTTTATAATGCTGTATTTAAATCTAGCGGCGCTGCGATTTCGAGATTGACTGAAGATAGATCGATATCTATAGATCAGCTTGCCGAGGAATTTAAAAACTATAACTGCAAAATAAAACTAGTTGGCGACGGCGCAGAAATGTGCTACAATATTCTTGCTCGAGATTATAAGCTCAGTCAAATAGAGCTTACGAGTGAAGGGCAAAGGTATGTTAGAGCATCTCAAGTAGGATTTGCCGCTTTAAAAGACTATATTAGTGGTAAGTTGGTTACGGCTGCAAATATAAAACCCAATTATTTGAGAGTTTCACAAGCTGAGCGGCTGCTTTTAAAAAATAAATGTTTAGGAGAGAATTTATGATAGCTATTGGGTCAGACCATGCTGGGTACAGTGCTAAAGAAAAACTCAAAGAGTATTTAAAAGCGTTTGTCCCCTTTAAAGATTTTGGAACGCACAGTGAGGAGTCGTGTGATTATCCTTTAATTGCTGAAGGAGTTGCAAAGTCAGTTGCATCTGGAGAGAGCGAAAGAGGAGTACTTATCTGTGGATCTGGGATAGGAATGTGTATTGCTGCAAATAAAATTTGCGGCATAAGAGCAGCTGTGTGCAATGATAAAAATCTTGTGAAGCTAGCTAGAAGCCATAATGATATTAACATAATTTGTTTGGGTGCTAGAATTATAAACACTGAAGAGATTAAGATTATAATTAAAGTGTTTTTAAAGACTCCTTTTGAAGGTCAGCGTCATCAGCGTCGGATAGATGAGATAAAACAGCTAGAGAATTTGTAGTATTTTGATATTAGTACTTGCAGCGGCATTATGAAGTTAAATTTTACTGAAAATAAATATGGAGGGAATAATTATGACGTCAAATAAAAAAATAATGATTATGAATCATCCGCTTATTCAGCATAAGTTAACTCTTTTAAGGAATAAAAACACAAGCTATAAGGAATTTAGAGAGCTTATAAGTGAAGTTACGATGCTAATGTGCTATGAATCTATGAGAGACCTTGCTTTAGAAAAAGTAGAAATAGAAACCCCTCTTGAAACTTCAATGTTCAATACTCTAGGTGAAAACCGCTTGATTTTCGTTCCTATTCTCAGAGCTGGGCTCGGAATGATTGAAGGCGTTATGAAAATGTTGCCTACTGCACGTATTGGACATTTGGGCTTTTATCGTGACCACAAAACTTTACAGCCCGTGGAGTATTATTCTAAATTACCAAGTCAAACGGAAAATGAAGAAATTGTAGTTTTAGACCCAATGCTTGCAACTGGTGGCACGGCAATTGATGGAATCAATATGGTAAAAAGGAGGAATCCGAGGTCTGTAAAATTTATGTGTATACTTGCATCTCCTCAGGGCATTGAAGCTCTTTCAAAGGCGCATCCGGATGTGAGTATTTACTGCGGGGCTTGCGATAGAGATTTAAATGAGCATGGGTATATTCTTCCAGGACTTGGGGATGCTGGAGATAGGATATTTGGAACGGATTAAAAAGCTTGAGATTTAATAGTGAAGGAATGAGACATGGAAGAAATTAAAAATGCCATTTGGAGGTTAGTTAAGAAATATAGAAAGTATGCACTGTTTTTCTGTGATTTCTTAATTTGGAATTTTTCTTTTTATATTTCTTTAGCGATAAATAGAAATAACTTGTTTATTTCAGAGCTTGAAGGCTTTTGGCAAAGTGCTTTGGTGGCTAATTTATGCTTTGGAATTGTTTTTTTTGCTTTCAAGCTTTACGATAAAATATGGCGATATGCAGACATAGAAGACTTTTTTTATGCTGGTCTTGCCACTTTTTGTGCTAACTTTATATTTTTTATTGTTAGTGTACTTTGTGGCACTCGATTAACTTTGCGCATTTATGCTCTATTTGGGCTCACGTCGACGCTAGGCGTATTTATGTTTAGAATACTTTATAGAGTTAATAGACTAATAGATAATGTTTCAGATGAAGAAGTCAAGGATAAAAAGAGAATGCTTATAATAGGGGCAGGAGAGTCCACGGCATCGGTTTTAAGAGAAATTTTTAAATATTCTGCTAATAAATATTTACCAGTGGGAATCATAGATGACGACGGTGAAAAAATAGGACGCAAAGTTATGGGAGTTAAGGTTGAGGGAGCCACGGAGGAAATTCCTGAAATTTGCGAAAGACTGGGAGTAGAAGTAATTCTTTTTTCTATCACTTCTATTTCTTCTAAAGAAAGAAGGAGAATACTTGATATTTGTGCTAAGACTACTCTTGAGGTTAGGATAATACCAAACATTTATGAGGCTATAACTTCTGGCATTTCTATTGCATCTGCAATGAGAAAAATTAAGGTAGAGGACCTTCTTGGCAGAGAAGCGATAATATTTGATAAGCACCAGTACGGCAGCTATCTTGTAGGGAAAACTATTTTAGTCACTGGCGGGGGAGGGTCTATAGGGTCAGAGCTTTGTCGTCAGATTGCAAAAATTTCTCCCCGCAAGCTAATAATTTTGGATATATATGAAAATAGTACCTACGAAATTCAGCAGGAGCTTAAAAGAGAGCATAAGGATAATCTCAATTTAGAAGTAGAAATTTTAACTATTTGTGATAAAGATCAGCTTGAAAGGCTTTTTAAAAGAGAAAAAATTGATGTTGTTTTCCATGCAGCAGCACATAAACACGTACCTTTAATGGAGAAAAATGCAGAGGAAGCGGTAAAAAATAACGTATTTGGCACTTTAAATCTTTTAGATTGCGCGGATAAATATGGTGTGGGTAGATTTGTTCAAATTTCAACAGATAAAGCCGTAAATCCAACAAATATTATGGGGGCAACAAAGCGCATATGCGAGATGTTAGTGCAGACTAAAAATAAATATTCCAAAACGGAATTTGTGGCAGTAAGATTTGGGAATGTTTTAGGGTCAAATGGGTCAGTTATTCCACTTTTTGAAGAGCAGATTAAAAAAATGGGACCGGTAACTGTTACTCATCCTGAAATTATAAGATATTTTATGACTATCCCCGAAGCGGTATCTTTGGTTATGACTGCAGGAGGTATTGCAAAGGGTGGAGAAATATTTGTGCTTGATATGGGAGAACCCGTCAAAATAAAAAATTTAGCTGAGAATTTAATAAGACTTTCGGGGTTTGTACCTCATGAAGATATTAAAATAGAATATGTTGGACTGCGTCCCGGTGAGAAATTATACGAAGAACTTTTAATGGAAGAAGAAGGAATTCGAAAAACAAAGAGTAAGAAAGTTTATATTGGAAACCCTATAAAATTAGATGAAGAAATTTTTAATCGTGATATTGAAGCTTTAAAAAGTATTGCAAATAAAGGTAATTATAAAGAAATAGAAAATATGCTAATGAAGATAGTCCCTACTTTTACTCGTCCTTCTTAGGAAACATTTTGTTTTTAAGTTTGCAAATTTCTGAAGTGGCTAGTTTATCGCATCTTTCATTTTCAGGGTGTCCAGCGTGCCCTTTTACCCATATTAATTTAACATCATGAACTTTAAGTAAGTCTGAAAGCCTTTTCCAAAGGTCAGTGTTAAGTAAAGGTTTTTTATTATTTTTAGTCCAGTTGTTTTTCTTCCAATTTGTGATCCAGTCTTTAGATATTGCATCGCATAAATACTTAGAATCGCTATATGCTATTACGCTGCATGGACGCTTTAAGGCTTCGAGGGCTTTGATGAGAGCTGTGAGCTCCATACGATTGTTTGTTGTGCTGGCGTCTCCACCTGAAATTTCTTTTTCAAGGCTATTATATTTAAGAATCGCTCCCCATCCACCTGGACCAGGATTATAGCTGCAAGCTCCATCGGTAAATATTTCAATATGGTCCACTTTTGACTCTCCTTCAAGTTGATATTTTAAGATGATAAAGAATTATTGACATATAATTTATTTAGATATATAATTAAACTCAATGTTTGACGTACGTGATTAATTTTTAGTTTTACATTCGGATTAATTTCATATGTTTATTAAGTTGTTTATCAAGTTCAAGCTATTGGACTCGATTTTAATTTTATTTATTGAAAAAGTCAAGGAGGTAATAGGCTATGTCAGAAAATATAAAAAAGGAAATAGTAAATCCCATAAAGAAGACGATTGAAAATACAAAGAATAAAAAAGTAATTGTAAAAAGTTATAATCCCGAGGTTAAAACAAATAAAGTGGTGGGAGTTAAAAAAGTTTTACATGATACTGAAAAAACTCATTTAAAAAAGACTAAAACTACTACTGCAGCACCTTCCGCAGCGCGCAAATATATTAGGACATCAACTAAGAAAGGACCCTCAAAAGATGAAGTAAAAACCCTTAAAATAGTATTTCTTGGAGGGCTTAATCAAATAGGCAAAAATATTACTGCATTTGAGTGTAATAATGAGATTATTATAGTTGACTGTGGAATGTCGTTCCCAGATGGAGAAATGCTTGGCGTTGACCTTGTAATACCTGATTTTTCTTACTTAGAGTCTAATAGAGAGAGGATTAAAGGATTAGTCGTCACTCATGGACACGAGGACCACATTGGAGCGATTCCATATCTTTTAAGGAAAATAAATGTTCCTATATATGCAACTCCACTTACGATTGGTCTTATAACGAGTAAATTGAAAGAACATAGACTTTTAAATAGTGCTAAACTTACAACTGTTAAACCTGGAGAAAATATTCAATTAGGATCCACAAGTATAGAATTTATACGCGTTAATCACTCTATTCCAGATGCTGTAGGTTTAGCGCTTAGAACGCCGGCAGGAACTATAGTCCACACAGGTGACTTTAAAATTGACTGTACTCCTTCACGCGGAGAAATGATTGACCTTGCACGTTTTGCTGAAATTGGAAAAGAAGGGGTACTGGCTCTTATGGCGGACTCTACAAATGCCGAAAGACCCGGATACACAATGACTGAACAAAAAATTGATCAATCATTTGAAAGACTTTTTCAGCAAGCAGGAAATAGAAGGATTATCGTGGCTACCTTTGCTTCTAACATTGGTAGACTTCAGCAAATTATTAATTGCGCCGCAAAGTATGGAAAAAAAGTGGCGTTTTCGGGACGCAGCATGATAAACTATGCAGCTATTGCTCAGCAACTCAAATATCTTAGTGCTCCAGATGGTCTTATAATTGACATTGACCTCATAACTCGGTATTCAAAAAATGAAGTCGTATTAATAACCACTGGTAGTCAGGGTGAACCGATGTCTGCACTGCATAGAATGGCTTTTTCGGAGCACAAGAAGGTGGAAGTAGGACCCGAAGACTTTATAATAATTTCAGCTACTCCTATTCCAGGAAATGAAAAGACTGTTGGAGCTGTTGTAAATGAACTGATGAAGCTTGGATGCGAAGTTGTTTATGAATCTATGTATGAGATACATGTATCGGGTCACGCTTGTCAAGAGGAATTAAAAATAATTCAAGGGATAGTCAAACCACAGTACTTTATACCTGTTCACGGAGAACGTCGTCACCTTGTAAAGCATGCATCTTTAGCGCTTGCGATGGGAATGCAAGAAAAAGATGTTTACGTTGGGGATACCGGAGATATCTTGGAAATAAGCAAAAGCAGTATGAATAAGATTGGTCAGGTGCCCTTAGAGTTAGTTTTAGTTGATGGAATAGGCGTTGGAGACGTAGGAAGTATTGTTCTTCGAGATCGCAAGCATTTAGGAGAAGATGGCCTTATAGTTTTAGTTGCCACTTTAGACTCCTCAGATAAACATGTGATTGCGGGACCAGATATCATTTCACGAGGATTTGTTTATGTAAAAGAGTCAGAGTGTTTAATGGAAGAAGCGCGAAAGACTGCATTGAAAGTATTTGAACTTTGTGCTAGTCAAAAAACTCGTGATTGGAGTATAATAAAGTCTAAAGTAAGGGATGAGCTTTACAAGCTGTTTCACGGAAAGACAAGAAGAAATCCTGTTATTTTACCGATTATAATGGAAGTATAGGACATTTTGATATAGGGAGTATCAAGAGGTGAGGAAGTCTTTGAGAATAAGTAAATTTTATGTTTATTCTGTTTTTACAATAATTTCCTTGATAGCGTGTATAATGAATATATCTATGTTGATGTTTAGTCGAGCGCTATTTTTGATAAACTTTTCAATAACTGCATTTATTGAAGTTTCGCTACTTTTATTGCTGCGCCACTATATGGACTATATTACAAATACTTCTAAGCTAGTAAAAAGCTTTATTAGCGAAAGTAGTTTAGAAATTTTAGAATCTGTTCCTATGCCACTTTTAGTAACAAATTTGGAAAAAGAGGTTCTTTTGTTCAACGACTCTTTTAAAGAAAGTTTCCTTCAAGGTGAAGATAGTTTTTATGGGACACTTGAAGAATTTTTGCCTCTTGATGTTAATTCGAAGCTTTTAGATAAAAAAGAAATTTTTTATAAAAATAAGAGTTTTTTAGTATCTTCTGAAAAAATGGATGAATTTTTGATATTTTATTTTTTCGATGTCACGAGGTATTCTAAACTAAAAAAGAAATATGAAGAATCAAGAATTTGCGTAGGGCTTGCAGTCTTTGACAATAAAGAAGAACTATTTCAAAGCGTACAGGAAAAAGAGGCTATGGGACTTTTAATTTCTGTAGAGGAAATACTTTCTGCATGGATGAGCGAAACAGATGGAATTTTAAAAAAGCTTTCTGATGGTAAATATTTGTTATTGTTTGAAGAAAAGTATTTAAAACATTTTATTGATAAAAAATTCGATATAATAAATAAAATACATGAAGTAAAAGTAGACGCCCATAAATTTGCTACAGTTTCTTTTGGAGTTAGCCGAAATGTAGATAATCTTGTGGAGGCCAAGCTTCAAGCGGAAAATGCTTTGAATATGGCTTTAGGACGCGGTGGAGATCAAGTAGTTGTGAAGTCAAAAGAGGAATACAAATTTTTTGGCGGAAATTCTCCTGGAATTGAAAAACGCAGTAAGGTTCGTGCAAGAGTAGTAGCGACTGCACTGCTCGAAAAGATAAAAGCTTGCGACACCGTCTTTATAATGGGACATAAATTTTCTGACTTCGATAGCGTCGGGTCTTCAATTGGACTTTATAGTGTATGTTCGAGGTCTGAGAAAAAGCCGGTTTACTTTATTATAGACCGCGAAACGTCTATGGCGACTTCGATACTTAAAATGATGGATAAATTTGGACTTTCTAATTTGATTTTATCGCCCGAAAGCGCTGTAGCCAAGATTACGGATAAGTCTTTTTTGATAGTTGTGGACACTCACTCTGAGAAATTTTTAGAAAATTATCAAGTTTATCATATGTTTAAACATACAGCCATAATAGATCATCATAGAATGACTATGGATAAAATCCATGATGCAACTATCTTTTTTCACGAACCCTTCGCATCGTCAGTTTGCGAGATGGTAACGGAAATTATAGGATATATGCCTCATAATTGTTTAAGAAAATGGGAAGCGGAGTGTTTGCTTTCTGGAATAATGTTAGATACCAAAAATTTTTCTTTAAAGTGCGGTGTTAGGACTTTCGAAGCTGCTGCATATCTTAGAAGAAAAGGTGCTGATAGCGCAGAAGTCAAAAAAATTTTTGCCGATTCTATGGAAAATTATAAAATTAAGTGTAAAATAGTTGAGAGTACATACATTTTAGAAGGTTGTGCTATTGCTGCATATAAAGGTGAAGCTGGTGAGTCTCGCAGCGCCTATGTTCAGGCAGCAGATGAACTTCTTAATGTAAAGGATGTAAAAGCTTCGTTTGTGATTTTTAAAAGCGGAAACGGAACCGACATTTCTGCTCGGTCGTTAGGTGAGGTAAATGTGCAGGTTCTAATGGAATCCTTAGGTGGAGGGGGCCATCAAACTATGGCAGCGGTACATCTTTCAAATATGGACTTAAAGGAGGCGGAGGAAAAGCTCATAGACATTATAAAAGTTAAGATTTAATCTAAAATATTCGAAATGGAGAATGATATTATGCGCGTTATATTACTTGAGGATATTCGTGGAAGTGGGAAAAAAGGCGAGATAGTAAAAGTATCTGATGGATATGCAAAAAATTTTTTATTTCCCAAGAAACTTGCCAAAGAAGCAACACCTAGTTCTTTAAAAGAGCTTAAGGATACTCAGGAATCAATAAAACATCAAAATGAAATTAAGAAAGCTGAAGCTGAAAAAATAAAAGAAACTCTAAATGAAAAA
This sequence comes from uncultured Clostridia bacterium, assembly GCA_946566955.1. GTDB lineage: Bacteria > Bacillota > Clostridia > Oscillospirales > Acutalibacteraceae > UMGS1491. The sequence continues at coordinate 10,165 of CAMNXD010000001.1, forward strand.
ACTATTAAAATTGTACGTAAAGGCGGAGAAGATGGGAAACTCTTTGGCGCAGTTACGTCAAAGGATATATCTCTTCAAATTAAAGAAAGCTTTGGAATTGACATCGATAAACATAAAATAGTACTTCAGGAAGGTACAATAAAAACGTTTGGCAGTTATCGATTTGAAATCAAAGTATTTTCAGGAATTGCAGCTTCTATGCTATTGATGGTATCAGAAAATTAGTGTTTTAAAATGTATTACAATTTTTTTGAATACTGTTCTTTCAAGAATAATTTAAACTCTCAAAAATTATTTATGTAAAATCAAGATGTTTGATATAGTTAAGTTTTATTTTTATAAATTATTTAAAGAAAATTAGGTGTTTAATTTACTAAGAAAGCTTTGACATTTATATTAAAAGCAACTTAAGCAAAAGTTCTTAGAGACTATTGGAAGGAATGGTATACTTGAAGAAACTATTTTTCCGAATTTCGCAGTTGACTTTATTAACAGCCCTTTTATTACCGCAACATTCAGTTTTGGCGAGTGGTAACAATGAACTTCAACCTAATGGAAGTAATTTAAATATAAAAGCGGTAATTGCAGACTATAATATTGCTACTAGAGAATACGTTGACAATCAAGTAGAAGGTGTTTCTCCAGCACCTAAAGTACTTCAAAAAAAGGGATGGTCTGAAACTGCGGTTATGAGTCAAAGAGCAGTCACAAGAGCTATTGAAGAGGAAGCTGAAGGAGCAATCTCGAAGCTTTTAAAAAGTCAAAGAATTTTCGATTTGGTTTACCCTGTAGGATCCATTTACATGAGTATTAATTCTATAGATCCGAAGGAGATTTTTGGAGGAGTTTGGAGACCCTGGGGACAAGGTAGAGTTCCTCTCGGAATAGGAGATAACGGAACTACTAATTACACAGTAGCTGAAGCTATCGGTGGAGCAGAGACTGTAAAGCTTGATGTATCTCAGATACCATCACATTCTCATGCAAGAGCTATTGAAAATACGGTTGGTAATACTCAAGTAACGTGGCCTGCATGGACTATTACGATTCCATGGAGCAATGAATATTCTGAAGCGGTAACTAGAATGTCACTCCCTTCAACGTCTACCGGAGGAGACGGATTTCACAATAATATGCAACCTTATATTACTTGCTATATGTGGACTCGTGTAGAATAACGATAATTGCATCTAAAATTAATAGAAATTAAAGTCCAGGAATTTCCTTGGACTTTTACTAGTTATTAATCTCTTTGAAAATATTTTACTTTTAATTAGGTATTTTTCATACTCGGTTTAGAAGAATATGATTCGGTGAATTCGTAGTCGTTTCCAGGGAGAATAGCGTTAAGAAATATTCCTATAAGGGCCGCTATAGCTAAACTTGTTAGAGTTATTTCTGTGTTAAATAGAGAAAATTTCAATCCTTCCGGAAACCCAAGTCCACATACTAATATTACAGCAGCAATAATGAGATTTCGTGAATTTGTGAAATCCACATTATTTTCTACGATATTTCGAACTCCAATAGCGGAAATCATGCCGTAAAGAATAAAGCTAATTCCCCCTATAATAGCTGTAGGCATTGAAGTGATAATTTGTGATACCTTCGGAATAAAGCTTAAAGCCACAGCAAATAATGCAGCTAATCGAATAACTTTAGGGTCATGTACTTGGCTAAGCTCTAAGACTCCTGTATTTTCGCCATATGTAGTGTTGGCTGGTCCTCCAAAAAAAGCAGAAAGAGAAGTAGCGAGACCGTCTCCAATGAGAGTGCGATGAACACCAGGATTTTCTATAAAGTTTTCTCCTACAGTTGCAGATATAGCGCTCATATCTCCTATGTGTTCCATTATAGACGCTAAAGCAATAGGGGCTATGACTAAAATTGCACTTAAATCAAATTTACAAATTGGAAAAGGTGGCAAACTTAGAAAGTTTGCTGAGGCTTCGTTAATAAGTGCAAAAATTGGAGTACCATCTGGATTCCTTATTCCTAGATAATGTAAAACTAAAGCAAAAGCGTAGCTTATAACTACGCTCATTAAAATTGGGATAATTTTTAACATACCTTTACCAAAAATGTTGAAAAAGATTACTGCTGCGAGTGCGACTATTGCTAAAAGCCAATTAGAAGAAGCGCTTTTTACCGCGGAAGGAGCAAGACTGAGTCCAATACACATAATAATTGGAGCTGTAACCACTGGTGGCAAAAAATGCATGACTTTACGCACGCCTATTATTTTTACGAATCCTGCGAAAATCAAGTAAACCAGCCCTGCAATTACGATTCCTCCACACGCGTAAGGAAATTTTTCTATTTTTGAAAGAGTTGAAAAGTTGCCGGTATTTAAATTTGCTATTGTATAAAATCCACCTAGATATGCAAAAGAAGACCCTAAAAAAGCTGGAACTTTAAATTTAGTGAAAAAATGAAACAGAAGAGTTCCCGTTCCTGCAAAGAAAAGAGTTGTTTGGATGGAAAGAACTTCGCCGCCGAAATATTTATTTACTAAAATAGGTACGAGCACTGTTGCGCCGAACATTGCAAAAACATGTTGAATTCCAAGGACTAACATTTTTGTAAATCCTAATTTCTTTGCATCTTTAATAGATTGATTTTGCTTTTCTATAAATGTTTCCTCCTTCGAAATTATCTTTGTTTATTATAGAAAGAATTTTTTATTTGTCAATAGTTTAATAAAAGTTATATTTAAAAGATTTTTAGAAAAAATAAGCACAAACGCTGTAAAAGCTCGAGTGAAAAGGAGATTTTGGTTTTAAATTTAACTTACACATAATTAGAAATATAAATAAATTAGATTAAATTCTTTACAAGTGTTTTAAATTATGATATAATATATTCATATAAAAAATTATTGCACGGATATATAGAGAGGTAAAAATGAAAGTATATAAAAAGATATTTGCCACTTTACTTGCATTATTAATGCCGGTTCAAGCTGCCGGTGGATTAAATCTCAATTCAACTAAAATAGAAAATAGAAGTTTTAATACTGAAAAATTAAGAAGAAAAAATTTAGCTAAAAACGTTTTCGTAGGTGGGTGCTTAACCTGCATAGGAACTTCAGCTACAGTAATAGGATCATTAACTATTTCTGAAGTTTATAAATCTCGTATGAACGACGTTTATAAGCTTGTTGAAAATTTAGAAGAAAAAGATATTGCAAATAAAATTTTAGAAGAAGTAAAAAAACTGCAAAAAAGAAGCAATGGAATTTTCAAGGTTAAAGAGAGCTTTTGTAAGGTAGATCCTCATGTTTCACTGCGGTTTTTATTACAAGTTAATGCTATACTTGATTTACTTCCAGGATTTGAAAAGCTTTTAATTAGAAATCATAGTCATTTTATTTCCTCATATAAATTTACTTTCTCTACTGAAGAATTTGAAGGTGATAGCAATAGGACGACCATGGCATGCTTCAAATATCCATTGGGTAAAATTAAATATAACACTAAAATTAAAATTTCTAAAACCTACTTTAATAGCCTTGATAGTGCTGAGAATAGCATTAGAAGTTCAATTTTCTCGGGCCATAATGCAAGAGTACAAAATAGCAAAGAGTTAGAAAGTATTATCGTGCACGAATTAGGCCACGCTCTTCAACATGCCCTTTTTTTGAAAGAAGATTCTTGGCGTAAATTGGATGACATTGCCAAATATCATAAAGAAGAAATTTTAAATATAGCCTGGGACAAATATCATACAACTAATAGCTGTGTAAGTACGTATGGAGAAACCAACGAAAAAGAATGGTTTGCAGAGCTTTTTGCACACACCTTACTTAGCGATACTTCCACAAACCTTGGAAGAGCAATGTGTGACTTTCTTAAAAATCAAGGGATGTATAATTAATTTCTTTATAATCAATTTTCATTGCAGCTTTGGTCTTCTTTCAAATTTTCCTTAGGTTATTATAGGGAGCTTTTCTTATTTGTCAATGGTTTAGTAGAAGTTATATTTAAAATATTTTTAGAGAGGATAAGTAAAAAATTATGAAAATTTGATGTAAAATAGTCGTCAACTTTATACTTAACTCATATATAAAAATACAAACAGACTATACTGAATTCTTTACAAGTGTTTTAAATCATGGTATAATATATTTATATAAGAAAATTTGTTATATGGAGAGGTAAAAATGAAAGTATATAAAAAAATAGTTGCTGCTTTGCTTGCATCATTAATGTTTGGCCAAACCACTAATGGATTAAACTTAAATTCCATTAAAATGGAAAATAAAAATATTAACACTGTAAAATCAAGTGGAAAAAACTTGGTCAAAAAAGTTTTAATTGGTGGGTCAGTATGCATAGGAATTCCAACTGCGGTAATAGTACCAATAGCTACTGCTAAAATTTGCAAACCTCAAGTGAATACTCCTCCAATACAATATATGAATTATCTTGTTGCACATATAAGTGATAGACAACTTGCTAGAAAAATTTTAGAAGAAGCAAAAAAACTTCAAAGAAGAAGTGGAGGAATTTTTGAAATTGATGGAAGTTTTTTTGAAATAGATCCTAATGCTTTACTGCGAATTTTAACGCAAATTAATGCTGTTTTTGATAAGCTTCCAGGATTTGAAAAGCTTTTAATCGAAGATAGTGAAAAACTTCGTTCGAGATTTGTGGGAGGTTATAAATTTAGTTTTCACGCTAAAGAAGTAGATGAGAAAGAAGCAGGATCTTTTGTACCAATAATTGCGCAAGTGGTTAATAATCACGGTGATGCCACTACTACTGGTCCCGAAAGATTCAACCTTAGAATTACCATTTCTAAAAATGACTTTAAAAACATAAATATTGCTGAAACAAAAATAAAAGAATCAATAGGTAATGGATTTCTTGTAAAAGTACCAGAAGGTAAAGAGCTAGAAAGTATTATCGTGCACGAATTAGGCCACGCTCTTCAATATGCTCTTTATTCAAAAACTCGGCAAACGCTGCCAGCGAATGACTCTGAAGATGACGATACAGCTAAATTTGCAAAAGAAAATAAGACTGAAATTTTACAAATAGCCAATGATAAATATAGTACATCTAATAGTCATGTAAGCAAATACGGAGAAACCAATGCAGAAGAATGGTTTGCAGAGCTTTTTGCATATACTTTTCTTAGTGATGTTCCAAATAACCTAGGACGAGCAATGCTGTATTTCCTTAAGACTCATGGGATGTATTAATTTCTTTATAATCAATTTTCATTGCAGCTTTGACCTTTTCTAAAGTTTTAGAGGTCAAGGCTTTAGCTTTTTCTGTGCCTTCGAAAGCGATTTTGTAAATTGAACTTAAATCTTTTTCGAGTAGTTCGCGTTTTTTTCTTATGGGTTCAAGAGTAGCCTGCAAAACTTCGTTTAAATACCTTTTTACTTTAACGTCTCCGAGTCCGCCTTTTTCATATTGAGCTTTTAAAGAATCAATTTTTTCTCTATCTAACCCGAAGGCATCGAGGTATATAAAAACAGGATTATTTTTTGTGTCACCGGGGTCGCTTACCTTTAAATGGTTTGGATCTGTGAACATGCCCATAACCTTTCTTTCAATTTCGTCTGCGGAATCAGAGAGGTAGATAGTATTTCCAAGGGACTTACTCATTTTGCTTTTTCCGTCAGTTCCGATTAATCTAGGGGTTTTAGATAAAATAATTTTAGGTTCGGTTAAGATTTCACCGTAAAGGGTGTTGAATTTTCTAACTATTTCGCATGTTTGTTCAATCATAGGGGCTTGATCTTCTCCCGCAGGGACTAAATGTGCACCAAAAGCGGTTATATCTGCCGCTTGACTTACCGGATAAGTTAAAAAGCCTGCTGGTATTCCACCGCTAAAGGCTCTTAATTTTATTTCGCTTTTTACCGTTGGATTGCGCTCTAAACGTGCTACGGTTACTAGATTTAAGTAAAATACTGTAAGCTCTGCGATAGCAGGAATTAAAGACTGTATACAAATTGTTGTTTTACTGGGGTCTATTCCCACGGAGAGATAATCAAGCAGCAGCTCTTTGACGTTATCTCTAACTTTTTGTGGATTTTCTGCATTGTCGGTTAGTGCTTGAATATCTGCAACTAAAATGTACTGATCATATTCATCTTGAAGCTCAACGCGATTTTTTAGTGATCCTATATAGTGGCCTAAGTGCAGCCTTCCTGTAGGTCTATCTCCGGTTAGTATAATTTTTTTCATATTATTTCCTCCTAATTAATTTAAAACTATATTTAAAATGTAGACTAGTAAAATAAGACCTATAAAAACGTATCGAGTTAAAGGTTCAAACCATTTGCCGATGGGTTTATTTCGCCCTATTTGTGCTTGATTTCTTGCAAAATCTTTTCCGCACACCCAAAAGAACATAATTCCTGCAAGTAATGCTCCTAAAGGAACAACATAAACTGAAAGGATATCCATCCAATTTCCTACTACATTGGCGTCTTCAATAAATATACCACACAAAATTGCTATAGCTGCAATTATCATTACTGATTTAGTCCGAGAGAGGTTGAACTGAGTTTCTAATACTTCAATAGGAGCCTCAAAAAGATTCACAAGTGAAGTGATAGCTGCAAATAAAACTGCTATAAAGAATATGATAGAAATTAATTGGCCCATTGGCAAGGATCTAAAAATAATAGGCATTGTTATAAACATAAGAGGTGGTCCGGACTGCAGCTCGTTTTCGAGTCCATAGGAAAACGCGGCGGGGATTATTACTAAAGCTGCTAGCAAAGAGGATAAAAGACTAAAAACCACTACGTTTTTTGCGCAGAAAACCACATCCTCTTCTTCACTTAAATAACTACCGTAAATTATCGTTCCGGAACCTGCCAAGGAAAGCGAAAAGAAAGCTTGACCTAATGCACTAATCCATACTTTGGGATTTGCTAGAGAATTAAAGTCTAGATTAAAAAGATAAGAGTATCCGTATGACGCTTTAGGGTTAAAAGAAATGTAAACTGCTAAGATTAGAAACATAGCAAAAAATGCTGGCATGACTATCTTATTTAATTTTTCTATACCCCTAGAGACTCCAAAAATCATAATTATAAACGTGAGGATTAAAGCAGCTAAGTGCCAAGGAATGCTTGAAAAACTTTTTGCAGAGCTTTCAAAATACAAAGTAGAGTCTTCTTTGAAAAGTGACCCAGTTATAGAACCAGCAATAAATTTTATTATCCATCCTACAACAACTGAGTAACCTATTGCTATGAGTAAGCAGCCTAAAAGAGGAATCATTCCTAAGTAGCTTCCGCCCTTTATTTTTCGAATTTCTAATGCTTTTTCAAATGCTCCTACGGGACCAGTACGCATAGCTCTTCCAAAAGCCATTTCTCCCACGACTCCAGAATAACCTAAAATAATCATGAAAATAGTGTATGGGATTAGAAAAGTAGCTCCTCCGTATTGACCCACTCTATATGGAAATAGCCAAATATTTCCCATTCCTACAGCAGATCCAACACATGATAAAATAAATCCTAGCTTACTACTAAAGCTATCCCTTTTTTTCAAATGGGAATTCATAAAAGCCATCTCCTTTTCATTTTTTAGTTTTAAAATTATACTCCGCATAAATAACTTTTTCAATGTTTTGTCCGCAAAAATAACTTTTTAGTATCTTAGAATTTCAAAAATAAAGTTAGTCAAGATGAAAAATAAAGTATTTGGCATTGAAATGATATATAATTACATATAAGATATAAAATAAATATTTTAATAATTTATTGCTATAAACTTTTTATAATTAAAATAGCGGTTATTAGAAGCGATTAATTTATTTTAATTTTAAATGACGTATCCAAAAGCTTTTAATATATGATTTAGAAGGTAGAAGCAATAAAATAAAAATTCAAACAAATCTTTAGGAGTGAATATTTTTTGGAAAAAACTTGTTGCGTCATACTCGCAGCCGGAGAAGGAAAAAGGATGAAGTCAAGTATACCAAAAGTACTTTCTTCAGTTCTTTTTGAGCCAATGGTGGGATGGGTAATAAATTCTGTTGTGAACTGTAATATCAATAAAATTTGTGTAGTTGCAGGATATAGGCACGAGCTGGTTCAAAAGTACATCCAAGGATTAGAATATAATCTTGAAGTAATTATACAGCAAGAGAGAAAGGGCACAGCTCATGCCGTCATGACAGCGCTTCCATTTTTAAATAAACATTTGGATGGAGACGTCCTTATTTTGGGAGGAGATGCTCCGTTTGTGGATAAAAAAACCATAACTAAAGCTCATAAAATACATAAAAATTCAAATAATTCTGCTACTATAATATCTTCGAGGTTGGAAAATCCTTGTGGGTATGGTAGAATCGTAAGAAACAATGAAGACTATAATGTAGAAGCCATTGTTGAAGAAACTGATGCCACATTTAGTCAACGCTCAATAAAGGAAATAAATTCAGGAGCGTACTGGTTTAAAGTCAAGGATTTAATACGTTATCTTGGTAAGATAACAAACGAAACCTTGCAGGGAGAGTATTATTTAACCTCTATAATAAAACTCATGATTGATGCCGGACTTAGAGTTGATGCTTTCGAAACAACCTCTTATAATGTTGCACTAGGAGCAAATGATGTTTCGCAGCTTCATCGTCTTAATGAAATAGCAAGAAATAAGGTAATAGATGGAATGATGGAAAATGGAGTGAAAATTCCCTGCAGAGATGGTATAATAATTGGTAAGTGGGTAGAAATAGGAGAAGGCACTTCTATTTTGCCTGGAACTATCCTTACGGGGAAAACTAAAATTGGCAGAGAGTGTATAGTAGGACCTAATACTCAAATTATTGACTGCACAGTTGAGGATAATGTAACTATAACTCAAAGCTATTGCAAGGATAGCAGTATTAAGAGCAGCAGCGAAATTGGACCTTTTGCATCAATAATAAATCAGATAACTTGATAAAGTTAAATTTATAGATGTTTAAAATAAGGGAGAGAGCTATGGATCGACAAGGACGAGAAATGAAAATTTTTATGGCAAGTTCCAATCCAAGTTTAGGGAGGGATATCGTTTCGGAGCTGGGATGTGAGCTCGGGAAGTCCGAAATTATTAGATTTAAGGATGGAGAAATATCGGTTGATATTCATGAGTCTGTGAGGGGGTCAGATTGCTTTATTATTCAGTCAACAAGTAGTCCGGTAAATGAGAATCTAATGGAACTGCTTGTCATGATAGACGCTATTAAAAGGGCTTCTGCCGCAAGAATAACAGCTGTTATGCCGTATTTTGGTTATGCTCGGCAAGATAGAAAAGCCAAACCGCGTGGACCTATTTCTGCAAAGCTAGTATCTGACTTAATTACTACTGCCGGTGCAAACAGGGTTTTAACTTTAGAACTTCATGCGCTGCAAATTCAAGGTTTTTTCAATATTCCAGTAGACCATATGATAGCTGCTCCGTTTTTTGCATCTTGTATAAGGGAGATTGAGGGCTTTAATTCCGAAGAATTTACGGTATTAGCTCCTGATTTTGGCTCTGTTGCGAGAGCTCGTCAATTTGCTACACGTTTGGGATGTCCTTTAGCACTTATCGATAAGAGGCGTCCTAGGCCAAATGTAAGTGAAGTTATGAATATAGTTGGAGACTTAAAAGGGAAGAAGATAATTTTAGTTGATGACATAATAGACACTGCAGGAACTATATGTAATGCTGCACGAGCCGCTATAGAAAAAGGAGGAGCTAAAGAGGTTTATGTTTATGCTGCTCATGCGGTGCTTTCTGGTGAAGCAGTTGAAAGACTTAAAAATAGCGTTATAAAAAAAGTGGTTTTTTTAAACACAATTAGAATTCCCGAAGAGAAGATGATAGATAAGTTTACTGTATTAAATATTGCCCCAGTACTTTCTGAAGCCATAAACCGAATTCATAAGGATACACCTGTATCTACTATGATTTTAGAATAATTTAAAAGGTGAATTTGATAGTAAATGAGTAACTTAGACTTTATTATCGCTGGACTAGGTAATCCAGGGAAGGAATATGAGGGGACGCGTCATAATGCTGGATTTATGGCGCTTGATTATGTTGCCAGTAAGATAGGATGTAGCATATCAAACAGTAAATTTAAAGGGCTGTGTGCGTTTGGAAATCTTTCAAACAAAAGGATTCTTCTTCTAAAACCTCAAACTTATATGAATTTAAGCGGAGAATCTTTAATTTCAGCTATGCAGTTTTATAAAATCTCACCGAATAAAGTAATCCTTCTTTTTGATGACATTTCTCTTCTTCCCGGAAAGCTTAGAATCCGGACGAAAGGCTCTCATGGTGGACAAAATGGAGTAAAGAATATAATAAATGTTTCTGGGAGCGAAGATTTTTTGAGAATAAAGATTGGAGTGGGAAACAAACCAAGTCCAAGCTGGGATTTGAGCAATTGGGTACTTTCTAAATTTTCAAAAGAGGAGCTGGAAGTTTTAAAAGTCAGTTTAGAAAAAGTTTATTTATCTTTAGAGTTAATAGTTAATGGAAGCATTGAAAAAGCTATGAATTTATATAATTAACCTTTTAAGTATGTAGCTAGGTCTTTAAGAACTTTTGAATTTTAATTTTAAGAAGTGTAAAATAATTAGTGAAAGGGCACTATAGTGCTGTGATGAGTATGAAAGAGCGTCTTGATGTTTTACTGGTTCAGCGTAGTTTGGCTCCAAGCCGGGAGCAAGCAAAGCGGCTTATAATGGAAGGGATAGTTTTCGTTGATAATCAAAAATCTGACAAACCCGGAACCCTTTGCAGCGTTGATTCTAGCATAGAATTAAAAAGTAGTAAGCTAAAATACGTTAGCCGCGGAGGGCTTAAACTTGAAAAGGCTTTAAAAGTTTTTGATGTTTCGATTAAAGGGTTAGTTTGCATGGATGTAGGAGCTTCGACGGGTGGATTTACGGACTGTATGCTTCAAAATGGATGCGATAAGGTTTATTGTGTGGACGTTGGATATGGCCAGCTAGACTGGAGTTTGCGAAATAATCCTAATGTTATTAACTTAGAAAGAACCAATATTCGATATTTAGATAAATCTCTTATAAAGGATGCTATAGAATTTTTTACAGTTGACGTTTCGTTTATATCTTTAACTATAGTTTTGCCGGTTATACGGGATATAGTTAGGCTTGGAGCAAGGGGAGTCTGCCTTATAAAACCGCAATTTGAAGCGGGAAGAGAAAAAGTTGGTAAAAAAGGTGTGGTGCGCGAAAAAGCTGTCCATTTTGAGGTTGTGAATAAAATTTGCGATTTTTGTTTAAGTCAAGGATTTGACGTTTTAAATTTAGACTATTCTCCTATAAAAGGACCGCAAGGAAATATAGAGTATTTAATTCACATGCAAAAGAGTGATAGTCCTTACATAGATAATAAAATAGATGTTGAAAATTTAGTTTTTAAATCGCACGAAGAGCTTTAGAAATTAAGGTGGAATGGTTTTAGTTGAAATTAGGGATAGTTTATAGTAAAGAAGGAAAAGAAGTAATTAGAGACGTAAATTTACTTCTTGAAGAGCTTTATTTTTTAGATGCCAAGGTATTTGTTTTGGAGGAGCTTAAAGGTATAGCTATATTCAAAAATCTTAAATTTTTTTCAAGTTTTGAAGGTATAATAAAAGAAAGTGACGTTGTAATTTCCTTTGGTGGAGATGGTACCATTATAAAATTTGCTAAACTTGCCGCTCGATTTGATAAACCTATTCTTGGAATCAATATTGGATATTTAGGATTCTTAGCTTCTTTAGAAAGGAATCAGCTTAGTGAAATAAAGGATATTTTAAAAGGAAATTTTGAAATTCTTCCTAGAATGATTTTAGAAGTAAAGGGTTTACCGAGAACAGATCTATTAGCTTTAAATGATGTGGTAATAAGTAGAGAAACTAGTTCACATATTTCTAGTTATAGCGTTTTTCAAGGCTTTAGTAGAGTATGCCATCACATTGCGGATGGAATTATTTTATCATCTCCTTCCGGGTCTACTGCTTATTCATTTTCAGCAGGTGGACCTATAATTGATCCGAAATTAAATTGCTTGGCTATAACGCCGATATGTCCTCATTCTTTAAATTCTAGAAGCTTTATAGTTGGAACAAAAACGCCGCTCGAGGTTGAGTACTCTCCTAAGAAAGGGTCTAGAGTAAATATTTTTATTGATGGAAAACTTTACTTTTCGGGTGAAGAAAAAGGAAGAATTTTAATTCATAGATCTAAGTTAATAGCTAAATTTATTAATTTACCTAGTGCTAATTTTTATAAAACTATTGATAAAAAGCTTATGGGCAAATTTTGAAGCTGAGGAGTAATTGAAATGGATATTAAAGTTGAAGTTTCGGCCAGGCATATACATATATCTCAAGAGCATTTAGAAGTACTTTTTGGAGTGGGATACACTTTAAATAAAGATAAAAATCTTTCTCAACCCGGACAGTTTTCATCTCAAGAGCGTGTAGAAATTAAGGGACCTCGAGGAGCGATAAGCAATGTTGTGATTTTAGGTCCTTGCAGAAATTTTACTCAGGTTGAGCTTTCGCTTACAGATTGCATTAAGCTTGGCATTCGAGGAAAAATTAGAGAATCGGGGAATTTAGAGGGAACTGATGGATGCATTTTAATTGGACCTAAGGGTAATATTAATTTAAATCAAGGGGTAATTGTTGCAAAGAGGCATATTCATATGAATCCGCAGGAAGCTAAGTTTTTTGGAGTTAAAGATGGAGATATGGGAAAGGTGAGGATTGTAAGTAAATGTCGAAGTCTTACGTTTGAAGATGTTGTTTTGAGGGTTAACAGTAGCTTCTCTCTTGCTATGCATATTGATACAGATGAAGCCAACGCAGTAGGCTATAAACTTGGAATGACCGGGGAGCTAATACAATAGTGTATTAGCTCCATATTTTTTTTTTTTTTTTTTTTTTTTTGGTCATGTTAATGATTCTATACGATTTTATATAAATTATGTTGAGTTGCTATAAATAGATAGAGTATAATTGAAAATGTGGTAGTTTTCTTATAATTTTCTAGCAAAGGAAGGTATTATTTGGACTTCAATCATAAGACGGTTCTCATTTCAGAAACGTTATCTTTGCTAAGCGTAAGCAAATCGGGTATTTATGTAGACGGTACAGCAGGAGGCGGTGGACTTTCAAGAGAAATTGCACTTAGAAACCCAGAAGGAAAACTCGTGTGCATAGATAGAGACCCCGATGCCATCGAAGCATGTAAAAGTCGTCTTAGGGACTTAAAAAACGTAGAGATAGTGCAAGGAAATTTTTCTGAAATGAATGATATTGTACATAACTTAGGCATTAATCAAGTGGACGGAATAACGTTAGACCTAGGAGTTTCGTCTCATCAGCTCGACTCTGCTGAAAGAGGATTTTCCTATAAATTTGATGCTCCTCTCGATATGAGAATGAGCCAGAAAGGTAAATCTGCATATGATGTTGTTAATTTCTTAGAGTATAAAGAGCTGAGGAATATAATAAGTAAATATGGAGAAGAGCGGTTTGCCTCCCGGATAGCTAAAACTATAGTAGAAAAAAGAGAAAGAAAACATATTAACACCACGTTAGAACTTGCAGAAATTATAAAGCAATCTGTTCCTAATTCAGTTAAAAGAGCTCATGGACATCCTGCTCGTAAGACCTTTCAAGCAATTAGAATATACGTAAATAAAGAGCTAGAAGCCTTGAGTGAGGGTATGGAAAAAGCCCTAAGACTTCTCAAAAAGAGAGGAATACTAATAGTAATAACCTTTCATTCTCTGGAAGATCGAATCGTTAAGCAGAAGATGAATAGTTGGGTAAATCCTTGCCAGTGCCCATCGGAGTTTCCCGTTTGTGTTTGCGGCAAATTTCCCGAGGTTGAGCTAATTACTAAAAAACCTATTTATCCTTCTGAAGAAGAAGTTAATTTAAATTTTAGGAGCCGGAGTGCTAAATTAAGGGCGTGCAAAAAGCTTTAAAGCTTAGGAATTTTTAGGAGGTATAATTAGTAGTGCAAGATTACGACCAAGCGTATGATTTTGAAACGTTTCAAAGTAGTGCTAACCAAAAGCAAGCGACGATAATTGAGCTACCGAGTTTAGAGTCCAGAAGAAAAAATAAATATAAGCAGAAATTAAAGTTTTGGACGGTTTGTTTTTCTGTATTTTTAGCTTCAGGAATAGGAGTAGGTGGGTTTTTGTTTTCTCAAGCCAAACTTGCTGAATATACTTATCATGCTGCTATGATAGGTAAAAAGCTTGAAGAATTTAAGAATCAAAATGAGCAGCTTCGGATTAAATTAATTTCAAATAGTAAAGGGGTAAGTAGCGATAGCACGAGTGTTAACTCAAAAGAAGATTACGTAGAAGTAATTGCTATACCTGCAGGTGATAAAGCAGAATTAAGCTAGTAGTTTAAAAAAAGCCCAGGCAAGTTATGCCTGCGGCTAGTTAAATATTTAAAAAACTTATATTAATAAATATTAAACATTTCTTGTATTTTATTTAAATCATGAGTACAAGTTAAAGCTAAAGTGAGCAGGATTCTAGATTTTTGAGGATTTAAATTATTAGAGTATATTCCTTTTTCGTTTATTTCTTCTTCATTAAATGTGACAAGTCCATTTCCTATTCTAGAGCTTCGGACAATTGGGCATCCTTGAGACAGTAATTTTTTTATTTCTTCTTCCCATTCATTACTTACTCCACCGCATCCTGCTCCAGCTATAATTATACCGTCTGAGTTTTTGGCCGCAAAATTAAGGATATCTTTACTTGCATCTATATAAAAGCTTACTATTTCTACTTTTGGAAGTTTAGTATTCAAAGAGAGTTCGAATTCGCTTTCTACAGTATGTTTTTTTAGACTTAAATTGTAAAAAAAGACTTTATCATCTTGCATATAACCAAGGCACCCTAAATCTTTATGACTAAATGCATCTGTGCGGAAAGTGTTAATTTTGCTAATATCTCTTGCGCCATATATGGAGTCGCTAAAAGCTATGAGTACTCCTTTTCCCTGTGAATTTTTATTTGCTGCCAAGGCTATTGACTGGCATAAATTAAGTGGGCCATCTGGACTCAGTGCACTTCCTGGTCGCATTGAGCCCGTTAATACTACGGGTTTTTGGGTTTTTAAGGTTAGATTTAAAAAATATGCCGATTCCTCTAATGTGTCGGTTCCGTGAGTTATGACGAAGCCGTCGATGTTTTTATCTTTGGAAGTTTCGTTTATATATTGCGAAATTTCCTTAATATTTTCTAAAGAGACGTCGCAACTATCAACGCTAAACATATCGGTAGATTTTACATTTGCAATTGACTTTACACATTCGATTTCATTTATTAAATCATCAATTTCAACTTGAGCCGATTGATATCCTGAAGTTATTCCTTCATGACCTAATCCTGCAATAGTTCCACCTGTTCCAATTACTAGTATATTTTTTTTAGTTTTTGTCTTTTTAATTTTCTGCATAAATATTCTCCTTAATTCGATTTTTTTATTTGAATTCTGACCACTTGTATATTAACATAAAAAGAAAAAATTATCACTTCAAATTGTAAGGCAGTAAAAAATTGAAAAATTTGTAATAAAGCTTATACGATATACTCTTAAATTTTTTTAGATTAAGTGTTATAATCACATATAAGTGGTTAAATTTATAAAACAGCTTAAGTATAATGAAATTACAGTATAAAACTTTGAAGATTTTAAGTTATAATCAATGATGTAAAAAGTTTTTAGAGCTCATTTTAGAAAGTATCTAAGATTTAAATCTGCAGATTTATTTTTAGCTAAGCTGATTAAAGAAAGGGGAGGAAAGCAAGAATGACTTCTGCTAGTAATTTAAATTATATTTTAAAAGCTAAGCAGGAAACTTCGGAGGCAACGTGCGATGAATAATTTAGCTATTGGAGTATTTGACTCAGGTGTTGGAGGACTAACAGCCGTCAAGGCTATAAGAAAAATAATGCCAAACGAAGATATTATATACTTTGGCGATACTCTTAGAATGCCCTATGGAAATAAGGATAAACTTACTATTATTAACTATGCTAATCAAAATATAAAATTTTTGGAATCCTGTGGAGTAAAAGTGGTTTTGGCTGCTTGCGGAACAGTAAGCTCGTATTTAAGTAAAGTTAGTTCAAAGGTGAAAATTTTTGGAGTTATAAAACCTGCATGTGAAGCGGCAATAAAATCTACAAGTAGTGGACGAATAGGGGTTCTTGGGACTTACACCGCTATAAATAGTAATTCATATGGAACTTGTTTAAGTCGGCTCAGTAGCGAAATAAAATATTGGCAAAACGCGTGCCCTTTGCTCGCTTCGCTCATAGAAGCTGGACATATTTCACCTCAAAGCTCTGTACTTAGGACGATTCTAGATTTTTATGTTTCACCGCTTTTACACAAGAATGTTGATACTATTATTTTAGGGTGTACTCATTATCCTTTGGTAAATCCGGTTATAAGAGAAATTTTCGGAAAAGAATTTACTTTAATTAATTCAGGACTGGAATCCGCTCGAGCTCTTAAAGCGCTTTTAAAAGCTCAAAGGCTAAAATCAAATGACTCGAAAAATGGCAAGGCTACTTTTTATTGCAGTGGAAACGAAAAAAATTTTTTAGCAAATATAAAACTATTTTTAGAGAAAGATTTAGAATATGAAGTCAAGAAAATAGATATAGAAAAATTTTAGAAAACATGAAAGAAGGGATTAAAATTAAAGAAAACTATCTAATTAAAGTTAATTCTATTCAAAGTTTATCCGGCAGCCAGGAACATACTACGCTCGTTTACCGTGGAAACTATATAGATCGAGGTGAAACGAAGTATATAATTTATAAAGAGTATGATGAAGGTCATCCTAAAAACTACACATTTTGTAATATAAAGGTTCAGGAAAAAGGCATTGTGACTCTCACTAAAAACACAGCTCACCAAACTAGGATCATTCTTGAAAAAGGTGTACGCCATTATAGTCCATACTACACAGAATATGGCCTTTTGACTATGACAGTCTTTACTCATGATATAAATAATAATTTGGGTAAAGATGGCGGGACTTTAAATTTAAAGTACGCTATAAATGTAAACACGAATCTTTTAGGTCTTACTGATATAACAATAGAGGTAAATAAATTAAAGAGTTAGGAATGAGGGTAAAAATGTATATTTTTGAAGACACGATTTTAAAAATAAAAAATAATATAACTCAAATTTTAAGTGAGTTTATAGATAAAAATGGACTTAAAAACGTAAGTATTCCAAAATTTGAGATTGAGCCTCCAACGGATGAAAGTCATGGAGATTTATATTCAAATGTTGCCTTGCTTTGTGCGAAGGCTTTTAAGATGTCCCCTCTAAAAATTGCTCAGGTGATAGTTTCGGAGCTAAAGTGCGATAATTTACGCACCCAAAGAGTAGAAGTTGCGGGACCTGGATTTATAAACTTTTTTCTTTCTCAAGATTTTTTTTCAGATGCTTTAAGTCAAATTAAAGATTTAGGTACTGAGTACGGTAAAAATAATTTTGGAAAGAATAAAAGAGTAATGATAGAATTTGTGTCAGCTAATCCTACTGGTCCTATGCATATGGGGAATGCACGTCTTGGAGCTCTGGGAGACTGCTTAGCAGAAGTTTTAAAGGCTTCGGGATATGAAGTTTATAAGGAATTTTATGTAAATGATGCTGGAAATCAAATAAAAAAATTCGGCGATTCCTTAGACGTACGATATAGGCAGCTGTGTTTAGGGAAAGACGCTGCAGTGATGCCAGAAAATGGGTACCACGGGGAAGATATAACCGATCTTGCCAAGGAATTTTTTGAACTTTACGGTAAAAAGTATATTGAAAAAGAAGAAAACGAAAGAATTCATGCTCTTGTGGATTTTGCACTTCCAAAAAATATATCTCGCATGAAAAGCGATTTAAAAAAATATAAAATTATATACGACAACTGGTTTTATGAAAGTACTCTTCATAGCGAAGGTGAAGTTAAAAAAGTTATAGATTTAATGAAACAAAAAAATCTTACTTATGAAAAAGACGGTTCTTTATGGTATAAAGCTAAAGAATTTGGTTCCGAAAAAGATGAAGTTTTGGTTAGGAGTAATGGGGTACCTACCTATTTTGCAGCTGATATTGCTTATCATTACAATAAATTTGTGACGCGTGAATTTGATATTTGCATTAATGTATGGGGAGCAGATCACCATGGGCATGTAGAAAGAATGAAAAACGCAATGGAAGCAATAGGTATAAGTAGAGATAGACTTCATATTATTTTAGTTCAACTAGTTCGTTTAGTGAAAAATGGAGAAGTCGTTAGGATGAGCAAAAGAAGCGGAAAATCAGTTCAGCTTTACGATCTTATAGAAGAAGTTGGCGCGGACTCTGCAAGATTTATTTTTAATACTCACGAAGCGGCTTGCGGAATGGATTTCGATTTAGATTTAGCCGTGGCTCAAGACTCTAAAAATCCTGTTTATTATGTTCAATATGCTCATGCTAGGATATGCAGTATATTAAGGCGTGTTCAAAAGGAGTATGATGGTTTGAGCGATTTGAATTTACTTTCGCATGAGAGCGAAAAGAAGTTAATATATTTTATGGCTTTATATCCAGGGGTACTTTTAAAAGCTGCGAAAGGTTATGACCCGAGTAAAATTACCAGATATGCTATAAATTTAGCAACTCTTTTTCATAAATGGTATTCTTCTTGTAAAATAGTTTCAAAGGATATACCTTTAACGGCTTCTAGATTGACATTTTGTAAATGCGTTGGTATTATGATAAAAAGTATACTTGATAGCATGAAGGTGGAAGCCCCTGAATTTATGGATTAGTCTGTAAGTTCTAAGTTTTCAGAAAAATGCCAAGGTAATTTTTAATTTAATATTAAAAGGAGTTTTTATGAAATTTACCAAAAAGTTTTTTAAAAGTGCTACGGCCGCAGTTTTGTCTTCAGCGATTTTTTTAGGCAGTACATGTTTTCAGACTGCTTCTGCTGAGGAAGGTGCACTTTTTCGGAATATAAATCAAATTTTGGAAGAGAAAAGAGGCACATTAGAAAAGTTTAATGCTAATGAGTTACATCATTATGCTTTGGAGTTATGTGACTGGACTCATAGTCGCATAAATGCATTTGAATGCTGCAATACCGATTTCGTAGGAATTTTAGAAGAATTAGAAGATAGATTTAATCTATATGATGAGATTGTAGAATTAAATACATGCTGTCAAACCCTTGCAGAGGCTGATTATCATAGCTTTGAATACCGCAGTATGCTAGTTAAAGCTTTTATACATGCTGAAATTATAAAGAAAATTTTATACGAGGCCTTAGAAGTTTCTGGCAAGTATTTTAACAATAAGTTATATATATTTGAAAATATTGATCATAAATTAAAACATGTAGTTTTATTTTTATACAATGCTCTTAGTGATCCTAAGGATCTAGCAAATTTTTTTAATATGAGGAATGAAAATATTGATAGGCTTTGTTTCTGGGGGTATATGAGTTAATGATTTTGAAAAAGGGAAACTTTATGAAGAATTAACCTTGAAAATTTTTTAAAAATATGTTATAATGGATTTATTGTGGAAGTAATGATTTTTAAATTATAGGAGGAACTTTAATGAAATTAGGATTTAATTTTAAAAAAAGTTTAGCAGTTGCCGCTTTAGCTTTAGGGGTAAGTGGTTGCATAGGAGTTAATGCGGCTCCGAAATCGGTGGAAATATCTACTGACTGTGAAGCTCCAGTAGTTAATAGCATAGATAAGAATTTAGAATCTTTGAGTAAAGAGAGAATAAAGAGCATTTTAGAAAACGTTAAAGAGGCTAGGCGTTTGTTTGAGGAGCTTAATGATGTATTAGATAATGGACTTGATGTAATGACTTCGTTTGTTAATAATTTTCCAGATTTAAAAAATTTATTTTTCGAGGATGACTTAGAAAATGCAGAGCTTTTTGAGGAGTGCGGCGCTTTGGAAATAGCATTAATGCAATTTGGAGAAAACGCAAAAAAATTTGATCGTAGTAAACTTGAAAAGATAAGTGAAAATTTGCAACAGTTAATATAAGCTTGTATCGCATTTGCGGTGATTTTAAGGTATATGGGTTTTTAATATCATGATATAAAAACAGAGGTAAAGGTTATAAAAACTAAATTTATTAAGGCTTTATCTTTAGGTTTATTGACGGTAATTGCAGGAAGCAGTATACCAATATATGGAGAAACTATTGATAGTGTTGCAAGCAGTGTTTGTAGGTTAGATTATGAAGTTGTTAAACTTAAAAAAACAGTAAAAGAGAATACATCTACTTTAGAAGATTTAACGAAAATGATGCAGTAATTATGTAAGTTAGTAATTGAAACTAACAGTCAATTAAATTCTAAAATCGATGAGCTGAATTGTTTAGCAAGCAAATTGACGAAATCTCCTTCGCAAGAAATTGATTTAAGTTCTCAAGAATTATAGTAATGACTTTTTTACGAAACACCTTCAATTTAATTGAGGGTGTTTTAATTTATGTATATTTCTTGACTTTCAAAATTTTTATAGTAATATTACATAGTAGTACGACTTAAATACATATTTTATAATGCAGAAAGGTGATAAGCATGCTTGATACTAATCAAAAAAATTTTGTTAAAGACTTAAAGCCTGTTATATCTGAGATAAAGGCATTAAATGAAAGATATTTAGGAAAGTATATTGAAGAAAATAGCAAAACTTATTTTTACGAGGTGAGTAAATGCTTTAAATCGCTTGAGGATTTTTGTAAAGAGCAAATTAGTAAGCGTACGAGAGGAAGCGAAAGCACCCATTACTTAGAATCAGTGCAAGAAGCTTCCAGACTAGCTCAAGAAAGTCTTAATAGTTTAGTTAATAAAAACGATTTTAGCCGAATTATAAAAAATGTGGTAGATGTTATTGAAGATGTAAAAAGCCATGAGTTTAAATCCTCACTTACGGTACTAAATTCTAGTAAAGTTAAAAACACTCTAGTTCAGCTAAAGATTTCGATTGAAATGATTTGTAAAAATTTTGATGATGGCTATGATCAATCTCGTAAGCTGGACAAATATTTAGAATCTGAAAAGTACGAATGTCTCAAGATATTAAAGGCATTTATAAATAAGTGTTTCGATAAAAATATAATTCATTATGGCGATGCTTTAAAGCAAATTAGAGAGCTAGCAGTATACAAAAATTATTTTAAGTGTGTAAATGGTAAAGATCGCACTATTATATATGACGAGTTGCTATCAAAATATAAAAAGGAAAAGATGTCTTTAAAGAATATCAAACGAAATTTTGAATATTATAATTTTTCTGAGACTATACGCTTGATTCTTCAAAGTAACTATAATTGTTTTTATAACAAGATATATAATTCTTTTCTTCCAACTCTAAAAGAAGAGTTTCAAATTAGCGATAATGCTCTTAAAGATTTCCCTATGATACGAGACTTTGAAAAATTAATTGAATGCAAGGGGCTTCTTTCTGAAGAAGTAATGAATCGCATTAATTCCATAAATACGGTTTTAGAGGCAATTAAAAACGTCAATTTAGAACCTAAAACTAAATATGAGTTTATACAGGAATGGCCTAAGTATCAAATCATAATTGATCATCCACCAGTACTGCAAGTCCCACTTAAAAGATCAACAGTACACTAAAAATTTTGCCTGAATTTTTACTGAGATTACATAATAACCCAAACTTAATTGATTGCTGAATTTGAGATCATAATTTAAATATTATTTAAAAGTTACATGTTAAGTGTAACTTTTTTTGTTTGCTAGGAATATGGGTATAATTCTTCATTTTTTGGCCAATTTAATATAAGAAGGTTTAGACTTAAATCAGCGAGGAAGTGTGTATATGAGGTATTTTCGCCATTTTATGGATGTTTACGTACGTGGCAAAGAAAAAAAGCCAGAGGTAAAGAGCAGAGGATTTTTATCAAAGTCACTGATAGAGAACGTTGAATTTTTTAAAAGAGAATTTGGTCAAACAGCAGACCTTTCCATAAAATATTTAAACATAGAAGGTGTTTCCAGTGCTCTTATAACTATAGGAGGAATGGTTGACAAAAATACGCTTACCAACAGTGTTATGGTTCCTATAATCGAATCTAAGATTGAAGGCTCAACTAATAAAGAAAAATATGAATTTATACGAGATAAAATCATAACTGCAGCCGATCAAATTCAAGTTTCAAATTACGATGATGCTTTTAATATGGTGATGTCTGGTTTTGCGCTTCTTGCAATGGATGGCTGTGACTCCATGCTTGCTTTGGGTGTACAAGGTTTTAGCTTTAGGGCTGTCTCTGAGCCTTCATCGGAGGTCATGCAAAGGGGTTCAAGGGAAGGCTTTGTTGAACCTTTAATGATAAATATGACTTTAATTCGGCGAAGGCTTAAAAATCCAGATCTTAAATTTGAGCTTACTCAAATTGGAAGTATTAGTAAAACGTCGGTATGTATATGTTATTTGGAAGGGAAGGTTTCTCCAGAAATACTTGATAAAGTTAGAGAAAATCTTTCAAAGGTTGATTTAGAATCTATTATGGAGTCAGGATATATTTTGCCTTACCTAGAAGATCAAGGGGATTTTTCACTTTTTAGCTCAGTGGGAATGACTGAGCGTCCGGATACAGTTTGCGGAAAACTCTCGGAAGGTAGAATTGCTATAATGATTGACGGAACGCCTAATACTTTGATTGTGCCGTATCTTTTCGTTGAATACTTTCAGCATCTCGACGACTATTCTATGCATCCATATTTTGCAACTTTTACTCGCTGGCTTAAATATGCAGCATTTTTACTTTCAACTCTTTTACCGGGACTGTACGTAGGCATAAGCACGTTTAATCCGGAAATACTTCCAGGGCCAATACTCAGTAAAATAGCGCTTGCTGTGGGGACTACTCCTTTTTCTCTTATGCTTGAAACCGTTATAATTCACTTGATTTACGAGATAATGCGAGAAGCGGGCCTCCGAATTCCGCGTCCGCTGGGGCATGCGGTTAGTATAGTGGGAGCACTTGTTATAGGGGAGACAGCTGTAAGCTCGGGGTTAATAGGAGGGCCAACACTTATGGTTGTTGCTCTTACGGCGATTTCTTCTTATGTTATTCCCAATCTTTACGAGCCCATATCTATACTTAAATTTGCATTTATAATTGCTGGAGGATTACTTGGGATTTGGGGGATAATGATACTTTTTACTCTAGTGCTTGTTAACATATGCTCTAAGGATAGCTATGGCGTCCCGTTTACTTCTCCGCTTGCACCGTTTAACATTTTTGCCATGAGAGACGTTTTAGTAAGAAGCGGATGGAGCTTTCTTGCGAAGAAAAGAATAAGAGTACAAGACCTTCCCGGCTCAGAAGTTAAAGATAGATGTGGAAAAAGGTAGGTAAATAAATGATGGAAAAAAGGCCGTGTATATCTGTTGGGCAAATGTTTGCGATGTTGTTTGTGAGCCGTATGGTAGTGACTATGACTTACGGCACTTTACTTATGGGGGATTCTGATATTTGGGATCATTTAATTTCTGCAATGATTTCGTTAGTGTTGACTTTTATATTAGTTTTACCTATTTATAAGCTTTCTTATCTAGACAGCAAAATGAATGTTTTTGATAATTTAAGAGATTTAATGGGTAAGTATGGATACATTTTTATTATCATATACATTGCGTATTTTATTATAATTACGCTTCATACCTTAACTATATTTGATAATTTTGTATCCAACGCTATAAATCCGCCTATTTCCATACCGCTGCTTTCAATTTTTCTTTTGCTTTCATCTTGCTATGGGGCGTATAAAGGTCTGGAGGCACTTGCCAGGACGTCTACCTTTATAATAGTAGCTACGGTTATTTCTCTTATTTTCTTGGGGGCCTCACTGTTTTCGAGTATAGAGTCCATTAACTTTAAGCCATTAATGTACGACGGATATGAATCAGTGACTGAAGGTGCTATATATATGGTTTCGCAAAGTTCGTGCTTGGTTGCACTAGGAGTGCTTATGCCAATGGCTAGAGGAAATAAGGCAAAAGGAATAATAATATGGAATTTAGGAGTTTATGCATCTTTTATACTTATAATAGCTTTAGTTGTGGGTACTATGGGCGATTTTGTAAGTACTCAACTTTTCCCGGTTTACACAGCTGCTGGAATAGGTAAGTTTGGATCACTTCAACATTTAGATTCGCTTTATTTAGGAATATGGATGTCAGGGATTTTCTTAAAGACTTCCTTGTTTTTACTTTTAGCCTCCGAAGGAATAAAAAAAATATGGGGTGAAAAAATCCGTAAAAGATTTATTTTGCTTTTCAGCGTACTACTTTCCATTTCAACGCTTTTTATGGGGAATTTTAGTCTTTTACGAAGCAAAATTATAACTGAATTTCTATTTTACTTTTTAATTTTCAATGCTGTAGTTGTACCTGTAATACTGCTAATGCTTAAGAAAAGAAAACTAGGTAAGGAGGAAAAAATTTTTGAGACGTAAATTTTTATTAATACTAATGCTTTTAACGAGTGTAGTTTTTATTTCCGGATGCTCTGGACATCAGCAGCTTAATCAAAAGCTAGTTGTTCAGGGCATAGGAATCGATCAAGGAGGCGAAGTTTATACTGTCACCGTTCAGGCTCTAGATTTTCAAAATCCAATAGATGAAGATGAACCGAATATTAAGGTTATAGAAACGCAAGGGAATTCTCTTACAGAAGCTCTAGACAATATTTCAAAAAAAACGAGTCTACGTCCTGTTTATTCTCAGAATTTAATACTTATTGTAGGTGAAGAGGCCGCCAAATCGGGAGTGAATAATTTTATTGACTTCTTTGTAAGGCACTGTGAAACTCGCCCTAAGGTTGAAATTTGCGTATCAAAAAATAAAGCCTCTGAAATTTTAAAGATTAAATCAGGAGAGAAGGCTTTAAAATCTAAAAATATACATGATCTCATACCTGTAGAGTTAAACTCCGACGTACTTCATTTTGTTTCCAATTTAAAAAACGGTAAATCCGATCCTTGGATGGCATGGCTCGAAATTGAAGATAAAAATGGCATTAAAGATATACATTTAAAGGGCGTTGGAATTTTTAAAGAAGATAAGCTTTACGACTTTTTGGAAGGAGAAAATGCATTTGGATTTATGATTTTAAAAGGGGTACCGAAATTTGATTCGTGTATTGTAAATTCAGAAGAAGCGGGGAATGTAACGTGTGCTATAGAAAAATCGGTACCAAAAATAAATGTAGAGATAGGTGAAGACAAAATTCCAAAATTTAATATAAGCTTGCAAGTGAGTGCCTCCACGTTTTCTCTTGATAAAAGTTTTTATACTCACAGCTTTGAAGATATAAGTCAAATAGTAGAAAAGCAGCTAGAAGAAAAAATAAATTTGATTTGTAGTAATTTAGTCCGAAAAACTCTTGACTCCAATCTCGATCTCTTTGAGTTTAGTAAAGTCTTAAGGAATTCTAATCCGCATTACTTTAAGCGAGTCCAGAAAGATTATAGGTCCCTACTAAGTAACTTAAACTTTGAAATAACTCAAAAAGTAAAGCTTAAAGCTACAGGTAAGGAGCCGGTGTAAATATATTTATTTTAAACTTTATGTATTTTTAGGCTAAATAGTCTTCATCGAAGAGGCTGGTATGTATTTCGTTTACTGCACGGTATAGATTTTCAGCTTTAACTACAATTGAAACCCGTGTTTCATCGCAGGCGGTCATTTCTATGTTGATATTTAGTTCATGCAAAGACTCAAAAATTATAGAAGCTATATTGATATTAAAGCTTGTTGCCAAATTTACAACTGATATTTTAACCTTATCCTTTTCGTAAAATATTTCCATATTTTCATTTTCAGGTATGAGCTCTTTTAAGATTGCTATAGTATCTTCGAGGTTTGAGTTTGGAACCAAAAAGCATGAATTTAATTTCTGCTTTGTAGGTTTTAGTTCCGCATCTTTTATAAGTTTAAGGGAAAGAAGCTTGGAAGTAATATTTCTTTCGAGCTCAAGTTTATTTTTAAGACCTTGAATTATTATTTTAACCATATCTTTCTCAATGGCAATTCCACTTATAGAAGTAATTTTAGATTTAGGAATACTTTTAATTATAGTACCTTTTGAGTCTGGCAGCATACTTGAAAGAACTTCAACTTCTACCTTATATTTTTCAGCGGTTTCAATGGAGGTATCACTCAAAACTTGGGACCCTAAATGAGAAAGTATAAACATTTCTTCATATGAAAGAAGTGAAAGCTTTTTAGCTGCGGGAACTATTCGAGGGTCTGCAGTGTATACTCCATCTACATCTGTGTATATTTTACAAACATCTGCTCTCATTGCTCCAGCTAGGGCGACGGCACTAGTATCAGATCCTCCTCGTCCTAAAGTGGTGATATTGTTTTCCGGATTAACTCCCTGAAAACCCGTTACAATAACTATATTATTCTTTTTAAGCTCTACTTTTATTCTTTCGGTCAAAATTTCGGAAATTGAAGCATTAGAATAAGAAAGATCAGTTTTAATGCCTGCTTGCCAACCAGTTAAAGAGATAGCTTTAGCTCCAAGTTTTTCCAGTGCCATTGCAAGAAGTGAAGCTGAAATTTGTTCTCCTGTTGAGAGCAGAGCATCCATTTCTCTTTTTGATGCATTAGGGTTAACTCCTTTTGCGGCTTGAATTAATTTATCGGTTGTGTCGCCTTGCGCAGAAACCACTACTATAACGTCGTTGCCTTTTTTGTAAAAGGAGAGTACTTTGCGTGCGACATTGAATAGATGATGAGTATCTGCCACAGAAGTGCCACCGAATTTTTGTACTATAAGACTCATCTATAGTTCACTCCTTTAAGTTTAATTTTAGGAGAGATGATTTTAAATGTTATATTTTAAGCTTATGCGGGGAGCTGAAAATCTGATATTACTTTACTACCAATCTTCATTAAATTGGAAATCTTCTAATTCTTTAAAAACTTCCAAATCAGGTTGTGCGGGTATGAGAGGCTCTTGTGAAGAGGAGTCTGTTTCGGATTCTTCGTTTTCTTCATTGTCTTCTTCCGGATTTTCTTCGGCTTTAGCAGGTTCAGATTCTTTTATTTTAAAGTGACCGCCGCAGCTATCCGGCATATTGCTTGGAGAGTAGTATCCAGTTGCAACATTTGAGCACCCTAAAGATGCTAGTTTTCCGCTAGACTTGCAGTAAGAGGCTGCAACTACATCTGGATCATAATTAAAATCTATTTTTTCTTTATCTTTTAGATATTCAGTCATGATATGTTTCCATATTTTAATAGCTGCGATAGTGTTATGAATTCTTTTGGGATTATCATAGCCTGTCCAGATTCCAGCCACGGCGTAAGGGGTTAAACCTATAAACCAACTATCGAAGTCGTCGTTTGTTGTACCGGTTTTTCCTATGACGTTCCATCCGTTAATATTTGCAGCTTTTCCTGTTCCCTCTGGACCTACAATTACGTTTCTAAGCAAGCGATTCATAATAGTAGCGGTTTGAGAGCTCACTGCTTGAATAGGTATATCATCTCTGTGATCGAGAAGTACTTTGTTGTTTCTATCTGTTACATAGAAATAAGTATAAGGTTTAAAATATTTTCCACCATTTCCAAAGATTTGAAAAGCTCCTGTCATTTCTCGAGGCGTAACCCCATAGTGAGTACCTCCTGTTGAAAGTGGTGAGAGAGAAGCAGCATCATTAGCATCAAGGCTTGTAAAGCCAAGCTTTTTAGTTAAGAAATCATAGCTCTTTTTTGGAGTTAGTAAATTTATAAGTTGAGCCACAGGCGCATTAGCAGATTTTTCTATAGCCCACTCTAGAATTACGTTTCCTTTGTAACCGCCATACCAATTTCGTGGCCAATTTTTAAGTGCTCCGCTGCCATCTGGTATTTTTAGAGGTTCATCGGGTATTAGCGACGAATAAGTATATATACCTTCGTCAATAGCGGGAGTATAAGCGGCGATGGGCTTTATAGTTGATCCTGGTTGGCGTCTTGCGACGTTAGCTCTATCGTAGAGGAGATTACCAGTTTTTTCTTTCCGAGATCCAACAGTTGCAAGAATCCTTCCATTTAGATCCATCATGTTAAATCCAAGCTCGAGATTTTTATCAGCCGGCATAATAGAAGAATCTTTTAGTGTATTTTCCACGATATTTTGAGCTTTTAAATCAACGGCAGAATATATTTTGAGTCCTTGAGAGTAAACCATATCTTCAGCTAAAGACTTTCCTATGCTGTATTTCTCGCATAAATCCGCCACGACGTCTCTAAAGAGAGTTTCAATGTACCAATTTCTTATATTTGAGGACGAAATCTCTTCAGAAGATTTTTTAGAGTAATCGGCAAATTGCATTGTGTTTGACTCTTGAATTGCTTCATTAAATTCCTCAGGAGAAATTTTATTTTGCTCTAGCATTTCATTTAGGACTGTTTCTCTTCTAAGTTTGTTATTTTCAGGATGATAAAGAGGGTTATAAGCAGTAGGATTTTGAGTTATAGCGGCGATTGTTGCGCACTCGGCTAAAGAGCAATCTCTGATACCTTTGCCGAAATAAGTTATAGCTGCGGTTTCCACGCCCCGACTTCCCGCACCAAAGTTTACTATGTTTAAATATGATTCAAGAATTTCGTCTTTAGAGTATCTTTTTTCCATTTCAATGGCGCGAAATATTTCTCTTAATTTTCTTGTAAGACTCACTTCATTGTCTTCGGTTATATTTTTAATAAGCTGCTGAGTTAAAGTAGAGCCACCATAGCTTTGAGTTCCCTTAGCAAAGTTCATAATTGCTCCAGAGGTTCTAATCCAGTCGACTCCACCGTGTTCGTAGAATCTTTTGTCTTCTATGGCTATAATAGCGTCCTTCATGTACTGCGGGATTTCTGCAAAGTCAATCCAGACTCTATTTTCAAGACTATATATTCTTTGATACTCTTGAGGGCTACCATTTTCATCGTTGGCATAAACAAAACTTGTAAGCGGAACTTTAGAAGCATTTATATTAAGGGCTATGTCGTTTTCGATAAGAGAGGAACGGTAAGCATTTAGCGACAGCAAAACCAAAACACTTGTTAAAAAGAGTATGGCAAGTAAGCTGCCAAAAAATCTTAATAAAATTATTAAACTCGAAGTTGCAAGACGATAAGTGCTGCTTCTTGATTCTCCTCCTTTTGGAGTGTAAGAGGACTCAATGTTTTTTCCGTAGTGACTTATATCAGTTTTACGCATTTTAAGCTCCTTTTTGATATTAGATATTTTAAAAACACGGTAACTAATGTCATCAAGGATAATAGCACAGTTAAAACTGTTTAGTCAATATAAGGTAGCTTAATCTGCTTATTCAGCCGCTTAGTCTCATAACTGCAGTGTAGACTTTTGAAATTTCATACCATGTTTTATAATCAACATATCCAGTTTGAGGAAGGTCAAAAATACTCTGGAAGGTTTTAACTGCATCTAAAGTATTTTGTCCGAAGTTGCCGTCCACAGCTATTTTGCTAATTGCAGGATATTTATTGCTTATAGAATTTAGCTGGCGCTGAATAGTACGGACAGAATCTCCCATTGAACCTATTTGAAGTACTTCTCCGGGGTATGAAACTGGTATTCCCGTGACTTCAGTAGCGCTTTCAAGATATATTTCTGAGCCATAGTAACTTCTTAAAATATTGATATAATCCGTACCTTCTTCGGCCATACTTTTTGACCCCCATTGCGACAGCCACCCAGGGCAGGTCACGTTTTTTCCGTCGCAGTACTGAGTAAAAAGAGGTTGTTGAATTTGAGGCTTAGTTACAAAGGTTGAAAATATATCGTCAACAACATTAGAAATTTCTTGAAATACATTTCGCTGATATACAAATTTTTGGTCATAAGCAGTGGAGGAGGTTACGGTAAAGTTTTTACCCCGGCTTCTATACCATTCTGTGTACACACGGTTTAAAGTAAAGGAAATAATTACTAGCACGTTAGCTTTTATAGACTCTTCAGGCCATGTGGCGTAAATTTCACTGCTGGCAACGTTTTTAATATAGTCTTGATAAGGTATCCAGTAGTTAGGAGCTGAGTCATCATTTGGGTCGCCGTCGTGGACGACTATGAATTCTGGAATTACAACCTTATCAAGAATTACAAGTCCCGAAGGTTTTGGGAGTGGTTTAACGGCATCCTCGGCGATTTTAGGAGGATACGTACCGTAGAGAGTATGGTCGGGGATTTGAATATTTATAGAAGCTTGACTTTCTTCTTCTCTCCTTAAGTAAGCATTTTGTTCCGCAAGTGCGTCTGGCAGAACTTGAACTCCTTTAATAGTTAAAGGTTCGAAGCCTTCTTGACTAAAAGTAAGGTCATATTCGGCATAAGGTTTAGGGGATCCAGCTTGTAAGGAGTACTCAAGGGGTGGAGCTTCAAGATTTATAACGTCAGATTTTCCAGAGATATTAGTCACGATTTCTTCTAAAATTGTTTCGGGATTTTCCGTAGCGCTGATTGAGACTGTCGTATTTGAAAGTGGAGAGGCTATAGTTTGATCAAATACGTTTATTTGTAGTTTTCCTGTACTCATATAAAATATCCTCCTAAATAACTCATATAATGAATAAAATGAATTCGAGCTGACATTTATGAATAAAAAATTCACCCCGTGAAGTAAAGGGTGAATTTAAGGCTTATTCTTCACTTTTTTTCCTGTTTAAAAGAAGTATTAAAATTATTGTTATAGAGCCCAGTATTAAGATTAATATAACTGCTAAAAGTTCATTATTAATTGCCCAATTATAAACCTTGCTAAACAAAGTATGAGAAGTAGCATCGGGATTTGTTTCCTCTTCAGAAGGCGACAGATCGCTTTTTGAGCCAGAACTTGTATCTTCAGTGTTTATGAGCTCACCAATTTGTGAAGTCACACCTTCTCCCAAAAGACTTTGAAGCTGATCTTCGCTATCTACTAAATTCGCAACCGACACTTTTAAATCTGAGGGATTTTCTGAAAAGTTAGGGATTTTCTTTGCAGCCATTCCAAACTGACTAAAAGAAGAAGTATTAAATTGCACTACTCCTGAGCTAATATTTGCGCTAAGGTATTCTATACCTCCCGCGGAG
Source organism: uncultured Clostridia bacterium (assembly GCA_946566955.1). Classification (GTDB taxonomy): domain Bacteria; phylum Bacillota; class Clostridia; order Oscillospirales; family Acutalibacteraceae; genus UMGS1491. Next base: position 41,314 of record CAMNXD010000001.1, read on the forward strand.
TTTTTGTGGACTATCACCGGGTTTTCAAATCCTGTCAAGTCGGGACATGGCATAGTTACTGAAACTTCTTGTCCATATGGGACTTTATATTCCTCGTTAGTTAGAAGGTTATAGAGTTTCATTTCGTAAAGTGTTATAAGACTTTTCCTCTCAATTTCTGCATTTAGCTTTTCTATAGCCTCAGAGTTATCGTTTAGGGAAGTAACGACTAATTTTATATTCCAGTCTATGCCTGTAACGGTTACATTTTCGGAAGAGTGATTTATAGCTTCTGATTTCTCTTGAGCTGATTTTAACTCATCGAGGTTAGTTATTAGGGCTTTATTTTCATCAGAAAGATTGTTATAAGCTCTTGTGGCGCTTATAACTTCGTTTACGTCTGAGGAAGAAGAAACTGCATTTGGAACTGAGACTATTTTTTCCATAGTGAGTTCTTCGGGGTTTTTTACAACGTTTTCAACGCTGATTTCCATATTGCTGCTAACATTTTGAATAGTGTAAACTCCGTTATTTCCTGCTACTGCATCGACATTATTTAGTAGTACTCTTGGCGTAGAGCTGTCGTAAGCGTTCATTAGAGAAACAACAAATTGTAAGGCGTTTCCATATTCCACATCGAGGTAGTCTTCGAACGTTTTGCCTTTAATAGTCTTATATATTACCCCTTCTGCAGGTTTAAAGGTTACTCTATAGCTGTTTTTAATTACATTATTAATTTCTATTATTTTATTTTCAGTGATATTTTCAAGGATGTAAACACCTTCAGCATCTGGAGAGAGCGTGTTAAGTGAGCCTTTAATGCTTACTATAGGTTTTGAATTACTATACGCTCCATCTAAAGAAATTGAAAATGAAATGCTTTCACCGTGGCGTACTGTTAAATTAGAAGGAAAATCATGGCCATAATTATCAAGGCATTTAACTCCTTCAGTAGTTCGGATTTCCACATTATATTGTACACTTTGAACGTTAGCGGTATATACGGTAAAGTCTTCTTTAACATTTTCTACGGTGTATATTTCCTTGAATTTTTCAAGCCGAGTTGGATTTTTATTTGAGTTAGTTGGTTTTATCCAAACTTCAAGCTGAGAAATGTCTCTACCTTCTTCAGGTAATATTTTAAAACTAAAATTTTCTCCATCTTTTATATTTTTAGTTATAAAATCTTTTTGTGAACTATCTTCCGATACTAAAGCTTCTGCACCGTATTGATTATAATATTTTATTTCGTCTGACTTTGTAAATTTTATTGTATGAGAATTAAGCTCTATTCCATCAACGTAAATTCTATAGCTTTCTTTAATATTTTCTAGAGTATATAATTTAGTAATGGGATCATATTGCAATTCTGTAAGTCCTTGCTGCGAGGATGATTCAGCGTTAACCTTTATTTTAGAGTTGGAAAAGGATTCCTTCAAATCTATAGAGAATTGTACGCTTTTTCCATATTCCACTTCTAGTGTTAAATCTTCAATATCTTGCCCCGAGCTGTTTTTATAGACTAGCTCTTCATAGGGAGTAAAAACAATTTTATTTCTAGAGGACAATAAATTTTGTACTTCTATTTTTTTATCTTCTTTTATTTTTTCAATTACGTACATACCATTTTTTATAGGAATTTCCTCTTGATTAGCTAATATTACGATTTTTGAGGTATCGTATCCTTCTGCTGCATTGATGGTAAATGATAGGTCTTTTCCATAGAGAATTTCTACTGTTTGTTCCTCACTGTAGATTTTTTCATTATTTAAGTCACGAAATGTTAGGTTGTCAACTTTTGGGAATGTTACATTAAGCTTTTTCTCTTCTCTTATTACCGAAACTTTAATATTAGTTTTTACATTTGAGAATTCATAGACCTTTTTTCCAGTGCTATCACTTGAAGGAAAAAATTGTGCTAAAGTTCCAAAATTCATTTTTTCTGTAGCGCTTGTTTGAACAATATGTTTTTGGGAACCAATTTCAACTATAAACTCTTTTATATCTTCTTTATATTTTTCTTGTGGATTTGCATAGAATTTAAATGAATCTCCATGGCTCACGATAGCTTTACTGGCGATTTTATCTTTTCCACCAGCATCAGTCGAGAAATCAGTTCCTATGCTGTCCGAAAAATCAATGGAGTATTCTTTCTTCTTAAGCAAGTTTAATTTTATTTTTATACTACTTGAATATACATCATAGATTTGAAATGTGAATTTATTTTTTTTATCTGAAGATATGACTCTATATTGTTTTAAAGATGCCTGACCCTCAGGCGTGACTTCTATTCCTTCTATTTCATATCCTTCTTCGAGTTCATATTTAAAGTCAAAGCTCTCCTTATTAGACTGCACTGCATCAGAAATTTGGCTTCCTGATACTACACTATAAATCTCATCTTCTTCATTAACAGGGAGGAATCCAGGTGAATCTTCTAGATTAACCTCTTTTATATTGTAAAACTTAATTCCTGGGAGTTGAGGAAATTTAATTTCGTAATTATCTATAGGTTTAGGTTCTACTAAGATGTATACTTCCTCGTAAAGATATCCTATACCTTCGTATTTTTCCTCGCTTGCGTTATAAATACTTTCTAAAAATACAGGTTTATCATTGCCTTTTTCTATGGTGCCAAAATAAAATACTTTATTGCCAGTTTTGCCATCTTCAGAAAGATTAGATGGTAAATCAGCTTTTATAGAATCGAGAGCATCAATTTTTTTACTAATTTCTTTATCGCTATAAATGCTAAATTTACAATCGAGTATTGGATACTCTTCGCTTTGCTTCGTTAGCTCGAAATAAGCTCCTTCTCCTTCAGAGTTTGGCCCCAATATACCTGTATGGTAAGTAGGGTTTAACTGAAATGTAGTATCATCAGTATAACTAAAGTATTTAGAAGTTTGATTAGGTTCTTTCGAAAATTTTGCCGTCAATATATCTGCGTTTTTATTTACTATTTTAAACTTTTTAGCTAAATAATAATTTGTTATTTCGGGATTGCTAGGTTTTGAAGGGTTAGGGTCTCCGGGAACTATAGAGATAAAGATTATAATATCTTCCTTAATATTATTTATAGAGAATGTGCAAGGATCTGTAGATATTCTTTCTATCGTGGCATTGCCCGAAGAAATTGCTACTAAATTTTTAGAGTTTGTATCGTCGTCTTTATCATAGACTTTAAATTCAAATTTTGAGCCGTATTCTATTGAGAACTCTTGCGGCAAAACTTTATCGTTGTAGTTATCTTTGAGCTCAAAATTTCCTTCTTCAGGTAAACGCACTTTTACGTTTAAAGTTGTACTTTCGCTGCCGGTTATATGAATAGTTGTATCTTCATAAACTTCCGAGATTGTATAGAAACCTTCTTCTTCTGGAACAGCTTTAACTAAATCTGCGGGCTCTAATTTTATTCCATCTTCGGCTATTTTATATCCTGGAGTGAGACCTATCTGAAATTTGAATTCCTGAGAAGATCCGCCTTTTATAGAAACATTAGAAGGCAACTTTGTACCAAACTCATCAAAGCATATAAATCCTGGAGCATCAAATGTAACGCTATAATTTGCCTTTTCAGTTCCTTCTATTAGGAGTTCTGTATCTTCGGTAATGTTTGAAATAATAAATATATTTTCTTCTCTGTTTGCAGTTATATTTTTATTATAGCTGGTTATTTCTGACTTTGAAATATCGTACCCTTGATTAGCGGTGAGCGAGAGGATCAAATCTTCTCCGTGGACTATTGAAAACTGATTTTCCGATATTTTCTTAACATTTTCATTTTCTAAGACTTCATATGCTGCACCCTCTAAATTTTCCGGTAAGGTGACTTTATACTTATTTTTTTCTTCACCTTTTGGAAATACTGCTATTGGTTCCCGACGGAGAGATATAGTGTATATACCATTTGAAGGAAAAAGTTGTTCAGCTTTGTCAGATGTTAACTCATCATTTGAATATTCTAGACTCTGAGCATAAATTTTAATGTTTGCTTCACTTTGGGTATAAGCTGGGTTTATTGAAAGCTTAAATTGAAAGTAATTGTTTGCATTGGTATTTGAAGGAATGACGTTTCCATTTGTGTCGGTAACTTTCGCTATTCCTTCAAGAGCCTCAAATGAAATAGGATATAAGCCGTTATCAGATCCTGATGATTTTATTTCTAAAGTTATATTTTCAGAAATATTTTTAAGATGATAAACTTTTTCTTTATCTGGGCGTATAATTACATTATTTGCAAGTACTTTAAAATTTTTAAGGTAAATATTATCATCGAGAAATTTGAAATCGCAGTTATCACCATATTCGATGTTTAATTTTAAGTTTTTAAAAGTTTCTTTAGTAAAATCGTTGTTGTTAACACGTATATTGAGCGATATGTTATTCCACATAGGATTCAAATAAAGAAAAGTCTGAAGATCAAAAGTATCTTTTTGAAGTCCCTTAACTGTAATATCTGAATAACCTTTAATAACCCATATAGGATCAGGACTTTCTGTATAATTATTTAGCAAAAGCTTTGATTTTGAATAAGGCTTCGTGGGTTTTATATAAAGATCTAAGCCATAAATTTCGTCTGAAAGTGTTATTCCTTGTAGTATTCCATTTTCATCTACGTGAGCGGGAATTTCTTCTCCTATGCCGTTAATTTTATAGCTTATTTCTAGTGCTTCGTTTATGCGGGTTCCTTCCGGTGGACTTTCAAGATTTATAACAATTGGATATTGATCGGCGACAACTCCCGTGATTTTAAATTTTTCGTCTTTAGAAACTTCTATTGTAGATGTCACGTAGGTTTGATTGGGGTCTATAGTGGTGCCTGAAGGAATTTCCGATATAATAAGTTCGTCTTGGCTATCATATTTATAAATACAAAGGCTTAAATCTTCACCACTTTCGGACTTTATTTTAACGTCTTCGCATTTAAGTTGGGTGTAACTTTTAGAATTAAATTTAAGTAAAAAGTTCAGCTTAGTGCCTTCATAAAGATTAAGCGAGGTAATGCCAGCAGTGTTTCCTCGTGGCTGGCCGTTTATGAGATATTCTAGCTTTTCTACACCTGCAACTTTTTGAGGTAACTCTATTTTAACGAGTCGACCTTGAGCAAAAGAATGAAAAAAGGAAAGGAGGACAGCAAGTAATAGAAATGTAAAGATTTTAAGCCCTGTGCTTTTGAAAAAATGATTTAAGACGTCATTTTTTTTAAGTATCATAAGTTACAGTCCTTTCTAAAATGTAATATAGTTCATATTTACTATAATTATACTTATTATTCGGATTATTTCAATATATTTTATAATTAATTGATAGTAATTTTTATATTTCATATTTAATTACATAAATAAGGGAGAATGTATAGTGGAAGAATTAATTTTTGAAAATCGAAAATTTGTTCAAAATATGAGAAAGAATATAATAAGCAGTTTTACTAAAGAATACAAATTTTTATCCTCGGGAATAATAGGTCAAAGTGTTTGTGGGAGAAGTATTGACTATATTTGGCTTGGAAACCGTGCGGAAGCAAATTTATGGGTTGCGGCTCATCATGGTATGGAATGGATTACTTCAATGCTAGTTTTAAAGTTTTTAAGGAATATTTGTGAGATTATAAAAAAAGGTGATGAATTTTGCGGCATCAATTTAAATGGATGTTTTAAGAAAAAAGGATTAGTTATAATTCCATGTCTTAACCCCGACGGAGTAGACATCAATTTTCAAGGGAGCCTTGCTGCAGGGAGATATGCTAAATTCATAGAAGAAACAAGCCATGGGAATTTAATTTCGTGGCAGGCTAATGCAAGAGGCGTGGATTTAAATCATAACTACAGTGCTGGCTGGGAAGAACTTCATAAACTAGAAGAAAAAAATGGAATTTTAAAGCCTTGCTCCACGAGATTTGGAGGGCTAAAACCTATTAGTGAACCAGAAACAAAAGCATTAACTTCGTTTTGCTCCAAAAATAACTTTAAGCTCGCAATTGCATTTCATAGTCAAGGGGAGGAAATATACTGGGACTATGGCTTAAACACTCCGAAATATTCTGAAAATATCGCCAATATTTTAGCTTTGTCTTCTGGATATAAAGTTAGCAAGCCGGAAGGATTAGCTGTTGGTGGGGGATTCAAAGACTGGTTTATAGAAAACCTAAAAAGGCCTGCATTTACCATTGAAATTGGTGAGGGAAAAAATCCTTTGCCGGCGTCCTGTTTAAATGAAATATACTATAAAATAGAGAAAATGTTATTTATAAGCGCTTTGATCTAATTATTCTTGAATTGAAAATTTTTAGCTTTAATGATAAGATAAAAAAATTAACTTAAGAAATGAGAGAAAAAAATTGGAAGTAGAAAAAGAATATAGACAGTGGGTTAATAATGTAAGAGATTCGCAGCTTTTAAAAGAGCTTGAGGACTTAAATAATAACAGAAGCGAAAAGTACGAACGATTTTATAAATCTTTAGAGTTCGGCACTGCCGGACTTAGAGGTTTAATGGGGGTAGGAACTAATAGAGTAAATATTTTTACCGTTAGAAAAGTCACGCAAGGTTTTGCAGTTTATATCTTAAAGAAAGAAAAAAATCCTTCTGCTGTTATTTCTTACGATTCGAGGAACAACTCTAAAGCTTTTGCTGAAGCTACGGCAGAGGTGATGATGGGCAACGGAATAAAGACTTACATTTCTAAAGAGATTAGTCCTACTCCTTTTTTGTCTTTTGCTGTTAGAAATCTAAAATGCACGGCGGGAATTATGATTACGGCGAGTCATAATCCCAAAGAATATAATGGATATAAGTGTTATGCTGCAGATGGAGCTCAAGTGGGTGAAAAAGAGGCTGCAGAAATTTATCTTCAAATCTCTGATATTGATATATTTAAGGATATCAAGCTTTTAAGCTTAAGTGAAGGAATTCAAAAAGGGTTACTTTCGTACATTAACGAAAAGGTGTATAGAAAATATTTAGATTGCGCTATAAGTCAGCGAGTAAGAAATATTAGTCTTTCGAATTTAAGCGTGGTTTACACTCCGCTCAATGGTTGTGGTATGCGAATGACGTATGAAGCGCTTAAAAAAATAGGAGTTAATAATCTAAAAGTGGTAAAGGAGCAAGAATTCCCTGACGGAAATTTTACTTCGTGTCCAAATCCCAACCCGGAGCGACTTGAAGCTTTTACTCTTGCTTTAAAGGAAGCTCAAAAATATAGCTCTGATTTAATTTTAGCCACAGACCCTGATGCAGATCGTTTGGGAGTATGTTTAAGGCACAAAGGCGAATACAAAATGCTGACGGGAAATCAAATAGGAATTTTACTCTTTTATTATCTTTTAAAAAATAAAAAAAGCTTGCTAAGTTCTTCGTCAAAACCGATTGTAATAAAAACTTTAGTAAGTAGCAAAATGATAAATGCAATAGCCCAGCAAGAAGGCTGCGAAATTGTAGAAGTGTTTACAGGATTTAAAAACATAGCAGAAAAAATTTTAGAGCTTGAAAAAAACGGCGAAATAGATCGCTACCTTTTTGGATTTGAAGAGAGTAATGGATATTTATGCGGAACTTATGCTAGAGATAAAGATGCTATTTCTGCTGCTGTTTTAATTTCTGAAATTGCAGCTTACTTTAAATCTAAAGGTTTAACTCTTCTAGACATTTTAGATAATTTGAGTGAAAAGTATGGCTACTATGCAGAAAAGAGCTTAAGCTTTGAATTCAAAGGCACTAAAGGAATCAAGAAAATTGCAGATATAATGTTAAAAATTCGTCAAATGGAAAGAGGAACCATTGGTAGATTTAAAATTCTTAAATTAAAGGACTATTCTAAACTACACCAAAATAATTCTCAAAGCTTCAATATAATAAGTTTTACATTTGACAATAAAAACGAAATTATAATAAGACCTTCGGGTACTGAGTCGAAGTTAAAGGCTTATATTATGCTGCACGATAAATCGAAGGAGGCTTTAAAGCTAAGGCTAGAGGAGATATCAAAGGGTACTTCGGAAATGATTGAAAAATTAAGCAATTTAGGTGAACAAAATGATTAAAAAGGTTAAAGTACTTGCGCCGGCGAAAATAAATTTAGGCTTGGAAATACTCGGAAAGCGCTCGGATGGTTATCATGAAGTGGATATGATTATGCAAAGTATAAATCTTTTCGACGAAATTGAAATTGAAAAGTCTTGTGATAAAGAACTTTTTATTTTGCATGAAAGGCCTATAGGATGCAGTAAGCAGGAGGATATAGTTTATAAATGTGCGTCTTTATTTTTTGAGCGTGCGGGAAAGAAAAACGAAGGAATAAAAATTAAAGTTAAAAAAAATATTCCTATAAGTGCCGGATTAGCTGGAGGAAGTAGTGATGGAGCAGCTATACTTTTAGCACTTAACTATATGTACGGTGAAATTTTTAATTTAAGCGATTTAATGAAAATTGGCGGTGAAATAGGTGCCGATATACCGTTTTGTATTTTAGGAGGAAGTGCTCGAGCAAAAGGCAGAGGGACGGCTTTAAAATCAATTAGTTCTAATCTTGAATATTTGCTGGTAGCTGTTAAACCGGATATATCTGTTTCCACACGTGAAGCTTATGCTCTTGCCGACAATCTTAAAATTAGAGAAATTAAAAGCTTGGACTCTTTAGAAGAAGCAATAGTAAAGTCGGACTTTGAAAATTTTTTTAATGGACTTTTTAATAGGTTTGAAAGTCTTATTTTGAATCCTATAGTAAATGACCTAAAGCTTGAGCTTTTTAATTTAGGTGCGAGGGCTGCTCTTATGACTGGCAGTGGACCAACTGTCTATGGGATTTTTAGAGACGAATTTTTGGCATCAATATGTTATAAAGCTTTAAAAGCGAAATATAATGAAGTTTTTATATGTAGTCCAATTAAATCTGGAGCGAAAGTAATTAAAGCATAAGTATAGAGAGTACTTTCTTTAACTACCCCTTTGGGAAGAAAGAGAATACTCTCATTTACCTAACTAAACAGCTCAATTATCGACCACAATTTCTTGAATTGTTGTTATTGTTTGAGTTGTTGTTATTATTGTTATTATTGTTATTGTTGTTGTTGTTAGCATTTCTTGAATTGTTGTTTTGATTCTGTTGGTCTCTGTGATTTTTCTGGTTTTGTTGATTTTTGTTGTTTAAATTATTTTTCATCTTATCTCACCTCCATGATGATATTATTTACTTACAAACTGATATTTATACTCAAAGCATCAAATAAAAATGGTAAGTTATAAAAATAAAAAATTTAGTCTTTTAACCATTCATTTAATCTCTCTGACTTATCTATAAAGGGTCACAATCCATATGACTCCACAGCTAAAAGGTATGATGCTACTATTCTTGCGATGTAACTAATCCTTTCCACGGAGCGTTTAATCCCTTCTTTTATTCACATCCTTGACTTTAAAAAGCTCTTCATTGATAAAAGTTTTTATAGAGCTGCTTTGATATTTTTAATTAGATACAAAATTTTTCCACTTTTTCTTTTGAAGCTTCAATTTTTTGTATTTTTAAAATTCCTTGAAGTTTTGCGGGATTTTTCGCATTCATTCGTCATATTTTCAAGGGTGTTTATATATTTATCTATCCTTTCTAAATTTATATGCTGAGCTTTATTGAAGAATAGAAATAAATTAAATTTAGTTTTTTCATTGAGAGTGTTTTATTGTTGCATGCTTTTATAATTAAAAATCGTACTTAATTTTTAAAAGGTATTCAGAATTAAGTGAAAACAAATTTATTTTACAAAATAAAATGTATATGATATAGTTTTTTTAGATTTAAATAATTTTTTTAAATTCATGGAGGTAAGTTATGGATAAGAAAACTTTTTACATCACAACGCCTATATATTATGCTTCTGGGAATCCGCATGTAGGACATACCTATAGTACTGTTGCTGCGGATGTACTTGCGAGATTTAAACGCATGCAAGGATACGACGTTATGTTTTTAACGGGAATGGATGAGCATGGACAGAAAGTAGAGCAAAACGCTCAAAAAAACCATAAAGCCCCTCAGGTATATGTAGATGAAATAGCAGAGAATTTTAAGTCTATATGGTCAGCTATGGGAATTTCTTACGATAAATTTATTCGTACTACTGATTTAAATCACAAGAAAGCAGTTCAAAAGATATTCAAAAAGCTTTACGACAAAGGAGAAATATATAAAGGAAAATATAAAGGATGGTATTGCACTCCTTGCGAGGCGTACTTCACGGATGCACAGCTTAATGAAGGAAAATGTCCTGACTGCAGACGAGAAGTAAAGTGGATGGAGGAGGAGGCTTATTTTTTCAAACTTTCTGCTTATGCAGGAAAATTAATAAATTACTATGAAAAATTTCCTCAGTTCATACAGCCTGAAGGAAGAAAAAATGAGATGATTCAATTTATAAAGTCTGGACTAGATGATTTATGTGTTAGTCGAACCAGTTTTAAATGGGGAGTTCCCGTGCCATTCGACGAAAAGCATGTTACTTACGTTTGGATTGATGCACTTTCTAATTATATAACTGCTCAAGGTTATGGAAGTGAAAACGACGAAGATTTTAAAAAATATTGGCCTGCAGATGTGCATTTTATGGCTAAAGAAATAGTTAGGTTCCATGCTGTGATTTGGCCAGCAATTTTAATGGCGCTTGATTTACCGCTCCCGAAGCAGATTTACGGTCATGGATGGGTTCTTTTTGAAGATGGAAGTAAAATGTCTAAATCTAAGGGTAATGTAATTGACCCTAAGATTTTATGTAAGCGCTACGGTGCAGACGCTTTAAGATATTTTCTAATGCGCGAGATACCTTTTGGAATGGATGGTCTTTTTAGCAATGAAGCTCTTATAAAGCGCATAAACTTTGACCTTGCAAATGACCTTGGAAACCTTGTTTCACGTACTGCTACAATGGTAGAAAAATATTTTGAAGGAAAATTACCTGCCGCTCAAAAATCTGCCCCCTTAGACACAGAGCTTACTTCTTCTATAATGGAGCTAATTAAGTCTTATGAATCAAAAATGAATAGCTTTAAGTTTTCCTCTGCGCTTTCGGACGTTTGGCTCATTATTTCAAAGTGCAATAAGTATATAGATGAAACCATGCCTTGGCAGCTAGGGAAGTCTAAGGATAAACTTGAAAGGCTTACTGCTGTTCTTTATAATCTGTGCGAAGCACTAAGAATAATTTCAGTGCTCATTTCACCGGTAATGCCTGAAAAGTCAAAAGCAATTCAAACTCAAATAGGAGTTTCTCAAGACTTAATTACATGGAACTCGATTAAAACTTGGGGATTATTGCCTGCAGAAGTAAAAGCTAGAAAAGGTGATACGCTTTTCCCTAGAATAGATATGCAAACAGAACTAGAAGAACTTGCGAATTTATCACCCGACGTTATTGAAAAAGAATCTTTTATAGGAATTGAAGATTTTGCAAAAGTAAAATTGATTGTAGGGAAAATAAAAGAGTGCGAGCCGTTAAAAAAGTCTAAGAAACTTTTAAAATTTTTGATAGATGACGGTCAAACTCAAAGAACGGTAGTTTCTGGTATTGCTGAGTTTTATGACCCAAGTGAGCTTATAGGTAAAAATATTGTTTTAGTTTCAAATTTAAAGCCCGTAAAGCTATGCGGAGTTGAAAGCAGTGGAATGATATTAGCTTCAGAAGATTCGCAAGGTAAAGTCAAAGTTATTTTAGCTAATGAGTCCATGGAGCCGGGAAGTAAAATAAGTTAGGAATTATAATTTAAGGAGAGGTAAAATTTGATATTCGATACTCACGCCCACTATGATGATGCTGCTTTTGATGATGATAGAGAAGAAGTTTTAAAGCGTTTACCCGGCCAAGGAGTTTGTAGAGTTGTAAATGCTGGAGTTAGCATAGAAACTTCTAAAAAGTCTGTGGAGATTGCAAATAAGTATTCATATATTCGCAGTGCCGTAGGGATACATCCACAAGCTCTTGAAAATCCTCTGGAGTCGAACTATATTTCTATACTCGAAAAACTTATAAATGAAAATAAAAAAGTTGTGGCAGTAGGAGAAATAGGCTTAGATTATCATTTTAATTCTAAAAACAAATCAGAGCAAATAGAGCTTTTTGAAAATCAGATTGCCCTTTCTTTAAAGCATCGCCTTCCAATTTTAGTACATAACCGTGAAGCTCATAAGGATACACTTGAAATACTTAAAAAGTATAGACCTAAAGGTATAGTTCACTGCTTTTCTGGCAGTTTAGAAATGGCCAAAGAAATTTTGAGACTTGGGATGTATATAGGAGTTGGGGGAGTTCTTACTTTCAAAAATGCACATACTCTAAACACGATTGTGAGAAATATTCCTTTGACTCGTATTGTCCTTGAAACGGACGCACCTTATTTAGCTCCGGTACCTTTTCGTGGTGAAAGATGTATTTCGGCTTACATTAGATTTGTTGCTGAAAAAATAGCTGAAATGTTAGATGTAAATGTAAACTTAGTGTACGAAATTACCTTTCAAAATGCACTAGAGATATTCAAGGACTTATAGTGATTTAAATATTTAAAATAAAATGTGGGGAAAGCAAATGAGGATTGGTCATGGCTATGACGTTCATAAATTTTCTTTTGAAAGAAAACTTGTGCTCGGTGGAGTAGAAATTCCTTTTAAAATGGGGCTGCTTGGACATTCCGATGCAGATGTACTAGTTCATGCTGTAATGGACTCTTTGCTAGGGGCATCTTCGATGGGAGACATAGGAGCTCTTTTCCCAGACAGCGATGAAAGATATAAAGGTGCAAATAGTTTAATGCTTTTAAAAGAAGTCTGCGAGATAGTTTATAAAGAAGGGTACAAAATTTGCAATTTAGATAGCACCATTATTGCGCAATCTCCGAAGCTTAGTCCTTATTTACCTCAAATGAAGGAAAATATTTCTCGTGCTTGCAAAGTAGATTTAAAATGCATAGGCATCAAAGCAACCACGGAAGAGGGACTGGGTTTTACAGGAACTATGCAAGGAATTGCCGCTCATGCGGTTTGTTTGATAGATTAATCATCTGAGTTTTACCTCACGCTTTAATTTGGAGCGTGGGGTTTTATCAATATTTAGGAGAGCTTCATATTATAATAAAGGTATCGCAGAAGTAGTTGTAAAAAACTTCAAAAAGATTAAAAACATCAAATATATTTCTTTGAGGTTATTTTAGAGTTTTATACCTAATAACTCAGAGTATCTGTAATTATTTTGATTTATTTGAAAACGACAGGAGGTAAGAACGTGATATATTTAGATAATTCAGCAACGACTTTTCCCAAGCCTTTAGGAGTTAGAAATGCTGTTGAATATGCTATTAGAAGATATGGTGCTAATCCTGGTCGAAGTGGGCATACGATGTCTAAGGAATCGGGCAGGGAAATTGATAAATGCAGAAAAGCAGCGGCAAATTTTTTTGGGGCCAAGGAAGTTAGCGATGTTGCGTTTACTTTAAACTGTACACAAGCGTTAAATATGGTGATAAAAGGAATTTTAAAACCCGGAGACCACGTAGTAACTTCTTCGCTAGAGCATAATGCTGTAATGCGCCCACTTAGAAAGCTCGAAAAAATGGATATTATAAGTTATACTGCAGCCAATGTTTATCCTTGCGATCCTCAAAGGACGGTCGATTCATTTAGAAATGCAATTAATTCTAATACTGCACTCATTGTGTGTACTCATGCTTCTAATGTATGGGGCATAAGACTTCCGATAGAGCGGATAGCTGCTCTTGCAAAAATTTACGAAATTCCAATACTGGTTGATGCAGCACAGTCGGCGGGTGTACTTCCAATAAATGTTTTACAGCAAGGAATTGATTATCTTTGCGCAGCTGGACATAAAGGGCTTTATGGTCCAATGGGTACTGGAATTTTAGTTACTCACTGTGCCGATAAACTCGATACTATTATAGAAGGCGGTACTGGAACTGATTCCATGAAATTTTGCCAGCCAAAAGAAATGCCTCAAAAGTTTGAAAGTGGTACCCCGAATATGGTAGGAGTATCTGGACTTCGTGCGGGACTAGATTTCGTAGTATCTCGAGGGATTTCCAATATTTTTAAACATGAAATGGGTTTAATTACTTATCTTTATGATAGACTTAAATCTATAAAAGGAGTTCAGCTCTATACTTGTAGACCGACTTATGAACACTTTGTTCCGGTTTTGAGCTTTAATATAAAAGGATATATAAGTGACGAAGTGGGAAAAATCCTTGATTCTCGTGGAATTGAAGTAAGGACAGGACTTCACTGTGCTCCTGCAGCACATAGTTTTATGGGTACGCTCGAAAGAGGGACTGTAAGGGTAAGCCCTTCCGCCTTTAATACTAAACAAGAAATAAATAGACTTATCGAAGTGATTAAAGGAATAAAGCCTAGAAGTTAGCAATATTTTAGATATTGTATAATATGGGGTCATTTTAGAGCAATTACTTGCAACTAAATTTATATATATGATAGAATTAATAAAGTATCAGATGCTTATGCAGTGATACTTTAAATTTTTTATCTTTTTGAGAAATAGAAAGGAAAATTGCGTGATATATGGATGTACTTAGCGCACTAAAAAGTCTTTTAAGGACTATTAGTATACAAGACGTGCTAGATATAGGAATCGTTGCCTTTTTAATATATCATCTGATAAAAATCATTCGCGAGTCTCGTGCAGGGCAGCTAGTAAAAGGTATAATAATAATACTTTGTGGATATTTTTTAGCATGTTGGTTTAATTTTAGGATGCTAGGTATGATACTTAGTAATTTCTTTCAATTTAGTGTATTTGGACTTTTAATTGTGTTTCAGCCGGAGCTAAGACGAGTACTTGAGCAAATTGGTAGGAGTAAAATATTTAGATATTGGCCGCTTGCTAATATATCGGGAGCAGAGGAAGCTTATAGTAAAACCTGCAAGAAAGTTGTGAATATAACGGCGGATTCGGTAGTTTCTTTAAGTGAAGAGAGAATGGGAGCCCTTATAGTTTTTGAGAGAAAGACTAAACTTGGAGAAGTTATTAATACTGGGACTATTATTAAAGCGGCTCCCTCCGTACCAATGATATGCAACGTTTTTTACACTAAAGCCCCTTTACACGACGGAGCATTAATAATAAAAGAGGGTTTACTTTATGCAGGGGGATGTATTCTTCCGCTTACAAAAAGTTCTCACATCAGTCGAGATTTAGGGACTCGTCATAGAGCTGCAATGGGGATGAGTGAAAATTCTGATGCAGTAGTAGTTGTTGTTTCAGAAGAGACTGGAAGGATATCCATAGCCGTAAACGGCATACTTAAAAGTTATGTTGATATGGAAATGTTTAGAGTAGAGCTTGAAGAAATCCTTATAGATAGACCTGAAAGTATTGGGTATCCAGGCGTGCTGAGTCCCTTTGGAAGGAGACGAAAAAGTGACTAATTTGGAATCTGTAGGACGTTTTATAAGGAAAATAAAACTAGGAAAGCTTTTTTATAATAACAAATTTATAGCATTTTTTTCTATTGTAGTTTCTTTTGTAATTTGGCTAATAGTTTCCTCCAGTGATGCAGAAAGCGTACCGGTTACTATTTCGGATATTCCTGTAGATATAACGCTTTCGGAAAGTGCAATTCAAGATGGACTTAGAATTTTTAGTGGTCAAGACATAACTGCAAGAGTAGAAGTAACAGGTAGCAGAATTGTTGTGGGTCAGCTTACTAAAAACAATATCCAAGTAACTGCACCTCAAGCAGCAAATACTATTATGTCTCCTGGGAATTATACCCTTGAGCTTGCTGCAAAAAAGGTTGGACTTTTAAAAGACTATTCAATTGCTCCGGACGTTCGACCTTCGGTAATAACGGTTATGGTAGATAGGTATAGGGAATCTGAGTTTAACGTCGAGCCGCAAGTAGATTTTAATCCAAAGCCTGGATATTTTGTAGGAAATACAATTTTGTCTTCACCTAAGGTTTCTCTTTCGGGCCCTGAAACAGAAATTTCGAAAATAAAGAAAGTGGTAGTTAAAGGAAGCGTTCCTGGGGAGTCAAGCGAAACTATAAATCTTAAACTTCCTATTATCCTGTATGACGCATATGATAAGCCCATCACCAGCGAGACTATTACAGTTAATTTCCCTGAAGTAGAACTAAGTATACCCATCTTGATGAAAAAAGAGGTAAAGCTAAAGCCGGTATTTTTAAATGTGCCTTCGGGGATAGACCTTAGTAAAGAATACAAAGAATTCGCAAAGGTCACGCCTTCTAAGCTTTCGATAGTAGGTCCTGAAGACGTAATTTCGGAGCTAAACAGCCTTGAGATTTCTCCCATTGATTTTACTTCTTTTAGTATGCAAGACCATAAGCTAAGTTCTTCTATTATTATGCCTCATGGTTGTAGGAGCCTTAATAACGTATATTCGGTAGATGTGGAAGTCAATATGAATTTATTCAAAGAAAAGACTTTAAGTATAGGAGAATTTTCAATTTTGAACGTTCCTAAAGATAAAAAAGCCACAGTTTACAATAAAAGCTTAAATGTAAACTTTATAGGTTCGAGTAAGTCGATAAGTCTTTTAAAGCCCTCGGATGTAGTAGCTCAGATTGACTTAGAAGGCAAAGAGGATAGCTTAAATTCTATGGAAATGCCAGTTAAATTTATTTTTGAGGGATACAATGATATATGGGTAAAAGATAAATATTTTGCGAATGTGAGTTTGATAAACAAAAACTCGGAATAAAATATTTTAGAAATGGAGCTAAGATTTAGTATGAACAGAAGTGAATCTCGTGAAAAAGCATTTTTGCTTTTATTTGAAAGTAGTTTTAAGTCCGATGGAGTAGAAGAGATAATAGAGAGTGCAAGAATCGATCGAAATGAAAAAATTAGTAATTTTACTATAGAGCTTTTTCGTGGTACAACCGAAAATCTAACTGATATTGATATCTATATTGAAAAATATTTAAAAGGCTGGGAAAAAAATAGACTTTCAAGAGTAGTTATTTCTATTTTAAGATTAGCTGTTTTTGAAATGATTTATCAAAAAGAGGTCCCGGTAAGTGTTTCTATAAATGAGGCAGTGGAACTTGCGAAAAAGTATGGCTATGGTGAAGATTCGTCATATATTAACGGTGTTTTAGGTTCTTTAAGTAAGGAAATAGCTAAGAAAGATAAGGAAAATCAAATTTTAGATAAAATATAGAAAATAAGAGTAATCTAGAATTAAATGCTTGAAAAATATGGTAGTAACGTTTATATTATAAGAAAAATAAAAAGGAAGAGGAAAAATTGTTTTTTGAAATTCGCATGAAAAATCATATAGCGCAGCTAAATTATACTTTAGAAAAGTACTTAAATAATTTAAAACTTTCAGAAAATGAGCTTTTGTATTCTTTAAAGTATACGCTTCTTGCTCCCTGTAGAAGGCTCAGAGCATTAATGATGATAGCTTTTTATGAACTTTTTGGTGGCAAAAAAGAAGTTATTTATAAATTTGCTGCAGCTCTTGAAATGATTCAAGCTTACTCTCTAATACACGATGACCTTCCTTGTATGGACAATGGGTTAATTAGACGAGGAAAGGAATGTAGTCATTTAAAATTTGGGGAGAGCACCGCTTTGCTTGCAGGAGACGCCCTTTTAACTCAAGCATTTGAAATAATTAGCAGTGACGAAATTTTAGAAACTAAAAATGCTCTTAAATGCGTAAACATTTTGGCGAGCTGTGCGGGAGTAAAAGGCATGGTGCTAGGTCAATTCCTGGATTTGAAATTTTTAGGTCATAAAGTGAGCGAAGAAGAGATTTTAGAAATGTATAGTCTTAAAACGGGAGCACTTTTTATAGCGGCATCAAAAATAGGGGCTCTGCTGGCTGGAGCAAATGATTCAAACGTCAAGCTTGCAGGGAAATATGCTGAAGATTTAGGAATTTGCTTTCAAATAGTGGATGACATATTAGACAAAGATGCTAGATTATTTAAATTCGAAGATGGTAGCAGTGCAGAAGAAATGGTTGCGAAGCTTATCATTAAATGTAAAGAGATACTTCGAAAATTCGAAGGAGACATATCTTTTTTAGAGTGTTTGACTGATTTTATTCATAGGCGCATAAAGTAAACAGTAGGAAAGAAGTCGTTTAGAAATTGAAGCATGAAATGTTAAATTCTTATCCCTTGCTTTCTTCAATAAATAGTCCGGGGGATTTAAAAAATATTAAGAATATAGAAGCTCTTTGCGCTGAAGTAAGGAGCAAAATTATAGAAGTTGTTTCGAAAAATGGAGGACATCTTTCCTCTAATTTGGGTGTAGTAGAGCTAACCACTGCTCTTTATAGAGTTTTTGACATCCCTAAAGATAAAATTATATGGGATGTTGGTCATCAGTGCTATGTTCATAAAATGTTTACCGGAAGATTTAAAGATATAGAAAGCATACGCAAAGAAAATGGACTTTCCGGTTTTACGAATAGAAAAGAAAGTCCTTTTGATGTGTTTACAGCGGGGCATAGCAGTACTTCTATTTCTGCTGCTTTAGGAATTGCCAGATCAAAAAGTATACTTGAAGAAGAAGGGAATGTTATTGCTGTAATTGGTGATGGAGCACTTACAGGGGGACTTGCATACGAAGGACTTAATAATGCTCAAAAGCTTAAAAACTTTATTCTTGTCCTCAATGATAACAGTATGTCTATATCAAAAAACGTAGGTGCTATAGCAAGATACTTAGCAGCTGCGCGCATAAGACCCTCCTATATGAAGGCAAAAAGCATTTTGGAAGGCGTTTTAGAAAAAACTCAAATAGGCTTGAAAATTGAAAATTTTATGAATCAATCTAAATCTGCTCTTAAAGGTTTAATATATAAAAGTAGTATATTTGAAGACATGGGTTTTGTGTACTATGGTCCTATAGATGGTCATAATATAAATCAGTTAGAAAACACTTTAAGTACTGTAAAACACATTAACAAACCCAAAGTAGTTCACGTTTTAACTAAAAAAGGGAAAGGTTATAAATTTGCAGAAAAGAATTCTCGTATTTTTCATGGAGTTTCACCATTTGACGTTCGTACAGGAGAGACTGCTAAAAAATCCAATTTTACATTTTCGGAGGCTTTTGGTAAAAAGCTTTGTGAAATAGCGAAAAGCAATTTTAAGGTTTGCGCTGTAACAGCAGCTATGACGGAAGGAACTGGACTTAGTTTATTTAAAAGTCAGTTTAAGTCGCGATTTTTTGACGTTGGAATAGCCGAAGAGCATGCAGTTACATTTTGCTCGGGGCTTTCTGCAGGTGGACTTATACCTGTATTTGCGGTCTATTCTAGTTTTCTGCAAAGGTCTTATGATCAGCTTGTACATGACTGTGCAATGCAAGAGTTAAAAATTATTTTAGGGGTTGATAGAGCGGGATTTGTTGGCGAAGACGGTGAAGCGCATCAAGGATTATTTGACGTACCTTTTTTAAATACAATTCCTAACGTCCAAATGTTTGCACCGGCATTTTTAGAAGAGCTTCAAGAAATGCTAGAAAGGGTTGTTGAAGATAAAAAGCCTCTTATTTCGGTAATAAGATATCCCAGAGGAGGAGAACTTAAAAGGCCAACATGGTTTAAGTATTCGGGTAAAGACTTTGAATTTTACGGAAAAAAAGATGCAAGTATTCTTATAGTAACTTATGGTAGGATTTTTGCCGAAGCTTGTATTTGTCAGGAGGAGCTTAGAAATCAAGGGTTAGAAATTTGCATTTTAAAGCTAAATGTTATAAAGCCCATTAATAAGGAAGCAATTAAGTTCTCTCAAAATTTTAGCAACATTTTATTTTTTGAAGAGTCGATTAAATCAGGAGGAGTAGGCGAAAAATTTGCAGCTATGATTTTAGAATCGGAAAAATTTAAAGGTAAATATTCGATTTATGCTGTAGACGATACTTTTGTTTCTCATGCGTCGGTTCGCTCTCAGCTAAGCAAGTTTTCACTTGATTTTTTAGGTATGAAGGATAAAGTAGAGGGTTTGCTTATTTCGCAGTAGTTTGACTTTAAAAAATAGATTTTACTTTTTTTGGAGTTCATAAAAAGGAATGTCAATCAGTCCGACTCAAAGTGTATTTCGCTGAAATATTTATGAAAGTTATTTAATTCTAGCTCTGAAATTCCCCTTTGATTTTTCTCCTTAGGGACATAAGATTTACTATGATATTTTCCTTTCTTATCTTGCACATATTTTCTAGAGCGGTTAGCATAAGGGTTTCTGATAATTACGAATTTAAATCCTTTTTCTTCTTTTACATCTAAAACAGTGTATGCATGACGCAGAAAAAGCCCTTTTTTATATAAAGTAGAATCTCCCTTATCTGCTGAAGCGGTAATTACCTTTTTTGATTTATGGCCTTTTTAATGTCCTCAAATAATTTAATTGCTTTTGAAGAATAATTTCCCGAAAACTTTTTTGCCGATTTTCTATCTTTAATATCTGTATTATCGTAAAATTCTGCCTTTTTACCTGTTAGTGTAGTTATAATAGGTGCACAAAATCCTCCATTTGTACCATCTATAATTCTTGAGTTTATTTTTTTCATTGGAGGGATTTGTTCAGCCCAGCTTTCAATGTCAAATCCCTTAGCTCTATAAATTGCAAATGCTTTTTCTAAAATTCTAACCCAAGGAGCACCTTTACGGCGCAGTGCTGTTTTATCAACTATAATATTTATAATTCCATTTGGTTGGTAGACTATTTTGTTATTAACTTTTTTTGTTTTTACTTTGTAAAATCTAATCTTTACTTTCTTTTTTGCATTAAAAGTTTGAAGGTTCTTGGCATTAGGACTTTGAGGATATTCCGGAAAACATTTTAGTATATCTTTGGGATCTTTTTTAGCTATTCCTGCTACTACCGACAAAAAATAACAATCTAGATCAGTATATCCTTGTTTAATATCTTCCATTTTAGGTTTACCCTTGGGAAAGATATTATCAGGAAGTTTTGTTTTTTTATTCATAAAACCGTAGTGTATTTTTTGTCGCTAACATCTATTTCTTCATCTGGCATAATTAAGCACTCCCTTATATTTAAAATCATATCTATTATACAAATTTTTTTATAAAAATCAAAATTTATATACTTTTAGTTTGTGCCTTTTCAAAAAGCTAAAGATTTTAGTGGCTTAAAAGAGTTTTTTGCGCATATAGATAATCGAGGTGAAACTCGATTGAATAAAATTAAAATTATAAAGATGCTTGAGTATTCGGGATTATCGTATAATGACGTACAACCAGAAGGAAATCAACAGCTACTTTGTAGTATAAATGATGTAGAAACAGACGTTTGCTATCATATAAGGAAGCAAGAAAGTACTTTAATAATTGCTTTTAGGGGTTCAGATTCCAAAAAAGATTGGAGCTTTAATTTGGACTTTTGTAAAAAGGTAATACCTTACGGAAATTTAAAATCGAAAATAAAAGTTCATTCGGGATTTATAAACGCATATAAATCTAAAAACGTTAGAAATAATATTTTAAAATTCGTGACTGATAAAATAGACCGCATAGAGCTCACTGGTCACTCTTATGGAGCGGCACTTGCAATAATTTGTGCTGTGGATTTACAGTATAATTTTAGTAATAAAGATTATGAAGTTGTAGTTTTTGGGTGTCCTAGGGTAGGGAACAAAGCATTTAAAGAATCATATAATAAACGGGTATTTAAGACCGTGCGCGTTGAAAATAGAGGAGATATAGTGACTAAAGTTCCTCTTTTTCTAATGGGATATAGACACGTGGGTGCAAGACTTCTTATAGGAAAAAGAAAGATTTTTCCTTTTTTTCTTTGTGGTAAAAATAATCATCTTTTACAGGAGTATTATTCGAATATATGGGATGTTTAAAAATATTGCTGTTAATTTTTATCTGGGCTTTTATTTTACTTTCAATAATTTTCTTTTTGCTTATTTGCTTTGGAATACTAAAGCTTTTTATGTGTTTTATTTTCCCAGTAATTTGCAAAAGCGGATTCATATTTATTATTTTGGGGATGATAATACTTTTTGCTTGTAAGTTCGCTAGGTAAGTAGTCTTGTTTTACCCAATTTTCGGAGTAATCATGAGGATATAAATATTTGGTATGATTTTTTAAGCTGCTGGGTTTTACATTTCTAAGATGTTCTGGAACAGGGAATACTAAACCGTTTTTGAGGTCATTTAAAGCATCATTTATTGCATTATATGTGGAGTTAGATTTAGGTGAAAGCGCCACGAGTAGTACTGCATTTGCTAAGGGGATTCTTGCTTCTGGAAGTCCAACTTGAGCGGCTATGTCCGTTAACGATTTTACGGTATTTATTATTTGAGGATTAGCAAGTCCAACGTCCTCACAAGTGCAAATTAGAAGTCTCCTGCAGATGCTATTTATTTCTCCAACTTGAAGAAGTCGTGCAAGGTAGTAGATGCTAGCGTCGGGGTCAGATCCCCTTAAAGATTTTTGAAATGCCGAAAGGAGATTAAAATGATCATCTCCGTCTTTGCTGTAGCTAAGAAAAGAGTTTTCTTCTAAAGATTTTAAAGTTTTGATTGAACTGAGTATTATTTTGTTTTCAATTGCTTTTTCGTTTAAGAAGCAAATTTCTAGCGTATTTATAGCCTTTCTAACGTCTCCGGAAGATAAAGTTGCAATTTTTTGAAGGACTTCTTCAGAAATAGAAATTTTTAAATTATTTTTTGTTTCTAATATTTTGCATGCTCTTAGGAGTGCACGCTTTATTTCGCACTTTTCAACAGGCTTTAACTCAACGATTTGTGATCTACTGAGAATAGCGGGATAAATAGAAAAATAAGGATTTTCAGTAGTGGAAGCAATCAAGGTGACTTGACCGTTTTCCATGAACTCAAGAAGTGATTGTTGCTGCTTTTTATTAAAGTACTGAATTTCATCCAGGTAGATAATAACTCCACTTGAATTCTCTAAAGTGCATGAAACTTGAATAGCTTCTTTAATATCTGCTATAGAAGAAGATGTAGCATTTAATTTAAAGAACTTTTTATTTGTCTGCTGAGATATTATTTTTGCAAGAGTGGTTTTACCTGTTCCAGGGGGACCGTAAATAATAATATTAGGTACGCTTTCGAACTTAGATAGGTTAGTTATCCAGTGACTTTCGTTTAAAATATGCTTTTGACCTACTATTTGATCTAAACTCGTCGGTCTTGAAATTTCTGCCAAGGGAAAACTCATAAAAATTCACCGTTTTTCTTTAATAAAATTGGTATGCAGCGATTATAAATATACATTATAATACTATTAAGCTTGAAATCCAAGTTGCATGGAATGCAGCTTTAAAGCTTTAAAACTTAAAGAAGGAGAATTTATTGTGATTTGGGATATTTTATCTTGGCCCATGGCTGGTGTTGCTTTATTAGGAACTATAATAAATGCAGAAAAAAATAAGTGGGGATTTGTTTTTTGGCTTGTTTCTAATTTATACATGAGTATAAACTTCTTTTTTACGCATCAATATGCTAACTGTGTGTTATTTTTGATATATTTTGGGCTTGCAATTAGAGGTCTTTGGGTTTGGAATAAAAAAGGATCATCTAAAGAAAAAGATGAGGCGTGTGCTTAAAAATGAATTTTAAAGCAGATAAAAAGGTTTTACTTCATACTTGCTGTGCACCATGTTTAATAAAATGTGCAGACGTCTTAAAGGAAGAGGGAATAACTCCAACGCTTTTTTGGTATAATCCAAATATTCACCCTTGGACGGAATATAATTCAAGGAAAAATGCTCTTTTGAGTTATGCAAAGCTTCAAGAGTTAGAAATTATTCTCAAAGATGATTATGGCTTAGAACTTTTTTTAAAAAGAATCTATCCGGAATTTGGTAAGAGTAGATGTAGGCATTGCTATGAAATACGCCTTGAAGAAGCTGCAAGATATGCCTCGGAAAATGGATATGAATATTTTTCTACTACTCTTTTAATAAGTCCGTATCAAAATCACGAACTAATTAAAAATTTGGCATCTTCACTCGCAGAGAAATATTCCGTAAAATTTTTATATAGAGATTTTCGAAATAATTTTCGTGAAGGTCAGCGCACTGCACGTGAACTTGGGCTTTACATGCAAAAATATTGCGGGTGCATTTTTAGTGAAAAGGAAAGATATTTAAAAATCTAGTTGATTTATTAAAGATTTAATGGTAACATTTAAACGTAGTATAATAGAAGGAGTGTTATTAATGAATTTAGAGAAGTCCCAAAATTTTGTTTTACTATCCGACAGCGATTTAGAAAAGGTAAGCGGCGGCGGCGATGATTTTAAATTTAGTGGATTAAACAAAGATCAAAAAGTTACTTATGGAATTGGCAGCTGCGCCGCGGTAGTGGCTTGCTTAGGTTTTGTTGCTACCGTAGCTAAAACTGTATTTAGATCTGCCAAAGATGGAATTGGAGCTATCAAAAAGCTTTCTTTTGGTGCATAAGGTTAAAGTTAATTCTTAAGCTTTATTTAAGAAGTTCAGTCGCATTGAGTAGAACAATGTGACTGTTTTTGCATTATATAAGATTTTTTGCGCATCGTGGTATAGGATAATTGTTATAATTTACAGCTCCACTATAGTTACCTTCAAAAAATATTTTAAGTTCTCTTAGTCTTCGGAGCAAAAGTCCTTTAATGCATTTATTTTTGATATGATGGTAATAGAGAAATTCACTAGCAAACTCTTCTTTATCGATGCAGTTAAGATTTTTAGGTTCTGGGGAAGTGTTTCTTATTTCTAAATACTTTTCAAAGCAGTATCCAATTATTCCACTGAGAGTCTTAACTTTATACCAAGAATTGTTTACTTTATTTGTACTTAGAACTATAACTTCACTTTGGTTGTTAAGAGCTAGTAATTTTTTAGAATGTTCTGAGGGATTTTGTCTTAAGTTTAAACCATTTGTTGAATTTACTTTCCCGGTAATTAAATGAGCTTTTTTCCCGCAATTTATAATCAAGTTTCTAAGATAACTACTTTTAGTCCAGTTTTTACCGAGATTGTAAGTAAAGCTCACAAGTGCATCAAATTGATACTGATTAAACTTTATACCGTTTGAAGTCAGCATATTATTGACCGATGCGAGAAAATTTGAATGGTCAAGATGATTTAAAAAGTCCTGATAAGCTTCGTTTTTACCTTGATTATTATAAAAAGGAGTATAGGGATATATTATTTTGCCATATCCTATTGTGAGCACTCCGGCCATATCCCAATAAGCTTTAGGATTAAATCCTTCGTGGTGGGCGATAAAATTAGCTCCTTCTTTACTCAGGCTTCTTTTGCTTTTTGAAAGCTCCGATTTGCTGTAGTTGCTTTCAACGTCAAACCTCATATACGAATTTGGGCAGCTTTTCCATTTTCCATCTATATTAGATAAAACAGTAATGCTATAACTTCCAGGTTTTAAAGGAGAAATTTTTTCTTCCCATAAATAAAATTCATTACTTTTATACTTACTTTCTTTATGTACTTCATGCTTATAGTTGGGACCTTCCAATGTGATTTTTACTGAACTAACATTTTGAGGAGTAAAAGCAAAAATTGAAAACCGGTCTTTATTTGTAGGAAAGGGGCAATTAGTAAACACTGATCTTACGGGCTCTGAAGGGAAAATATTAATTTTGCATTTATATATTTGATTGTTAGAATTATTAACGGCTGAAATTTCCACGTTACCAACAGATTTAGCATAAACAATTCCTCTACTATCTACCGATGCTATATTGGCGTTATTTGAGTGCCATTTAATGTCTTTGCTTTTTGAAAAAGGGCCGCCGATTAGCATACTTTTACCTTGAGATAAAGATTTTGAATGAATTACTGGAGCTGCAGTAATAATTGAGGGAGGACATAAAAATATGAATATTAAAATGAGGATAGATGTATAAACGAGCTTTTCTTTAAACTTCTGCATTAAAAATCATCCTTACTTTTTTATTTCAATCTTTTAAGTATTAGGTTTTATATGAGCAAGAGCCGCTTTTCCACGTATGCTATTTTTACTGATAAACAAAAAATTTTTATAGCGCTTTGTAGTTCTTTGGCTGAAAGGTATGTTGGAGCGAGGCGAATATTTTTGTTACGGGGGTCTTTTCCATATGGGAATGTAGATCCTACTTTTGTTAAAGTCAGACCGCAGTTTTTACATACTTCTGCAACTTTTTTTGCGCATCCGTCCTCCGTGTTGACGCTTATAAAATATCCTCCTTTAGGATTAGTCCAGGAAAGAATAGGGTTTTCTTGAAATTCTTCTTTTAAAGCATTTAAAATTACATCAAACTTCGGCTTTATTATTTCTGCTTGTTTTTTCATATGTGCTTTAACTTGAGTTGGGTTTTTTAAGAATTTAAGATGTCGCAGCTGATTAATTTTATCAAATCCTACGGTCTTGAAGGAATAGTTTTCTTTGAGCTGTTTAAGATTTTCCGGTCCGCAAGCTAAAAAAGCGACTCCTGCTCCAGGAAGAGTTATTTTAGAGGTTGAAAAAAATATTATTGGAAGTTCTTCGTTGCCGTGCTTTTTGCACTCCTGCATTATATCTAAAAGTGGTGACTTTTCTTCTGTTAAGTCATGGACAAAGTATGCATTATCCCAGAATATTCTAAAGTCTGGTGCGAGAGGCTTTAAGGAGGCAAAACGTTCAACTGTTTCGGGGGAGTACGTAATTCCTTGAGGGTTCGAATATTTTGGTACGCACCATATTCCTTTAACTTGTTTATCTTT
The DNA here is from genome assembly GCA_946566955.1 of uncultured Clostridia bacterium. GTDB lineage: Bacteria > Bacillota > Clostridia > Oscillospirales > Acutalibacteraceae > UMGS1491. Next base: position 68,035 of record CAMNXD010000001.1, read on the forward strand.
AGAAACTATTTCTTCAATAAAGTCCATGTCAGGACCGTTTGGAGTCATTTCAACTGAAATTAACTCTATTCTAAAGTGTTCGCACATCGCAAAATGACGGTCATATCCAGGTACTGGACATAAAAACTTTATTTTTTCTTGTTTAATCCAAGGGGTACAATTTGAAACGCCTTTTATCATAAAGCAGGAAATAACGTCAAACATCATACTGAGACTGGAATTACCCCCTATTATAAAACTTTCTTTATCAATACCTGTTAGCTCAGATATTAGCTGTTTAAGTTCGGGGAGTCCATCCATGAGGCCGTAATTTCTGCAGTCTGCGCAGCCTTCGGAAGAAAAGTCGGATTGACTATTTAGTGCATCGAGCAAAGATAAAGAAAGATTTAGCTGCTCTGGACTTGGCTTCCCGCGAGACATATCTAGGTTAAATTTTTTGTCTTGCAGTTCTTTGTATTTTTTTAAGTAGTCTTCGTATAAGACGCGTAGTTCGGAGTCGCTAAGAAGTTTTAAATTTTTCATTTTATTTTCCACCTTTTCAAAAATAGTACCTTCAAAGTTTTGGGTTAAATCAGGAGAGGTGTATGCAAAGGGCATCGTATAAAGGAGGAGCAAGCTGAGTATACATAAATTTTTTTAAATTTTTGCGTTATAAATTCATCCTTATATATTTATTTCACTCATATATCTCCTTAAGCTTTATGTAAGCAAAAGCTTTTTTATTTAAGGTTTTAGAAAAATAAGAAGTTATTGTAACAGCTATTCGAGACTGACCATACTCTATATAATATGAGTGGGGGAGGGATGCTTATTTATGGTATTAAAGAAAAAATTTGGAATAATTGGAGGAGATCTACGGCAAATTTACGTTGCAGAAAAGCTACGAAGGGACGGAAATAAAGTCGAAATATGCGGTTTTGATAGCACAAAAAAATGCCACCCAAATCTCAAAATTTCTAGCTTGAGTAAAGTGGTTTCAAGCTCTGATTACATAATTTTTCCTGTTCCTGTTTCACGTGACGAAGCGCATATAAACGCACCTTTTTCAGCCATGCCTATACTTATAGATGAATCGTTGGCGTCAATGCTTAAAAATAAGGTCGTATTCGGGGGGATTATATCACCTTTGATGGAACGTGTCAAACATTCAGAGGTATGCCTTAATGATTACTATAATCGTGAAGACATTATGGTTTTAAATGCTGTGCCAACTGCTGAAGGTGCAGTAAAACTGGTGCTAGAAGAGAGTATTTGTACTATTTCAGGTAGTAATTTTTTAGTTGTAGGTTACGGAAGAATAGGAAAAGTACTCGCAAAACTTTTAAAGAATATGGGTGCAAGAGTAACAGTAAGTTCAAGAAATTTTAAAGAAATTGCATGGGCGAAAATAGAAAACTTTGAAATTGTTAACCTAAGCACTATAAATTGTAGCTTAAAATTCGATATGGTTTTTAATACTGTTCCCGCTCCTATATTTAACTGCGAAAATTTAAGTTTATTTGATCCTAAACCTTTAATAATAGAGCTAGCTTCGCCGCCGGGTGGAATAAGTAAAGATTTAGCTAAAAAATTTGATATTAAAGTTATTCCTGCGCCAGGACTACCGGGTAAGTATTTCCCGCAAACGGCAGGGGAAATTATAGCTAAAACAATATATAAAATTATTCAGGAGGAAAACCTATGAAAAATATAAAACTTGGTTTTGCGCTTTGTGGGTCATTTTGTACATTATCTCGTGCAGTAAATCAAATGGAAAAACTCGTTGACCTTGGATATGATATATTACCTATAATGTCTTTTAATGCTTACTCACTTGATACAAAGTTTGGCAAAGCAAAAGATTTTATAAGCAAAATTGAAAATATAAGTGGTAAAAAAGTTTTAAATTCATTAGTAGAAGTTGAACCAATTGGGCCTAAAAACTTGGTAGATATAATGCTTATTTGCCCTTGTACTGGAAATACTCTTAGCAAAATATGTAGAGCCACTACTGATACTCCTGTAACTTTAGCTGCAAAATCTCATTTAAGAATGAATAAACCCCTTGTGATATCTTTAGCCACTAACGACGCTTTGAGTGGTTCAGCAATGAATTTAGGTAAAGCACTAAACACTAAAAACTTTTATTTTGTTCCTTTGAGCCAAGATGACAGCATAAATAAACCTTCGTCGCTGGTAGCGCATTTTGATTTAGTCCCGGTAACTTTAGAAGCGGCACTCAAAGGAGATCAAATTCAGCCGATATTTAGATAATCATATGTAAATTTATTTGAAATCTTTCTTTCATTAAAGGGAAATATATGTTATAATTTTTTATGTGTAAATATTATTTTACACATGTATATACTACGAGGAAAGGCAGGAACGGATAAATAAATTTTTATTCATCCAAAATTTTGTGCAGCTAAATAAAGAATATAGAATAGGACTCCGAGCAATTAAAACAGCTATAGCGGTATCTATTTGCGCTTTTATATCTATGTTTTTAAAACATGAAGATATTTTTTGTGCGTGTATAGCTTCGGTCATATGTATGGAGCAGACGTGTGAGCAGACTTTAGACACTGGAATTAATCGGTTTATAGGAACTATGATAGGTGGTACTGTGGGATATATTGCTCTTGAGCTTTGCTGTATGCTTCCGTACTATGAGTGGATTAGACTTTGCGCATTGCCGATTTGTATATTATTAGTAGTTTATATTTGTAATTTTATAAATAGGAAATTTGCTGTTTCAATTGGATGTGTTGTTGTAATAGTAATTCTTTCGAGGTCGGGAGATAGCACTGGCAGTACTTTAACGTACGTTATTCAGCGGGTTTGCGATACCCTTGTTGGAATAGGTATTGCAATGGTGGTCAACAGACTAAATTTTAAAAAATTTAAAAGAGTTAGATGAAATTTAGAAAATAATAAAAGAAAGGAATGATTAAATTGAAAAGTCGTAATATTTTTCTAATTTTAGGGGCATCTATGTGCGTGACAGTTGCTTCAGTGCTTACTTATGCGCTTAGTATGAATAATAGTAGTAATGGTATAAAACTTTCATCGGCTATAAATTCGGTTAGTACAAGCATATGGGGAATTGAAAGCAAAAACCGCGATTATCTTGACTCATTTTATGCTGCGTCGGCACAGCAATCTGAAAATAAAAATCAAAACTTTTCTTATAATTTGCAATGTGATATTGCTGTAAGTAATGGTTTTGAAGGGCTAAGTACCGATGAAGAAAGAACTTTATATAATAAAATGAAACTTTATTGCGATAGAATTTCAAATAAACTTTCTAAAGATGGGTATGAAATAATTCCTATTACTGTTACTGGTAAATGCATTAGTTCTGCGCAGATAAAAAAAGTATTTTATGCTTTTTCTAATGATAATCCTGAAATATTTTGGATTTCTAAAGTTTTTAAATATGGATATTATAATGGATCGAATATTGTTACTTTACACTCGCTTTTTTCTAAAGAAGAAAAACGAAAAGCTGTTGAGGAATTTAACGATAAAGTTTTAGAGATAATTTCTAAAGTTCCGAAGTATGCTTCTGATTATGAAAAAGAGTTGTTTTTACATGATTATATAATAGATAATTGTAAATACTCAAAAAAAGCTCCTCATCTTTTTAGTGCTTATGGATGTCTTGTGGATGGTGAAGCAGTTTGTGAAGGATATTCTCGAGCCGCGCAAATTTTATTTTCCAGAGTAGGGATAGAGTCAAGGTTTGTTTCGGGACTAATGGATGGCGGAATGCACTCGTGGAATATGATAAAAGTTAATGGATATTGGTATCAATTAGATGTGACGGGAGACGCCGGTGGAGAATGCCAGAGATATAATTATTTTAACGTTGATGACGATACAATTAAAAAAGATCATATAATAAGTGAACAATTGTCAGCTTCTCAAGAATGGCCTCAAGATAAAGTTTATAATTTTAAACTGCCCGCATGTAATTCTATGAGAGAAAACTATTTTGAGAAAAACGCAATTAAAATAAGCTCAGAAATTGATCTTAGCAAAATAACAAATAAAATTGTAGAAATAGCTAAAAATGGAAGTAATATGCTTTATATAAAAATAAACAAGGTAGTAAATATAGATAAAATTAAAAATAAGCTGATGTCTGGTAAAATATTCGAGTACATTATAAAGGCAAATCGTATTTTAAACGGAAAAATCAAAGTAAGTAGTTCTCGTATACTTCATAGTACCTGTAAGCCACAAAATGTTATAATTGTGAAATTAGAATGTAGCGATCAAAATGCAGGAGGACGCTAAATATGATAGACAAAGTAGCTCTTGAAAATTTAACTCGACAAATGCTAATTGCTTTAGGAGAAGACCCAAATCGAGAAGGTCTTAAAGAAACTCCTAGAAGAGTTGCCTTTATGCTCGAAGAGTTTTTTACGAGAGATTCAGAAAAGTCTCTTATTAAAACTTTTGAAGAAGACTATGAAAACCAAGAAATAATTGAAATTAAGGGTATAAATTTTTGTTCTCTTTGCGAGCATCACTTGCTACCTTTCAGAGGTACGGCTGATATAAAATACGTTCCTCGGGGTAAATTTATTATTGGGCTTTCTAAGCTTGCGAGGATAGTAAATTATTTTTCTAAAGGACTTCAAGTTCAGGAACGTCTTACTAATCAAATTGCAGACTTTATATTTAAAAAATTAGATGTAAAGGGCGTGGAAATAAATATAGAAGCGGAGCATCTTTGTATGAGTTTAAGAGGTGCAAAAGCGCATGGATGCATTACAAAAACCGTAGCTAAACGAGGAATATTAAAAACTTAACTTACAAAAGAGGTAAAGGCATTGAATGTTTTTAAAGCAGGAAATTATTGTTTTGAGCTCGGAAACAAGACTTTAATTATGGGCATTCTTAATGTGACTCCAGATTCATTTTCGGATGGGGGAGCTTATATAAACCCTGATAAAGCTGTAAAAAGAGCATTTGAAATACAAAATTTAGGAGCGGATATCCTAGACATCGGAGGGCAATCCACGAGACCAGGCTTTCAAATGATTTCTGAATTAGAAGAGTGGGACAGACTATTCCCTATTTTAAAAGAAATAACCGGAAGACTTGATATACCAATTTCAGTGGATACTTTTTATCCTTCTGTGGCAAAAAAAGCAATAGATTTAGGCGCAGATATAATAAATGACGTCAGTGGATGTAAAAGCAGCGATATGCTTAAAGTAATTTCGAAAAGTAAAGCAGGTTTAGTAATTACGCATAGCGAAAATCAAAAGGATATACGAAGCTTTTTTGAAGAAAAGCTTGCAGAAGTTATGAAGTTTGGAATTTCTAAAGATCGAATTTGCTTAGATCCGGGAATAGGTTTTTCAAAAGACCGTCAGCAGGACAGATGGATAATAAAGAATTTAAAGAGCTTAAAAATTAAAGGCGTAGCTTTGCTAATTGGACTTTCTCGCAAAAGGTTAGTTGCACAGTACTGCGAAAATGGAAATAATTATTCTCGGCTACCTGGGACGGTGGCAGCAAATACTTTAGCTATTCAGCAAGGAGTTAATATTATAAGAGTTCACGATATTAGAGAGGCGGTTTTTGCTACGCGTTTAACAGATGCAATTTTATCGTCTTAATTTTTAAGGAGGATAAATGAATCAGATAATAATAAAAAATTTTAAAATATTTGCTTATCACGGAGTGCACAGTGCAGAAAAATTAAATGGTCAAAACTTTTATATTGATGCAACCATAACTATACCTCACATACGGGGAATTGATAGCGATAAGATAAGCGATACTGTTAGTTACTCTAAGATTATGAGTGAGATAAAAAAGACTGCTCAAAATAAGAGCTATAATTTAATAGAAAAATTAGCTGGAAGCATAATTAAGGATTTATTTTTAAGTTTTGAAGAAATAGAGGAGCTAGATATTACAGTTAAAAAGCCGGAAGCCCCCATAAAAGAAGACTTTAAATGTGTTGGTGTGAGGCTAATTAGAAAGAGAAGTGAGATGTAGTAAAGTGGAGGCTATTTTATCATTAGGGAGTAATCTTGGTGAAAGGTTACTCTTTTTAAATACGGCAATTCATGCGTTAAGGGGCGTTCCGGAGGTAGAAATTATTAAAATTTCGAGCTGCTACGAAACAAAGCCATGGGGAGTTTCAGATTCGCAAAATAAGTATTTAAATTGCTGCGTAAAGCTTAAGACGAATTTAAACGCTTTTGAGCTTTTAGGAGTATGTTTGGGGATTGAAGCTGCGATAGGTAGAAAAAGAGCTTATAGATTTGCACCACGCACCATTGACATAGATTTAATTGCCTACGAAGGCGTTAGCGTAAATAGTGAGAACTTAGTTTTACCTCATCCGCGGTTTAAAGAGCGAGCTTTTGTTCTTATACCGTTTCAGGAAGTTTGCCCTGGTTTTAGTTTTTGGGGATTGGATTTTAAAAGTGATTTTGATAAATGCGAAAAGCAAGGTGTTTTTAAAACAAATTATAATTTTATGTAGGATATATATATATATATATATAAATTTTGTAAATATATTGACATCCTCCAAATAACACTATATACTATAGACGAGTTCAAAACTAGGAGGGTGAATGAGATGATAAAAAAATTAAATTATTTTAAAGATTTAGCTAAAAAGATTAAATATACAATTCCTTCAGATGTTGCGCATAAAATGACGGAGCTGGAAAAATTAATAACCAAACAAATATCAAAAAGAAAGTCTGCTTATTCTTCACTTCATCGCCGTGAGGTTTTAAGTGGAATTGATGATGATAACCGAATTGCAAAAACGAACAGTGGTAACCGAGCGAAATTTTTTAGAGTAACGTCCTATAGAAGAGATTATGAAGATATAGATAAAAGTCTTGCTCAAAATGCAAAAGATTTTAAAGCGTTATATGATTTTTTTCTTTACGATGACGATAATAATGAAATTATTATTAAAAAAATGAAAAAATGCCTCGAAGAAATAGGAAAATCAGAAAAAGGGGACATAGTAACCACCAACGGCAGTGCAGGTAAAGACCAACCTCCAAAAAAATCTACCTCAACAAAATTAAAAGTGCCAAGACTAAATCTTGCAACTGAGGTATCAAGTAAGACATGGGAAATGCTATCTAATGCAAAGTTTATAGATCAAGACCTTGATTTTGCTAAAGACTCAGGATTGGCAAAATATGCAAACTATGTGAAATTACTGAAACAAAGCTTAGACAAAACCAATATTTTGTCTGATTTGCATCAATCTCAAAAAAATATGAGGGATATAGTAAAAAAATGGGATAAGAATATACAGGATGCTAATTCCCTGGCTACAAATGCAACTTATCATTATAAAAGTTTTAGAGAATTTTCGAAAAGATGTCGTGCAATTTTAGCTCAAACTCAGTCAATGAGAAAACGAACTGACAAAGATCGAGTTCTTCGTACTCAGTTTGCTGCAGCAGAGTCGAGTCTCAAAACACAAGTAGACAGATTGGATACGTATGAAGAAAAATTAAAAAAATCAATAGGAATTTTTAGGTACGGAGAAACTGGCGGTAACAGTGTTGGTGATGATATAAAATTTACAATTCAAAATGAAACTATAGAAATTCCAAGGGAAGTTAAACAGTCTTTATCTGAAATGTTACTTGCATGCAGTAAATTAAAGCGCTATGCTCATAAGCTTGTTTCAGATATTCGGCGGTCTGCAGAAACAAAAGATGTATATAAATCAGGAGCGATGTGGGCAGAGGCACATCAATCATTATTATCAGATATTACTAAAAGACAAAACTCCAAAGTAGAAGAATTTCTTAAAGCAACGGAAACTCACTTTAGTGATAAAGAAAGGGTCGACGAATTAAACAAAGCAAAAGGTGCGATAATGAATATACAGGAAGTCTTTTCAAGGACATCAACACTTGGTATTGATAAATCACTTTCTGATATAGAAAAATTATTTACTGAATATAAGCATAGACATTCTTTTATGGGAAGACTAAGAAGATTAGCACCATATGCAGGAATGGTTATTGGTCTTTCTGAGAAAATGGCGAGTCTAGCTTTAAATGCAGTCTAAATTTAGTTTCAAATTAAAAAATCCTAGTTATTTAGCTAGGATTAATTTTTTATAAATCTTTTTTCCTTTTTTAATTAGCATTCCTTTTTCTAGCTTTTCTATAGAGATTTTTGCATCAGGGTTGCTTTCTTTAATGCCGTCAATTGAAATTCCCCCTTGCACTATTAAACGTCTTGCCTCGCTTTTCGAAGAAGAAAGGGCGGAGATAGTCAGTAGAGTGAGTAAATCTATTTCGCTATCTGCATTTAAGTGGCTTTTAGAAATTTCCGCTTCGGGAATATGTGCGGCGCTTGCGCTATTACTAAAAAGAGATTTAGCTGTACTTTGAGCTTTGTTTGCCTCTTCTTCTCCGTGCACTAGTTTCGTGACTTCAAACGCTAAAATTTCTTTTGCGCTGTTTATTTTTTCTCCTTCGAGCTTTGAAAGTGATAGTATTTCTTCAGTTGGAAGAAAAGTAAGCATATTAAGGCAGTTTATAACGTCTTTATCGCCAACGTTTCTCCAGTACTGATAAAATTCATAAGGGGAAGTTTTATTTGGGTCAAGCCAAATAGCACCTTTTTCTGTTTTACCCATTTTTTTACCTTCACTGGTAGTTAAAAGCTTAAACGTCAGACCGAAGACTTCTTTTCTTTCAACTTTTCTTATGAGCTCTACTCCAGCGAGTATATTGCTCCACTGATCATCTCCACCGAGCTCCAGGGTGCAGCCGTACTTTCTGTTTAGAAATAAAAAATCATAACCTTGCATCAACATATAATTGAGTTCAAAGAATGTAAGTCCTCTTTCGAGACGCTGTTTATAGCACTCTGCGGCAAGCATACGGTTTACGGAAAAATGCACTCCTATTTCTCTTAAAAAGCTTATGTAATTAAGGTCTAGAAGCCAACTTGCATTATTTACTACTATAGCTTTACCTGGAGCTAAATCTAAAAATTTGGAAGCTTGTTTTTTAAAGCAGTCAATATTATAGTTAATTTCTTCTTGAGAAAGCATTTTACGCATATCTGTTTTTCCGGATGGGTCGCCTATTAGTCCTGTGGCGCCGCCAAAAAGAATTATAGGGACGTGACCTGCCTTTTGAAGTCTGGACATTATCATAATTTGGGTAAAGTGTCCAACATGTAGACTGTCTGCAGTAGGTTCAAAACCAATATAGAACGTAATTTTTTCATTTTGAAGTAAGCTTTTTACTTTTTCTTCATTGGTAGTTTGAGCAATTAAGCCACGAATTTTAAGATCGGTATATAGACCTTTCATATTAGCCTCTTCTTTCATAAAAAATTCAAGGTTTATTTAAGCTTGACAGACATTTTTATATATGTTAAAATATTGCACTACATTGTGATTTAATTTTGTAAACAAATTCCCTCTATATTACCATGAAAAATAGATTTGGTCAAGTAATTCTATATATATTTTTACTTTATGACTACTAAATTTACATGAATTTTGAGTTCTCTGGTGAATTTTGGTCATGCTTCCAAATTTTTAAGTTCATGGCGTTGCGAATTTGGATATACCAACATTAGTGTTGAACATTATGAATGGAGTGTTTTAAATCTATGGTAAAAGTCAAACCCATAAAGCTTGGTAGGACCACTAGGATGAGTTTTTCTAAAATTGACGAGGTAATAAAAATACCGAATCTTGTAGAAATTCAGCAAAATTCCTATAAATGGTTTCTTGAAGAGGGACTTAAGGAAGTTTTTAAAGATGTTTCTGGTATAACAGACCACACAGGAAACTTAGTACTAGATTTTATTGATTACACTATGGATATAAATCACCCTAATTATGATATAAAGGAGTGTAAGGAGCGAGACACCACTTATGCTGCTGCACTTCGAGTAACTGCTAGGCTTTTAAACCGTGAAACCGGACAAGTGAAGGAATCTGAAGTGTTTATGGGAGACTTCCCTCTTATGACTGAAAGCGGTACTTTTATAATTAATGGAGCAGAGCGCGTGGTTATATCTCAGCTCGTTAGATCTCCGGGAGTATACTTTAAAATGGAGCATGATAGAACCGGTAAGGAGCTTCATAGTGCAACTATCATACCAAATAGAGGAGCTTGGCTTGAGTACGAAACTGATTCTAATGACGTAATGTACGTTAGAATTGATAAGAACAGAAAGATTCCAATAACTGTGTTTATACGAGTTATGGGGCTTGGTACAGATGCAGAAATACTTGAGTACTTTGGAGAAGATGAGAGAATATCCGCTACGCTTGAAAAAGATCCTTGTAAAAACATGGAGGAGGCTTTTTTTGAAATATATAGAAAACTGCGCCCTGGTGAGCCTCCAACTTTAGAAAACTCTCAAGCTCATATTAATTCACTTTTATTTGATGCTAGAAGATATGACCTTTCAAGAGTAGGAAGATATAAATATAACAAAAAATTAGGAATAGCTTTTAGGCTCAAAGGTAGAAAACTTACACGGCCAATTCCTAATCCAATGACTGGAGAAATAATAGCAAATATTGGCGAAGTAATATCGCTTGAAAAAGCATTGGAAATTGAAAATGCTGGTGTTTGCATGGCTTACATTGAGCTAGGAGATAAAGAGTTAAAAATTATTTCTAATGGAATGGTAGATATCAATCTATTCCTAGATTTTGATGCTAAAAAGGAATGCGGTATACATGAAAAAGTAAGGTTCGACATCCTTTGCGATATTCTATCGTCCTCTTCCAATCAAAAAGAAATAAAATCAGCAATTGTTAATCGCGTGGACGAACTAATTCCAAATCATATAATTATAGACGATATATTTGCATCTATAAACTATATGAATTGCTTATATCACGGTATAGGTGTAACGGACGACATAGACCACTTGGGAAACAGAAGAATACGTTCAGTCGGTGAGCTTCTTCAAAATCAAATGAGAATAGGTTTTGCACGCCTTGAAAGGGTTATAAAAGAGAGAATGACTCTTCAAGCTCAAGACCTTGAAGTTATAACACCTAATGCACTTATAAATATAAGACCTATTGTGGCTTCTGTTAAGGAATTTTTTGGGTCTTCACCGCTTTCGCAGTTTATGGATCAGACAAATCCTCTTTCAGAGTTAACGCATAAAAGACGTCTTTCTGCTCTTGGCCCTGGGGGACTTTCAAGGGATAGAGCAGGCTTTGAAGTCCGCGACGTTCATTATAGTCACTATGGACGCATGTGCCCTATAGAAACCCCTGAAGGAGCTAACACCGGATTGATTTCATATTTATCTACATTTGCAAGAGTAAATGAATATGGATTTATAGAAGCTCCTTTTAGAAAGATAGATAAAACTACTCATCGAGTTACTTCAGAAGTCGTTTATTTGACAGCTGATGAAGAGGATGACTATATAGTTGCTCAAGGAAGTGAGCCTTTAAATGAAAATGGGGAGTTTATAAATGCCAAAGTAAACTGTAGGTATAGAGACCAGTTCGTTGAAGTAGAGCGTGAAAGAGCAGACTTTATGGATGTCTCACCTAAGATGGTAGTTTCTGTGGCAACTGCTATGATTCCTTTCCTTGAAAATGACGATGCCAACCGTGCGCTAATGGGTTCCAACATGCAAAAACAAGCTGTGCCACTATTAAAATCTGAGGCTCCAATAGTTGGAACGGGAATGGAATATCAAGCGGGCGTGGACTCAGGTGTTTGCGTTTTAGCTAAAGGTGACGGAATAGTAGAAAGCGTAAGTGCTGATAAGATAGTAGTTAAATATAATACAGGTAAGAAGGAGCGCTTTGACCTTATTAAATTCGTCCGTTCTAACCAAAGTACCTGTGTAAACCAAGTACCTATTGTATCTCCCGGAGAATCCTTCAAAGCTGGAGACGTTTTAGCAGATGGCCCAGCAACATTTAATGGGGAAGCAAGTCTTGGCAAGAACGCTTTAATAGGATTTATGACTTGGGAAGGCTATAACTATGAAGATGCGGTTTTGATTAGTGAAAAGGTAGTACGTGAAGATGTTTATACTTCAATTCATATAGAAGAATATGAGCTTGAATCTCGTGACACTAAACTTGGCCCAGAAGAAATTACTAGAGATATTCCAAACGTAAATGAGGACCTACTTAAAGATTTAGATGAAGACGGCATAATTCGCATTGGTGCCGAAGTGCGTGCGGGAGATATACTCGTGGGAAAAGTTACGCCAAAAGGTGAAACTGAGCTTACAGCTGAAGAACGTCTTTTAAGGGCAATTTTCGGAGAAAAAGCTAGAGAAGTAAGAGATACATCCTTAAGAGTACCTCATGGAGAGTACGGAATAGTAGTTGACGTAAAAATATTTACCCGTGAAAACAGCAAAAATGAACTTTCGCCGGGAGTAAATAAATTAGTGCGCTGCTATATCGCCCAAAAGAGAAAAATTTCTGTTGGAGATAAAATGGCGGGACGCCATGGAAATAAAGGTGTTGTTTCTAGAATTTTACCTGTTGAGGATATGCCCTTTTTACCTGACGGAACTCCACTAGACATAGTTTTAAATCCACTAGGCGTACCTTCTCGAATGAATATTGGTCAAGTGCTTGAAGTTCATTTGGGATATGCGGCAAAAGCTTTAGGATGGAAAGTTGCAACGCCGGTTTTTGATGGCGCTCGTGAAAGCGACATATTTGAATGCTTAAAAGATGCAGGGTTTGATGAAAGCGGTAAAGTGTGGCTCAAAGACGGAAGAACTGGTGAATATTTCGATAATCCCGTCACTGTTGGATATATGTATTATCTAAAGCTTCACCATTTAGTAGACGATAAAATTCATGCTCGTTCTACCGGACCTTATTCTCTTGTTACGCAGCAGCCATTAGGTGGTAAAGCTCAGTTTGGAGGTCAGCGCTTTGGAGAAATGGAAGTTTGGGCACTTGAAGCTTATGGAGCAGCATACACTTTGCAAGAAATCTTGACTGTTAAATCCGATGACGTTGTGGGAAGAGTTAAAACGTATGAATCCATTGTTAAAGGAAATAATGTCCCAAAGCCAGGAATACCCGAATCCTTTAAAGTGCTTATAAAGGAACTTCAGTCCATAGGACTTGACCTTTCAGTACTAGACGAAAATAATAAAGAAATTGATTTAAAACGCGATTTTGATGAAGAAGACGATTTGGGATTATCAATTCAAAAAGATATTTTAGGGCCTGAAGTCATGACGGAAGATGACCATAAAGGCTATGAAATAGAAGACGTTGACCCTATTGACGATGAGGAAGATGACTTCGAAGAAGGTGATTTTGAGGAAGATGATGATGACTTCCTAGTAGATTAAGATACTTTTTGAGGGACTTTTGGAACATAAAAATTCTTAAGGGGTTGCAGTATGAACTTTAATATATTTCAATCAATAAAAATAGGGCTAGCTTCTCCAGATAAAATACGCAGTTGGTCGTATGGAGAAGTCAAAAAACCTGAAACTATAAACTATAGAACTTTAAAACCAGAAGCAGAAGGCTTATTTTGCGAACGTATTTTTGGACCCCAAAAAGACTGGGAATGTCATTGCGGAAAATATAAAAGAATAAGGTATAAAGGGAAAGTTTGCGATAGATGCGGAGTTGAGGTTACAAAATCTAAAGTAAGAAGAGAAAGGATGGGTCATATAGAGCTTGCTGCTCCCGTTTCTCACATCTGGTATTTTAAAGGCATTCCTTCTCGCATGGGACTTCTTTTAGATATATCTCCGCGAATGCTAGAAAAAGTTTTATACTTTTCAGCTTATGTAGTAATAGATGCAGGGAATGTCCGTGAGCTTGTGAATCAACAATTTTTAAGTGAAAAAGAGTACCGCGAAATGCGCGAAAAATACGAAGACGATTTTGAAGCAGGAATGGGTGCAGAAGCCGTTAAAAAGCTTCTTCAAAACATTGACCTTGACGCTCTTTCAAGTGATATAAAAGATGAACTAGCAACTGCCGTAGGACAAAAAAGAGTAAGACTTCTAAAGCGTTTAGAAGCAGTGGAAGCATTTAGAAATTCCGGTAACCGTCCAGAGTGGATGATTTTAGACGTTCTTCCGGTTATTCCACCCGATTTGCGTCCGATGGTTCAGCTTGACGGAGGAAGATTTGCAACTTCAGATCTCAATGATTTATATAGAAGGGTTATAAACAGAAATAACCGTCTTAAAAGACTTATGGATCTTGGAGCGCCAGATATAATCATTAGAAATGAAAAAAGAATGCTTCAAGAATCTGTAGATGCTCTTATTGATAATGGACGCCGCGGAAGACCTGTTACTGGACCTAATAATCGTTCATTAAAATCTCTTTCTGAGATGTTAAAAGGTAAGCATGGAAGATTTAGACAAAACCTTTTAGGAAAGCGCGTGGACTATTCAGGAAGATCGGTTATAGTCGTTGGACCTGAACTCAAAATATATCAGTGCGGGTTACCTAAAGAAATGGCTTTAGAACTTTTCAAGCCGTTTGTTATGAAGCGACTAGTTGAAGTAGGGGCTGTAAACAATATAAAAGCAGCTCGCAAAGCGGTTGATAGGTCTCGTCCAGAGGTATGGGATGCACTTGAAATAGTTATAAAAGATCATCCTGTACTTCTAAACCGTGCTCCAACTCTCCATAGGCTTGGAATTCAAGCGTTTGAGCCGGTACTCGTAGAAGGAAGAGCTTTAAAACTTCATCCGCTTGTATGTTCGGCATATAACGCCGACTTTGACGGTGACCAAATGGCAGTTCACGTACCTCTTTCAGCGGAAGCTCAAGCAGAAGCTATGTTTTTAATGCTTTCTTCAGGTAACTTACTCAAACCTTCTGACGGAAAACCGGTTACTGTTCCCTCTCAAGATATGGTTTTAGGGTCTTATTATTTAACTATGGAAAAAGATGGTGAACTAGGTGAAGGAAAGATATTTAGAGACGTAAATGAAGCCTTAATGGCTTATGATGCTCGTGATATAACGCTTCATGCAAAAATCAAAGTACGTCATAGCTCTGATGGTGGAATTTCTAAAATAATAGATACCACTGCTGGAAGGATAATATTTAACTCTTCTATTCCCCAGGATTTAGGATTTGTTGATAGAAGCGACCCCGAAAAGGCTGCAAATTTCGAAATTAACTTTTTAGTTGGAAAAAAGCAGCTCGGGTTAATAGTTGATGCGTGTATAAAGCGCCATGGAACTAAAAAAACTTCTCGCGTTTTAGATAATATAAAATCTCTTGGATTTAAATATTCAACTAAGGGTGCGATTACTGTTGCAATTGAAGATGCAGTAATTCCTCCAGCTAAGAAAGAGATAGTTGCAAAAGCAGAAGCTGAAATTGATACTATACTAAAAGAATATAAAAGGGGACTTTTTTCAGATCAAGAAAGAAAGAGTCATGCTCTTAAAATTTGGGAAAAGGCAACTGAGGACGTTTCTCGTGCTTTGCAAGAAAATTTGGATAAATTCAATCCGCTCTTTATGATGGCCGATTCTGGAGCCCGTGGTTCTATGAGCCAAATTAGACAGCTTGCAGGTATGCGTGGACTTATTGCAAATACCTCTGGAGCCACTATAGAAATCCCTATTCGTGCTAACTATCGTGAAGGCTTAAACGTACTTGAATATTTCATTTCTTCGCGTGGTGCGAGAAAAGGTTCTGCAGATACCGCTCTTAGGACTGCTGACTCTGGATATTTAACTCGTAGGCTCGTAGACGTTTCTCAAGATGTGATTATTAGAGAAGAGGATTGCGGATCTTGCGAAGGAATTATGGTTTTCGAAATTAAAGATGGCAAAGAATGTATAGAGAAGCTAGAAGAAAGATTAGTTGGTAGATATCTTTGCAGTGACTTTGTGGACTCACAAACGGGTAAAGTACTTATTTCAAAAGATAAGCTCATGGACGATAATGATGCTAAAATAATCCTTGCAGCTGGAGTAGAAAAGATTGAAATTCGCTCTATACTAAATTGTAAATCGAAGCATGGAGTATGTAAGAAATGCTATGGGGCCAACCTTGCCAACGGCTTACCAGTTGCGGTGGGAGAAGCGGTTGGAATAATTGCAGCTCAATCTATTGGTGAACCGGGAACTCAGCTTACCATGAGAACTTTCCATACCGGAGGAATTGCAAGCTCTGAAGATATAACTCAAGGTTTACCGCGTGTTGAAGAGCTTTTTGAAGGCCGTAAACCTAAGCGTTTAGCAATTATAAGCGAGATTGCAGGAAAAGTAAGATTTGAAGAAGTTAAAAAGAGCCGCAATATTGTTGTTTATGATGCAGAAACAGGTAATGAAAAAAGCTATCTTGTACCGTATGGATCAAGGGTTTGCGTTGAAGAGAACGACTATATTGAAGCAGGCGACATGATAACTGAGGGTTCTGTTAATCCGCATGATGTTTTAGCAGTAAAGGGTCCAGCAGCGTTGGAAGCATATTTAATACAAGAAGTGCAAAGAGTTTATCGTCTGCAAGGTGTTGATATAAACGATAAGCATATAGAAGTAATTGTTCGTCAGATGATGCGGAAAGTCCGCGTAGATGAAGCGGGAGACACTAATCTAATTCAGAATTCTTTAGTAGATAGAACAGAATTTTTACGTGAAAACGATAAAATTAGGGCTCGAAAAGAAACGGGAGAAACAAAGCTAAAAGAAGCAAAATGTACTCCTATACTTCTGGGAATTACGAAAGCTTCTCTAGCAACCGATTCTTTCCTTTCTGCAGCATCATTCCAAGAAACTACGCGAGTTTTAACAGAAGCAGCAATAAAAGGAAAAGTTGACCCGCTCTCTGGCTTGAAAGAAAACGTAATAATTGGAAAGCTTTTACCGGCAGGTACGGGAATAGCTCGATACAGCGACGTGAGAGTAGAAAAAGCAGCACCTGAAAGTAGATTATCTGATGCTGATGCTGAATCCAAACTAAATAGACTGCGCGAAATGCTTAAGCTTTAATCAAAAACCACGCTATAAGCGTGGTTTAATTTTTAGATTTTAATTTATTAATAGTATAACTGGTATAATCCCCTAAATTTGTACTATTTTTTGGTCGAGTTTGCTATTGATTCTCCAAATAAAAATAGTTATAGTATACACTATAGTTGTTTTTACAATTAAATTTTAGTGTAAAGAGAGTGATGATAATGGCAGAACATATTACCGATAAAAGAAAAAAAAATTTTATAAATCAATTTCAAAAATTCACGGATGCATTTGACGATGCAGATGAAATGGTTTCAATTGTGTTCGTCGAAGGTAAAGTTTCTTACGATATATCTTCGATGTATGAACGCTATCTTGGCAGATATTTAAATGAGACTGTAGACGGAAAACCGACGCAAACTGCGAGTTGGTGTAGAAGCTTGCGCTACGAGTTGCAAAAACATGATAAAAAATATAGTCCAAAATACCTTAAGCTCAAAGAAAAAATTCGCGTATTTAGAAAAAATATTAATCTCAGAGGAAATACGAAATTTAGAATTGGCAGAGAAATTAAAAATATTTTTAAATCTCGAAAAAAAGAACTAGAAACTCTTCGAACTTCTGCTAGAATGCTTTTTGAAGATGCTTCAAAGGATTTAAAAAATATATTCGATTTATATAGCGACAAGGAAAAACTAGATAAATTCGATAATGATACTTTAATTTCCGCTTGCAAAAGTAACATTAAAAATGTTTTAAATATTATCGCATTGAACTCTGATCCATTAGTCGATGACCAAAGACTTTACGATCAATTAAAATTGCCTAAAGATAAAGAAATAGATAATATGGAAAAAAGCCTTATCAAGCGCATAAGCTCGGGGGATAACAAGAAAAGTAACAGCTCCAGTGAAAAAGAATTAATGAAGTTTCAATTGGCAGTAAGGTCTTTTTTTGACTCTTTTTCTGATTCGGGTCGCTATAAGACTAGTTTAACTCCTATAATCTTTAAACCGAAAAAAGAAGCTGAAAAATATAAAAGTATTGCTGCAGTTTTTAAAGAGTATTTTGGTTCATTCTTTTATAAACATAGGATTTTGTCTCCAACTTCCGATTGGTGTCAATGCCTTTATGAAGAGCTTCGAGCTCATGGAATGAAATATGAATGTAAATATAGAGAAATACGCAAAAAAATTAAAGCAAATGAAGCTAGGGTGAATAAGAGGGGTAATGATATTCTAGAAACAAGCGGAGCCGTTAGTACATTTACCGAAGCACGAGGAAATTTGATTAAGATATTTTATAATAGTTTATTTCGTTTAAAAGATTTTGTATCTTTTAAAACAGGTAATATAAGTAAACTATTAAATAATCTTGAGAACATAGATAGAGACCAGTTATTTAAGGAGCTAAAAAAGGATAGTTAAAGTTAGTATAAAAAATCCAGTTCAAATTACCTAAATTAGGCTTTGAACTGGAATTTAAATTAACATGGTGGGCCATCTAGGACTCGAACCTAGGACCGACCGGTTATGAGCCGGTTGCTCTAACCAACTGAGCTAATGGCCCTCATGTCAATAATAATATTATATAGAGAATTGTTTGTCAAGAGGAATTTTAAAAAAATTAAATTTTTAATAATTATTTGCTTGAATTGAAACTTTTAATGTAATCATCAAAATTGGGGCCAAACATTTTTTCTATTTCTCCATGTTTGCAATTGCAAATTATATCTTTGCGTTGTTTAAAATTTAAGTCTTTTACTTGTTTATTTACTCCAGAGGACCTAATGCTAAGGTAATCGTCTCCGCGATCTCCACTGCATAAATATAAGATTATATCTTTATTATTTTTTATTTTACTTAAATTCTTTAAAGTATTCAGTGAGGTGAGCATTGCGGTTTCTGCCACGGCAACTATAGGTTTAAAATGGTCTTGAGATGCAACTTTATAGAAGCTATTAATTGGACTTGCTAAAATCAGTCCGCAGAGACCGTCTTTTTTACTGCTTGCATAAGCGGCAACATGTGAAGCAACGGAGCCTCCTAAGGAATATCCAAAGGCGATAATATTCTGAGGCTTAAAGTTTAAATTTTTGTTGACATATTTATATACCTTTTCGCCGTCTTTGTAGATTGTTCCTTCAGAGATTCTCACCTTAGCTGCTGCCATGTGACTATATCCATATCCTCTATAGTCCAGAGCTACAACTGTGGCACCATTATCTAGCAATTTGCCGATTGCTGGGCATCTTCTTTGCACAAGCTCTTGGACGGAATAGCTATTAGGGCCGTATACTATAACGCATTTATCTTTTAACGAACTCTTTGATGCACTTGATAGCGTATACTTGCAGCCGCGTAAATTACCTATTTCGATATATTCTCGACTTGCATTTACAGTTTTAGTGTTATTACCGTCAGTATATGATATAGTTACACTTGCCGTGGGCTTTATTTCTGATACATCGAGTTTTTTTGATTCAAATGCAAAAGGAAACAACTGACTATTTCCATAAATCCTTATGCCTAAAGTTGCAGCAGCTGCAATAGGTAGTCCTACTGCTCCGCCAGCAGTAGCAACTTTATTATTAGATACAAAATTTATTGTTTTATTTTTAGCTTTAATTAAATTAAACTTAATTCCTTCAGCGTTTAAACCGCTTGCTATATTACTATTGAAAAGGAGTCCTGCTGCTAAAAGAAGAGAAAAAACTTTTTTACTCAATTTTTTCCACGCTCCTGTTATTTTATTAAAAATCCCCAATTATTTTTTAACTCTACAATTATTGTACCACTATAATTGCTTAAATGCAAGAAAAATATTTGGGTTCTAAAAAGCTTAGTTTGAATTCAAAATTGAAATTAATTTTAGCAGATTATATAATGATTATAAGAAGAGCTCTAAAACTTGAATTATAGTATAGGAAATGAAAAATGAAGAAAAATGATGTTATAAATTTAAAAATTAATGATGTGAACATAGAAGGAGTAGGAATAGGTCGCCATGAAAATATGGTTGTTTTCGTACCTTCTGCAGCAATAGGAGACAATTTACGAGTTAAAATAATTAAATTAAGTAAGAATTATGTTGTAGGTAAGATTGAAGAAATATTATCGTCTTCGCCCGACCGGATATCTTCAGACTGCAATTACTATCCCAAATGCGGAGGATGTTCATTTAGGCATATTTCTTATGAAGCGGAGCTTAGAATAAAGAGTAATCATGTACTTGGGTGCTTAGAGAGAATAGGCGGCTTTAAAGCATTCAAGCTTGAACCTATAATAAGCTCAAAGAGAATAAATTTTTATCGCAATAAATCGCAAATTCCTTTAGGAAGAAATTCATCAGGTGAATTAATTTGTGGCTTTTTTGGTGGTCACAGTCATCGAATTGTGGACTGCAGTAATTGTTTGCTTCACCCTAAAGAATTTAATAAAATTGTTGATGCAATTAAATGGTGGATAAAAGAGTTAAATATATCAATTTACGATGAGCAAAGTCATAGTGGACTTCTGCGTCATATTTATTTAAGATATGCAGAAATTACTGGAGAAATAATGGTATGCTTAGTTGTTAATGGGGAATCTATACCTTTTGAGAAAGAGTTAGTAAATTATCTTAGAAAACTGAGTTTAAACATAGTGAGTATATATTTAAATATAAACACTAAAAAAACTAACGTCATATTGGGTAAAGAATTTAAGCTTATTTGGGGAAAAGAAAAAATAACGGACTTTTTATGTGATTTAAAGTTTGAAATTTCTCCTCGTTCATTTTACCAGGTTAATAGGTCTCAAGCAGAAAAACTTTATATGACTATTAAAGAAAATATAGCTTTTCTCGAAAATCCCGAGATTTTAGATTTATATTGCGGAATAGGGACTATAGGGCTTTCTCTTTCCAAGAGTGCACATAAGGTTTTAGGGGTAGAAATAATAAAAGAAGCCGTAGAAGACGCAAACAAAAATGCCTTTAGTAATAAAATCACAAATTCTGAATTTATTTGTTGCGACGTTTCAGAGTTAGAAGATAAAATGCTTATTAATGATGCTAGTAATCGAGTTATTATAATTGACCCTCCAAGGAAAGGGTGCACTTTAACTTTAATAGAAAACATTATAAAAATAAGACCTAAGGTTTTAGTTTACGTATCTTGCAACCCTGCTACACTTGCGAGGGATCTCAAAATTTTTTGTCAGAAAGGATTCGAAATTCAAAAGGTAATACCTGTAGATATGTTCCCTCGTACGTGCCATGTGGAAACTATATTACTTCTTTCTAGGGAGTCTTAATTTCAACATAAAATCCTCATTATCTTCGTTAATTAGATTTTGTTTACTTCAAGGATTTATATTCGCTGTTCGAATTTTTACTTAAACTTTTTATTATTAGTTAAAACGTTATCTTATTTTTTAGAACGAGGCACTTTGTTTATTAAGAGTTTTTTACCTACGTAATCAATCAGCTTTGCTACATCTTGTAGAGAAGTTACAGCTACTGCACTACCATACAGGGCGAGACTGACTTTTCTATTATGTAGAATTCTATTTAATTTTTCATCATTCCCTCTATTCTCGATTGAATTTTTAGCTTAGCTTTTTGTCCGTAAGTTGCCTTTATAAAGCCGTAAATCATAGTTTACAAAATTAAAGCTTTTAATTCTTAAGTGTAGAAATGATGAATACTTTGTAGGTGGAATAGTAAAATAGAGCTAGATATGGCGGTAAAAGAGTTGAACACAAAATTATGTCGTACTAAAATAAGAGAAACTCGAGAACTTCGGATACAACGTGGAAAATAATACTTAAAAATCGATTTATTATTTTTAGTAAGGGCGGTTATTTATAGTACATTTAGGATTTCAAAGGATGAGCAAAAAATGGCTGAAAAATTAGTTGGGAAAATAGCAATTGAAGGCATTAACTATGAAAATGATATTTTATATAGTTATGTTGTTTCAAACGAACTTTCTGAGGCATTTAAAATAGGCAAAAGAGTAATAGTAGGGTTTGGAAGGAGCAATTTTAAGCGCCGTGGTTTGGTGCTCGAATTATCAATGGAAAAAAACGAAGATACAAAGAATTTAAAAGGAATCTCTGCTATAATTGACGACTCACCTGTAATATCGCCAGAAATGGTAAAAATTATTAAGTGGATAAAAGACCATTATTTTTGTTCGTACTATGAAGCTTTTAAACTGACCTTCCCCGAAAAGATTGGAAAAAGCTTTAAAGGTATTAAGTGCAGTGTAAATCCGGACGTTTGCATAGAAACTTTGAGCGATGAAGAAAGAAATTTTATTAATCAAGTGACTACAACATTAGGTAATAATTTTTTTCTTGAAGACTTAAAAAAATTAAAGATTAAAAATTTTAGTAAATTCATTGATTTGCTTACCAAAAAAAAAGTAATAATTCAGAACTTCGAAATTAAAAATGTAGCACGCAAAAAGATAGTTAAACTTTTTAAACTTTCTAAAGATATAGATTATTCGGCTTTTCGTCTGAGTGAAAAACAGTTTAGAGTATGTGACTTTCTAGAGAAACATAAAGAAGCTTCTAAACAAGAAATTTGTAGCTCATTAAAAATTACCGACTTTGTAATTAAATCTCTTTTGAAGAAAAAAATAATTATAGAATTTGAAGTGGATAAAGTTCAGGAAAGCCATTTAGAAACTAATGATGCACCTTTCGATGCCACACTTAGTCCAGAACAGGAAAGGGCATTTAGGACGCTCCTGAAAGAGTGCAAAAAAGGAGAGCCTATAACTTCTTTGCTCCATGGAGTTACAGGAAGCGGAAAGACTCAGGTTATTTTAAAGCTTATGGATTACATTTTAAAAATTAATAAAAATGCTATATTTTTAGTACCCGAAATAGCACTCACTTTGCAGTTTATAAATCTTTTTACATCGAGATATAAAGAAAAAGTAGCTGTGATTCACAGTGGAATATCAAACTCTCAAAAAATTGAGTCATGGGAAAAAATAAAAAATGGAGAAGTAAAGGTAGTTATCGGAGCTAGAAGTGCGGTATTTGCTCCTTTTGAAAATTTAGGAATTATAGTCATAGACGAAGAACACGAATTTACTTATAAATCGGAATTTTCTCCTCGGTTTGATGCAAGAGAAGTGGCGAAATATCGATGTGCGTATCATAAATGTCTTTTAGTTTTATCTTCTGCCACTCCTTCGATAGAGTCTTATTATCTAGCTCAGCAAGGTAAATACGTTCTTTGCCCTTTGGAGCAAAGATACGGCAATTTAAGTTTACCGGAAGTAAAAATAGTTGATATGAACGGTAGATATAGCTATGAAGGTGAACTGCTTTTTAGCAAGGAACTTTTAGAAGCTATTAAGGAGGAAATATTCAAAGGTAAGCAAGTTATTATTCTTATAAATAGAAGAGGTTTTAATACTTTTGTAAAGTGCACCACATGCGGTGAAGTTCAAATGTGTCCTTACTGCAGTGTGTCGCTTAGCTTTCATAAGAGTAATAATCGTCTTTTATGCCACTACTGTGGGTACTCAAAGGATTTTTCTGAAAGATGTATTTCTTGCGGCGAAGGCCGGCTTTTGTACTTGGGTTTTGGCACGCAAAAAGCAGAATTTCAGCTTAAAAACTTAGTACCGGAAGCCAAAGTACTTAGACTTGACTCTGATACAAAATCAAAAGACGAAAATTCAAAGAAAGAAATAATAAAAAGTTTCGAGGAAGGACTCTATAACGTTTTGATAGGGACTCAAATGATTTCTAAAGGATTTAATTTTCCAAAGGTAAGCTTAGTAGGAATTTTAATGATTGATCAATATCTTTATAGTAATGATTTTAAAGGAAGCGAAAAAGCTTTTTCACTTATAACTCAAACCGTTGGACGAGCCGGACGCAAAGAAGCTGGCGGAAAAGCTATAATTCAAACGTTTACTCCAGAAAGCGAGACCTTGCAGCTAGCGGCATCTCAAGATTATAAAAGATTTTTTGCTGAAGAACTGACGATGAGAAGGCTTATGTTAAATCCTCCTTTTGCAGATGTATGTGTTATTATGTTTCGCGGGAAAAATGAGGATATAGTTTATGATTCTTGCTGTAAGTTTTTCGTAAGGCTTCAAGGTCTTGTTAAGTCTAGCTATAGTGGACTTCCTTTGAGAATACTGCGTCCTACTCCTGCAATGATAAAGAAAGTTGCTGGAGATTATAGATATAAAATTGTTTTAAAATGCAAAAACAATAAAAAGTTTCGGGATATGATAAATAATCTCCTTACAGATAAATCAAGTTTTCAAACTAAAAGAGTTTCAATAATAGTTGATATTAATCCGATATCGATTTTATAAATTTATAAAGTAAAGAAGCGGCATTTTTAGAAGAAGATTTTATAAAAGAATAAAAATCTGTTGAAGATTTTTTATTAGCGCAGTCCGAGATAGCACGCAAAATTGCAAATTCAATATTATTTAGATAACATACCTGAGCAATGCTTCCCGCTTCCATTTCGCAGGCGAGTCCCCGGAAATCTTTCTTGAGTTTTTTTAGTTTACTCATCGAGCTTATAAACTGATCTCCGGTTAGCACTGTTCCAACATGAAAGTTAAACCCTTCAGATTTTTTAGCGCACTCTGTGAGCTTTTTTACTACCCATGGTGTGCAGCTTATTTCAACTTTATTTATACCGCTTATTTCTCCTTTTTTTCTACCTGGAAAGATTGAAATATCAAAGTCGTGCTGGATAGCTGCGCTGCATATAACAACGTCTCCAATTTTAATATTTTCATCAATAGCACCTGCAACTCCAACGTTTATAGTAAGCTCTGGATTATATTTATCTATTAAAGCTTGAGTACACATAGCGGCACTGACTTTACCCACACCGCATATAGTCAAGACGCACTTTTTTCTCTCAATTTCGCCGAGAGTAAATTCAAATGGACCTGATTTTTCAATGTGAGAGTTTTGCATCAAAATTTTAATTTGTTCTAGTTCTTCTTTCATGGCGCAAATAATAGCAATCATTTTTTATACTCCAATTTTTTAAAATATTTATGAATTTATACTTAGGTTAATTCACATAATAAGCTTATATGGAATTATACTTTACTTTTCTTCAAAGTAAAAGGTAGAGAGATATTATTTTTATTTAGAGGGAGATGTTCTATTTTGGATTATTTAAAAGCCTTTGTTGTAGGAGGAATAATTTGTTTGCTAGCTCAGATTCTCATTGATAAAACCAATATGACTCCTGCAAGAATTCTTGTACTTTTAGTGGTGCTCGGAGTAGTTTTAACGGCTCTGGGATTATACGAGCCACTAGTTAAATTTGCAGGTGCTGGAGCGACTGTGCCGCTTTGTGGATTCGGGTACCTTATGGCCAATGGAGTTGTTGATGCTATTCAAAAGCATGGATTTTTAGGGGTCATTACGGGCGGACTTACTGCAGGGGCAGCGGGAATTTCAGCAGCAATATTTTGCGGATACGTTGCAGCACTTTGCTCGCGCTCTCAAGATAAATCTTAAAAAGTTTTTTAGGCATAAATCATCCACCCAATTGGGTGGAATTTTTTAATTTTCGTAAAAACCTGGTATTTTGCTGCTTAGGTATTCTTTCATTGCTTGTCCTAGAGGGTTAGGGTTACTGGAGCATTCCGAGTGAGCAAAGACCTCTGCAAACCATTCGCAAACGTTTGTTTCTCCGTATGTGCTTATTTTTTCGCTTATATTACTTCCGTGATTTTTCTTTGCTATTTTAATAATTTCTTCCTTCATATTTTCTTCTGATTTCTCAGCTGAATTATTTATAATTAACCACTGTAAAATATGCCCAAGTTCATGCGTTGCAACAGCAGGAAGAATTCTTTTATAATCCATAGGAGAATGATGGCCCATTTTGTTAACGACGTTTCCACCGGCAAGAAGATAATTTATGGGATAGTTTACTAATTCTATATTGCTTAAATTACTGTAAGCCCGTCCGAATCCGTTTAAATGTCCTTCTTCACCAACTTTGCCAAAAATTATATCAGTAAGTGGATGAGGAGCACCTGGCATGAATTTAATTTTAAACTTAGTTCCTCTATAGTTATGATACGTTATCAACATTTGGGCAAACGGCGGGTGATCATCAAAAACTCTGTTAATTTCTCTCATATATACTAAAAATAGCTTAGGGTTCTTTTTATATTCTTCTTCCCCTTCAACTGCAAAGTATTTTTTTGATCCTTCGTTTTCTCGGGATTCAAGCTTTTTGATCTCTTCTTCAAGCTTTTTTAAAGCTTCTTCATCGGTCATTTTATCTATGTCTTCCAGCATATATCTTTTCGCTCCTTTGGCGGCACCAAATAAAGACCCCGTTGCTACCAATGCCCCTCCAGCTGTGACTGCTGCACCTTTTATAAGTTTAGAGTGATTTTTATAAAATTCCTTTGATTTAATCTCTAAATTCTTGCTCAAACTAATACTGGAAGGCGGAGCGATATGTTTAGAAACGAGTGCGGCAGAAGTACTAGGCATAGAAGAAAGAGTAGTAACAGCAGCAAGAGCAGCAGCGGGAATTTTAGAATTTCCGCCAGCAGTTTCCTCTAGGCTAAAGTCATCTAGTTCATTTATACGTTGAGTTTTTAGTTCCACTTTGATTTTTTTCAATGCGTTCAAAGCCAAACTTGCTTCACTATGAGATAAAGTCCTGGGGGCGGAATCTTGTACGGCTTTTTCCCACTTATTTTGAATGTCTTCAAGTTTATTTAATATTTCATTTGACATAATTTCACACCACCTAATAAAATATACATTTATATTTTAAGTTTGAAACTAAAATTAGTCAATATATAAAAACTGGTTTTTGAAAGTAAAAAATTCAATTTTTGTTTTAAATCAAAATAGTTGTTGTGAGCTGAAAAGAGAGATATAATCAAAGTAAAAAAATATGACTGGGTGATTTTAAGTTGAAAAATCTATCAAATATAAATACGGTTAAAAGTATAGTCAAAAATAATAATTTTAAATTTTCTAAGGGATTAGGTCAAAATTTTATAGTAGCCCCTGAAGTTTGTCCTAAAATGGCCGAAGCATGCAATCTGTCGGAGGGAATAATAGAAATAGGGCCGGGAATAGGTACCTTAACCTTAGAACTTGCAAAAAGATTTAAAAAAGTTGTTGCAATTGAAATTGATAAACGTTTAATACCGATTTTAAATGAGAATTTATCTGAGTTTAAAAACGCTGAAGTGATTCAAGGTGATATTTTAAAAATAAATATTAAAGACCTTATAGCTTCTAATTTTTCAGAATGTAAAAAAATTAGCATATGTGCTAATTTACCTTACTATATTACTTCTGAGGTTATAATGCATATACTTGAAAGCGAGGTTGATATAAATTCAATAGTCCTAATGATTCAAAAAGAAGCAGCTGAACGTATATGTGCACTTCCTGGGACGCGAAAATCAGGGGCAATCAGTTTGGCAGTTAGATATTTTGGAATTCCCGAGATACTATTTGATGTAAAAAGAGAGTGCTTTGTTCCTGCACCAAAGGTGGACTCAAGCGTTATAAAGATAGATTTAAATGATAAATCCAGCAGACATAAAATAAAAAATAAGAGGTCTTTCTTTAAAGTTGTGCGTGCGGCATACTCTCAAAGAAGAAAAAATTTACTAAATTCTTTAAGCCGAGGATTAGGCATTTCTAAAGAAGAAATATTAGATGTTTTAATGAAAGCTAATATAAACTCTTGCTCTAGAGCTGAAAACCTTACGTTTGACGATTTTGCTAAGCTTTCAAACTTGCTCTTTGAATTTTAAATCGTGTTTTTTTCTTAGATTTTTAAAAAATAAAGATAAAATTTCTGAACATTCTTGTTTTAAAACGTCTTTTTCTACCTGGGGCTTATGATTATATGGCAAGCTAAATAAATCTATAACTGATTCGCACGAACCAGCTTTAGGGTCATTTGCTCCATAAACCACTTTAGAAATACGTGAGTTAATTATTGCTCCTGCACACATTGGGCATGGCTCTAAAGTAACGTATATTGTGCAGCCAGTAAGTCTCCAGCGTTTAAGCTTTTGGCAAGCTTGATTTATAGCCACTATCTCGGCATGAGAAAGAGCATTGCAAGAGAGTTCTCTTTTATTTCGGCCGCGGGATATAATTTTATTTTCATAAACTACTACTGCACCTATAGGAACTTCCATTTCGCTTTGAGATTTTTTAGCTTCTCTCAAGGCTTCTTTCATGAATTTTTCATCGTCTGTCATAGTTTTATCTCCAAGAAATTTTAATCTTTAAAGTAGCTTCGATTTATATCTACCATGCATTCGTATCCAGGTTCTATTTTTTCTAAGCTTAAAGTTATAGCTTTAGATATTTCAGCGTCGCTCTTATCGACGTCATAAGGAATAGAAAGATGAAATATAACTACCGGAGATTGCCCTGGGACTATCCTTAAATCGTAGATTTTGGAGTCTTTATGAATTAGCTTTACAAAAGCTGAAATTTTATCGCGCATGTT
This sequence comes from uncultured Clostridia bacterium, assembly GCA_946566955.1. GTDB lineage: Bacteria > Bacillota > Clostridia > Oscillospirales > Acutalibacteraceae > UMGS1491. Next base: position 96,469 of record CAMNXD010000001.1, read on the forward strand.
ATTTACTATTCTGTCGTCAGCTTCTACTGGATCCATATGAATTATAGCTTGGCATTTAAACTTATTTTTAAGAGTTTTTTCGAGAGCATCTATTTTATCGTGTAAATCCATAATGTTTTTGTTTGCACGGACTTCTGCATGAAAAGATATAAAGCTTCTTCCAGGTCCATAATTATGAATAGTCAGCTCGTGGATACCTAAGATGTCGGGAAAGTCTTCTACCACTTTATATATTTTCTCTACGAACTTAGGGTCTGGAGACTGACCCAAAAGAGGACTTAAAGTTTCTTTTATCATGCTAATACCTGTAAATATTATAAATAAAGCTACTCCTATACCTAAATAGGCATCGATAGATATCCCGGAAAAATAGTTTATTAAAGTTCCCACTAAGATAGTTAAAGTTATAATTGCATCGCCAAGACTGTCAAATGCTGTAGCTTTCATAGCTGTAGAGTTTATCATACTGCCAATTTTTTGATTAAAGTTTCCCAGCCAAAGCTTTACTATCAGTGAAGCTGTGAGAATTATAAAAGTAGTTATTCCGTACGTTACATCCTGGGGATTAAATATTTTTTCTACTGAAGATTTTGTAAATTCAATGCCCATAAATATTATTGCAATTGAAACTATTAACCCCGAAACGTATTCTATTCTGCCATATCCAAAAGGATGGTCTTTATCGGCGGGACTATCGGAAGTTTTAAAGCATATTAAAGTTACGATTGAAGAAATGGCATCCGAAAGGTTATTAAAAGCATCCGCACTTATAGCTATAGAAGAAGTTATTATTCCTGCAAAGAATTTAAAAGCCGAGAGTGTAAGATTGGAGATTATTCCCACAATACCACTGAGCATACCCAAGCGTCTTCTGGCTTTGAAGTCTTCGGCGTTTATATTTTCAGAAACAAATTTTTTGATAAGGAAATTAGAAATCACAGATTTGTAGGCAATTTCGCCTACTTCACCCCCATAAAGATAGATGATAAATTAAGAATTACAATAAATGGGAGTATTATACTATTTTTTGAAAATTTTGTTAAGTAGATTATTGCAGATTAGAATTTTTATTCCTTTTATTTACGCGTACATTCTTTAAAATTAAATATGCACCTAAAGCCAAAGCAAATATTAAAAGAGCTATAGCAAAATATATTCTAAAATTATTGTTTTCATCTAGAGTTTCAGTTTCAATGGAATGATTAGGAAAATTTGTATTTTCAAGTTCACTTAAAAATTCTTTGGCGTCCTCAAGCTTAGCTAAGTTTTTATCGGGTATACATACTTTTTCAGTTGGAGTTTCTTTTAGACTGTGATCCTCAGGCTCAGAAGAAAATTCAATTTCGCTGTTTTTATCCCGAGACTTATTTTTATTAGGAGCTTTAGGCTTAGCTTCGGTGGCTTTTTCTTTGCGATAAACATGCACTTTATATATCTTTTTTATTTTTAGTTTATGATTAGAAACAGTAACGAGAATATCGGTGTGTTCTCCTGGACCGTGAAGTTTTTTGCGGTTTATCTTTACTTTTAGTCCTTCAGTCAAAGGAGTAAAATCAAAATTTATAGACTTTACATTATGTTCAACCGTCAAATTATATTCGAAAACTTCGGGGTCAAATTTGGGCGATAAGTTTCCAGAGCTGGGTATGAGGCTAGCGAGTCTGCACGTGCTAGCATTCGGATTTCCTTTTAAGGGGATATCTAGTAACTTTATTGGATTTTCTTTTACGCGGCTGACTAATATAGGAGTTTCGCATTTTTCATCCTTGTTTTTTGATTTAAACAAAAGCTCTATAGTTTGAGGGCCTTGAAAGCTGGAAAGATCGCAGTTTGAATCGAGATTTATGCTTAAATTCTTATTGGACTTATCTATTTTAACAGTTTTATTTGAAAGAGAACCTTCAAAGTTACATTTTTCATATTTAAGTTTTGTCTTATCGAATTTAACTTTAAGATTGTATCCATTTTCAAAATTTTTTATAAATTCATCTACTGAATCGAATTCTAGCTTTACTGAAACAAAATCTTGGGAAGTTTCAAAGCTCTCTGATTTAAGTTTAAATGAATAAGCAGAAGGTAAAGTGAAAGGTCCTGCTAGAATAAAAAGCGAAAATATTGATGAAATTCCTCGATGAATTAAAGATTTAATCATAAAACTCTCCTTTTTCGTATTTAATTTAAGTTTGTATAAGCTATTTCTATAAGAAATGGTATAATTATATTTAATGAGGTGGACAATATGGAATTAGAAACTAAAATTACAAATTTTTTGAGCTTTGACATAAAAAACTACGCTCTTGGCATACTTAAAGGAATAATAGTTTTATTAGTTGGTTGGTGGATAATAAAAAGGGTATCTAGAATTGCTCTGATGTTTTTTCATAAAACTCATATTGATGTAGGGATGGCATCTTTTTTAGAGTCAATTTTAAAATTTTCTCTTCGTATAATTCTTGTAGCGGTTGTTATGGGATGTATAGGTCTGGATGTAACTTCCATTTTAACCGCTATAGGTGCATCGTTCATAGCAGTTGGCATTTCTCTTAAAGACAGTCTTTCGAATTTTATTAGTGGAATTGTTCTTGTTGTGACTAAACCAATTCATGTTGGAGATTTTATAGAATTTGAAGGATTCTCTGGGACGGTTGTTAAAATAGAAATGCTTTTTACTACCCTCCAGACTCAAGAAGAAGATAGGACAGTCGTTATTCCAAATGCTCGTTTAGTTTCTAATGTTGTTGTTCGAAAAAGTAGGTATAATCTTTTAAATATTGAATATAAATTTGAAATTTCAGGAGAGATTTTTACCCTTGAATTTGAAAAATTCTTAGAAAGGGAATTTCTTTTAAATAGATGTATTCTTCAGCTTCCTGCTCCTAAAATTGAATTTAAACAGATTAATAAAGATAAATGTAGCTTAAAAATTTTAATTTGGTGTCAAAGTCAGCATATGCGGCAAGTCAAAGAGGATATAGATAAAATTCTTTTTAAGTTTTCGTCTAAGTATGGAATCTTTCTTTACAGTAAAGCTTTAGCTGACAGTAATCTAGACACAATTTAATTATAACACTATTTTAAGTATATGTCAATAGAAAGGAAGAGAAAATGGTGTCAAATGCCTTTTCAGCAGGTATAGTCCCGGGCGGACTACGGGACAAAAGTGAAATTAAAATACTTATATGCTATATTATGGATAAGATTAAAAATCCTCTTAAAAAAAGTGACGTAGCCTTAGCGCTTCAAACTTATGGTCTTGCAAACTATTTCGAGGTAAGTGACGCATTTTCTGAGATGCTTTCAGGTGGTAGTATTTTAAAGCAGGGCGAAAGTGGGTATGTGATTGGTCCGCAAGGTAAAATGATAGTTGAGGAGCTTTCTAAAACTTTACCTTCAGTTGTTAGAGATAGAGCTATTCAAGCTATTAGAATGTATGTTGAAAGAACAAAAGCCGAAAAAGAAAATAAAGTAATTATCAAAGAAAATGAATTCGGTTTTGACGTCACTTGTATTGTTTCGGATGGATCTTTTGAAATGCTTAAACTAACTCTTTATGCTCCTGATAGAGAAGCTGCAAACAAAATAAAAAGTAATTTTTATAAAAACCCAGGAGAAATATACGCCAAGATATTAGTTTTAATGGCAGATTAAAAGCTTTAATATCTCAGAAATTTGAGACGCTTTGGACTTAAAATAAAAAGTAAAGCAGTTTAGCAAGAATGAGAAAATTTAGTTTAAAATATTAAACTTGACAGCTTTCTCTTAGAACATTTATAATATTCCTGGAATATATAGGTAGTAAAATGACGGGAGGTGTCGAATTTAAGGCGTGGAAAAGATAGACATTAGATCAATGAATTTTTCTGAAATATCTAAAGCGCTTAGTGGAATTTTGGAAAAGAATTATAGAATAAGGCAAGTTTATGAATGGATTTTAAAAGGAGTTAGTTCTTTCGACGAAATGACTAATCTTCCAAAGGAGCTTAGGGAAAAGCTTAAGCATTACTGTGTTTTCCCGAGTTTTCATATAAAGGATAAAAAAATTTCTCAGGACTTAACTGTAAAGTATTTATTTGAGCTTGAGGACGGAGAATGCATTGAGTCAGTTTTGATGAAATATAAGCATGGATATTCCATATGTATTTCTACTCAAGCGGGATGTAAAATGGGATGCTGTTTTTGTCAAACAGGTAAGGGAGGATTTTCTAGGAATTTAACTCCTGGAGAAATGATTTCTCAAATTCAAGCTATTCAGCGGGATATGAATATAAAAATTTCGAATGTTGTTCTTATGGGAATGGGTGAGCCACTCGACAATTATGAAAATGTAGTAAAATTCCTTGAACTTCTTTCTTCGAGCGACCATTTAAATATAGGTATGCGGCATATATCGCTTTCGACGTGTGGAGTCGTTTCCAAAATTTACAAACTCGCAGATAAAAAATTCCCAATTACTCTTTCGGTTTCTTTGCATGCATCAAATGACTATATAAGAAGCAAACTAATGAAAGTTAATAGTAGCTGGAATATCAAGGAGCTTTTAGATGCTTGCAAATATTTTATAAGTAGGGTAGGAAGAAGAATTTCTTTTGAGTACGTGATGATTAAAGGCTTAAATGACAGTCCCGAGTGCGCAAAAGAGCTTGCTAGCACCTTAAAAGGAATGCTGTGCCATGTAAATTTAATTCCACTTAATAAATCTGTGGTGGAACTCGAAAAGAGCCCTAAAGCGTCCATTTACAAGTTTAAAAATATACTGGAAGGCCAAGGAATTGCTACTACGATTAGAAGAACTCTTGCAGAAGATATAGAAGGTGCATGCGGCCAGTTAAAAGGAAGTCATATACCTAAGGAGGTCTAAAATATAGAATGAAATTTTATAGTAAAACCGATATTGGTAAAAAAAGACAAACTAACCAAGATGCAGTTGAAGGAAGAGTTGTTTCTCATGACTTAGCCTGGACAGTTGTTTGCGATGGCATGGGAGGAATAAACGGAGGAGACGTTGCAAGTAAAATGGCAGTTAATAGAATTAGTGAATCAATTACACAAAACATAAATCCTTATATTGAAGAAAAAGAAATTATTTCTATAATGAAAAAAGCTATCGAGGCAGCAAACAAAGACATTTTCGAAAAATCTAAAAGTCACGAAGAGTTAAAAGGCATGGGTACAACTGTTGTTTTAGGGATTGTTATAAAAAATAACCTTTATGTGATGCATGCAGGAGATAGCCGAGCTTATCTTATTAGTGGACCAGGTATAAAGCAAATAGGTGTGGATCACTCGATTGTTCAAGAAATGGTAGATAGCGGTGAAATTACTGCTGAAGAAGCAAGAAATCATTTTCAGAAAAATATAATAACTAGAGCTTTAGGCATTAGTGATGAGGTAAAGCTTGACTACAACAAAGTTAACCTTAAAAATGAGGACGTAATTTTAATTTGTACTGATGGACTTTCAAACCACTTAGAAGACAGAGAAATTTATCAAATACTTTGCCGTGAAGAGCTTAGAAGTATTCCGCGCATACTTGTGGAAGAGTGCAACGAGCGAGGCGGGAAGGATAATATAACTGTTTCTCTGATAAAATATGAAGAATAACTGAAGACGAAAATTAAAAGCCGTAATTAGGTTCAAAATGGGAGAGATGAGAATTTGGATAAATATACAGGCAAAAGATTAGATGCAAGATACGAAATTCAAGAATTAATAGGCGTAGGAGGAATGGCGGTAGTATACCGCGCTTACGATATAATCGAAGATAAAATAGTTGCTGTAAAAATACTTAAAGATGAATTCTTAGGTAACAAGGAATTTGTGCGGAGATTTAAAAATGAATCTAAAGCAATAGCGGTGCTTTCTCATCCAAACATCGTCCAAGTTTACGACGTGAGCTTTGGTACTAAAATTCAGTATATAGTTATGGAATATATAGATGGCATAACGCTAAAAGAGTTTATTTCTCAACAAAAGACTATAGCATGGAAGGATGCGGTATATTTTGTAAACCAAATACTTTCTGCACTGAAGCATGCACATGGGAAAGGAGTGATTCATAGAGATATAAAACCTCAAAATATAATGCTCCTTAAAGATGGCACTATAAAAGTTGCAGACTTTGGAATCGCAAGGTTTTCTCATAATGAAACTCAAACCATGACGGATCGCGCTATTGGTTCTGTGCACTATATTTCTCCAGAGCAAGCTAAAGGAAGCGTAATAGATGAAAAAGCAGACATCTATTCTGTTGGCGTAATGCTTTATGAAATGCTCACCGGCTGCCTTCCGTTTGAGGCGGACAATGCAGTTTCCGTGGCGATAATGCAAATGCAAGCCAAACCTAAACCTCTTAGAGAGATAAACCCAGAAATTCCCGAAGGACTTGAGCAAATAACTTTAAGAGCGATGCAAAAAAATCCTGCTAATAGGTATTCTGCTTCTGAGGAAATGATTTCTGATTTGCAAAAGCTTCAAAAAGACCCTTCAGTGCGTTTTGAATATAAATATTTTGTAGATGATAGTCCAACTAAATTTGTGGATTCCCCTAAAAAAGATCAAGATTATGGAGACGAATACAGTACCGAGGAAGAAAAGAAAAAACATAAAACAACGGTAATTACTACAGGTATTGCGGCGGCAGTTGGAATTTTTGCAATTTTGTCTATTTTTGCGGCATGGTTTAATTCTTGTGGGAATAGTACTGCTAAAGATGTTGATGTACCTAACTTTATAAATATGAAACTTTCGGATGTTCAAAATAATTCAGATTATAAATTTGTTTGGAAAGTAGAGTCTGTTTATGACTCTTCTAAGCAGGAAGGAATAATCCTCGACCAAGACCCTCTACCGGGTTCTAAGAAAGTTAAAGAGGGTGCAACAATATCGCTAAAGGTCAATAGCTCCGGAGTGCTAGTAACGGTTCCGGCAGTCAAAGGGATGACTGAAGAAGTGGCAAAGGGCAAGATTTCTAATTTAGGTCTTAAATGCGAAACTTTGACTATAAACGATAGCGAAGTAGTTGAAGGACTGGTTTGCAATGTTGATCCAAGGGAAGGCACTAAAATTACTGCTGATACAACTGTTAGATTATATATAAGTAAAGGTCCTGCAGAGGAAAACGTAACAGTTCCGAATGTTATAGGCAAATCCGTTTATTCCGCTAAAGGTGAGCTTTCAGCAGCAGGGCTCAAGGCTATAGACAGTATAACGTATGAAAACAGCGATCAACCTAAAGATATTGTAATTTCAACCGATCCACTGCCGGGCAACACTGTAAATAAAAATTCTCAAGTGAGGCTGACTGCCAGCTCCGGGGTAAAGAAAGAAAAGTCAGTGGAAGTTTCTATAGATTTACCTCACAACGTGGACTATGAAGTAACGGTTGCCACATATATAAATGGAGTTGCAGATACATCTAAAAAGGTTATACCTTCATATAATGGGATTTATAATGTGACAGTTAAAGGAACTAGTGGTAAAAAAACTTTAAATGTGAACATTGATGGTAATCAATATAGGATTTACGAAATTAATTTTGACTTAGCATCTAATAACGTAAAAACGATAAAAAGTTTTGATTATAAGCCTAAGAATTTACAAAGTCAAGACCCTGTGTTGGATGATGTTGACGATGAAGAGAATGAATATATGCAATAGAGGTGAATTTTTGTTAAGCTAGCTCTTTTCTGGACATTAATATAATATATGTGTATAGTTATAATTGGTGTAAGAATTAAAATATAAGTTTTCTAAGCTTAAAAACAGAGAAATTTTAAAAAAAGAATAGATTTAATGGATTAGAGGTGTTGTCACTTTGGATAAGATATTGATATCCGGAGGACATAAATTAAAAGGAAAAATACACATAAGTGGAGCTAAAAATGCAGCTTTAGCAATTTTGCCTGCTGCAATACTTTCTGATGGGATTTGCAGAATAGAAAATTTGCCGAATATTAGTGATATCACTTTAATGTGCAGAATTCTTGCGGATCTAGGGGTAGACGTCAAAATGGTAGACGAGAAAGCTATAGAAATTGACCCTCGAAAAATGAGAAGTAGTGTTGCATCTTATGAACTAATGAGAAGTATAAGAGCATCTTGCTATCTTTTGGGAGCACTTCTTGCAAAATTTAATGAGTCTACAATCTATCTGCCAGGAGGATGTGATTTTGGTACCCGGCCGATTGATCAACACTTAAAAGGATTTACTGCCTTAGGGGCAACGCATAATATTGACGGCGGAATGATTAACGTCAGATGTGAAAGACTAGTTGGCAGCAACGTCTACATGGACGTGGTTTCTGTTGGTGCGACGGTTAATATCATGTTAGCGGCTGTCAAAGCAGAAGGACTTACAGTTATAGAAAACGCTGCTAAAGAGCCTCATATTGTGGACCTTGCAAATTTTTTAAACTGCATGGGCGCGGACATTGTTGGTGCAGGTACAGATATCATTAAAATTAAAGGAGTTAAATCGCTCAAAGGAACAAACTATTCTATAATTCCCGATCAAATAGAAGCTGGAACTTATTTGACTGCTGCAGTTGCAACAGGTGGAGAAATTACCATTGAAAGTGTAACTCCGAAGCATTTAGAGTCGATCACGGCTAAACTAAAAGAAATAGGAGCAGAGCTTATTGAAGGCAATGATTCGATTCATATAAAATGTAGCGGAGATTTGAAAAGATGCAATGTAAAGACTATGCCTCATCCTGGTTTTCCCACCGACATGCAGCCTCAAATAACTACTCTTCTTTCTATAGTCCCTGGAACGAGTATTGTCAACGAAGCAGTTTGGGACAACAGATTTAGATATATAGAAGAACTAAGGAGAATGGGAGCAAACATTTCTGTTGATGGAAGATTAGCAGTAATTGAAGGCGTGGAAAACCTTACGGGTGCGCCTGTTAAAGCAACTGACCTTAGAGCGGGTTCGGCTTTGGTTATTGCGGGCCTTGCTGCTAAAGGAAAGACGGTTATAAGCAATATTCATCATATAGAACGAGGATATGAAAGCATTGTTGAAAAGCTGCGCAGTTTAGGAGCTGATATATGCCGCATTTCTGAAGAAGAAATAAAATCCACGGAAGCGTGTAGCGTCTAAGAAACATATTGGACTAAAGGTTAGTTGTAATATTTTTAGAAATAAAATAGTCATCTTCTTAAGGATGACTAAAAATATAAACTTTTATAAAAAGATAGTAACTCGTATGGAAATCAAGCTTATTTTACTGGCGTGAGAGGCCGGTGTCTTAACCGCTTGACCAACGAGTTATTTTACAAGCATGATATCATAAATCAAAAATTATATCAATTAAACAAATCAGCTCTGATAAACTCTTGACAAAATAAATAAAATATACTAAAATAAATTCTGAAATATATAAAAATAGGGGTGATAAAAATGGGAACAATGAAATCTATAGAGAAAATATTTGTAAGTAGCAAGTATGCAAAGGAAATGGAAAGCATTGAAAAGGAAATCGATCAACTACAAGGGATACTTCCCAAGAAACTAGAAAATATGATTGGCGAAGAACAAATTGAAATAATGAAAAAGCTATTTAGCAAAAAGCATGGAATCATGAACAAACTCGCTGCAACAGATGATTCTTCAGATTCGAAATTTAATCAAATTGCCGAAAAAATAAATGCTTGCTATGATAATCCTCTCAATATTCATAGAAACAATATACTAGATAAGGCAAATTATTTAAGAAACAAATTCAGCGAAGGAGGTTATCATAAAAATATAATTCAAAGTAGCGAACTAAAGAACGATAAGCTTTCTAAATTAAGAAAGGAATTTGAGGATCTCAGCTACTCTTTTGCTCGAAAAAACAAATTTTCAATAGAAGATGTTCTAACAGACCGAACTGATTGGCTAGGAAAAGAGATAAGAGTTTGTTGGGATGAAGGAAAAGAACCTAAAAAACTATTCGTTAAGCGCATAGACCCCCATCCAGACAACAATTGCTATTGCTATGATTGCGGTTATGGAACACGTTATAGACCTCAATATGTAGATGCAAGGGATGGCAAAAACTATGTAGAAAAATGCAGTAGAATCAAAAGAAAAAGAGATGAAATCTTAAAAGAATATAAAGACCAATTACGCAACTATACTCAAAATGAAATAAGAAATATTCTTCGAGCAACAAGTGACTACACAGATTTTATAAAATGTGTTAAAAACGAATTCGCTAATTATTATAAAAAACAATCTAAACTAAGCGCAAAAACACTAGGCGGTGAACAAAAACGAAGATTTGCTCAAATATGTATGAATTTAAAATATAATCCTCCTACTGAGGAACAAATAAGACGCCAAATATTAGAACTTAAAACTAAGGCATTGAAGCGAGCATCCAAGGTAACAAATGCAGAACTAGACGAAATGAGCATTGATCTTATATAAGAGAAAATTAGTGAATAAAAAGCTCCCATTTAATCACGTGGGAGCATATGTTATAGTTATTGGATTTTTTTCTATATGTACAACTATTTTTTCCACATTGAATTCTTGCTTTTCTTTTTTATTTTGACTTTCTTTTCCGGTGGTTTTATAGGGTAAGGAACTTTTAATAAGGGAGCAGGGTTAAATTCTTTGCTCATAAAATAGTCAATAGACTTTTTAGCTGACGAAATATTTTCCATAAATCCCTTAAAGGTCATAGATCGTGCGTGAAGATTGACTATATAGTAATATACAACGATTTTTGATTTTTGAGCGTAAATCCATAAATGATTGCTATAATCTTTATAAGCTCCCTCGGATTCAAAAAATTCTCTCATTATTCCGATTGCTTTTATAAAATCGTTTATTTTTTCTGTATTTATAGAGTGTAAGATGCTTTTTTCACGCCAAACATAATTATATAAAGACTCTCCTAATAGAACTATTTTGTTGGCATGATAAAATATTTTAGGAGAGGTTGAAATGTCTTCGAAGTACATATCTTCAAATTTAAGATTGTTTTCGAAAAAGATTTCTCTTTTTGAAAGTTTATTCCATACGAAATAATGAGTTCCGATATCAAGTATTAATTTTTTTAAGGCTTGAGTTTTAGTATATACTCCTGGGAGAGAGTTAAAAAGCGAAGATATTTTTAAGTCTTGTTTAGGAAAGTACATACTAAAATTGCAGCAAACTATATCCGCTTGATATTTTATTGCGGCGCTGTATAAACTTTCTAAGAATTTTGGTTCTAAGTAATCGTCTCCATCCATAAAAGCTATGTATTTACCGGTGCACACGGAAACGCCGGTATTTCTTGCGGCTCCGGGGCCGCTATTTTTTTGAACTATGAGTTTAAAATTAGGATTTTTTTTGCAAAACTTCTCAATAATTTTAATGCTGTTATCTGTTGAGCCGTCGTCTACGATTATGACTTCTACGTCTTTAAATGTTTGCTCTTCAACGGATTTTAAAGCTTTTTCTAAGTATTTTTCTAAGTTATATACTGGAATTATTAAGCTTATAGCTGGAATGCACATTTTTAAAACCTCCTTTAAGATTTTTAATTTCCTTTGGAGTTTTTCGCCGCTCTATTTACATTTGAAAACGGTGCAAAAACTAATATGACGAGAAGATAAGTTATAATTCTCCATACAAGTATAGCAGATTTTATAGTGCTTTCCATAAAAAATATTTTAAAAAATACGTAAAAGCTTCCTTCAGCTGCACCCGAGCCTCCAGGAAGTGGCATAAATGAAGAAATCATCGTTACGAAAGCTTGAGCGGTTATCATGTCAAATGCATTGGCGCCGTTTAAATTAAAAGTTTTGTAGATTGTAAACGGAATAGCAAACATGAAAGTTAACTGAATAATCGTTAAAATGAATGTTGTGAATAAAAGTTTTTTATTTTTATATAGTTTAGCATTACTTTCATGAAAGAAATGAATTTGTTTTTTTAACTTTTCAATTTTGTCATTGGGATTTTTAATTATTTTTATTTTAGATAAGAGCTTGAAAAAAAATCCTATAATTGATTGGGATAGTTTTTGATTAAATGAAAATATAAGTATAAACGTGACTACTACTGCATGAGATAAAAATCCAAAGAGAGCTAATGTCAGCATTATTCCTTTTAGCTCACCATAAAAAAGATCTAAGTTGAATATAAGTGCCACAAGAGAATAAAGAGTAATCGTTGTTTGATAAACTAAAAATTTTTGAAGTAGGCACGAAGAGGATATTCCTCCATCAATGCCTTGTTTAGTCATACAAAACACTTGCATAGGTTGTCCACCGACAGCTGCTGGGGTTATAGCGCTATAAAACTGTCCGACTCCAGTTGCTTTAAATGCCTTTTTAAATGTATAAGTTTTATCGTAGCTTCTAGCGAGACGATATAGTACAAACGCGTCCACGAGTATCATGAGTCCTTGGCAAGCTAGTGCGATAACAAGCCAAGATTTATTGAACTTAGAAGCTTTTTCTATTAAATCCATAAAGCCTCTTTCTGACATTAAAAAGTAAACTATAAATCCAATTGGTACTAAAAGTGCTATTAAATTAAAAACTAATCTTCCATTTATTTTTTTACTCACATTTTACCTCCATAACCTCAAACTTGCCCAACTATAACATTAATTTCCATTTGTTTCGTAAGTATATAATAGCTTTATTGGAGCTTATGTCAAGATAGAGAGCTTGCCTTGTTATCACAGGACATCCCCATAAGAATATTATACCCAATATGAGAGGATTTACCGTAAATTACTTGCTAATAATAAAAGTATGGTCAGTATTTCGGCTAAATCTGAAAGATATTTTTGGAGGGGTGAGGAAAGCGTGTCTGAACTAATAATTGAGGGGTCAAGACGTCTAGAGGGGGAACTTACAATTCAAGGTGCAAAAAATAGTATACTTCCTATTTTAGCAGCATGCATAATTTGTAAAGATGAATGTATAATCCATAACTGTCCTCGGATTTCAGACGTTGATGTAACCATTAAAGTTTTAAATTATTTAGGTTGTAAAACTGTTTTTGAGGGAAACAGTCTTATAGTGGACTCTAGAAATATTTTTAAAAATGATATCCCAGATTTCTTGATGAGAGAGATGAGATCGTCTATAATATTTTTAGGGGCACTTGTTTCAGTGATGGGAAAAGCTAAACTATGTTTACCTGGAGGATGTGAATTGGGTCCTCGGCCGATAGATTTGCATCTTGATGGTCTTAGGCAGATGGGATTAATAGTAAATGAGAGCCATGGTGCTTTAGATTGCGAGACTGTTTCGGGTCTTAGAGGCTGCAACATTGCACTTTCTTTTCCTAGTGTTGGAGCTACGGAAAATTTAATACTTGCAGCGATTTTAGCAAAGGGCACGACGGTAATTACAAATGCAGCTAAAGAACCTGAAATAGTAGACCTTACAAATTTCTTGAATAAATGTGGAGCTAAAATAACCTGCTGCGGGGATAGTACTATAATTATTGAAGGAGTAAGTAGTCTTCATGGTACTGAGCACACAGTAATTCCAGATAGAATAGTTACTATAACGTATATGGCTGCAAGTGCCGTGACGGCGGGAAGTTTGATTTTAAATAATGTCCTTGAAGAAAACATAAGTTCAGCTATACCGATTTTTGAGGAAGCAGGATGCATTATAAAAATCTCTAAAGGCAATAGTTTAAAAATTGATTCTCCCGCAAGACCGTACTTTAATCGTCTAATTAGAACAATGCCTTATCCCGGATTTCCTACTGATGCTCAAGCGCCGGTCATGGCAATGACTACAATAGCGGATGGTACTAGTATGTTTGTTGAAAATATATTTTCAAATAGATACAAACACGTCGGAGAACTTTTAAGACTCGGCGCAGACATTAAGGTCGAAGATAAAGTAGCAATTGTAGATGGAGTTAAAAGACTTTCGGGAGCAAAGGTACAGGCAATGGATTTACGTGGTGGAGCTTCTTTAGTAGTTGCAGGTCTTAGTGCTGAGGGAAGAACAGTTGTTGGAGGACTAAATCACCTAGACCGGGGATATGAATGTCTCGAGGATAATTTAAAAAGTGTTGGGGCAAGTATAAGAAGGGTATAAAAGGGTTAAGAATGAAAAGTAAGGAACTGGCAAAAGGCTTAAAAAGAAGAAAAAACAGATTTAAAACATGGAGAAATAGAATTTTAATTATTCTTGGATTTCTCGTCGTATTATCTTCAGCTATTTTAAGTGTTTTTTGGATTTTAAATAATTTCTTTGCCGTTAAAGATATATATGCTAAGAGTAATATTAAATATGACAGTCAAGATTTAATAGACGTTTCCGGGATAAAAAAGGAAGACAGTCTTTGCTTTATAAATACTGCTGCATGCGAAATGAGGTTATGCGAAAAGCTTCCTTACATAGATGAAGCAAAAGTTATTAAAGTCTTTCCTAGCAAGATAAAAATAGAAGTTTCGCTCTCTGAACCTGAGTTTAGTTTGGCTTTTGATAATGAAAATCTTTTAATAAGCAAAAAAGATAAAATCCTCGAAAAAAAAGATGATTTAACTCCAGAAATTCCTAATATTAGGGGATTAAAGATTTTAAGGTCCCAGGCAGGAAGAGCTATATATGAAGACCCTTCGCGTAAAGACATTGCTGCAAAGATAATTTATGCTTTCAGAAGTAAAAATCTGTCTCAAATTATTGAAGTAGACGTTAATGACGTAAATGATATAATTTTAAATTATGATGATAGGGTAAAGATTTTATTTGGAGGTGCCCAGGACATTGAGTATAAGGTGCTAACAGCTAATGAAATAATACTTAGTAAAATAAGGTCAAGTGAAAAAGGAACTTTGGATTTAAGAAGTTTAAAGCAAAACAAAAGGTCTTATTTTACGCCTCAAGCTTAAAAGTTTGAATTTAAATTGATAAAAGGAGATTTAAAAATTTTGGATTTTAGTAAACAAGTTGAGAATATGTCTGATGAAGCGCTGAAACTTTGCAAAGAAAAATTTAAAGAAATAGAGGTTTTAGAAGAAATAAATTCAAAAAAAGTTTTAAGTGCGTTTATAAACTCGAAGGTAAGCGAAAGTCACTTCGCTCCTACCACGGGTTATGGTTACAGCGATAGAGGTCGCGAAAAACTTGATGAACTTTTTTCACGTATTTTTAGTGCTGAAGACTCAATAGTAAGACCGGGATTCGTCAGCGGAACGCATGCTTTAAGTACTGCTCTTTTTGGAATTTTACGTCCCGGGGATAAGATTTTAAGCGTAACTGGCACGCCTTATGACACAATGCTAGACGTAGTTTATGGAGGTAAAAACGATTTTGGATCACTTAAAGATTTTGGAATTAAGTTTGAGTGTTTTATGTCCGATTTAAATTCTGAAAGTTATTTAGATGAGTTAAAAGCCAAGCTTTCCGAGATTTGCCCTAAAGCTATTTATATTCAGCGTTCAAGGGGATATAGTTTAAGACCTTCGCTTTCTGTGCAAAGAATTGGAGAAATTATATCTTTAGCTAAGGAGCTTAACTCCAAAATAATTTCTGTTGTGGACAACTGCTATGGAGAGTTTTCGGAAGTCTGTGAGCCTACGGAGTGTGGTGCAGATTTAATAGTAGGTTCTCTTATTAAAAATCCAGGAGGGGGCATTGCGCGCTCAGGAGGATACATTTCAGGCAAAAGAGAGCTAGTAGATAAGTGTGCTCACAGGCTTACAGCGCCTGGAATAGGTAAAGAAATTGGTGCGAGCCCTATGGGAAATATAGATATTTTTATGGGAATTTATAATGCTCCGCGAGTAGTGGCGGAGGCTTTAAAGACTGCCACTTTTTCATCTGCACTTTTTGAGCTTGCTGGTTATGAAGTTTACCCTAAATACTTCGATAAAAGATGTGATATTGTTCAATCGATAGTTTTGAGTAGTGCAAAGGAGCTAACTTTATTTTGTCAGGGAATACAGTCAGCGTCGCCCGTAGATTCGTTTGTGTTACCGGAGCCTTGGGATATGCCAGGATATGAAGATAAGGTAGTTATGGCTGCGGGTAACTTTATCTCTGGGTCTTCTATAGAGCTTTCGGCAGATGGACCTCTTCGAGAGCCTTATGCAGTATGGGTTCAAGGGGGGACTTCTTTTTCAATGTCAAAATTTGGGATAATAAGTGCACTTGAAAGAATTTTAAAAAGTAAATAGAGCTAAGTGTAATGTTTAGTACTATTTAGTGTATTTGTGCTCATAGATATTTTTTAATGCGTAGCTTCTAGCCTTAGGGGGAGTGATATAATTGAATAGTATTAAAGAAGATTTAAGAAAAGCACCTAAGATACCTCATAATTTAACTTTGGAGGGCCGTAAGCTGCTTATAATAAGTGGGGTTACTGAGGTTGAAAGCTTTGACGACAAAACTATAGTAGCCATAACAAGTATGGGTGCGCTTACTATTAAAGGAGAAGGACTAAACATAAAGAAATTAAATCTAGAGCTCGGTGATTTAGAAATTGAAGGTAAAATTTGCGAACTAATTTATTCCGATAGGCATTCAGGTTCTTCGGAGAGCTTCTTTTCAAAATTATTCAAGTAAGGTGAAATTTTTTGCATCAGTCGCTTGCCGCTCAAGTTTTAACTTTTTTGTATTCTATGATTTTAGGAATAGCTCTAGGGGCTACTTATGACGTTTTTCGAATTTTAAGAATGATAATTAATTCTAGGAATATATCTATATTTATTCAAGATGTCCTTTATTTCATTTTGAGCGGGCTGATGACTTTTTTATTTGTACTTAAAATGAATAGCGGAGATTCTAGATTTTATATACTTGCGGGCGAAGGTATAGGATGGATACTTTACCACATAAGTTTGGGAGAGATTATATATAGATGTTCTAATAAGATAGTCAGCACGGTAAAATCTCAGTTAGAGAAACTTAAACGTAAATTACAACGTAAAACCTCGAAAAACCATAAGTAAATTATATAACTTTTATAAAATATCCATCTGTGAATTGTCCGATTATTACAAAAACAAAAAATATCTTGAATTTTGTTACTTTAAAATGCATAATTAAGTAAGGATTTCAATAAGTCAGCGAGGAAATGTAAATCTATGATACAAGGACGTCAAAAAAGGAGAAATTTAATTTTAAAGTTATTGCTGCTTTTGCTAATTATGCTTGTGGTTTTTTTATTTCTTCGTCAGTATGTAAAAATAAAAACTAAAAGAGAAGAAATTCAAGAAATAAACAGTCAAATTTTAGTGGAAGAGAGTAAAAACAAAGAAATTTTAGGTATACTAAATTTAGAAGACTCTGAAGAGAGCTTAGCGCCTGAAGATAATAATTCGGGTGCTACCTCAGGTCGGACAAGAGTTTTTGAAAGTATTATAAAGTAAAAAGGTCAATAGTATATTTAAGGAGGAAGCTATTTTCTTATGCAGCTTGAAGTTGGAGCAGTAATGGAAGGAAACGTTACAGGTATTACTAATTTTGGAGCGTTTGTTGAGCTCGGTGAGGGCAAAACGGGTCTAGTTCATATTTCGGAAATATCTAACACTTTTGTTAAAGAGGTGCGGGATTACCTCAAAGAGGGAGAAAAAGTTAAAGTTAAGGTGATAAATATATCTCCTGCAGGTAAAGTCGAGCTTTCTATCAAGCGCACTAAAGTTAATCCTGTAAACAAAACACTAGGGACAAAACGTCAAGAGGTGGCAAGTAAAAATGCCATTTCAACAGCAAATAGATTTGAAGACATGATTTCTAAATTTAAAAAACTTAGTGACGAAAAGCTTTCAGGCTTTAATAAAAAAGTTGAATCTCGACGTCCCCGGTGTACACATAAAAGCAGTCAAGGTCATTAATTTAATAACTTTATTTATCAAAGTGCGAAGCAAACTTCTAGCTTTAGATATTGAAAGAGGATATAAGTTGAGCTTCATTTTATAAGGATATTTTTTAAATAGACTTGCGTTTGTGGTAGTCTAACATAAGGTAGAGCGTGCATCACACGAACTCATACACTTGATGAGAGTATAAAAAACTTAATCTCAGCAATATGCTCGCCAAAAGGTCCCCGCCTTTAACTGGGGAAATGCTAATGCTAGCGGCATCATGTATAGGAATGCATGGTGCTCTAGTTATTTTTGTTGTAAACCCCTAAACTTAATTTGACAGTTTAAAATCGGTTGTAAATCCTTTAAAACAGATGTAAAATTAATTATGGCAATAAGCTTTATGGAGGCATGAAATGAAGATCAAATTTACAAAAATGCATGGTTGCGGTAATGATTACATCTACATAAATTGTTTTAATCAGTTCATAGATAATCCTGTTTTACTAAGTGAAGTGCTTTGCGATAGACGTCGCAGCATAGGTGGAGACGGAATAATACTTATAGAGCCCTCGGATGAAGCCGAAGCTAAGATGCGTATTTTTAATAAAGACGGTAGCGAAGGGAGAATGTGTGGAAATGGAATAAGATGCGTTGCAAAATATTTAGTGGATGAAAAAATCGCAAGTGAAAGTAAGTCTTTAAAAATTGACACCCTAAGTGGAGTTAAAACCTTAAAGATTCTAGAAAATCAAGGAAACACTGCTTTAGTAGAAGTAAACATGGGAAAAGCTAGCTTAAATCCTACTGATATTCCAATGCTAGTTTCTAAAGAAAAGATTGTAAATGAGAGCATTAGCGTTGGAGGGGATGTCTATAAAATAACGTGCGTTTCTATGGGGAATCCTCATTGTGTAGTATTTGTAGATGAGGCCTATAGTGCCAACGTAAAGGAAATTGGCCCTCAGCTTTCCACGCATACAATGTTTCCTGAAGGTGTTAACGTAGAATTCGTCAGTTTAGTAGACAAAAATAATTTGATGATGAGAGTATGGGAGCGCGGCAGTGGCGAAACCTTAGCATGCGGCAGCGGTGCATGTGCCAGTGTTGTTGCAGCGAGTGAAAATGGTTTTTGTAAATGCGGAAATGAAGTGACTGTTCATCTTCGCGGCGGAGAGTTAAAAGTAAGATATTATCAAAATGAAGTATTTTTAAAAGGAGATGCAGTAAGAGTGTTTGAAGGAGAAATAAGCATATGATAAAACATGTATTTGTAACAGGAGGAGTAGTTTCGGGTCTAGGCAAAGGAATCACAGCAGCTTCTCTTGGACGTCTTTTAAAATCAAGAGGATTAAACGTAACTGCTCAAAAGCTGGACCCATATATAAATGTTGACCCAGGAACTATAAGTCCATATCAGCATGGTGAAGTTTTCGTCACGGAAGATGGAGCAGAAACCGATTTGGATCTTGGCCACTATGAAAGGTTCATAGACGAAAATTTAAATAAGTATTCAAATCTTACAACAGGAAAAGTATACTGGAATGTTTTAAACAAAGAACGCCGCGGAGAATACCTCGGGGAGACAATTCAAGTTATTCCGCATGTTACGAATGAAATTAAAAAATTTATTCATTCAGTTGGAGAAAAGTCTAAAGCGGATGTAGTCATAACTGAAATTGGCGGAACTACCGGCGACATTGAAAGTCAACCTTTTTTAGAGGCTATACGTCAGATTTCGATAGAAATAGGTAAAGAAAATTGCTTATTCATTCATGTCACTTTAGTTCCTTACATTTTTGGCTCAGGAGAATATAAATCTAAGCCCACACAGCATTCAGTTAAAGAGCTCAGGTCAATAGGAATAAATCCGGATATAGTCGTTGCAAGGTGCGAGAAATCTCTTAGCAGTAGCATAAGAGAGAAAATATCACTGTTTTGCAATATAAAGCCTGATTGCGTCATTGAAAATACTGATACTCCTTCTCTTTATTACGTCCCTTCTATGCTTGAGAAAAGTAATTTTTCAAATATTGTTTGCAGAGAGCTCGGCATTACAACCGCTCCTTCGGACATGACCCAATGGAACAAAATGCTAGAGCGCATTGATAAACGTGAAAAAAGCGTACATATTGCGCTAGTAGGGAAGTATGTTGAACTTCATGATGCTTATTTATCAATTGCAGAGGCATTAAATCATGCAGGATTTGAAACTAGTACTCAAGTTCATATAGATTGGATTGACTCAGAGCACGTCACTCAGTATACTGCTAAAGATTTACTGAGTAAATGTCAAGGAATACTAGTTCCTGGTGGTTTTGGAATTCGTGGCATTGAAGGGAAAGTCATGGCTGCGAAATATGCGAGAGAAAACAACATTCCTTATCTTGGAATATGTTTAGGAATGCAAGCAGCAGTCATTGAATTTGCAAGAAATGTTTTAAATTTTCCAGATGCCAATTCCAGTGAGTTCGACTCAAAAAGCAACCATCAAGTAATTAGTTTAATGGAGGAACAAAAGCAGCAAACTCAAAAAGGTGGTACCATGCGGCTTGGAGCATATCCTTGCAAAATAAAAGAAGGCTCTTTGCTTTATAGATGCTATAAAGAGCAAGAAGTAAGGGAGCGCCATCGCCATCGTTATGAATTCAATAATGAATATCGCGAAGCTTTTGAAACTGGCGGAATGAATATAAGCGGAATGTCACCAAATGGAGTTTTAGTTGAGGCCGTAGAGATTCCCGGTAACGATTTTTTTGTAGGTGTTCAGTACCACCCCGAATTTAAAAGCAGACCAAATCGAGCACATCCTTTATTCAGAGAGTTTGTAAGAGCTGCAGGCAAACAGCTTTAGGAGGTGATTTAATGGTAAAACTAAACAGCAATTTAGAAAGTTTAAGCGAAAACTATTTATTTGTTGAAGTGGCGCGCCGAAAACAAGAATATGCTAAAAAAAATCCTTTTGCAAAGATAATAAGTATGGGAATCGGAGATGTAACTCTTCCGCTTTCTAAAGTGGTAGTAGATGAAATGAAACGTGCTGCAGAAACCTTAAGTTTCAAGGCAACCTTTAAAGGCTATCCACCTTATGAAGGATATGAATTTTTAAGGGAAGCGATAAGTGAAAAATACAAAAGCTTAGGAGTTAAAATTGGCACTGGCGAAATTTATGTTTCCGATGGATCAAAAAGTGACGCTTCAAATATCTTAGATATTTTTAACAGGCACTCCGAGGTTTTAATAATAGACCCAGTTTATCCGGTTTATAGAGACTCAAGCATTATAAATGGAAATAAAGTTAGATATTTGAGAGCAACAGAAGAAAATAATTTCCTTCCCATGCCGTATGAAGGGCTTTTAGGAGATTTAATATACCTTTGCTCACCAAATAATCCCACGGGAGCCGTTTATAGTAAAGAACAGCTTAAAAAATGGGTGGACTTTGCAAATCAAAACAGACGTATTATAATATTTGATGCCGCTTACGAGGCTTTTATTGAAGATAAAAATTTACCTCATAGTATATACGAGATTGAAGGTGCAAAAAGCTGCGCTATGGAAGTTTGCTCATTTTCGAAAAGCGCTGGTTTTACAGGTGTCAGATGCGCTTACACAGTAATTCCTAAAGAATTAGAAGTAAATGGACATTCCGTCGGGAAAGCTTGGCTGAGACGTCAATCTGTTAAATTTAATGGTGTCTCATACGTAACGCAAAAAGCTGCTTGCGCTTCCCTAACGTCTGAAGGGAAAAAAGGCGTTTTAGAGTGCATAAGCTACTATAAAACTAATGCTCGCATACTTTCTGAAGCTATAGGGAAATTAGGCCTTTGGCATATTGGAGGGGAAAATTCTCCTTATATATGGTTTAAATGTCCGAAAGGTATGACTTCTTGGGAAATGTTTGATTTTCTGCTCAGGGAGGCAAATATCGTATGTACTCCAGGGTCGGGGTTTGGAGAAAGTGGCGAAGGATTTATAAGACTTTCTTCGTTTGCTGCTCACGAGGAAGCTTTATATGCAGCACAGAGATTAAAAGAGCTAAAGATATAGTATTTAAGTTACAATGAGACAGCAGCTAAGGTAAAAATTCCTCTGTTTTAGCTAGAGGGAATATCAAAAAAACATTTAAGTAAATGAAAATTGGAAGGAGAAATAAAATGTCGTTTGATAGAAACAAAGCATTAGAAACTGCGCTTGGTCAAATTGAAAGGCAGTTCGGTAAAGGTGCAGTTATGAGACTTGGCAAAAATGAAGCGATGCAAGTAGACGCTATTCCAACGGGTTCGCTTTCACTGGATATAGCTTTAGGAATTGGCGGACTTCCTCGAGGAAGAATTATTGAAGTTTACGGACCAGAATCCTCAGGTAAGACTACTCTAGCTTTACACTGCATAGCAGAAGGACAGAAAAAAGGTGGCTGTGCAGCATTTATTGACGTTGAACATGCACTTGACCCTGTTTACGCATCAGCTCTAGGAGTAGACGTTGATTCTTTGCTTGTTTCTCAACCGGATACTGGAGAGCAAGCTTTAGAAATTACAGAATCGCTTGTGCGGTCAGGAGCTATTGACGTTATCGTAGTGGACTCTGTGGCGGCGCTTGTGCCAAGAGCAGAAATTGAGGGCGAAATGGGCGATTCTCACGTAGGACTTCAAGCTAGACTTATGTCTCAAGCATTAAGGAAGCTAGCGGGTGCGATTTCGAAATCGAACTGTGTGGCAATATTTATAAATCAGCTTAGAGAAAAAGTAGGAATTGTTTATGGTAACCCCGAGGTAACGCCTGGAGGACGTGCACTTAAGTTTTATTCTTCTGTTAGGATAGATATCCGTAAAATTGAAACTCTTAAATCAAATGGTGCTATAATTGGCTCTAGGACAAGAGCAAAAGTCGTTAAAAACAAGATGGCACCTCCTTTTAGGGAAGCAGAATTTGACGTTATGTATGGTGAAGGGATTTCTAGGGAAGGTGAGCTTTTAGATTTAGCAGTTAAATTTGACGTGGTGCAAAAATCTGGTTCATGGTTTTCTTATAAAGATCAAAAACTTGCTCAAGGACGCGATAAAGTAAAAGAATATTTTAAAAATAATCAAAATATAATGAAGGAAATAGAAAAGCAAGTTCTCGATGAATATAAAAAGCTTTATATCAAAAGTTCAGAATCACCAAAACCAGAAACTCCGATTGAAGACCCCTTTTTAGATGAAGCTAGCGATGATTCGCAAGAGTAATAAAAATGAAAATTACTGCTCTTAAACTAACAAAAAGAAATAAAGTTGCAGTTTACGTAGATGAAGAGTATATTTCGAGCTTACCTTCGGAGATTATTTTAAAATTTAATTTAAAGGTGGGCTCAAGCTTAAACAAAGAAGACTTAGATGAAATTTTTTGTAAAGCGGAGCTTCATAAAGCAAAAGAAAAAGCATTAAACATTCTTTCTTACAGGGCAAGGTCCTGCGGAGAATTAAGAAAAAAATTAAGAGAAGACTTTAGTGAAAAGTGCGTCGACCTTGCTATTGAGGATTTAAAAAAAATAGGTCTTTTAGATGACGAAAAATTCTCTATTGATTATGCTTTGCATCTTTATAAAAACAAGGGGTATGGTATAAAGAGAATAATTTACGAGCTAAAAAATAAATTAATTGATTCAGAAATAATTTCGAAAGTTCTAGATGATTTAAGTCTCGATGAGGACTTAAATATTGAAAAAATATTTAAAAAGAAAAACTTTACAAATTTGAAAGACGAAAAGAGTAAACGAAGAGCTATATCTTACCTTACACGGCTAGGATATGGCTGGGAACATATAAATCGGTTTTTCAAAAGATAATTATTCCAAAAAGTTAGGAGGTTAAATAATTAATTTACCTAATAAACTTACAGTTTTTAGAATTGTATTAGTTCCAATAGTAGTTGTTTTTTTACTACTTGAAAGTTTCAATTATAGATATTTATGCGCAGGAATAGTCTTTCTAATCGCGTCTTATACTGATCATCTTGATGGTAAAATAGCCAGAAAAAACAATATAATAACAAATTTTGGCAAAATCATGGACCCTTTAGCAGATAAAATTTTAATAGCTTCCATTTTAATTTGTTTTGTCAGCTTAGGACTTTTCCCAGGTTTAGCTGCTGCTATTATAGTTGCTCGGGAATTTATAATTACGTCTTTGCGCTTTTTAGTCCTTCAAAACAATGGGAAAGTAATTTCGGCAAGTTTTTTAGGTAAGCTAAAGACTTTAAGTCAAATGATGACAATTTTTAGTATTTTTGCGATTCAATCTTACCTCGAACTTTTTAACTTTAACGAAAATTTTTTGAAGTTAGATATGGACTCAATTTACTTATTTCAAAACGTTTTAGTTTGGACTTCTGTATTGTTTTCGTTTTTATCGGGTATTATGTATATTTACTCAAACAAAAAGTATATAATTTTTAATTCATGATTAACGTCTGGAGGAACGATTTATGAAGATTTACAACACTCTTACCAGAAAAAAAGAAGATTTTAAGCCTCTGAGCTCTGGAAAGGTTTTAATATATGCATGTGGTCCAACGGTCTACAATTACATTCATTTGGGAAACGCCAGACCACTTTGTGTATTTGATGTACTTAGAAGATTTTTAGAATATATGGGATATGAAGTAAAGTACGTTCAAAATTTTACAGACGTGGATGATAAAATTATAAATAAAGCCATAGAAGAAGGCGTCAATTTTCAAGAGATTTCGAAAAAATATATAAATGAATTTAATAAAGATTCCTCGGGACTAAATGTCAGAAAAGCGACGGTTCACCCGCTAGCTACGGAAAATATAGGTGAAATTATAAATCTAATTGAAAAAATCATAGAAAAGGATTTTGCTTATGCTTTGCCAAATGGTGATGTATATTTTAAAACTAGAAAATTTAAATCCTACGGAAAACTTTCTAATCAAACTATAGATGATTTGCGCAGTGGCGCTAGAATACACGTTGATCAAATGAAAGAAGACCCCTTAGATTTTGCTCTTTGGAAATCCTCGAAGCCAGGAGAGCCTTTTTGGGAAAGTCCTTGGGGACGCGGCAGACCGGGATGGCATATTGAGTGCTCCTCTATGGCGGGAAAGTATTTAGGAAATACTATTGACATTCACTGTGGAGGTCAAGACTTAATTTTCCCACATCATGAAAACGAGATTGCTCAAAGCGAATGCTTGACTGAAACTAAATTCGCAAATTATTGGATGCATAATGGGTATATAAATATTGATAATGAAAAGATGTCTAAATCTAAAAACAATTTCTTTACAGTCCGTGAAGTTGCTCAGCAGTACGGATATGAACCTATAAGGTATTTAATGATTTCCTCACATTATCGAAGCCCTATAAATTATGCCCCAGATATAATGGAGCAATGTAAATCTGCGGTGCAGCGTCTTTATAATTTTAAAGAAAATTTGAAGTTTGCAGTAGAAAAATCGAGTTTGCTGAAAGAAGAAGCCAAAATAAACCTTGAGGATTATAAATTAAGATTTATTAACGCTTTAAGTGATGACCTTAATACTGCCGATGCTTTAGGAATAGTTTTTGAACTAGTAAAGGAAGTAAATTCAAATATTTTATCTTTGAAAAGTCAAAGCCGAGAAACATTAGAAAAAGTTATGCTAATATTTAATGAGATGATGAGCGTGCTTGGACTTCTTTACGAAAATAAAAATTCTGAAGATAATAAGCTAAACTTAGAAATAGAAAATTTGATTAAACTTAGAGAAAATGCGCGCAAAGAAAAAAATTGGAAACGTGCTGATGAGCTTCGGGATTTATTAAATTCAAAAGGAGTTACGATAGAGGATACACCGCAAGGAACTAAATTCAGTTTTAAGTAAAGGTGGGTGAAAAAGCGTAGGGAACTTACGTTTTAAAATAGATGAAGTCTTCAATAATCACACTGGATAACATTCATGTTTCATTTCATGGCGAGGTAGTACTTAAAAATTTAAATTTAAATATAGAAGAAGGGGAATTCGTCACGCTTCTTGGCCCTTCTGGATGTGGTAAAACAACTACTCTTAGAATAATTGCTGGGTTTTTAAGTCCCGATAAAGGAAGCATATTTTTTAAAGGTAAAAAAATAAATAAAGTTCCGGCTCATAAAAGAGAAGTGAATACTATTTTCCAAAAATATGCTTTGTTTCCGCATTTAAACGTCTATGAGAATGTGGCATTTGGCCTCAGGCTCCAAAAGAAATCGGAGCAGGAAATTGAAGAGAAAGTAAATGAAATGCTAAGAATGGTAAACTTAGGAGGTTTTGTAGATCGTGATGTAAATTCACTTTCGGGTGGGCAGCAGCAAAGGGTGGCAATCGCTAGGGCTTTGGCGAATAATCCTAAAGTATTGCTTTTAGATGAACCTCTGGGAGCCCTCGACTTAAAACTTCGCAAAGACATGCAATCAGAGCTTAAAAGTATTCACCAAAAAACAAAAATAACTTTTATATTAGTCACACATGATCAAGAGGAAGCGCTGTCGATGTCGGATACTGTTGTTGTTATGGACAAAGGAACTGTACAGCAAATTGGCTCTCCGAAAGATATTTACAATGAGCCCCAAAATGCATTTGTAGCTGATTTTATTGGCGAAAGTAATATACTTCCAGCTGTTATGATTGAAGACTATAAAGTAAGATTCTCCGGAAAAGAATTTAAATGTTTAGATAAAGGTTTTGAGAAGATGAGTGCAGTTGACGCAGTCATTAGACCAGAGGATGTAAAAGTAGTATCTCCAAATGCAGGAGACATTTCTGGAACTGTTACGTCGGTAACCTTTAAAGGAGTACATAATGAAATAATTGTGGACGTTGAGGGATTTAAGTGGATGGTTCAAACTACTGAAAGTCAGGAAACTGGTGATGAAATCGGATTAGTTATAAGACCTAATGACATACACATAATGAAAACATCTTCTTATTCAGCTGAAGTAGGAGATTATAGTGCCTTTAGTGATGAATTTTACGAAGAGCATCAGCACAGCTTAAAAAGTTAAAAAAGGAGGTCGGGATAGTATGAAGATTAGGTGGAGTCTTATGCCGTACTCAATATGGATGTTAATATTTGTTTTAGTTCCTATGAGTTTAGTTTTTATATTTTCTTTTACGAGCTCCTCTAGTGGTTTTACGTTTGAAAATATAGTTGAAGCAGGAAAATATTCTTCGGTTTTTTTAAGATCAATAGTTTTGGGTGCAGTCTCAACATTAATATGCCTCGTTTTAGGTTATCCCGCTGCATACTCTATTTCTAAGCTTTCGGTAAAGCGCCAGAATGTGTTTATTATGCTTCTTATGATACCAATGTGGACAAGCTTTTTGCTAAGAACTTACGCTTGGATGACTCTCCTTGAATATAATGGACTTATAAATAAATTTATTTCTTTTTTAGGATTTAGTAAGTTTAACATGATAAATACTCCAGGAGCAGTAGTTTTGGGAATGGTCTATAACTTTTTACCGTACATGATTTTACCAATCTACACTGTTTTAACAAAAATAGATAAGAAAGTTATAGAAGCAGCTGAAGACTTGGGAGCCGGTAAAGCAAAAGTATTTACTAAAGTTATTTTTCCGCTAAGCATTCCGGGAATTATATCTGGATTTACAATGGTTTTTGTTCCTTCGGTCAGCACGTTTATTATTTCCAAGATGCTTGGAGGAGGTTCGATACTCGTCATTGGCGACCTTATAGAAATGCAGTTTTTAGGTAATACTTATAATCCCTATTTAGGGTCTTGCATTTCGCTTATTTTGATGATAATTATTATGATTTGTACTGGTATAATGAACTGTTTAGGAAGTGAAAATGTAAAGGATGAAAATTTAGTTATGTAAATTGAGGTGAGGGGACTTTGAAAATAATAAGCAAAATTTATATATATCTGATATTTATATTTTTATATTTACCTATTTTTGTTTTTATGATTTTTTCTTTCAATAATTCTAAAAGTAGGGTTTTATGGCACGGATTTACTTTTAAATGGTATCTTAAGCTTTTTGAAAATCAAGAGATACTAAGTGCTTTTTATAATACTTTAATAATAGGCGGAGTTTCTGCATGTATTGCAACTGTTTTAGGTCTGGTAGCATCTATAGGTATAGTTAAAAGTAAGAAACTTACTAAAAAAGTAATAATGAACCTAACGAACATACCGCTTATAAATCCTGAAATAGTAACGGGAGTTTCACTTATGCTTATGTTCGTATTTTTATATAAAAATTTAGGTATTTTTAAGCCTGGACTTATAACTCTAATTTGTGCACACACAACTTTTTGTCTTCCTTATGCGATTTTATCTATCATGCCAAAGCTTCGGCAAACAGATTCAAATATTTATGAAGCCGCTCAAGACTTAGGATGTAATCAAATGCAAGCATTTTTTAAAGTAGTATTACCTCAGATTATGCCGGGAATAATAACTGGATTTATAATGTCGTTTACAATGTCTATAGATGACTTCGTAATAAGTTATTTTACAGGAGGAACAACCCAGACCCTACCTATTACGGTATATTCTATGACTAGAAAAATGGTTAGTCCGGAAATAAATGCACTTTCGAGTATGTTGTTTTTTACTGTTTTTATTTTACTTTTAATAGTCAATTTCAGAAAGGAAAAGGGTAAACCATTGGGAGTACATAAAATGTAATTAGGAGAATAGAAAACCTGTGAAAAAATTTTATTGGATTTTTACTTTATCTCTACTGCTACTTTTAGCTTTTGTATTTTTTAAAAAGGAGACTAATTCAAATGATTGTATAAATGTTTATAGCTGGGGAGAATTTATTTCAGACGGTAGTGAGAATAATTTAGACGTCAACAAAGAATTTACAAAAAAAACCGGAATAAAGGTTAATTATAATACTTTTCAAAATAATGAGGAGCTTTTTGCAAAGCTTTCAGGTGGCGGAGCGGACTATGATATTATAATCCCGTCCGACTATATGGTTTCAAAGCTTATAGAAAACAACATGCTTGAAAAGCTAGATTTTTCAAATATTCCTAATTATAAGTTTATAAGTGAGGATTTTAAAAACTTAAATTTTGATCCTAAAAATGAGTATTCCGTACCATATATGTGGGGAATGGTAGGTATATTTTATAATAAAAACGAAGTTAAGGAGAAAGAAGAAAAAATTACTTGGGATATACTCTGGGACGAAAAGTATAAAGGCAAAATTTTAATGTTTGACAATGCACGCGATAGCTTTGCAATTTCTCTTTTAAGACTAGGGTATCCGATAAACGTTCCAGATGCTGAAAAATGGCGAAAAGCAGCGGATGAACTTCTAATTCAAAAGCCTTTAGTACAAGCTTATGTAATGGATCAGATTTTTAATAAAATGCAGAATCACGAGGCATATCTTGCGCCATATTACGCAGGAGATGCTGCCACTATAATGAGAAATAATCCCGAGGTAGGATTTGTTATTCCAAAGAGTGGGAGTATAAGGTTTGTGGATTCACTTTGCATTCCACGCGGGTCCTTAAGAAAAAGACAGGCCGAGGAATATATAAACTTTTTGTGTGAAACTAAAATTGCTTTAGCAAATGTCCAGCATACAGGATATTCTACCCCTCATACTGAAGCTTACAAATATCTAGATGAGTATGTAAGAAATAATGAAGTATTTTACCCTAATAAAAAAGTACTCTCAAAATCTCAAATATTTGTAAATCTTCCGAAGTCTTTAAATTCTCTTATGGATAAACTTTGGGTGGAAGTCAAAGCTGGAGGAATTTCTAATAAACCTTGGAGACTTGCAGTTTTGCTTATTGCTTTTGCTTCAACGTATCTTTTTGCTTTGATAGTTAAAAAAAGAGTAAAACGTTAAAATGGAGCTAATCTGTGCTTTTAAAAGACACTTGACATAATTTTAAATGAATATATAATAAATATAGGTGTAAACCATCTAATTTAAAGTTATTTTCAGAAAGGGTTGATATTGTGTTGAAAGTTTTCGTTAAAAACTACTGTATGAAAGAAGTGAGCGTCGGCACCACCCTGCTGGAAATTGCACGGGAATTAGGTGTAGACGTAAAATCTAAAGTAATTTGCGCGGCGAAGGTAAATGGTAAACTCTGCGACTTAAACGATAAGCTATCGGAGGAGAGCAAGGTAGAGTTTTTAGGATTTGATTCACCCGAAGGGAAAAAAGTTTATCGCCATACTTCCTCTCATATTCTTGCTCAGGCAGTTAAACGGATATTTAAAGATGCAAAGCTAGCTATTGGTCCGGCGATAGAGAATGGCTTTTACTACGATTTTGATGTAAGTTCTCCGTTTACGAGTGATGACTTATTAAAAATTGAAGAGGAAATGAAAAAAATAATAAATGAAGATTTACCTATCGAAAAGTTTAAACTTTCTCCTGCTCAGGCCTATGAGCTTATGAATAAAAACAAAGAACCGTATAAAATTGAGCTTGCAAAAGAGCACGCGGAAGATAGTAGCACTTTAACTTTCCGTCAGCAAGGAGAATTCGTTGATATGTGCTCAGGTGTGCACCTTGTTTCCACTGGAATGGTAAAAGCTATAAAACTAACTAGTGCAACAGGCGCTTACTGGAGAGGAAACTCTAAAAATAAGATGCTCCAAAGGATTTACGGCACTTCTTTCCCAAGTGAAGAAATGCTAAAAGAACATTTAGAAGCTATCGAAGAGGCCAAAAAAAGAGATCATAATAAAATTGGCAGAGAGCTTGGATTCTTTACAACAGTTGACTACATAGGTCAAGGCCTTCCAATTTTACTTCCAAAGGGTTCTAAAGTTATTCAGCTTCTTCAAAGATTCGTTGAAGACGAAGAAGAAAAAAGGGGTTACCTTTTGACAAAAACTCCTCTTTTAGCCAAAAGTGATCTTTATAAAATATCGGAGCATTGGTATCATTACAAAGAAAATATGTTTATTTTAGGCGATGAAAATAAGGATGAAGAAGTTTTTGCTTTAAGGCCTATGACGTGTCCGTTTCAATTTCAGGTGTACTTAAATAAAAGTCGCAGCTATAGAGACCTTCCAATGAGATTAAACGAAACTTCTACTCTTTTTAGAAATGAGTCGAGCGGTGAAATGCATGGTCTTATTAGGGTAAGGCAGTTCACTATTTCCGAAGGACATATTGCATGCACACCCGATCAGCTGGAGAGTGAATTTAAAGAATGCTTAGAGCTCGCAAAGTTTATGCTCAGGAGCTTAAAACTTGAAAAAGAAGTAACTTATAGATTCTCTAAATGGGATGAAAATGATAAAGAAAAATATATTGGTAGTTCCGATGAGTGGGAAAACGTTCAAAGCAAAATGAAAGCAATTTTGGACGGAGCGAATCTTACTTATGATGAAGCTGATGGAGAAGCAGCTTTTTATGGTCCTAAACTCGATATACAGTTTAAAAATGTTCATGGTAAAGAAGATACTTTAATTAC
Organism: uncultured Clostridia bacterium; assembly: GCA_946566955.1. Taxonomy (GTDB): domain Bacteria; phylum Bacillota; class Clostridia; order Oscillospirales; family Acutalibacteraceae; genus UMGS1491. The sequence goes on from CAMNXD010000001.1 coordinate 127,690, forward strand.
CATTCAAATAGACTTCCAGCTTGCAAAGAAATTTGGCATGGAATATATAGATAAAGATGGAGAAAAGAAATTCCCTTATGTTATTCATAGAACTTCTTTAGGTTGCTATGAACGTACACTGGCTCTTTTAATAGAAAAATATGCAGGAGCACTTCCTCTTTGGATTGCACCTGAACAAGTTAAAATTTTACCTATTAGTGAAGATTTCCATGAATTTGCTAAGGAAATTAAGAAGCAGCTTATTCCATTTGCTCCGCGTACTTCTTTAGATTTAAGAAATGAAAAAATAGGATATAAAATTAGAGAAGCCCAGGTAAACAAAGTACCATACATGATTATTTTAGGGAAAAAAGAACTTGAAAGTAATACTATTTCAGTGCGCAGTCGCTCGGAAGGAGATTTAGGAGCCATGAGCATCCAAGAATTTAGTCAACGTATTAGCAAAGAAATTGAAAATAAAGAGTAGTAATACTTAAAAGACAATTAGATTCTAGCTTTTAATTTTTGGCTGGAATCTAAATTTACATTTAATTTAAAAATGATTTAAGTAGGAGGACTAAACTTGATATGCATTGCAATTGACGGCCCTTCTGGGTCAGGCAAAAGTACTGTTGCAAAGGCTTTGGCAAAAAAGTTAAATTTTTTATTTTTGGATACGGGAGCTTTATATCGTACCGTAGCTTATTATTTTAAAGTTAAGAATGTAAATTTTAGTTTGAGCAGTGAAGTAGAGAAAGCTCTTGATGAGATTTCTATAAAAATTTTAAGTTCTGACAAAGGCCAAAGGATTTTGCTTAGTGGTAAAGATATCACAAGCGAGATAAGAAATGAAGAGATTTCGGTAATATCTTCCAAGATTGCCGCTATTCCTAAAGTGAGAGAGCATCTACTGAAGATGCAAAGAGCAATAGCTAGGAAAAATAATATAATCATGGATGGAAGAGACATAGGAACAGCTGTAGTACCAAATGCTGAAGTAAAAATATTTTTGACTGCGTCTCCTGAGCTTCGTGCAAAAAGAAGATACTTGCAGTTAAATGATGAAAGTATACGGATGGAAAAAGTTTTAGAGGACTTAATTATAAGAGACGAAAAAGACTCAACTAGAAAAATTTGTCCGCTAAGAAGAGCTGAGGATGCAATTTTATTTGATAGCTCTGAGTTTACCCTTGAGGAAACCATAGATAACCTTCTAAAAATTATTAAAGAAAGGATTAAAACTTTAAATGAATAAAGCATTCTATAAATTTTGTATTTTTCTACTTAAACCTCTAGTCAAAATTCTTTTCCCGTATGATGTAAAAGGAAAAGAAAATTTAAGTAAACTTTCGGGAGGTTATATAATATGCTCTAATCATCTTTCGCTTTTGGATCCTGTGTTTTTAAGCTTGATTCATCCTCAGCCTATATTTTTTATGGCTAAAGCAGAGCTTTTTAAGAATAAATTTTTAAAAAAATTTCTTGTTTCTTTAGGGGCGTTTCCCGTAGAAAGAGGAAAAGGAGATAAAGAAGCTTTAAATCATGCGATAGAAGTACCTAGTCGAGGAGGAGTTTTAGGAATATTTATTGAAGGTACGCGTTCAAAAACCGGTGAATTTTTACGTCCTCGTTCAGGAGCAGCAGTTTTAGCAAGTAAAACTAATGTAAGTGTGTTGCCGGTGTGCATAACGGGTAGCTCTAAAGACAATAAAATTCATTTATTCAAAAAAACTACTATTTCTTATGGCGTGCCAGTAAGCCAAGAAAAAATAAATATAAGCGGCAAAAACCGAGCTGAAATAAAAGAAGCGACTAATTTAATTATGGGTAGCATTAGAGAACTAAGGGGGAGTGCTAATTGAATATTCGGATAGCAAAAAATGCAGGATTTTGTTTTGGAGTTAGTAATGCTTTAAAAGTTGTTGAGAAGTTAGTTGAAGAAGGTTACAATGTATGTACTTTGGGAAAAATAATTCATAATTCCCAGGTAGTAGAGAATTTGAATAAAAGAGGAGTGAAGGTTGTTCACTCTTTTTTTGATGTTTCGGAAAATTCTGTGGTTGTTATAAGATCTCACGGTGCTCCAAATAAAATTTTAGAAGATGCGAAAAAAATGGGAAAGAGCGTTGTGGATGCAACATGTCCGTTTGTAAAAAAAATTCATCGTATTGTAAAGGAATGCTCTGAAAGCAAAAATTTTCTGCTTTTAGCGGGAGACCCGATGCATCCAGAAGTAGTGGGAATTAGAAGTTACTTTAAAGGGCCAAGCTATATTTTTTCAAACTTGGAGGAATTAAAAAGTATTTTGAGGAATAATAACTTTGAAGAGCAAAAAGGAATTATGGTATCTCAGACTACTTTCTCAGTTAGAAAATGGGAAGAATGCGTAGAATTTATTTTAAAAGGGTTTACAAATATAGAAATTTGTGATACTATTTGCAATATAACTAGTTTAAGACAAAGTGAAACTGAAAAACTGGCAAAAATATCCGATTTCATGATTGTCGTAGGTGGGAAGGAGAGCTCTAATACTAGAAAACTTTACGATCTATGCTTATCTCATACACAGGCTATCCACATTGAATCTCTGGAGGATCTAAAAAAGCTAAATTTAAAAAATTACACTGATATTGGGATAACAGCAGGTGCTTCCACACCTCGAAGCATAATTGAAGAGATAAGGAGCTATTTAGAAAAGTCAGTTTGAAAGGAAAATGATTAATAAATTAATTGGGAAGGAGGTTTTAAAATCCAAAGCTAATGATAATCCTATAGAGCTTGATGATTAAACTGCTTAAATTTTAGTTAAAGGGTCGGATTATATTATTTACAATAGCCGTTCTAATAAAAACTAACAAAAAAGAGGTATTTAAAATGGAAGATAAAAAGATAAGAGCTTTAACGCCGGAAGAAGAAGGAAGCATATCTGGTGGAGTATACCAAAAGGATTACAATAAAGAGCATGGTACAATAAAAATTATTAGGCAAGCTTATGGAGGACCAGAACCAAAAAATAAAAAGACAAATAAAAAAGATGATCTAACTTTAAAATAAATAATTTTAAAAAATTTTTGACATTTATAAGTAAGAAGGTGTTTAACATTAAAAATAAAGACAATAATAAATTATATAATCTTAAATCGACTGATGAAAAAAATATATCGGGAGGTGCAAATAAAACTAGTTTTAAAAAAATCTTTAATTCCGAAAATATAAAAAGACCTTTGCTATTAGCTTATGGTGGACCTCCGATGAAACGCTTAGATGTGTTATCTTGTGGTCAAAAGGTATTACAGAAAGGGATGGAGGCTTTAGAAAAGAAAAAAGCTTCTAAAGAAGATAAATCTTTAAGTTCTTCTATCTCTTTTACGTCAAAAGATAAAAAGGGAAGTTAATACTGGAATTTATCATACAATAGGATTTAGTTCTTAAGAATAAAAACTGCGAAAATCCCCAAAAAGTCTAATTAGTAGCTTTGATATTAAAGTTTTTGCAGGAGGTATTTAAAATTATGGAAGTGAGAAATGATAGAGTAAAAAAATTAACTGACGATATACTTGAAGAAGTGGCGGGAGGATTTGAGACTAAACCCCCTTTAAAAACTTCAGTTATAATCGATAACAATATTCCTCAAAATAAAAAGTCAGAGGATAAAGAAGAGCATGTTATTGCACCTCAATAATTAAAGATTAAAAATAGCTGTTCAGTTTAAATATACTAAATAGCTATTTTATAGTATTTAAATAGGAGAATAAAATATGAATATATATATCCCTCAAACCTGCGTTTGGGAAATTACAATGGCTTGCAATATGAGATGCAAACACTGTGGTTCTTCTTGCGCAGAAGCTTTACCTGGAGAACTTACCACGGAAGAAGCATTTAGATTTGTGGATATGTGCTTGGAAATTAAAGTTCAGTGGATAAGCATTTCAGGAGGAGAACCTTTTATGAGAAAGGATCTTTTAGATATAGTAAAATATGCTGTAAATAAAGATATTGGGATAAATATCATAACTAACGGATGGTTAATAACTGAAAAAATTGCAAAGACTCTTAGTAAGTTGGATATTATAAGAGTTATGATAAGTTTGGAAGGTCCAAATTACATACATAATTTTATGTGTAAACCTGGTGCTTTTGAACGTGCCATGAATTCTTTTAGGCTTCTTTATTTAAATGGAGTTGATACTGGCTGCATAACTACTATAACGAAGAAAAACATTGATCATTTAAATGAGCTTAAATATTCACTCATTGGAGAAAAAGTGGGGTGCTGGCAAGTGCAAATAGGTTTTCCTATGGGAAATTTGTCTCACCATTTAGATTGGGTTATAGACCCAGAGCAAGTAAATCAAATAATTGATTTTTGCTACGAAGTTTCTCAGGAAGGAAAAATAGACATTCACCCCGCAGACTGTATAGGGTACTACAATGATAAACAAACAAAAATTTATAAAAAAACTTATAAAACTTCTTATATTGAGGATTGGGAAGGATGTAATGCGGGTATATATAGCTTCGGGATTCTTCATAATGGGGATATACTGGGGTGCACATCTATGCGTGATAAAAACTTTATAGAGGGAAACATAAGAGAAAGGACTCTTAAAGATATATGGTATGATCCTCAAGCGTTTGCGTGGAGACGCTTTTTTAAAAAAGAAAATCTTAAGGGAAATTGCTTGAAATGCGAATATGGAGAAAAGTGTTTAGGGGGGTGTGCAAACTCAAGACTATCTATTAATGGATCTATTTACTCAGAAAATTTTTATTGCACTCATAATCTTCTTATTAAAGAAAAAAATCGACATTCTATCTAATTAGATAAATTTTCTCTTGACGAGGGCATAAAGTTACTCCACCAGTTTCTGTTACTAATACCATTTCTTCAATAGAACCTCCATTTTTAATTTGTATTCTTGGTTCTATAGTGTATACTCCATTTTTTTGTAGATTAAGTCCAGAGCGTTTGTGACCTTGTGGGGAGATACTAGTACCCGGGCTATGAGCCAGTTCTCCTACGGGATGTCCTGTTGCGTGATTGTAATTAGGGTATCCTTTTTCTGTAATAGCGTTTCTAACTATTTTATCTATTTCATATCCTTTAACGCCAGGTTTGCAATTTTTTATACCTAGTTCAACAGCGTTATAAAGCGTACTAAAAATATCTTGTACATCATTGGGTGCTGTGCGTTCGTTTCGTTTAAGGGCATATCCCATGCGTTGCAGGTCACTTGAATACTTTTTGCCACTTTTTAAATGTATTTTTACTCCAAAGTCCATATATACAGTGTATCCTGGACGCAGAATATCATTGCTCGGGCCGGTATGTCCGCCTTTTTTTATGTTAGGTCCTACTAAAACTATAGGGCAAAGTTGTTTCTCCCAAGAAAATTCTTCGTAGACAATTCCGTATTTTTTAAAGTATGGAGGCTTAAATTTAAATATGCTGTGTACTAAATTTAAAATTTGATTTTCAGTCATGCCAATTTTTATTCTTTTAAAGGAAGTTTTTAGTATTTCCGATGCTCTTACCGCTGCAAGACGTAAATAAAATATGTCGTCTTCACTTTTAGTGTCAAGTAGGGAATAGATTAAAAAATCGCTTGAAGCAAATACGGGAGCAGGTTTTCCGCTTTGCTTGTAGAGTCTTAGTATGTTATCGGTTATAAATCTGTATGTTCCGTATCCGAGGACGTCTATTTGAGAATCCATTTTATCTGAATAGTTAAGATATATTTTTTGAGGGAAATTAAGTGTTTTAAGTATATTTCTCATATTTTCTAAAAGTGAGTTTTCTCCGCCATAAGTTAATAATTCTCCGTCAAAATATTTTACGTTTTCTTGATCCAAGCTATGGGAAATCAAGAAATTTTTTTTATTGCTTAGTACGCATAAAGCGGGTACAATTGTTTTATCTGTTACGAATTTAGAAAAATAAGGGTCACAATTTTCGCTGCTATACATAATCCATACTGCGTTTTCATCAATTAAATTTTTCATAGCTATATCTCCTAATTAAAATAAAATTTAGTATATTTTATGATAAATTCCCTATAGCTATTATACTATTTAAAATTTCAAAAGGAGGATTTTTAATAAAAAAAATATTTCATATAGTAGAAAGTGCATGTGCCGTTTCGCTAAGTTTGATGTTAGAAAGATTAATATTAATGCGTATGCCTTTCGGGGGGAGCATTACGCTTGGAAGCTCTTTACCACTGATATTACTTTCCGCTCGACGAGGAACTAAAACAGGTTTTTTTGCTTCTATTATATATTCTATAGTCCATATTTTTTTGTCGTTTAAGATACCGCCCGTAAAGACGCTTTTTTCTTTTATTTTTATTTTACTTCTCGACTACTTTTTGCCGAATGCTATTCTTGGCGTTAGCTTTTTATTTGGAAAGAGAATAAAGAGTAAAAACTTTAAGCTTTATTTTTCGACGGTGCTATCATTTGCGCTGAGATGGCTGATTTCAATTATTTCAGGAGTGATTTTTTGGAGTGATTATATTCCTTTTAATATGGGGATTTGGTGCTACTCGATAATATATACTGGTCTTTATACTATTCCGGAGTGTTTGATAACGGTATTAATCTTTAAACATTTACTTAAGTTTTATAGCTTTTCACAACTTTTTGATTAAAAGAATAAGCTACTTAAAAAGGAGTGATATTTTTGGCAATAAAAATATTTATAGATCAAGGACATAATCCTCATACGGTAAATGCAGGGGCGGAAGGTTTTGGCCTTCGTGAACAGGATATAACGTATAACGTTGGTAGATATTTAGCAGAAATACTTAGGACCGACTCAAGATTTGAAGTCCGAACTTCTCGAAACTCACCTGAAGAAATACTTGGAACAAATAATTCAACAAGTCTAGCTGCGAGAGTAGAAATGGCCAATGAGTGGCCTGCAGACTATTTTTTAAGTATTCATGTAAACGCTAATACGGACCCTAATATAAATGGAACTGAAGTTTATGTGTTTCAGGAATACACTCAGTCGTACTATCTTGGAGAGTATATCTTAGGTAGTATAGTAAAGAGGGTAAAAACCAAAGACAATGGTGTGAGAGTTAGACCTTCTCTTTACGTTTTAAGAAATGTATTCATGCCAGCAGTGTTAATAGAGCTCGCTTATATTACTAATCCACAAGACGCTGAAAAACTTAGAAATGATCAATATCAATTTGCTTTTGCAATTTATGAAGGTCTTCTCGAATATTTTGGGTTTTAAAACTTCTTAAGCTAAACTTTTTGAAAAAAACTTTGACAAACTCTAAACGAATTTGATATAATTAAAAAAATAATTGGTTTTAGTGGCCACATTTTATTGATGCAATAGCTTAGTAATGACCTTATGGTAAGTTTAATATACTATTTCTCTTTTAAGGACAAGCTAAAAATCAAGAAAAATTAATATGCGTTTGTACCTCAGTTGGATAGAGGGTCCGCCTCCTAAGCGGAACGTCGCGCGTTCGAATCGCGCCAAGCGCACCAAAAAATTTTGCAAGTATAGTAGAGTATTACAAAAAATAATTTTCATTTGACTTTATTTTCTCATTTTAGCATGATAATTATAAAAATGAGGAGGTAGAACTTAAATATGATTGAAGAGCGTATAAGTCGAAAGGAAATTTTCAAAGGGGATGTTGTTTCGCTTTGCGTTGATAAGGTCATGCTACCGAATAAGAAGGTGGCCACGCGCGAAGTTGTAAATCATAGAGGAGCAGTTTGTATAGCGCCTGTAACTCGTGATAATGAACTCGTATTTATTAAGCAGTTTAGATATTCTTGTAATAAAATCTTTTTAGAGCTTCCGGCAGGTAAGTTAGAAGCAAAAGATTCCTCTTTACTAGAATGCGCTAAAAGAGAACTCTTTGAAGAGACGGGAATAATAGGCAAGGATTATATTGCTCTTGGTAAAATTTATACTTCTCCAGGATTTTGCTCTGAAATAATTTATATTTTTACTTGCATAGTTGACCGGTATGAAAATCCGCACCCCGACGAAGATGAATTTATTGAAGTGATTAAGCTTCCTTTTGAGAAGGCTAAAAGTATGATTTTAGCTGGAGAAATTGAAGATGCTAAAACTCAGTCAGCAATTTTAAAATTGATTTTGAAAGGAAAAATTTAAATGAAGTTTGATAGAGAATTTTGGGATAAATGCCAGAAGTTGGTGGATGAATCTGAAATAATTATTGATAGACCCAAAGGATCAAGACATCCTCGTTTTTATGAAGCTGTTTACCCCCTTAAATTATGGCTATCTTAAAGGAACGCAGTCAATGGACGGCGAAGGAATTGACGTGTTTTTGGGAGAAAGCGGCAATAAAGACGTAAAAGGAATTTTATGTACTATAGATACTATGAAAAGGGATTCAGAAATTAAAATTCTAATTGGACTTACAAAGGAAGAAATGGGAATCGCTTATGAATTTTTAAATACGAGCAAATTTATGAAGTGTATTTTTATTGAAAGACGATAAAAAATGAATTCAAATGTAAATTTTAAAAGAAGAGGTATTTGGAGAGTTTTATTTATTTTGATGGTAGTTTTGCAAGCTTTCGAAATTGTTTTCGGTTTAAGGTATTTTAATAATACATATAATAAAGACTTATTCTTATATCTTTTAAATAACCGCTCAGTAGATTTAAAGATTTTGAATACTGAAGATTACGATGTGTTTTTTACAGGGGAGTGTCACGCTACTTGCAAAAACTATGACGTTCAGCTTAGATTTATAAAATACCTTTCGGAAAAAGCTGATTTAAAATATATTTTTGCAGAGGATTTTCCCTCTAGTTCATACATAATTAATTTTTATTTACAAACCGGTGATAACTCTGAGCTCGAGGAGTATCTTAAAAACCTTAAAGGTACCTACGGAGGAACCAATGAATTTCGCGAGTATTTAGTAAAACTTTACGAATTTAATAAATCTCTTCCAGAAGACAAAAAGTTGACTTATATAGGACTTGACATTGAACATCAAGAGGAAAACGCTAAAAATTATCTACTTAAATTAACCGAAAAAAGCAGCAAACTTCGAAGCAAAATTTTCTCTTCAAGCGATGAATTATTATCTATTGAGATTTTAAGAAATATTTCTGAAGATATAAAATTAAATTCCGATTTTTATAAAAAGGAGCTTGGGGACAATCTATTTAAATTTGAGTATTTGCTTGGAAATTTCATAAAAGGATGGGATTATTGTAACAGTAGTGAAAACGGACTTGAAAGCGATGTAATGCGAGAAAATAGCATTATTGAAAATTTTAAAAAAGTTTACAATTATTTTCCTAAAGGAAAGTTTTATGGTCAGTGGGGCAATAGCCACGCAGCATTGTCTGATAGTGTTGAAAAAAAGTCGGTGAGGTTTGCAGCGCAGCTTCAAAATAGCAAGGATTCTCCTGTTAAGGGTAGGGTTTGCTCCACGATGATTTTATATTTAAATTCGCAAAGGATGAATAGGGGAAACGGTAGCTCTGAGGAATTATTTTTCCCTATAACGGACACGAAAAAAGAATTATCTACGATTAAACTTCTTTCTAAAGGAGATTTTACATTTTTTAAGCTTGATGGTGGTAAAAGCCCTTTTAAAAGCCAGCTGTACTTTTTCTTTCCGGCAGAAGTGGGGAACGTTTTGACTACAGATGTTTGTCAGTATATAATACTTTTAAGAAATTCTTCGGCATGCACTCAAATAAATACTTAGAGCATTAAACAAATACTTATAACTCTTGGATTCTAGAAAACGCCGAAGCTTAAGCTTACCGTGAAGAAATTGAGGGAAAGATGAAATCTGAAAGCGATTTAGAATAAAATTTAAAACACCTCGGATTTAAGGGCAGCTTTACTCCTTACATAGTAGTAGAAAAATTTCGCCGCAGTTTTATATATAAAGAATATGAGATTTCAATTGATGAAGTTAAAGGTCTTGGAGACTTTATTAAAGTAGAATATAAAGGAAATGACCAAAATATAGATAAAGTTTTAAGCTTTTTAGAAATCATTTTAAAAGAGTTTCCGGCAAATGTTGGTGCAAAAGATTATAAAGGCTATGATTTTAAAATACTTAACCTAAAGCATTCTAAGGTAATGCAAAAATAAGATTTTTTATTTATCGTAATTTATTGCGCTTAATTTCTTATAAAAGTGATTAAGCTCCATCATACATTCATTTTTTATTTTACTGATTTGCTCTGGCAATTTTACTTCGGGAGGTAATTTTTTACTTTTCTTATAATTAATTTTAGTTTTTACATCATGAGGATTTTTTAAAACTATATAAAGATACCCCTCATGTTCAAAAGCATCTAAAACAAGATAACCATGTGCCGCACCTATGCCAGATTTAGTTTTTGAAATTTTAAGCTTTTTTTCGAAATCAACTGTTTCTAAAATAAATTTTTTTCGCATCTCGTCTGTAACTTTAGGGGTGCCTAAATCCGCTAAATTTAATTTGTGATCTTTTAGCCATTTTTCATATGTTTCTTTTTTTAGAGAGTCTTTAAGAGTTAAATCATCTATGGTGTCTAGTGGATTTACTTTCAATGATTTGGCAAGTTGAATTGTAGTAAATGCAATCTCGTTATTGTCAGTTTTGGGTAAGCCCGTATTAGATAACATAGAAGTTGCTACTAAAGGATTTACACCTTTAAAACCTGCTGTAATTATTTTCCCTGAATTTAATTTCTTTTGGATTTTATCGTAAATTTTTAATGCTTCAGGAGAATATTTACCTTGAAACGCTTTAATGCCTGAAATATCAACGCCTTTAAAATTTTGATATTCTTGTTTAAGTTTTTCATCTAGATCTGGGATTAATTTTGTTATATCCATATTTGCATTTGCAAAAATTTTTTGCTTGGATTTGGCACCTGTTAAATAGGTTAACGTTACCGAAGGAATGCCACCGTCTTTAAACATTGTTCGTAAGTCTGAGTTCTGATCTAGTAAATTTTTTAGTTCCTCCGTTATTGCTTCCTCTACAGTCTCTTCAAGTTCTGAATCACTTGGATCTCGACCCAATGGTTGAACATAATATTGTTTAACTTGTTGTTTTATTAATGGACGCATTGAAGTCCTCATACTTTTTTCTATTTGGTCTTTATTCTTAATAAGCATACTTTTTAAATGTTTGGCATAAGCGATTTCAATTACAACAGGCCACAAAGCTAAATGGCATGTTTTCCACGCTAGTGCTTCAGCTTTTGACACAGTATAAAAACTCTTTGAACTTACAGGTTCATATGTTAAGGTAATGGAATTTTCCTTAATTTTGATTTCGGGAGGAGTTTTAGTTTCATATAAGCCAACTGTAACCTCGTGCTTATTTTTTATCTTTATCAGTTCACTTTGTATAAAATTAGGTCTTTTTTTTAGCAAGTCCCATTAAATTAGTAAGCAAAAAGCAATCACCAATATCATATTGTTTGAGAGAATAATTTAAATTACTGTAACTACCTTGGTCAATATCTGAAGCTTTTGGAATTTTTTTACCGTTTTCATCAACGTTATAAAGAGAATCTTCTAAACTTTGAGTTTTCCAAAGTTCTTTTTTGTTTTTCGAGATTGTTTTGTTGCATCATTTTGAGCTTCCATTTTTGCGATTTTTTCAACATTTTTTCTGGATTTTTAATAGTCATAAATTTCATCCTCCTACTTAATAATTTTAAAGTGCCTAATTATTTGTTTAAATGTCATATATTATTTTATAATAATTAAAATAATTTGTCAATATGCCAACTTTTAGATTTTCTTTTAGGTTTGATTATTTGTTAATTATAAATTGCACCCATAGGTTATAATTTTAGTGAAATCAACAATATCTTAAAATCACTTGATCATAATATTAAAAACGTAATACTATATCCAAAGGAAAATCCCTAAAATAAAAAAAGATAGGAGAAAGATGAATGAAAAAATCATCCATAGCAAAATTCTTACTCAACACTATGTTTATTCCAGCAGCTCTAGCAGGAAGCTGCAGAGCTAATCCAGGTGAGTTAGAAACTTCTTATTTAACTAATAAGAGTGATGAGGGGGGACTGAAACCACTGAAGTTGCTGAAACTACTGAGGCTGCTAAAATTACTGCGACGGCGGAAAAAATTGAGGTTATTAAGAAAGCAGCATTAGACCTCAGATTCTACAAATCCACTGAGTCTATCGAGGACATGCGAAGAAAAGTGAAAGAATATCTAGACAAGGTTAATTTAAATGAGTCAAAAACTTTAAGTGTACCAGGAGCATTATTTATATCAAATAGCAGTCTAATAAATGGAACCCTTTTCTATCCTCTAAAGCAAGAGCTATCTAAATTAAAAGAAAAAATAATTGTCATTTTTGTTCATGATTTCTGTAGGATTTCTGCAAACTCTCATCGTAAATTGAAAATGCTTAAAAAGATATGTCCTGATATAAGAATATTGGAAGGTTATTATTATATTCCATATAACAAGTAGGATGTTCTGATATATAAAAAGAAGTACTTATAAAAAATATAAATAGGTGGGAAAACAAGTGAAGAAATCGTTCATATCAAAATTTCTACTTGGCACCCTGTTTATTCCAGCAGCTCTAGTGGGAAGCTGCAAAGCTGCTCCAGTTAAATTAGAAACTCCTTATTTAATGAATGTTTTAAAGTATCTATCCAACATAGAGGATAAACATAAATTCATTAAAGTAAGTAGGACGGCCAGAGATGCTTTCTACAGAAATTATTTATTAGACCTTACATCTTTTGGAACGAATTATGACCGTGATGACAATGAAAAACGACTGTTAATAAGGAGTTTAATCAAAGACTATTCTAATAAACATGAGGACAGCAAAAATAACTGCACTGACAAGATAAAAGGGACTATAGCTATACCATATGGTGATTGCAGGGACAGGCGTACTGTATCTATCATAATTGAAGAATTACTTAATGAAGAAGTGGTCAAAGAATTAAAAGATAAAATAGGTGTTATTCTTATTGATAAATCTTATCCAAATCTTGAAGAACTTAAAATCCTTCTCGAAAAATATCCTAATGCGAAATTATTTATGCATAAAGTTAAATATTTTGAAGTACTAAATGAACTAGATAAAGATAACTGGTATGGGTGGGGCTTTAACGTCCTTGAAGTTAATGCCGATACTGATTTGCAAAGCTTAAATCAATTTTTATCACGATTCAATAATCAAAAAACAATCCTTAAAATCTCAAATCGGATAGGTGATGTTAAGGGTTTAGGAGCGCTTCTACGAAACCATCAGGGAAAGATAAATGTAGTTATTTTCAGTGACGAAAGAACTAATCCCGAATGCTTAAAAAATATAAGCGAAACATATTTCTTACCAGAAAGACAAACTTATAGTCAGAATTTAAACTATGTACAAAGATTAAATTTAGGTCAAACTAATATTTGCTTGTCTCCTATGGTCTTAGACAGTTGGGATGATTTTAATAATAAAGATTATACAAAATCTACCAATGTGTTTGAATTAAAATATGAGATTTTCTGTTTTCCGTCTAATGAGAGCAGGGTTATTAATAAAGAGTATTATAAATTAATCGAGTTGGTAAGCAATACGGCAGTAACCAACGAAATAATAAACAAATATTTTGACAATCGCAAAAGAAATATAGAAAAAATCTTTGAGTTAGAGAAATATCTTTTCCTTTTTGATACGTTTATAAGCTTTATAAGTGAGGAAGGTGAGGATAATGAGGTTCAAAAAGCGAAGCTCATTAACGAAAAATTGATTCAAGAACTTGAATTTATATCAGACAAGTTAAAAGCAAAAAAAGGAGGTGAAGTAAAATTAAAAGTAGATATGAATGCTCTTTTGACGGAAGACTTTTACAATAGATTAATTAAAAAAGAAAATGTATCCATATATTATGGTAAAAGCATACGTTCAGAAACATTTGACGAAATCAAAGCAGAAAAAGAAAAGCTAGAACAAGCAAAGAAAGCAGAAAGAATAAAAGAATAATATATAAAAACGATCAAAACCGGAATCGCAAAAAAGATACTTCCTTTGCTAACAAAAAAATATTTAAAACTAGTTGAGATTAAAACTAAAACAAGTAAAAAGCCACCGATTGTATCGGTGGCACTTTAATACATTATTTAAGAGTTGCTCTTTGCTTCATGCAGTAAGTAACAGTTGTATTTTCCATAGGCGCTCGAGCCCAAATACAGTTATCGCAAATATTTATGCTACACTTCGAAATAGCGGATTCAAATTTTCCACAATCACAAGGCTGAGTATTAAAAGTTTTCTTAAACTCATTTCCTATATTAGTATTTATTTGTGCTCCACCAGTTATGAAGTCTAGATCATCATCTTGAGTTTCTTTTAATTCATTTAAATAATCTTTTTCTTCTGTCATATCTAAGCCTCCTGTAAATTTTGAGTTAGTTAAAGTGCATTATATCACCTCTCAGAGCATTATTTATATCCATAAACCCTTTGAGTTTCAAGATATGTCATATAGGATATCATAACCATCGAGATATGTCAATAAAAGTCCAAAATATAAATGAAAAAGTTATTAAAGTATAGTTTATAATCAAAATTCTTCAAACAATTTGAAAAAAGTGATTAAGTGCAATTATAGAGGCCATAATAGCTACGGTATCTGCAATAAGTGCACTAGGTAGGGTATGCCTAGAATTTTTTATTCCCACTGCTCCAAAGTACACAGTGATAGTATAAAAAGTTGTTTCTGTTGAACCGGAAATTATAGAAGCTAATTTTCCTAGAAAACTATCAGCGCCGTAGTTTTTAAGTATATTATCGACTATAGCTAAAGAACCGCTACCCGACACTGGACGAAGCAAACAAAGTGGAATTATTTCTTTTGGGACTCCTATTATCTGAGTTAATGGAGATATGCTTTGGCATAATATATCTAAAGCGCCAGAGCTTTTTAGCATACTTACAGCAACTATCAGTCCTATTAATGGCGGAGCAAGCGAAAATGTAGAATTTAGTCCTTGAGCGGCTCCTGAAAGGAACACATCAAAAATTTTAATTTTCTTGAAAAATCCTGACAATATTATAATCAAGATTATTAAAGGAACTGCGTAAAATCCTATTTTATCCATGCTTTTTCCTCGTGACCTTTCCTAGAAACTTTGCGATAAACACACCGCATGTCAATGCTAAAGCGGAGGCAATCCATAGGCAAGGGAGTATGTCTAAAGGGTTTTGTGAGCCATGTTTTTGCCTGATTGTACATAAAAGAGTTGGTAAGAGCTGTAAAGATGCTGTGTTAATTACTACGAACATCACCATACTATTTGTAGCGCACGATTTATCGGGATTTAATTTCTGCATTTCCCGCATAGCATTTATTCCTAGTGGAGTTGCAGCATTTCCGAGACCTAAAAGGTTAGCGGTTATATTCATACATATTGCTCGCGTGGCAGTGCTGTTTGAAGGTAAGTCAGGGAAGAGAAGCTTTATAAGAGGAGAAAACAACTTGGCTATTTTTGACGTCAAACCGGATTCTTCTGCGATTTTCATTAATCCGGTCCATAAGGCCATCATTCCTGAAATAGAAATAATGAGAGTTATAGCATCCGAAGCTCCAGTAAGGACGGCATTTGAAATCTCCTGCGACTTTCCTGTTATAAATCCGCAAATTATACTTATTATGAGAAACGAGCCCCAAATGTAATTCATCATAAATAAAAATCCTCATCGAATAATTTTTATAGAAATAAAGGTGTAGTAATTAAATAATTAGTGCTAAATCGGGAAAAATATTACACTTTTATACGGTAAGATTTTATTTATGTATAATTAGACCAAATATTTTAAAAAAAGACATATATTGACAAAAAATTTTTAAAATAGTAAAATGACGGCATAGGAATACTGATTATGTGCTAAGAGAAGCTATATCAGTACCTAAATTATTGATAGAGAAGGCGGTATATAAAGTGAAATCCCTAGGAATAGTTAGAAAAGTGGACGAGTTAGGTAGAATAGTGTTGCCAATGGAGCTTCGCAGACTTCATGACATTGCTCCACGAGATTCATTAGAAATTTTTACAGAAGGAGATAATATAATACTGAAAAAGTATGAACCTCAATGCGTATTTTGCTCAAATTCCGAAGAAATGAAAACCTTTAAGGGCAAGAATGTGTGTGTGAAATGTTTAAAAGAAGCGCTGGATCAGACGAAGCACTCAGACTAATAAACGAATTTTAGATTTTACCCTTGAAATACTTTAAGTATTATAATAAAATCATCAGATACAGCTTTTAAAATAATATATAATGAAAGGATGTTCTGATGAATTATTTAAATAAACTTACAATTAAAGATATTGATGTGGAAAACAAAAGGGTGTTTTTACGCTGCGATTTTAATGTACCCTTTGATGGTCAAGGAAACATCACAGATACTAGGAGAATTGATGAATCTTTAAAAAGCATAAGATACTTGTTAGAAAGAAATGCCAAAGTTATACTTTGCTCTCATCTTGGTAGACCTAAATCTGGATATGAAGATAAACTCTCTTTAAAACCGGTTGCAAAATATCTTTCGAAGGTTTTAAACAAAGATATAAAACTCTTAAAAGACGTTTCTAGCGAAGATACAAAACAAGCTATAGAAACTTTAAAGTCCGGGGAACTTTGTATGCTGGAGAATATACGTTTTGAGGATGGAGAAAGAAGCAATGAACCGGAATTTGCTAAAAAGCTTGCTTCTTTAGCGGATGTTTGCATTAATGACGCTTTTGGAGCATGCCATAGAGCTCATGCTTCTACTGCAGGAATGGCTAAATATTTACCATCAGGTTATGGTTTCTTAATTGAGAAAGAGATATCCACCATGTATAAAATTCTTTCTAATCCCAAAAGACCATTTGTGTCTATTTTAGGTGGAGCTAAGATATCCGATAAAATTGGAGTTATCAGTAGTTTACTGGATAAAGTGGATATTTTAATTATAGGTGGGGGAATGTCTTACACATTTGCCAATGCTTTAGGATATTCCGTGGGAACTTCTCTTTGCGAAAGTGATAAGCTTGACCTTGCTAAAGATATTATGGCCAAAGCAAAAGAAAAAGGAGTTAAATTGTTTTTACCATTAGACGTTAAGGTTGCAAGGGAGTATGACCCTAACTCTGAAGCAAAAGTGGTAGATTTTGATAAAATTCCCGAAGGCTGGATGGGACTAGATATAGGTCCTAAAACTGCAAAATTATTTTCAGAAGCTATTTCTGGTGCGGGAACTGTTGTATGGAATGGTCCTATGGGAGTTTCTGAATGGGAGAATTTCTCTAGCGGTACTCTTTCAGTAGCAAAGGCTATTGCAGAAAGTGGTTCTATTTCTATCATTGGAGGTGGCGACTCTGCTGCCGCAGTATATAAATTAGGCTTTGCAGATAAAATGACTCATATTTCCACCGGTGGAGGAGCATCGTTAAGGTTTTTAGAAGGTAAACCTCTTCCAGCTTTGGAAGCTATAAAAGATAAAAATTAAGATCAGTGTCCTTGAGCGTGTAGCTCAAGGTTTTTTATTTAATATTTATTATTTATATAAAATGTGATATTCTTAGCTTTGTGGAATGAATTTCTACAAAAATTTAAAGTAAAGTAGTAGATAACTTATGCCTTGCTGTTTAAAGGAAGAAACACGGAAAGAAAAGCGTTATTATGTAGAAAATCTCTCTATTAGAAGGAAAATGTCAAATGGTATTCTCGCTTTTTCTAATAAGGTAATAGGAGAGATGAAAGACAAAACAAGAGGAAAAGAGCTACAAGGTTTAGCTAAGGATATGCTTAAATTACATTTACAACTTAATCCTAAAGTATCTGTATATGCACTTGATAGTAAATGTCGTTACTATAAAGAGTTAAGTAAAATTTTTGAAACTTATTTAAGACCTATAATAGCCCTTCCTCGTAAAGAGTATGGACAATGGGAGATTTGTTTTTAAAATTTAAACCTATTAAACTTAAAACTATATAAGTCAGATAGCTGGTGAATATCAGCTGTTTGACTTTTTCTTTGCTACTTTTTAAATCTAAATTTGAAAAATGGTAGTTTGAATTTGACGTTACAAAGGCAAATTTTTTTATGTTTTGAAGGACTAATGAATAATAAAGTTTATTCAAAAAAATTTAAGGAGGAAAAGTTAATGACCACTAAGGAAATAAGTCTTAAAGTGTGGGAAGAAAACCGTATAATAATTTTAGCAAATAAAGGTGAAACTGATTCTCGGTGTATTAAAGTGTCTTTTACGGATGAAGACGACGACGATTTAGACTTAAGCGGTAAAAGTGTGACGTTTTATGCACTCAAACCTGACGGCACTCAAGTGTTTAATAATTGTGAAGTCGATACGCAGGAAAATACTGCAACTTTAATTATTACTTCTCAAATTTTAAGTAGCGTTGGTATACTAGAATGTGAATTTCAAATTTTTGATGCCGATAGTAATCTTTTAAAAGCTAACGGAATTAAAATTTTAGTTTCGTCAAAAGGAGACTTCTTAGAGGCTGTGGAGAGTACTTCAGAGTATAATGCTTTAATAGAAGCAATGAATAAAGCAAATGGCTTTTCAAACTCAATAGGAAATCTCCTTGACCTTAGTACCGAAAACAAAACCAGCATTATTAGTGCTATAAATGAAGTTAATGGAAAAACAATACCATTTTCTCAAGGTGGAAACGGTTCGTCAACGCCAACAGCTGTTATGACGCGCACTTATTTAGATGTTATGAGGGCCTATCAAATATTTATCAGTCTTATTGACGGGGCGATAGGTACTTTAAATTTAACGCTCGATTATAGTAATTTTGGTAAAATTGAAGTTTATTATAAAACGCATGACGGCAAATTCAGTTCGAGGATGTTTTGGCCTCAATACAGTAATAATGTTGTTTTAGACTTAGTAACTTTCAATGAGTATTATACAACTTGTAAGCTGTATTCTGCTAATCTTACTTTTAGTGGCAGTACGGCAACTTTAAGTGATACGCTGGTTACAGACGTAAAAAGCAGTGGCAATACTTTAGATAGACAAACGAGCTATGGAATAAAAATTCATAGAATTGTGGGATATAAATACTAAAGATTAATTTTTTAAAAAGTTTATATCAGTAAACATTGCTCATATTTTCAGTTTTGAAGATATGAGTTTTTTTATTGTTTCAAGCGTTTATGAGAGAAAAGCAGATTTATATAGTTATTAGTGCTAAAATTTTAACTGTTTTTTTTTTTTTTTTGGTGCTTGTGTCTCTTGATTTTGGAAATAAACTGTATATAATATATAATATAGTTAATCGATTAGCTGAATTTTAATTTAATTAGGAGGAATTTGATTATGAGTCAGGAAGATAGACAAAAAAGGACATTCCATGTAGCATTTGATTATGCCGTTCTAACGAATAGGTTTGACCTTTATGTGAATTTTTTAAAACATGATTATCCTAAATTTATAGAAAAATATTTGGAAAAAGATTATTTAAAAAAGTATCCAAGTGACGATATTGAAAAATGGGTTAAAGGTTTTAAAAAATTGTTTGTATCATTTAGTAATACTTATAGGCCTAAGTGCATAGCGCTTGAAAAAGAAATTAAATCCTCCCGTAAAAGCGAGCTATCAAAAAACGAAATAATAGCACTTAGAAAAAAAGCTTTAGACTTATTTACAAAAGCTGGAGAAGATTTAAAAGAAATATTTGAAAAAATGGCTGATTCTTATAGCGGCGATTTTCCTAAACGCGGCGGTATTGTTGAAATTATTAACAGTCATATTGAAAACAGTAGGGCGATTAATATATATGAAGATGAACTTTATGATGAACTAGATATACCTGATTTGAAAAAATAAAAGTTTGCTATTTAATTTAGGCAATCTAAGTAATTTACAGGCCTCTGTTTTCAAAGGGGTCTGTTTTTATGCGATAAATTTCAGCGCGATTTAATTTTTAATGCTTAGCGTAAAATATATGCAAAAAGCAATAAGAGCAACGCTTCCTAAGGCTCCTGCTCCCGAAGAAGGAGAAGAAGAAGAAATAGTGGAAATAAAAACAGGAGTGGAGAATTCAAAAATATTTAAAATTAAATAGGCTGCTCCAAAGCAGCAGCATGCATTTATGATTCTAAAAAGATGAAATTTAAAATAGCTAAGATTGGTTTTGTTTAGTATGGAGGCTATTTGAAAATGCGTGCAAATTCCGCCGTAGCTTATAATAAAAGCTATTAATGGAACCGAAATAAAGTGATTGACAGCAAAAGAGCATCCTGAAGTTATTTCTAAACATGAAATTATCAAGCATACTAGACTTTCAGAGGATATTTTTAAAATTTTTTGTAGATTGGAAATATAGTCGAAGAATCCGGATGCATGAAGAGTTGAAATAATTAAGGTGAATACCAGAATTAAGCTGCACATCATTATTACTGCAGAGGATGTTTGAGCTGCTGATTCGACCAGTGCTTCAGAAGGCGAAAGACGTACTTTTTCTTCCATGGGTTTAACATAGAATGGTTTTTGTTTAAATCTAGCAATTATTCCGAGTAATATACCGCATCCTAAAGAAATACCAACTTGAATTGCGAGTAAAACGGTTCCTAAAAAAGGATTTTTGAGCAGCGAGTATCCAACAACATTTATTATAAAGGCAGGTCCTGCGTTGACTGTAAAGCACATGAGGCGGTTTAGCTGTTCGGAGTTAATTTCTTTTTTTTCAAGTAATGCCTTTGCGCCGCTTGCACCCACTGGATATCCTCCTAGAAGGCTTAAAATAATCACTGGTGCTGCTGAACCCGGAAGATAGAATAAAGCTTTAGTTATATTGTCAAGAGGTTTTTTTATAAAATTTAGAGGTTCTAGCATTGCAGCAAATCTTGACAAAAACATAAAAGGAAAAAGAGAAGGTACTAAAAGCTTTACGCAGTATCCGATTCCTGTTGAAACGCCCCGGGTGGTGTCTTCGGGGTGACAAATAAGTAGGTAAGTAAAAATTATAATAAGGGACGTCATTAAAACGTCTTGAAAATAGTCAGATAAATAATTTTTTATTTTAATTATAGTTTGCACATTAATCCTCCCCTTGCTTTTTATGTATATGAGAGGAGAGGTGATTTTTATTTTTAATTACGCATATTATTTAAGGACTTACTATTCATCTTCAGGAAGAAAGATGGTGACTTTACGATTTGTCCGATAAAAAAGGTGTAAATAAAAAACTCAAGAGATTATGGAACCTTGAAGGTCTAAAAAGCACTTCATTAGGAGTAATGTTAAATCCGGTCAGAATAGAAATAAAGGGGAATCGCGAAGCGGTTGTGGAAGGGTGTAAGAGTATTCTTCATTACGATGAGAATATTGTTAAAGTGAATATGAATAAAATGATAGTATCTTTTTTTGGTAGGAATATGGAGATAAAATGCTTAACTTCGGACTCTCTAGTGATTAGAGGGTTTATTACCTCTATAGAGTACTTAACTTGAATTTTGATATATTTTTGTTTGTGAGGTGACATATCTTTTGGTGCTAAAATTTTTTAGATGGATGTGTGGATACGTTTCGTTTAAAGTCACGGGGGGTTATCCAGAAAAATTTGTAAACAGCGTTACTAAAGACAATATAAATTTATGGGATTTAAAAAAGTTAAATGGCAATTTTTACGCTAAAATTCTAGCACCAGAATATAAATCACTGCGCCGAAAAGCTCGTCGGGCTGGAGCTAAAATAAAGATTACTGAAAAACACGGATGTCCTATATTTGTAACGAAATATAGAAAACGAATAGGATTAATTGTAGGGGCAATACTATTTTTTATAATAATGAATTCTTTTTCGCTTTTTATATGGCGCATAAATATAATTGGAAATAAGGACTTACCTTCTAGTGATATTCTTGCTGTGATGAAAGAATTTGGAGTACATACGGGTTCAAAGAAATCAGATATAAATCCAAGTATGCTTAAAGAATCATTGATGGCAAAATTAACTGATATTTCTTGGATGTCGGTAAATGTGAGCGGGAGCTGCTTAAACATTACTATAAAGGAAAGAGTAAAATCTCCAGAGATTGTTGAGGAAGGAGAACCGTGTGATATTGTAGCGGACGTTGAAGGTCAAGTAGAAAGAATGGAAGTTTATAAAGGCACAGCTTGTGTAAAAGAAGGAGATGCTGTTACAAAAGGTCAAGTGCTGATAAGTGGAATTATAGAAGAAGCGGAAGGTAATAGCTCGCTACTAGCA
Organism: uncultured Clostridia bacterium; assembly: GCA_946566955.1. Classification (GTDB taxonomy): domain Bacteria; phylum Bacillota; class Clostridia; order Oscillospirales; family Acutalibacteraceae; genus UMGS1491. Next base: position 149,925 of record CAMNXD010000001.1, read on the forward strand.
GCTGAAGGAAAAATATTTGCAAAAACCAAGCGGAAAATGACGGAAAGTGTAAAGCTTAATCAATTAAATGCAGTAGATACCGGTAAGCTGGCTTTAAAATACAAACTAGAAGGCTTTGGAAAAAATATACCGCTTAATCCGTGGTGTAAGCCAGGGGATGAATGCCGCAAAGAAGAAGAAAATCAAATTATAAATATTTTAGGATTGCAACTACCATTTGTATTTCACAAAGAAATATATTATTATCAAGAATGTGAAGAAAAGAGTCTTAGTATCGAAGAAGCTCGCGGCATTTTAGAACAAAATATTCTAGAAAGACAAAAAAATGAGTTTCCTAACGTAAAAATAATATCAACAAACATAGAAAATTATGAAAAAGATAACGAATATATTGCAGATGCAACGATTGTATGCATAGAAAATATAGCTAAAAAACAAAAAATTTCATTTAACTAATTGTTGTTTAACGAAAATCGCTTGGAATAGTAGTACATAAAAAAATAAATTACGTTCCAAATTTTTAAAAGTAAAATGTTTGACAGTTAAAGAAAAAACCTTTACAATTAACATATACACAATGTTTTTAAAAATTCCTTTTAAGCACCATTAAAATTGATCCATTTATATATAAAAGGAGTTGTGTTTTTTACATAGAAATGACTATAGAAGAGAATCAAAAGTGGTGCAAAGAGGACTGCTGAAATTTATGGTACATTGGGTTAAATAGAATTAATGCGCTCAATAAACCATATAAAGCTTTATGATAGCTGGTTTTATTTATTAAGTCAAAGCTATTTAGATTTAGCTAGGAAGAATATCAGCTAAAAGTTTTTGTTTAATTTAAAAAGGAACTGAATTCACCAGTTCGTCATTATTTATATATAAGTGGAAGGATGTAGTATTTAATGGTAGACAAAACAAGAGTTATAATTGTTAATAGGCAAAAAGAAGTAAAAATTCCAACGGGAATTCGTATGCTTATGAGAAGATGCTGTAATGCAGTTCTTAAGCTTGAGCAGTTTAAAGGTTCAGCCGAGGTTAGCATAACATTCGTAGACAACGATTACATACAAAGCTTAAACAAGCAGTATCGCAATAAGGATGTTCCAACTGATGTGCTTTCTTTTCCTATGAAAAAAGAAGACGGAAATTATGAGGTAGATCCTGAAAGTAATGCTCAAATTTTAGGTGATATAATAATTTCAATGCAAAAGGTTATAGAGCAAACAGAAATATATGGTCATTCAATGAGAAGAGAAGTTGCTTATCTTGTTGCGCACGGTATGCTCCATCTTCTAGGATACGACCATGAAAAAGGCGGAATAGAAAAAAGACATATGAGAGAACGCGAAGAAAGAGTACTAGATTTACTTGGATTTTCTAACGCTGTTTCGTACATCAACGACTAAAAAAGGTAGATGAATTAAGTATGAACGTGCTTAGAACTTTAAAATTTGCCGTCAAAGGTATTATTTACACTATAAAAAATGAACGTAATATGCGATTTCATACTGTTGCTGCAACGTATGTTTTGATATTTTCGGCTTTTTTTAATATGTCTTCTTTTAAGTACGTCATTCTTATTCTAATAATAGGATTAGTTTTCATGGCGGAAATGTTTAATAGTTCCATAGAAGGTCTCATAGATTTATGTTCTAAAGAGTATAACGCTACCGCTAAAGCCGCAAAAGACATTGCAGCTGGTGGCGTATTAATTATTTGTATAGGTGCAGCAGTAAGTGGAGCAGTGATGTTTAGTGAGGTAGAAGCTTATAAAAGAATTTGGAAATTTTTTTATTCGTATCCCTTTTATTTATTAATGCTTATTGCTTTTAGTTTCTTTAGTTATTTTTATATTTTTTTAGGTCCGGTTGAAATAAAGAATAAGCTTAAAAGTACATGGCGCAAAATTAAATTTGGTAAAAGTAAAATTACTGACTAACATTTTAGCCAGTTTGGATGGTATTTAAATGAACGATAAACTTAAAACAAAATCACTTTTCGTATCCATCGTTGGTCGCCCTAATGTAGGGAAATCTTCTATCCTCAATATGATTGTTGGGTCTAAGGTTTCGATAGTTTCGTCAAAGCCTCAAACTACTAGGGATCGAATAACCGGTATAATTACTCAAGGAGATACCCAGCTCGTCTTTATTGACACCCCTGGCATTCATAAACCGTTTAGCCGCTTAGGGAATTATATGATCTCAGAGATAGATAATTCTCTTTCTGGGATCGAAGCTTGTTTACACGTTGTTGAAGCATTAAAAGAGCCTAGTTCTTTGGATTTAAATCTTATTGAGAAATTTAAAAAACTTAATCTCAAGACGATACTTGCAATTAATAAGATTGATTTAGTTAAAAACAAAGCTTTTCTTATGGAGCAAATAAAGAGCTTTAGCAGTCTATTTAACTATGACGCAATAGTGCCTATTTCCACTCTCTCGAATGATGGTAAAAATGATCTTATAGCCGAAATGAAGGCTCTTGCAAGTCCTTCGGTATTTTTCTTTTCAAATGAAGATTTCACAGACCAATCGGAGCGAAGATTAGCAAGTGAGATAATAAGAGAAAAACTTCTTTGGTTTTTAGATGAAGAACTCCCGCATGGTACTGCCATACAAGTTGAAAGTTTTAAACAACTCTCAAATTTAAAAGTTAGTATTCATGCGGTAATATATTGCGAGCGCTCTAGTCATAAAGCAATGATTATAGGTGCAGGCGGACAAATGATAAAAAAAGTTGGAATTGCCTCCAGACGGTCTATAGAGGAGTTACTCGGGTGCGAGGTTAATTTAAATCTTTTTGTTAAAGTTAAAAAGGATTGGCGAAACAAGCCGGCTTTGCTGCATGAATTAGGATATTGTTAGGTTAAAAGATGTGCAAATTACTAAAAAACATTAAAATTTAGAAAAAAATATAGAATTATACTATATTTTTCTCTGGAGATGTTGTATAATTAACCCATGGTCTAAGGTATTAACATACAATAGAAAATGGGAGGGTTTGTAATGGATGCCAAGTCAGCCTGGAAAAAGTTTGAATCAACAGGAATGATTTCTGATTATTTAAATTATCGTTCACAATTAGACTTAGAAAGCGGATTGTTGCCTCATAGTCCGAGTAATAACCTCAACAGTAAAAAAGGTGGTATGCGAGGAGTAAATTATGCAGGTGGAAATGACAGGAATAATAATAAACGAAATAGATTTGAATGAAAGCGACAAGCTAATTAAAATATTAACTTGCGAGAAAGGAATTATTTCAGCTATTGCCAGACGATCAAAAGTTTATAGAAATCGTCAAGGTGGTATGCTGCAGCTCTTTGCATACTGTAAGTTTACTTTATACTTAGGTAAAAGAGGATATATTTTAAATGATTCAGAAATTAAGGAACTTTTTTTCGAGCTTCGCAGCAATTTAAAATCGTTATCGCTAGCTCAATATTTCTGTCAGCTCTGCATAGCCTTAAAGCCTGACGAAGAAACATCCCAGGAATTTTTAAGAGTTTTTTTAAATTCTTTATTTTATCTTTCTAAGCAAAAAATGAGTAGGGCTTTAGTAAAAAGTATTTTTGAGATTAGAACATGTTCTTTATGTGGATATATGCCTTGTTTAGAGTCGTGTGCGAAATGTGGAGCATACGAAAGGGATAATATGTATTTTTTAGTTGAAAGCGGTAAACTTTTTTGCGAAGGGTGCCTTTCTAAAGGTAAGGTAAATGCTTCTTTTTTACTTTCTTCGCCTCTACTTTACTGTTTAAGATATATACTTTATTCTCCAGTCGTTAAGCTTTTTAAATTTTCTGTGTCAGCTTCTGCGGAAGAAAAGTTAAGCTTTCTTACAGAAAAGTACGTAAGGCTCCATGTTTCGGATTCGTTTAAGTCGTTGGAATTTTATAAAAGTATACCAGAGGATTAATCACCAGATAGGCATTAATTTTAAGACGTTAGATACTAAAAAGCAAACGATGATTCCTACTATAGTGGGAAGTATAAAGGAAGCTAAAGTCCATGCCAGGCTTTTAGTTTCTTTTTTTATAGTCCAGCATGTAGTCCCGCAGGGGAAGTGCATCAGCGAAAACAGCATTACACAAATTGCGGTAATATATGTCCAGCCATGGGAAGTTAGGAGAAGGTGCAGCTGCGTAGGATTTTGAATATCCATAATTGAGCCTGTAGACATATAACTCATTATTATAATCGGTAAGACTATTTCGTTAGCAGGAAAACCAAGTATAAATGCCATTAAGATTATACCGTCGAGTCCAATTGACTTAGCAAAGGGGTCGAGAAAAGTTGAACAGTGTATAAGTAAACTAGTATTATTTACAAACGTATTGGCCATGACCCAAATTATAAGTCCCGCTGGAGCTGCAACGGCAACTGCTCTACCTAACACGAAAATAGTTCTATCGAGTAAAGACCGAATTAATATTTTGCCAACTTGAGGTTTTCTATAGGGGGGAAGCTCTAAAGTAAATGATGAACTTATACCTTTTAGAAGCGTTTTTGAAAGAAGCTTTGAAATGATAAAAGTCGTGGCTATTCCTATTATTATAGTTCCCGTCAAAATTAAAGCTGAGCTTAGCGAACTTAGCGCAGTTAAAGATTCTCCAATGAAAAACATACCTATTATTGAAATTAAAAGCGGAAATCGCCCATTGCAGGGTACGAAATTATTAGTTAAAATAGCGATTAATCTCTCCCGAGGAGAATCAATTATACGGCACCCTATTATTCCACAGGCATTACAGCCAAATCCCATGCACATTGTAAGAGACTGTTTACCATGGCATCCGCATTTTTTGAAAACGCCGTCTAAATTAAATGCTATTCGAGGTAAGTAGCCAACGTCTTCTAGAAGTGTAAAGAGCGGAAAAAATATCGCCATTGGCGGCAGCATTACTGAAACCACCCATGCTAAGGTTCTATACACTCCAGAAACTGTAATCCCACATATCCATGGGGGAACTGAGCAGTAAACTAAAAAATTCATTAGCTTTTCTTCTAAGGCAAAGAGCACACTTGAGATAACTTCCGATGGATAGTTAGCGCCTGTAATGGTTATCCAAAATATACCCATTAAAAAGAGTATCATAGTTGGGAAACCGGTTAGAGGGGAAGTTAAAAATTTATCTATTGCTCTATCTTTAAGGTCATAATCTTTTTTGCTTGTTTTTACGCAGAGCTTATAGATATTTTCCGATCTTTTTATGAGTGTTTCTACGATTTTATCACGAAGTCCTTCGGAATTGTTTTCTTTAAAACCGAGTTTTTCTTTTTCTGATTTAATTTTTTCATTCAAATTATAGTCTTCTAAGGCTCTCAAAGGTAAATACTTTTTTAAAGAGCTATAAAAGCTAAAATCCCCTTCAAGCAATCTAAGACTTAACCATCGGGGGTCTATATCATTTATTTTTTCGTTACTTAAGTGTTTAGAAATATTTTCTAAAGACTGCTCTATTTTTTCGCCGTAATTATTTTTTACATTTTTAATTTGACTTCCGTCTTTGCAGATATTCTCCACAGCTTTTTTTAGTGCCTCAAGGCCTTTTTTATCCCGAGCATTTGTGGGCACAATCGTAGCTCCTCCGAGCTGAAGTGAAAGTTCATCTTTGTCTATACGTATTTTTTTCTTTTCAGCTTCATCTATTAAATTAAGGCAAATAACGACTTTATTTGTGATTTCAAGTATTTGCAAAGCCAGATTCAAATTTCTTTCTATACATGTTGCGTCGAGCACTATAATTACAGCGTCAGGACTTTTGAAACATATAAAATCTCGTGCTATTTCTTCTTCGGGAGAGTTGGCGAGTAATGAGTAAGTTCCGGGGATATCTATAAGATTAAAGCTATTTTTATTATATGTATAGCTACCTTCAGCGCGTTCAACGGTTTTCCCCGGCCAATTTCCAGTATGCTGATGAAGTCCCGTTAGGGCATTAAAGACTGTGCTTTTACCGACGTTTGGGTTTCCCGCTATAGCCACGGTATAGCAAGAGGTAGAGCGTTTTTTTAAGCTAAATTTTTTGTTTGTTTTCAGAGTTTTCATTAAGATTTCAGCTCCAGTACTAAGAATCTTCTCGAGTTGCATTTAAACCTTCTTTACGATAATTCTTTTAGTACATTCTGATCTTAATGCTATAACGCTTCCTCTTATAAAATAAGCCACGGGGTCTCCTAATGGACTTTTTTGCAAAACTTTTATAACTGTGTTTGGAATAAGACCTAAATCTAAAATTCTTCTGCGGTCACTTTTATTTAAGCGTATTGATATAACGCTATAACTGCATCCTGGTGAAGCTTTACTAAGTGGCATAATACTCGTTGCTTTCATAAATTCACCTCATCTTTAATTTAAAGCTCTTTTTTCTCTTAATAGATTATGGAATTGAGCCTAAAAGGGTGAATTTAAGCAAGAAGCTGGCTTTAAGCTTTTAAAGCCTTTGCAAGAGAAATTATTAATTATCTTGTATATATTTATTGCCGTCTTTTCCTGCGTCGAAGAATGTTTTGTCGAGAAGCATAAAATTTGCAACTTTTTTAGGATCACATGAACTCAAAGACAATTCGGTCTTTTCGTTTTCCCCCTTTAACTTATCAATAAAAGCTGTTATTTTTTTATTTAAGTTATGACTATAATAAAAATTACTGATAATTTCCTGAAATGCCTTTTTTAAGCTTGCCTCTTTGGAACTGGCTTTTTCTTTTTTGTCAGGATGTGTGGAGAAAAATTTTTTAAATTTTTTCAAGTCAGCTTCAATAGTACTGAACAGGTATTCATTAGTGACATCAAGCTCTTCACTTTTTAAATTATTGAAATTAGCTGCGTATCTCTTTAAAAGATCATTTAATAAATTTTCACTAGAATTCGGGGCATCTTTATCTTTCTTAATCCAATTATTTTTCTTAGCGGTAAATAAAAATATCGCAAAAGTTCTAATTAAGCCAATATTTATTGTTTCAGTGTCTAGTTCTTTGCTACCACGGCCGCTATTGCTTTTAGCATCTTCGATTTTATTTCTTTCTTCAACCATTTTTTTTATTTCTTCATATTCAAATGCATAACTATTTTCTTCATTTTTCGTTCCTTGCTTTCTTAAAAGTTGCGCTAAAACAGCTATAGTGCCATTTGCAGGCGACAGTTCGGTCGAATTCTCATCTCTTTTGTTCTCCGGTGAGTAATAAATCTTTGCTATAGTATTTTTTATATATTCTTCAAGAGTATCTAGAAACTCGAACCTATCTAGCAAAAAGAATTTTTTTTGTTCGCTTGTTTGAGCATTTTTGGGGTTATTATCTTTTAGCTTTGAAGCAAAACTTCCTTCAAGATATTTTATATTTTTCATAAGTTCCTTTAGCTCTTTAAACTCGGGGTATAGCTTCAAAAGTCCTGGCAATATATTATCTTTTAATGTGGCTATAGCTTCCTTACTTGCTAAACCTTCTTTTAAGGAAGTTTCCACTTCATTTGCCAGTTCCAGGAGTGTTTTCGAGTTCTTTTCTTTTTTTTTCCCCCCCGTTTCTTCTAGGGAATCATTATTGTTTTCTGTAGATATTGTTTCTTCTAGTTTTTTTTCATCTTCGCTTGTGTAATAGTCACCGTTATTGTTTTCATCGCTATAATTGTCCTTATCGTCCTCGTCCTCTGAATCCTCCGAACTTTCAGAAATATCATCTTCCCCATCATCTTTCTTATCGTCTTCATCAATACTCACGTCACTGGAGATGATGGAAGGTTTCCCATAGTAGTCATCGTCGTCGCTGGAAGGAGATTCTTCACTGCTTTCGCTTTCAATATCTGAATTATCCAGGTCTGTTCCTGAAGGATATTCCGAGTGTCCCTTGCTTTTAGTATCTTTAATCCCTTTGCTTTCCTTATCTATTGTTTTTTGTTCTTGCTTCGCAGAACTATTAGAATCCTTTAAACTATTCTCAGTTTCTTCAATTTTTTGGTTTACATTTGACTGATTTTCAGGAGGCTTATCTTCTTTTGGTGAATCCTTAGAAGGTGTAGGAGTATTTTCTTGTAAATCTAGTGGTTTATTAAGACACCTGTTTGAAATATCACGCCAGAATTTATTATCATGCATTTTTGCAACTATACTGTATAAATACGCCTCAGGGCCGCTTGCAGTCGCTATTCTTATAGCGTTCTCTGATTTTTTTGCATCTTCTAAATCTAATACTTTATCCATTTTTTTGTCTCCTTATGCTTTATCTTAGTGCTCCGGTTATTCCCAGAAAGACTTTTTTTGCAGTTTCAACTTTTTTATTAACTTTCATTATATTATTCGCATCATTGAATGAGTTTTTAATATCCTTTACGTTTAAATCTTGTTTAGCAATATTAATTTCCACTTTAGCTTTTAAAGGTTCTCCATATCGAGAAAAAGTGGTGTAGTTGACGTTTATTTCAGTAATAATTCCGAAGTGACTTGTTTCTCCCCATTCAAAAAAGACGTACGTACCTGGTTCTTCTGCAGCTTGAATTAGTTTAGGAAGAGACGTAAAATTTTCGTTTTTTAATGAAGGCTTTACGTTGACGTCGCTTATTTTATTTGCTATAGCATCGGAAATTCCCATTCCTCCTGTACGCATAATGTATTCATCATAGATATCGTAATCCAGATCTAATCTTAAATTATCTCTTTGCGATGTGTCGTAGGATCGGCTTAGTTCTATAGGATCATTAGTTGAAGTTGCAAGAGATTTGAGTGTATTAAGCTTAACTGTGTGTTCCTTTCTTATGTTATCCGGGTTTATTTGCACGGGAAGCTTTTCTATTACGCTATACTTACTATTAGTTGTTTTTCCTCCATCTTCCTTGTCGTACTTTATAATGTAAAAAACCGCTTTTGTTACAATGCTAAAATCATTTAAAACGCTTGTACGATAATCCGGCTTGAGTGTACCGTTGAAATTCGATTTGATCCTACTTTTGACCTCATTTATTAAATCAAATCCCATATAAAATTCATCCTCTTCTAAATTGGTAATATAATAATAATTTTATATGATTATACGCTCAATAGTGTGGGATGTCAACATAAATATTTATAATTATGCTTTTAATCCAAATGCTTTAAAAGCTTGATAAAGTATGGTACAATTAAAAAGTTAAATAAGCTATAAATGGGGGAAAATGGTTGAAGTTTAAAGTTAGACTGTTTAGTATGATAGTTGTTATTTTAATTCTATCTGGATGCAGTATTACCAACTTTTTTGATACAGACACTTCTATGAAGTCTCCAAAACTTGCGCCAGATCAGCAAAATTTAAAAGAAGCTATCTTTGAATATTTAAATTCTGAATTTACTTGGAGCTATGTATTAGTCAATGATAGGTATACATCGCTCACTGAATACAAATTAAAAAAAGAAAAGGAAGTAGCATATAAAATTGCTTTTTGTAAATTAACTGAAGAAGCGGAGCATTTACATATAATAATTTTAAAAGAAGATGAAATAAAAGGATGGGAAGTACTTGATGAAATAATTTTGAAGTCCACGGAGCTTGAGCGAGCTTTCATTAAAGAAAATGAAAACAAAATAGAATTAATTTTGCTTAAAAATTCAAGTTTAGAAAGCGATTTAAATCAAGTAGAAACTTACTACTATAATTAATAAGCTATAAGATTTTAAAGGAGAATAAAAAGATGAAAAGAGTATTAATTGCTGAAGACGAAACTGCAATTCGTGAATTTGAGGTCATAAATCTAGAGCGCTCTGGATATGAAGTAGTAGATACGGATAGCGGAGAAAAAGCACTTGAAATGTTTGACCATTATAATGGAGACTTCGACTTAGCGGTGCTGGATATAATGTTACCGGGAATAGATGGCATAAAAGTTTGCAAGGAACTTAGAAAGAAAAGTAGTACGTTGGGAATAATTTTGCTTACAGCAAAAACTCAAGAAATTGATAAAGTAAGTGGACTTATGCTTGGAGCGGACGATTATATCACTAAGCCATTTAGTCCTTCAGAGCTTGTTGCTCGCGTAGACGCTCTTTATAGGCGTGTTGCGCTTAATTCTATGAGAGCAGAAAATAAATTTCAAGAAGAGATAAAATTTGGCGAATTTGTGCTTAATCTTAGAAATAGAGCGCTTAAAAAAAGAGGTAAAGTTATAGAGCTTACTCAAGTTGAATTTCAAATGATGGAGTATTTCTTTTCTAATCCAGGGACTGCTCTTAGTAGGTCTCAAATATTTAAACAAGTTTGGGGGACGCTTCGAAGTGGAGATGAAAAAATAGTTGATGTAAATATAAGAAGGTTGAGAATGAAAATAGAAGATGACCCTTCGGCTCCAAGACACATAGTAACTGTCTGGGGTATGGGGTATAAATGGGAAAATTAGTGAGGATTTGAATAAAAAATGCGTATGAGCGTGACTGGTATTAAAAGACGTTGGATATTTAATAGTTTAGGAATTGTTATGAGTATTTTTAGCGCACTTGCAGTATGCTTTATACTTTTACTGCAAGCATATTTTTACAGTGGAATTGAGCAAAGAATGATAGGGTATGTAGAGGAGGCGAGCGCTACGCTCTCGGAAGCCAGAGGAGAGCTGGGTTATGATTTTGTTGCTAAGTCAGCAAAGTACATAGAAAATTTTTCCAAGGGTTCAAAATATGAAATAATGATTTTTGATGAGATAGATGAAATCATATTTTCATCTTCTGGATTTTTACCTCCCGATGCACAGTCTTCTCCCGATTATTGGCAAGCTAAAAATTCCCTTGAAGGCATTGGAAAATGGAGAGGGAAAGGCAGAGCGGGTGAAAGAATAGGCGCAGTTTGTAAAAGCATTTACGATCAGCAAGGAGAATATGTTGGTGCGGTAAGGTGTGTTGTTTCGTTAGAAATCGTTTTCCGTAAAGTGCTAATAGGAACAGCTATATTATTTTTTATTCAATTAGCAGTAATTATATTTACTTTATTTTCAAGTATGTATTTTATAGATTCGATAATTGATCCTATAAGCGATATCTGCAATAAGTCCAAGATGATAGCTCGAGGAGATTTCGGAGTTAAAATTGATAAAAAATGCAATGATGAAATAGGTCAGCTCAGTGACGCAATAAATTACATGGCTCAGGAGCTTAAGGAATCGGAAAAATTAAAAAATGATTTTATTTCATCGGTTTCGCACGAACTAAGAACTCCGCTAACTGCTATTAAAGGCTGGGCAGAAACAATGCAAATTTGTGATTCAGATGCCATTACTATTAATCGAGGACTTGAAGTTATAATTAAAGAAGCAGGACGTCTTTCTTGGATTGTTGAAGGAATGCTGGATTTTTCGAGCATAAAAGAAAAAAGGATGAATTTAGTAAAAGAGAAAATTGATATTCTTGCAGAGCTGGGTGAAGCGGTTTATATTTTTAAAAACCGAGCAAAGTCTGAAAATAAAACGCTTATATATTCCGAGCCCAAAATGCTTTCTACTGTTATGGGAGATAAAAATCGGCTAAAACAAGTTTTTATCAATATACTCGACAATGCCCTTAAGTATACTTCAGACGGAGGAGGAATAAGCGTTAGCGTAAGCGAAAAAGATGAAAATATTTTAATCAGCGTGACAGATAATGGATGCGGTATACCTGTAGAGCACTTACCGAACGTGACTAAAAAATTCTACAAAGCCAACTATTCTCAAAGAGGTTCTGGAATAGGATTAGCTATAGTTGAAGAAATAGTGGAGCTTCATGGAGGGAAGCTAAACATTATTAGCGAAGAAGGCTTTGGGACAACAGTAACGGTTACTTTGCCGGTTTTTAAAAATCCGGGTGTAAATTATAAAGAACATTGTGGAGATATAAACTAATGACTATACAAGAATTTTTAAAATATGCAAAAAAGAATTTAAACTGTTTTCAAACTTCTGAATTAAAATACGAGCTAAAAATACTTCTTGAAGATTGCTTAAATATGAATACAGACGCGTTAATCATTAATAAAGATAAAGAAATAGATTCAAGTAAACTAATTTATTTGCTCCAAGCTGTTAAAATGCGTAAGCAAGGGTTTCCACTGCAATATATTCTAGGTTCATGGGAATTTATGGGGATTAAAATAAAAGTAGGTAGTGGTGTTTTGATTCCTCGTGATGATACCCGAGTTTTAGTAGAAGATATTTCTCAGGCTATGGTAAATAAAAGAGACCTTAAAATAATAGATCTTTGTACCGGGAGTGGATGTATAGCATTTGCTCTTGAAAAGGCACTTGGAAACAACGCTAAAATTTACGCTGTGGAGGCTTCTGAGGAAGCATATAAATATTTCTGCGAAAACTTTAAAAGTCTTAATAGCCGAGTTTGCGGGGCCAAAGGAAATGTTTTTGAATTTTACAGCAACTTTGAAGATAATTTTTTTGATGCAGTGGTATCTAATCCACCTTATATAAAAACAAGTCAGATAAAAAATCTTCAAAAGGAAATTCAGTATGAACCGACTCTAGCTCTTGATGGTGGAGAAGACGGACTTTATTTTTATCGCAATATATGTAAATTATGGATTTCCAAAATAAAACCTGGAGGATATTTAGCATTTGAGATAGGAGAAGGGCAATTCCAAGAAGTAAAAAGCATAATGCTGCATTCAGGGATTAGCAATATTCAATTTAAAAAAGATATAAATGGAATTATAAGAGTAGTTACTGGAATTAAAATCGCAGAGACCCCTAAAATAAACGACCTTTAAAATTATATAAAATATCACTAAAAACAAACAATAATATTGACTTTTAATAGTTACAGGATATAATAAACTTGTAGCTTGTAAAAAAGTTATAAAAAATTGAGAGGAGAGATTGGTATGGAAAAGAAAGAGAAAAGATTAGCCCCTAAAGCGATTGATGATAAAGAAGAAAAAGATATTGCGGGGGGGTATTACTATAGAGGCGGAATTGCAAAGGGCCGTCCACATGAAGTACTTGATGACGCCACTGCAGAAGTTCTTGGGAGGTATAGCTGTAGAGACACAGCTTTATTGATGGCAAAAGAAAAAGGACAGTGCACAGAAGAAATTAATTGGGACACTGTAGATGAGTTAAGAAAACTGAAAACACATTAATTGCGCTAAAAAAGCAGCTGTTTGATATCTTCCTTTGAGGTATCAAATAGCTGTATTTAATTTAAATAATACATGAATTAGTTTTCCTTTTTAGGTATAATAATCGCACATAAAATATAAATAAGTATACCTGCTCCCCAAACAAGAGAAGCAGCAACCCACATTATTCTTATAAAAGTAGAATCTACTTCCAGATACTCTGCCATGCCGCCGCAAACTCCAAATATTTTTTTATCTGTTTGTGAAAGAGTTAATTTTTTTTTCACATTTTCACGTCCTCTCTGATAATTTAAACTTGATATCCTCTTTAAGGATATCAAACTCATTTTGATTATTCAATACCACTGCGGGAATGAGAGGAGTTTTAAAGAGTAAATTAATTTTTTTCGGAGTTTCCGTCTTTTTTTCTTTTTTTGATAGCACTAACTATTTTGTCAACGAGTTCAGGAGTCATAGCTATAATTCTATCGAGTGAGCTGCTAAATGATTCAACTTGAAGAAGCTTAACGTCTCCTCCTGAGATTACCAAAAATGCTACAGGTACTATGCTCACACCTGCTCCGTTTCCTCCTCCAAACATATCTTTATTTTCAGAGTGTTTAGAAGAAAAATCAGATCCGCCCGACGCAAAACCATAGCTAACTTTTGAAACCGGTATAACTACTGTTCCTTCCTCGGTAGTGATTGCCTTTCCTATTATAGTGTCTGCATTTACTATTTCTTTAATTTTATTTAGTGCTCCATCCATTAAGCCATCGATTTTATTACTCATATTTTCACCTACACATCTAAATTTGATATATTTTTTAGCTTTTTTAAATACTTAAAACTCACTTTTAAAAGATAAAAGATTTTAATCATAATGTCTAGTTTAAACTTTAGTCTAACTTTTTCGCTTGTAAATTCCGGCTGCACTAAAACGTCATAGGTTTCTATTGGCTTTATAGAAGAAATATATCCAAGTAAATTATAAACGATGCTGCATGCTTTACCGTAGGATAAAGCGGCTGAGGAAGCATCTTTTCCGCCAACCTTTAATAGAAGACTCAAATTATTGACTTGGACGTTTTTTAAAACTTCTTTTACTATTTCTCCTGCGGATTTAAGGGATGCAGCTACCCAATTTAAGGTGCTAAGAATTCCTCTCTTTTTAGCGCTTTTAATTATATTACGAGGCGCTGAAGAATTAGTTTTTTTCTCTTCCTTAGCGGTTTCTTTTTTTTCGCCTGACTGCTTGTACAGGGTAAAAGTAAAGAAAAAAAGCTTTAATTTAATTATTAGATACTCATCGTACTCGAAAATCAAATTTACAGGAAGGAAAAATATGAAGATTAGAAGTATAGCAACCAGAACAATTAAAACGATTAAAGTTAAAATCAAAATTACTGAAATTATTGCCATTAGTATTTTCCCTTAAGGCGATTATTTTGAATTTTTGTACTGTCTGACCTATAAATTAAGTGTTCCAATTCTGCTACTAAGTATTCATAGAAAAAGTTTAAAACTTTAAAGGTATGTGAGTTATACGTATAATAAAGTTATATAAGAACCTTTCTATGAAATCCAATGGATACGAAAACACCCCTAAAAGCATTAAAATAAGGATAGTCCAAGAGATAAAGTGTAAGTTTTTATAGTATTTAAAAAGAATTTCATCTGGCAGGAAGGCGGACAATAATTTAAATCCGTCTAGAGGCGGAAGTGGAATAAGATTAAAAACCGTTAGAGTTATATTGATAGATATAAAATAAAAAATAAATATACTTATCCAAGAAGCCAAATTAGCTACTTGAAAAAACGGCACAAAATTTAAAAGAAGACCTCCAAAAATTGCAATAATTAAATTAGACAAAGGCCCTGCAGCAACAGATATTGCTATATCTCTTTTGGGATGCTTAAAATTTCTTTCGTCTATTGGAACGGGATTTGCCCACCCAAAGTCAAAAAGCAATAAGCAAACAGCTCCTAAGGTTGAAAAGTGAGCTAAAGGATTAATTGTAAGTCGACCTAGACTTTTAGCGGTATCGTCACCTAATTTATAGGCCGTCCAAGCGTGTGCAAACTCGTGAAGGGGAAGGGATACAAATATTACAACTAATATTACTAGCATTCTTATTATAAGATCTTCAAATGTTATTCCCGGCTGTAAAAACCACATTTAAGTTCACCTCTTTTAGATTATATCACACATTATATTTAAATTTCAATTCTTTATGCGCTTTTTAGCTTTGAAATGGATGTGGTTGGATAGTACCAAGAAAGGATTTGCTTGTAGTTTGCGCCTTGCTTTGCCATGTACTGTGCTCCTGTCTGGCTCATTCCGACTCCATGGCCGTATCCTCGGACGGTGAAAATAAAGTTTCTTTCTTCTGGATTATAGTTTACATCGAAATTTGAGGATCTTAAAGAAAAAATCTTTCTAATTTCTGTTCCAGCTATATTCGCGGAGCAAATTTCTATTTGTTTTATCATACCACTTTGAGTGCGAATAGGATTTTTAATCCACTGTGAAGGATCATCTTGAAAAGTTATATTATCGTAATTATTTAAAATTTTTTCCTTAAAATTTTCTGCCGAAACCTCGACCTTAGTTTCATATCCAGGAGTTAATTTATCTCCGGGGCTTTCAACGTTTGTAAGGTATTTTAGCTCTCCGCCAAAGACGTCTTTAGAGCTTTCGGTTTCACCGGAGGAAATAGCGTGGTACGCTGCGAGTATTAAGTCTTTATCGTCCTTTATTACTTCTGGGAATACTTGATCTACGCAATTTTTTATTTTTTGATAGTACGTTTCAAAATTGTTGCCCCACTTTAGTTTCATTTGCTCTTGAGTAGCATATGTGAGCCCCTTTTTAGAGTTCATAGTGATATCGTATTCTTTTTTAAATTCCCTTGCTTTTTTTCTTTCTCTACAAAAGTAAGTGTAGCAAGCAACCGCTTGGGCCTTTAGTGCTTCTTCTTCAAAAAGTGCAGGCATTTCGCAGGTCACTGCTCCATAGAGAAAGTCTCTGTCGGGTATTT
Organism: uncultured Clostridia bacterium; assembly: GCA_946566955.1. Taxonomy (GTDB): domain Bacteria; phylum Bacillota; class Clostridia; order Oscillospirales; family Acutalibacteraceae; genus UMGS1491. The sequence goes on from CAMNXD010000001.1 coordinate 166,024, forward strand.
TAACAGTTTCATTTGTTGACTCATCGAGCACGCAAAAGAAATCCTCTTTGGGACTTAAAATTTGCGGCAAAAAGTTTTGATTATAAGCTTTTAAATTCGAAGTGCTGCTTATGTTCATAGTTGAAAGTAACGGTATAAAGACCATAGATAAAAGAATTAAAAATAAAAGAAGTATCTTGTCCTTAAAGCGCATAGAAACCTTCATAATAATTCACGTCCTTGAAAAAATTTTTCAGCATATATAATAAAATACTTCAACACCCTACATATTGACTTTAAATTTACATTGTTGTAGACTACTTTTTTAGAAGCTCATTGATAATTTAAGTTATATGGACGAGGCTCTAAAATTATGTTTCTAGAATTTAGTTATCAAATTATTTTGTAGGAGGTTTTAAAGTTGAAGTTTAAAAGTGTTTGGATTCTCTTTGCGATTTTAATGGTAATTTTTATGCCTTTAAGGGTCATTTCTTCTTATGGTAGTGTAAACATTGGAGACTCATGGTGGTTTACCGCTATTTTCCTCATACTTTTACTGGGTGTTTGGGTTTTAGCATCATTTGAAAAGCTCAGTATGAAAAATATAGAAATCTATAAAAATATTCCTTTAGGGGTAGTCAGTCTCGTGGTGGCAGCAAGCTTTTTTTGGTGCATTTCAACTTACTACACTGATAAGTCTCAATATGACTTAGAATGGCAGCCGGTGGTAATGGGCTTACTTTCTATACTAACTTGCATTACTTTTTTAGTTATGTCAGCAGTATACTTTACAGGTAAAAATTACTTTTCTAAAGCTTCTTTTTTGATATTTTGTCCTGTGTTCTGGTTTGCTTTCGATATGATGCTCTTCCTTTCTATACAAAATACACACACAAATATTTATAATATAAGTCTGACGGCATTTTTATCATTATTTTTTCTTTATTATACTCAGGTGTTTTCAATTTCTTCGAAGCAAAACATAATAAAACTTATTGTTGGGTTCGGTATTCCTGCGGTAGTGCTTGCTGTTGCAAGGTGTATACCTGCACTAATTTACGTGATTGGAAGTAAGTATGTTAGTTATACTTTTGTGATGAGTGACGTAGAGCTTTCTACATGTGCAATGGAAGCTGCGCTGGCTGTTTATATTTTTCTCGTAATTCTTGAAGTTCAGAGGCAAGTTTCTAAAGAAACTCGAGCTTTAAATAAATAGTATAAATTAAATCTAGGATGATATAATTTATTAACGCACTAATTTAAGTGAAATTAAACTAAGGAGTGACAGTAATTTGGCAATAAAAGTAGGTATTAATGGTTTTGGTAGAATAGGACGTATGGTACTTCGTGCTGCACTTGAGCGCCCAGAGGAATTTGAAGTGGTTGGAATAAATGATCCTTTCGTAAGTTCAGATTATATGGCATATTTGCTGTCTTATGATTCTGTTCATGGAAAGCTTAGAAGAAAAACCCGGGGAGAAAATGGTATTTTGCATATAGATAATTTAAGAATAAATACTTTTTCTGAAAAGTCTCCTAAAAACATTCCTTGGAATCATGTGGGGGCCTCGTGTATTGTAGAGTCTACCGGAGTTTTTTGTACGTCAGAGCTCGCATCTGAGCATTTAAATGCGGGAGCAGATAAGGTTGTTATTTCAGCGCCAGCTAAGGATTCTGTTACGCCTACATTTGTGTGTGGGGTCAACTTAGATAAATATGAACCACATATGAAAATTGTTTCAAATGCATCATGTACAACGAATTGTCTTGCTCCTTTAGCGAAGGTAATAAATGATAATTTTACTATTGAGGAAGGCTTAATGACTACTGTTCATGCCATGACTAATACTCAAAGTACTGTAGACGGTCCTTCTGCTAAGGACTGGAGGGGAGGACGTGCAGCAGGCGGAAATATAATCCCTTCTTCCACGGGAGCAGCTAAAGCAGTGGGCTTAGTTATCCCTGAGCTCCAAGGTAAACTTACAGGTATGGCGTTTAGAGTACCGGTTTTAAATGTTTCAGCAATAGACTTAACCTGTAAGCTTGGAAAATCTGCAAGTTTTGATGAGGTATGCCGAGCAATAAAAAAGGCTTCAGTGGAAAGTCTTAAAGGAATTCTTGGCTATACCGATGAACCTTTGGTTTCGACTGATTTTTGTAGCAATAGTCATACATCTATTTTTGATGAAAAAGCCAGTATAATGTTAAATGATCATTTTATAAAGCTAGTATCTTGGTATGATAATGAATGGGCTTATAGCTGTAAGCTCCTAGATTTGATATGCCATATTTACGGTAAGGATTCCATTTGAATTAATATTTGCAATATAATAGTAGGGACTTAAATTAAAATTTTTTAGTTTAGGTTTAATAAATGAAAGCTTTAGATAATCTCTAGAGCTTTTTTATTTTCGATTGCAACCAAAATAAATAAACTTTCATGAAAGTTATTGACATTTTTTATAATTTGTGTATTATTTAATTCTAGATTACTAAATAATATAGTGATGCAATAAAAACTAGGAGGTAGAAATTAATGAAGCTTGATTTAGTTGAATCAATTATTGATTTTAGAAGCAGCTATAGGGAATGTAAAAATTTAAGAAGCAAGGTTATAAAAGATAGCTATGATAAAGACTTTCTAATTCCCATAGTTCAAAAATATAAAAACTCATCGTTAAAAGGTAAAACGAAAGTTCAAATTCAAGAGCTCCGAAATTTTTTTGAAGATGTGATTAAAGTAGCTGAGAGATGGGAAACGTCTAAAAGTAAGAGAAAATCTAATTATAAATTAAATGAGCGAAAAAATGCAGTTAATAATTTGAAAGTTCAAGCAAAAACATGCCTAGAGATTTTAAGCAAGTCTCCTAAAAAACCTGAGGTTGATCCCTTTGAAGCGCCTGAATTTAAAATGGCTAAGGCTGCACCTGTGCCTTGTGTTAAGTCGATAGTTTTCGATTTCAATCAGAAATATTTGTACGCAATTCCGATTAGCGTAAGATGTTATGTAATTTTAGAAACTACGGGAGCCATTTCAAATGCTTTAGCAAATGGTAAGTTTGATTTCAAAAATTACAACATGAACGGTAAGAACTTTACGGATTATGATCTTGCAAAAAGAAAAATATATAAAGTTACTTCGTTACCTATTAAGTTTCCTAAGAATATTGGAGGTCTAAAAGTGCATGTTTATATATCCCCTAATAGCTGGTTTTTAGGTGCAGCAATAGGGTTTATAGATTTAGACGAAGAAGTATTGTCTGGTAAAGACCTTGACGATCTGGCTACTAAATCTGAAACTAAAGATTCTTTATAGGAAGAGCTTTATACATTTAATTTTGATTTATTGGCAGCACTTTACTTACGAAAAATAGGAGGAAAGACTATTGAAAAAAATAAGAAATTAGAAAGTAATACCAATAAACTTCAAAATATAGTTGGAATCATTTCACTTATTACGTCTCTTTTGGCTATTATATGCTGCTGGATTCCCAATTTAAGTTTATTTACGATAATTTTAGGGATTTTTGGAGTTTTATTTGGAATTTGGTCTTTTATAAATGTTATAACAAAAAAATCATCATCTGCCATATTGTCAATAAGCGGTATATTACTTGGATTATTTGCAGTAGCACTGGCGTGTAATTTAAATAGTTCAGAGTCTAAAGAATTTTTAGGAGAATCTTCTAAGGAACACGAAAGTTTTGCCTCACAAGAGAAAGAATTAAAAAAAGAATATAATATTGGAGAGCCAATCTTTTTTGATGAAAATACTAAAAGCAAATTTGCAGTTGTAAAGGTGGAAAGGAATTATTTTTCGAAATATAGTGAAAATAAAGAAGAAAGTGAATATGTAAGAATAAAATTATACTATGAAAGCGAAGCTTTTAATAATATTTCAGTGAGTCCTTACGATTTTGAGCTTTTGGATAGCAGCGAAAACATAAGTACTGCTGCTCCGCCTACTTTTGAACTAGAAGATGCATTCCAAAACGCAGAACTTAAGCCAGGAGATGTAAAAGTGGAGAGCATAGTTTTTGAAGTTCCTAAGGATGATAATAATTTAAAGCTTATATACGAACCTTCTTTTTTACCGAATAAAAAATTGGTTGTTAAACTATAAAAAGATATAAATATGGGAATTCTTTTTTGAAGGCAAGAATGATAAAAATTCAGAGCGAAAAATCTAAATGTGATTTTTTTCGCTTATTCTAAGCTACAATGCTCTTGAAATTTCGCTTAAAGCTTGACAAATCAACAAAAATATATTAATTTATAGTTAGGAGGCGACTAGAAAATGAAGTTATTAAAGAAAGCTTTTGCATTATGCTCAGGAGTATTAATGAGTTTTAGCAATGGACTGGAGGTGAATGCATTGTTTGGAAATGCTCATTTCAATATAGGACAAAAAATAATTAAAAATTTAGAAATTGAAATATCTGAAGGCGAAAAGAAGGCATTTTTATCGGGGCTCGTCTATGCGGATATTGGTAGATTTAAATTTGATGAAGAATTAAAAGTTGAGTCGGACTCAGATAAATTTGTTGAGGAAATGAAGAAACATGTTCAAACTTCTGAAGAAGAGTGGTTTGTGCGGGGGTTTGAAATGCACGTGCTTCAAGACAAAGAAACTTTAAAATTTTTAAAAAATGTTTTTGGATTCCAAAAAATTAACTATGTTAATTATATTTTTAGTTGTGGGTTTTTAGATGCTTATTTTTCAGACCAAAATAATAAGTATATTTATAATGAATTCTTAGATAAATTCAATTTTGATCAAATTTGTGAAAATAAAAGTTTTGGTGAGATAACAAAACACTTAGATTTACCCAAAGATATTCTTGAGCCCACTATAAATATTTTATTAAAATCAAAGTACGATTTTTTAGATAAAGACGAATTAGTCTTATATGATAGTCTTATAATAAAAACATATGAATCACTAGGTCTAAAAATTAATACTGAAGACCTTCAAGAGCAAGCTGCCAACATGGTTGGATCTTTTGCCGTACTATCTTCAATTTATAAGATGCCACCCGAGGAAACTAAGCTTAGTAAAGAAGATTTGGCTTCGAAAATTGAACTAGAGTGCGAAAATCTTGCTAACTTATGCATCTCTAATTTAAAAGAAAATAATTAGGTTTAATTCTTTAAGTATAAAACTTTTTTATAAATAAAAATTATCTACGATATTGATTTATTTTATTTAGCATAATATAATAAATTTTATACAAAACTAACTATTTAAGTGTTGACTTTAAATAAATATGTGCTATAATTGCTTTTGTAGAATAGATTTCTACAAAAATTTAGAATAAAGGAGAAGACACTGGAAAATATAAATAGTACAGAGGAAAAAAGTGCCATTTTAAACGTTATTAAAACTATTAATAAACGCGATAATAAAAGATCATATATTTTAATTAAAGGTTCTACAGAGGTTTGGGATAGGGTAGAGAAAGCATTTAAAAGATGTTCAGAGGTAAAACCTATTTCAGAAATTGTAGGAACTTCCGTATCTATAATAGGCATGAAGTTGTAGAAAATTAAATTCATAAAAAATAAATCAGCTCACAAGCTTTGCTTGTGAGCTTTATAATTGGCGGAGAAGGAGGGATTTGAACCCTCGCGCCGATCGCTCGACCTACACCCTTAGCAGGGGCGCCTCTTCAGCCACTTGAGTACTTCTCCTAATATGTTATATGGCGGAGGGAGTGGGATTCGAACCCACGGTCCCTTGCGGGATCACCAGTTTTCAAGACTGGCTCCTTAAACCACTCGGACACCCCTCCTAGCTGATACTTTGTAAGTATATCATATAACAAACTTGGATGTCAACAATAAATTTTATAAATAAAAATTTTTAATATATTTATTCTCTTTAATTTCTTACTGTACTAATATTTTAGCGTGTTGTATACTTAAAAATAATGAGTAAAATTTTAGTATATTACTTTTTCCTCTACTGAATATAATTAAAAGATTAAAATACTTTTGGAGGTAAACAGGATTTGAAAAGAAAATTAGTATCCTTTTTTATGATTATTTTTCTAAGTTTTTCTGGGAGTTATGCGCTCAATCTTTACGAAGAAGAACTAAAATCAGATTCAGTATATTTTATGGACTATCATAATAATACTCCGATTGTTGAAAAGAATATTCATAAAAAAAGAAGTCCAGCTTCCCTTACAAAAATTATGACGTTTATAATCGCTTATGAAAATTCTGAGCAAAGAGATAAAACTAAAGTACTTGTAACTCAGGAAATGCTTGGTACAGTTGACCCTGAAAGTTCGGGGACAAAGTTAAAAGTTGGAGAGGAAGTGTCTATAACAGATTTACTGAACTGCATGATGATTTCTTCTTCTGGCTACGCCGCTATGGCACTTGCATACCATATAGGAGGCGGCTTGGAAAATTTTGTTAATATGATGAATGAAAAAGCCCTCCAAATAGGCTGCCAAGAGACTCATTTTGAAAATCCGGACGGAATATATCATGAAAACCAGTACTCTACAGCTTTTGACATGTCTAAAATAACAAAGTATGCCATGAAAAATCCGGACTTTATAAATATTGTTTCTAAGAGTGAATACAACGCCTTAGGCGACGAAAGAGACCCTGTTACAACCACCAATTATTTAATAGATAGAAAAAGAGGCGGAAAGTATTATCGCCCATGGGTAAAAGGTATAAAAACCGGGTGCATAGAGGATGCAGGTAAATGCTTAATCTCGTATGCTTCAAAAGAAAAAGAAACTTATTTAAGTATTGTTATGGGTGGTCCGTTGAAAGATGATTTGGGAAATTCGTTTGAGGACAACATGGCTATGCTTGATACGGTAAATTTATATGATTGGGCGTTTGAAAATTTAAAAAAGATTAAGCTCAAGGATAAATATTTTCCGGTCGATGAAGTTGATGTATCTCTTGCTTGGGGTAGAGATAAATTAATTTTAGAATCGGATGAAGATTTAGAAGTCACACTTCCTAAAGATACTAAAAAAGAAGATATTTCTTTTGAGTATAGTCTCCCAACAAACTTAGAAGCTCCTGTAGAAGCAGGAGACGTGATTTGTAAAGCTGACATTATTTATCGAGGAGAAAAAATAGGATGCATGAATCTTGTGTCTTCCGAGACCGTCAAAAAGAGCTATTTCTTAGCCATTTTTAAAATACTTAAAACTATATTTGGCTCTAAAATATTTATTATTTCGGCTTCTGTGATTTTGCTGCTTTTAGCGAGCTATATTTTTTATACCTTACAGTACAATCGAAAAAGACGTAAAAAAGAGAAGCCACGTAAAATAATTAATTTTAAAAATCCTAAATAATAAAGATAAGATAGAATATTACACCCTTACCTCGGCATATAGATGTTGTGTATGCACAATAAAACTGGAGGGTGTAAAAATGATAGAATTTTATCCTGAGGGACAATTAATAGATAATATTAAAAATATAAATTCATTGACCTCTCGTGAAAGTCTTGAAGAAGCCTGTTTGAGCAGAAAGATACTTGAAGCAAGAGCAGTAGTATGTGATAGTAATCATAATTTGATTGTAGATCTAGGAATAATGAAAGGTATAATCCCTCGCGAAGAAGGAGCTATAGGAATAAAGGAGGGTTTTGTAAGAGATATCGCCGTCATTTCTAAAGTAAATAGACCTGTGTGCTTTACCGTTGAAGGATTTGACAAAGACGAGCTTGGAAATGAAGTTGCAGTGCTTTCTCGAAGATATGCTCAAGAGATATGTATGGAAAACTATGTTTTAAAGCTTCGCCCTGGTGACGTGATACCAGCTAAGGTAACTCATATGGAAAGCTTTGGAGTTTTTGCAGATATCGGTTGTGGAATTGTTTCTTTTTTACCTATAGACACTATTTCAGTTTCGAGGATTTCCCATCCTCGTGAGAGGTTCCACGTGGGTATGGACATCAAAGCGGTTGTTAAATACTTTGAGGGTACAAGAGTTCATCTTACGCATAAAGAACTTTTAGGTACTTGGGAAGAAAATGCAGAATTATTTTCTATAGGAGAGACTGTTGGGGGAATTGTTAGATCAGTGGAGGACTATGGAATATTCGTTGAGCTAACTCCTAATTTGGCCGGACTTGCAGAACCTAAAGAAAATGTATTTGTTGGGAATCAGGCCAGCGTTTACATAAAAAATATTGTTCCCGATAAAATGAAAATAAAGCTGGTTATAATTGACACTTTCGATTGCTTGCCAATTCCTCAGGAAGTTAAATATTTTTATAAAGAAAATTATATGCCAAAGTTTTTGTATTCACCTTCAAGATGCTCTAAGGTCATCGAAACGGATTTTACTGCTTTTTCTAATGTAAATGTACCGCTAACGCATTGAGTAAAACTATAATTGAGAGTCCATTCAATTTTTGAATGGACTTTAGTTTTTGCACTTATGAAATTAAAGCTTCAAAGTAGATAATTACTTAATAATTTACAAAACCGAGTTTATATAATATAATCTTTAGAAGTTAGCTATAGCTTTAATAGTAAAAAAAATTATATATCGGGGGATTGAAATATATGCATACTGAAGCGAAACCTAATTTTATAAAAATGGAAGAGGATATACTAAAGTTTTGGGAAGAAAATAAATGTTTTGAAAGGATGCGTAAAAAAAATGCAGGGAAAAAACCGTTTAGATTTTTAGATGGTCCTATAACTGCAAATAACCCTATGGGAATTCACCACGCTTGGGGAAGAAGCACAAAGGACATTTTTCTTAAATATAAGTCTATGACGGGTCACTGCTGCCACTACCGCAATGGATTTGATACTCAAGGTCTTTGGGTTGAAGTAGAAGTAGAAAAGGAGCTAGGCTTTAAAAATAAAAAGGATATTGAAAATTATGGCATGGATAAATTTACAAAGAAATGCATTGAAAGGATAAAGCGTTTTTCTAGTATAATAACTTCTCAGTCTAAGCGTTTAGGGCAGTGGATGGATTGGAAAAACTCTTATTTTACTCATACAGATGAAAACATTTCAGCTATTTGGCATTTTCTTAAGGTTTGTCATGAGAAAGGATGGATAGCTCAAGCTCATCGACCGATGCCATGGTGTCCGAGGTGCGGTACGTCTTTATCGGAGCACGAAATGTCAGGATCGCATAAGGACGTAACTCATAAGTCGGTATTTTGCATTGCAAAGCTAAAGGACGCTGAATTTGACGTTCTCGTTTGGACTACCACTCCATGGACGCTTTCTTCTAACGTTGCGCTTGCGGTAAACAAAGACTTAGATTATGCGGTTGTAAGCTGCGAAGGTTTTGAAAAACCTCTTGTTTTAGCTAAAAGTGCAATAAAATATATTGACGGCGAAAAGAAAGTAATAAGGATTTTAAAAGGTTCAGAGCTATTGGGATATGAGTACGAAACCTTTTTCCCGGATTTACCTGTACAGCAAGGGGTCATTCATAGAATAATTCCTTGGGAAGACGTTGATGCAAATGAAGGATGTGGAGTAGTGCATATTGCTCCTGGGTGCGGTGCAGAAGACTACGAGCTGGGCAAAAAGTATTCTTTAAAGCAAATATGTCCCATAAACGAGATGGGGATTTTCGAAGAGGGTTACGGATTTTTAAGTGGTAAAGCGGCATCAAAAGTTGCAGAGCTTGTGTTTGAAAAGCTAGATGAGCAAAAGAAACTATTTAAAGTTCAAGAGTATACTCATAGTTATCCAGTTTGTTGGAGATGCAAAACTGAACTTCTTTTCAGACTTGTCCGGGAATGGTACATTAAAACTGATGAAATACGCCCAGAGCTAATTAAAGCAGCTCAGGGAGTAAAGTGGGAACCAGGATTTATTGGAAAGAGGATGCTCGATTGGCTTAATAATATGGGTGACTGGAATATCTCCAGAAAAAGATTTTATGGTTTACCTCTGCCGTTTTACCCTTGTAAATCCTGTGGTCATTTGACGGTTATAGGGTCTAAAAAAGAGCTTTTGAATATGAGCAATAACTTAGATGGCAATCTCCCCGAGCTTCATAGGCCCTGGATTGATGAGATAAAAATTAAATGTCCAAATTGCGAATCAGAAGTTGCGAGGGTGCCCGACATAGGGGATGTTTGGTTAGATGCAGGTATAGTTCCATTTTCTACTCTTGGATACTTTGAAAACCGAGAAAAGTGGAGAGAAAGCTTTCCGGTTGAATGGGTAACTGAAATGCAGGAGCAAGTTAGACTTTGGTTTTATTCACTCCTCTTTATGAGCGTCACTTTGACGGGTAAAGCCCCTTATGAAAGAGTCCAGACTTATGGAAAGGTTATTGCAGAAGATGGTACTAAATTTTCTAAAACTGGATTTATGATAAAATTTGACGAAGCCGCCGACAAACTTGGAGCTGACGCTATAAGATATCTTTTTGCAGGGTCCCCTACAACAAACGATGTGCGCTTTGGATTTGGACTTGGGGAAGAAGCGCGCAGGAAACTTTTAGGATTTTGGAATATTTATTATTTTTTTATGACTTATGCTGAAATTGATAAACCTAGAATCCAAGCGCCTCATTCTAATAATTTATCGGATAAGTGGCTCGTAAATAGAGTAAATTACTTTGTAAGTAAGGCTACAAAAGCCTATGACTCTTATAGTACAAGTGAAATAATTAGAGAATTTGAGCAGTGCATTGACGATGTTTCCAATTGGTATGTGCGAATAAATCGCAGAAGATTTTGGAAAAACAGTCTCGACGATGACAAACAAAGCGCTTATAATTGCCTCTATTATGCAATAAAGACTTTATCTCAAGTTATGGCACCGATAATACCTTTTATGACTGAACACATTTGGCAAAATATGATTAAGCACTATGAACTTGGCGCAGAAAGCTCCATTCATCTTTCGGATTTCCCGATATCAACTGAGTATGATGGTGAGATATTAAAAGAAACTCAAAGCGTCAGAGAAGTTATCGCATATGCTCTTAAGCTCCGAAATGAACAAAATATTAAAGTTAAACAGCCGCTTTCTTGCTTATACTTAAGCGAGAGTTTAAAAGCTTACTTTAAAAATTACGAATCTATAGTCTTAGATGAATTAAATATAAAATGCATAAAGTATCTCCAAGATTTTAATGTTTTAAGTGAAGAATATGCTGCCCTTAATTTCCAAAGTGCTGGACGAATTTTGAAATCTGATTTAAACAAAGTAAAAAAGCTTCTTGAGGATTTAACTGCTAAGGAAAATGCATCTATAGTAGAAAAAGTTAAAAAAAGTGAACTAATTTCCGTTCCAAAATATGAAGTAACGCTTCCTCCCGATTGCTTTAAAATCGTTTCTAGGAGTAAATCTCATATAGCAAAGCATAGCGAGAATGGTCTTGACGTTGCGATAAATACCGAAATAACGTCTTTACTAAAATCAGAAGGAATATATAGAGAAATACTCAGACATTGCCAAGTTTTAAGAAAGGAAGCTGGATTTGCAGTGTCCGACAGAGTAAAGCTTTATTTAACTAGTAATTCAAAGTTTATTTTATCTTTAATAGAGCAGTACTCCGGCGAAATAGCTAAGGAAACGCTTTCAGAGATAAAGGAATTTAATGATCCTATTAAAGTTAAGAAAATAAACATCGATGATGCAGAAATTCAAATATTTATTAAGTAGTAGCTTAAAATCTTAGGATTTAGAAAAAAGCAGTTTCTAATCAGAAGCTGCTTTAAGTTATATTTTTAAAAATATAATTCATATGTAGTATTAACCCTCTAATAAACATATGATATAATTACTGATGATAATTTGATTTTTATTTTATGTAAAGGATAAGTGTAAAAAATGGTTAAATCAGCAGGTACAAAAAGCATAAAGAAAGTTAGTCATTCTTTTGCCGCGGGGGCTCTTATAATGGCGGTGGGAATGTTAATAGTTAAAGTGGCGGGGGCAGCATTTAAAATTCCACTTTCGTATATCCTTGGTGGACTGGGTATGGGTTATTTTGGAACAGCTTATACTATGTATAGTCCGATACATGCCTTGGCCACAGCAGGACTTCCCATTGCAATTTCTCGAATGGTTTCGGGATATATGGCGGAGCAAAGATATAAAGATGTTAAGCAAATTCATAGAATTTCTGTTCCCATATTTATTTTTACGGGTCTAATAGGTACGGCTTTAATGATGCTTGGTGCTTTCCCTTACGTTAGATTTATAAACGCACCAGGTTCTTTATACTCACTTTTAATTTTAGCACCAACTATATTTTTTTCTTGTCTTATTTCTATATATAAAGGCTACTACGAAGGCCTTAGAAACATGATACCTACTGCTGTTTCAGAAATAGTTGAAGCGGTAGGAAAAGTAGTGTTTGGAGTGACGTTTTCTTATTTAACGCTTTGGTATGGAATTAAAGAATTTGAAGATTTTGGAACAGTTTTTGGCCATTCTTATAATACTTTAGCCGAGGCGAAAAATGCTATTTTGCCGTGGGCCTCTGCTGCGGCAGTTTTAGGAATAACTTTTGGAGCCGTTTCAGGGTATCTTTATATGCTCATTAGATATAAATGCTATGGAGACGGAATAACCACTCAAGAGCTTCAAAATTCTCCAGAGCCGTATCCTGCTAAAAAGCTTATAAAAACACTTCTTAGCATATCTATTCCCGTTGCCCTTGGAGCAATAATTATGAATATAGCGTCTGCTATAGACGCGACCTTAGTTCAAAGACGTCTAAATGATATAATGCATTTTAGACCAGATATTCTTTTAAAAGCCTATGAAGGGTTAATCCCTAGAGAGACAGTAGCTTCAGGTGAAATCCATATTTTTTTGGCTGGCTGCTTTAGCTATATGAATACAGTTACAATGCTTCTTCCAACGGTCACTCAAGGTCTTGCAATTAGTGCTCTCCCAAATGTAACTGCTGCATGGGTGGGAGGAATTAAAGAAAAAATACGTAAAAGCGTAGAAACAGTTTTAAAAGTTACGAGTATAATATCTTTTCCTATAGGAATAGGGATGTCTATTCTTTCATTTCCAATCATGGACCTCATTTATAATACTCTTGGCAAGAATAAAAGTTTGGGCGAAGTTTGCGTAGCAGCGCAGATTATGAGTATATATGCGCTAGGAATAATATTTGTTGCTTTAGGGACGCCTGTATGTAGTATGCTTCAAGCTGTTGGAAGAGCAGATATACCGCTTAAACTTTTGGTAGTTGGAGTAACTTTAAAGGTAATTTTAAATTACATTTTGGTTGGAATTCCAGAGATAAATATTCAAGGAGCAGGAATCGGAACACTTGCGTGTTATTTATTTGTATGTGGAGGAGGGCTTATTCGTTTACGTAAAGAAATTAAAACTTCCATAAGCTGGACTAGTGCATTTTTAAAGCCTTTAATGTGTAGTGTGCTTTGTGGTGTGGCGGCTTATTCCTCGCATGGACTTTTAAGTTTGGTGCTGCCTTTTAAGATTTCAACTATTTTTTCTATCGGGATTTCTGGTCTTGTGTACGTTTTAGCACTATTTTTAACCCGAACTATAACTTCAGCAGACCTCATGACAATTCCTAAATGTAAAAAAATTGTAAAAATACTTGAAAAAAAGGGATTGATAAGATAATATGTAAGTATATGTAAATATTTGAAAAAATTTACATAGTAGAATGTCAAGAAGGGCTGTGAGGATTATGGAATCAGTACAGAAATGCAAGTACTCAGTATGGGATTTTTTAAAGCTAGTGAAGCTACTAAGAGCTTCTAACAGTTTCCGTTGGGACAAGACCCATCATCAACATGGTAGCATAAGAGGAAATTTGATAGAAGAAGCTTATGAAGCATTAGAAGCCATTGATTTAGAAGACAGCGATATGCTAAAAGAAGAATTAGGGGATTTACTGCTTCAAATTGCTTTTCACTGTGATATTGAAGAAGAGGAGGGGAGCTTTTCGTTTGAAGATGTAGTGGATAAAATTTGCAAAAAGATAATTTCGAAGTATCCGCATGTATTTAGAGACGAAACAATACGGTCTGAGGGTAGTAAATGTAGGGTTTATAATATTCGAGAAAGAGAGAGAAAAGGTCTGGAAAGCCGAAGAAATAGGAATTCTAGTGCTACTCCAGCGGAAGATATAAAAAATGTTTCTAGAATACTTCCCGCTCTTATAAGAACCTCTAAAGTTCAAGAGCGTGCTGCTCGTTCAGGTTATGGACTTTTTTCCGTAGACGATGCAATTAACGAAACTTTCGAAAGACTTCATTACCTTGAAACTCTTATTCTCGATGGACGTCAAGAATACTACGACAAAGAAATAGGTGATTTGCTGTTTTCTGTTACTGAAATCTCGCGTTTAGTTGACATAGATGCTGAAAGTGCCTTGTATGATGCATGCGAAAGATTTAAAAATGAATTTTTATACAAATTATCGCTTGAAAATGGAAAGAAAGTATAGTAACATTTAGATGCTAACAAGAGTCACTTAAATTATATCTATATTGTTAAGTGATACTTGTGTGTATACATATAAAATATGGAGGTTTTTTATTAATGAACAGATCAGATCTAGTAGCAAAAATTTCTGAAAAGAGTGAGCTTTCAAAGAAAGACTCAGAAAAAGCTCTAACAGCCTTTATGGATTCAATTACAGAGGCTTTGGCAAATGGAGACAAGGTGCAGCTCGTAGGATTTGGAACTTTTGAAGTTCGCAGACGTGAAGAACGTGCTGGAAGAGACCCACGTAGCGGAGAAGCAATTACTATTCCTGCAAGTAATTCACCGGCATTTAAAGCAGGTAAAGCGCTTAAAGACGCAGTTAATTAAATTTTTTAAAGATTTATGGTTATGAATTAAAATTTAAAAGCGGATTCTCTGTAAAAATAATTTTTATATGAGAATTCGTATTTTTTTAGAAAAATATATTTAATTGGGCAATACTAGTAATATGAATAATAAAAAATTTCTTTACAAAAAATCTCAGCTTTTGCCAAATCTTCCTGGTGTTTATCTTATGAAAGACACCTCGGGAGGAATAATATATATTGGTAAAGCTAAAAATCTAAAAAATCGAGTTTCTTCATATTTCAGCGGTAAATTATCTCAAGGTACTAAAGTTCAAAAAATGGTGGAAAACGTAAGCTACTTTGAATATGTAATCACGGACAGCGAATTTGAAGCTCTCGTATTAGAATGCAGCTTAATAAAAAAACATCAGCCGAAATATAATATTCTTCTAAAAGATGATAAAGGATATAGTTTTATAAGAATAACTAATAATACTTGGCCACGAATTAGCTATGTTAAGCAAAAGGTAGATGATGACTCTATTTATCTTGGTCCTTATACAGGCGCTTTTTCGATTCGAAAACTCGTGGAGGAGGCTTTAAAAGTATTTAAATTGCCAAATTGCAGTAGGAATCTCGAAAACGTTTATAAAAGACCCTGCTTGAATTTTTATATAAATAGGTGCTGTGCGCCCTGCACGAGGGAAATATCTTGCGAGAAGTATAGAAATTTAATAAAAGAGACCGTAAACTTTTTAAAAAGCGGTAAAAAGGTAACTCTTAAAAAGCTTACTGAAGAAATGAATAAAGCTTCCGAAAATATGAATTTTGAGCTAGCAGCAGAGCTTCGAGACAAAGTCCGTGCTTTAGAAAAGATTAAGGAAGAGCAAAAGGTTGTGTCGTATGGGTCAAAAGAGTTGGATGCAGTGGCAATAGCGAGAAACGACGAAAGTATTTCGGTAGAGGTTTTTAAGCTTAGAAACGGAGACTTATGTAAAACCCAGAATTTTATACTGAGCTTTCAAGGTGACTTAATTCAAGCTCGCACAGAGTTTATAAAGCAAAATTATTGCTTGAAAAATGACGTTCCTAAAAAAATAATCCTAGATGGCAATATAGAAGATAAATCCATTATAGAAAAGCTTTTATCTGAAAAATTTGGAAGGAAAGTAAAAATTAAAGTTCCTAAAAGTGGAGAAGATTTTAGGCTTTTGGAGATGTGTAAGAGCAATGCTTATGAAAATCTTCTTAGAAAAAGTGAAGTGAAGGATAAATATGAGCTTTGTCTACAGGACTTAAAAAATGCTTTATCTTTAAAGGTACTTCCGCGCTATATCGAAGCTTATGATATTTCTAATTTATTCAAAAGTGACTGCGTAGGTGCAATGATTGTAGTTAAGGACGGCAGACCGTTTAAATCGTCGTATAGAAAATTCAAAATTCACGAAGCTGGACATCAAGATGACTATGAATCTATGAGAGAAATGGTGGAAAGACGATTTTTACAATATAAAAAAGAAGGTAATACCTCAAAACTACCTCCTTTGCCGGATATAATACTTATCGATGGGGGTAAAGCGCACGTAGGAGCTGCAAAAGCTGTTTTAGATAAGCTAGAATTTTCTATACCTATTTTTGGTATGGTAAAAGACTCAAAGCATCGCACTCGTGCTTTAACTACTGAGAAGGAAGAAATCAAAATAAAAAGCAGCAGACTTTTTGCGTTTATCACTTCAGTTCAAGATGAAGTTCATAGATTTGCAGTATCTTACCATAGAAAGCTGAGAAACAAGAGAATGTGTAGCTCCGCTTTAACTCAAATACCCGGAATAGGGCCGTCAAGAGAAAAAATTCTTTTAAAAACTTTCGGATCTTTAAATCAGATAGCTCAGGCATCTGTTGAAAAGCTTCGAGCAGTAAAAGGGATGAATCTTAGCTTAGCCAAGCGAGTATATGAATATTTTCATTCTTCTGAGGTATAGTTTTGTTGGTTTAAAATTTCTAAAATTTTTTCAAAGTAAGGTGGAAGCGAAGATGTAAAGCAAACATATTTATGAGAAGTTGGATGCACAAAACCTAGGCACTTAGCATGTAGACACTGCCCTTTTAAAAATAAAAACTCATTTTTGCGGCCCTTTCCGTAGACTTCATCTCCTAAAACAGGATGCCCAAGATAAGCCATATGTACTCTAATTTGGTGAGTTCGTCCTGTTTCGAGTTTGAGTCGAATGTGTGAGTACTTTTCATAATTTTGTATAACTTCATAGTGAGTAATTGCAGTCTTGCCGCCCGTATTTAAAACCGACATTTTTTTTCTATCTGTTTTGTGTCTCCCGATTAAAGTTTTAACTGTTCCGCTCGCTAGGCTGAGACTTCCATTTACAATAGCTTCATATTCTCGAGTAAAGGAGTGATTTTTTATTTGTGCTGCCAACATATTGTGGGACTTATCATTTTTAGCAACTACTAGTAGTCCGGTGGTGTCTTTATCGATTCTATGTACTATTCCCGGGCGCATCACTCCGTTTATTCCCGAAAGTGAATCTTTGCAGTGATTAAGAAGAGCGTTAACTAAAGTTCCTTGATAGTTACCTGGTGCAGGATGAACAACCATGTTTTTGGGTTTATTCACAACAATTATATCTTTATCTTCATAAATGATATCAAGGGGAATATTTTCGGGATTAACCTCTAGCGGTTTTGACTCAGGAATATTAACTATGATTTTATCGCCTTCGATTAATTTATACTTTTTAACTTCGCATTTTTCATTTACAGTTACGTCGTTATTTTCTATTAGTTTTTGGACATGTGAACGTGAAATATTTTTAAGTTGGCTGCATAAGAATTTATCTAATCTTGAATTTGCGTCTTCGTTTTTAACAATAAAAAAGTATTTGGTCATACGCTTATTCTATCCAACTCCTAAATCAGTATTGTTAATAAGAATTTCAATAGATGGATCATTCTTTATTTTTGGATATATTTCCCTTATGAACTCTGAAATTAAGCTTCTGTTTGGGACTATAGAAGTAGAATTTTTAACAAAAACGCTAACTACAAATCTTTTAAAGTGTATTTTTGCAATTTCTATGTCTTTAACTACATCTTCTAAACTTTGTCCTGGAAGTCCTACTAGAAGGCATACGCTTTTAAAATACTTGGATATTTCCTCAGGGGTAACGTCTTTTTCAATACCCTTATTCCAGCTGCATCTGAGAGTATTATTAAAAGTTTCTATTCCCGTTCGAAAATAAACGTTTGCTTCTTTGAACTTATCTGCAAAAGCTTTAAGCTTGTTTCTATATGCCCAGTGAGCTTCAAACCATAGCTGTTTAATTGCTTTTTCTTTAACTTTCTTTATTAAAAGGTTTAATGTTTTTAAATCAAGCTCCATTGCAGATCCGGAATTTATTACATCTAAAACCCCTGGATTACCCGTGACTTTTTCTATTATAGATGAATTTAATTCATATGCCGTTGGGCTTACATCGTGAAAATAGTCGCAATATATACATTTTTTCCAAAAGCATCCTTTACCCTGCAATAAAATGAGTTCACGAGGAAACTTTTCTGTTATTTTTGAATATCTTAACTCTACTTCTTTCATTTTTAAAACTCCTTAAGTGCTGTTTAATGCTCTTATTATAAGTATTTTAGTCTGGTATATCAATAATAAAGGTTAAATGAAAAATATTTCCATTGAAAAATTTTAAGTTCAATGATAACATTATTTTTATTAAACAAATTGAGGAGGAGTTAATATATGACTAAATTTAAGAAAGTCTTTTCAGCTTTGCTTGCAGGATTTATAAGTATGTCTAATTTAAACTTGGAGTGCCAAGCCTATGGTTGTGTTTTGCCCCAGGCCAAAAAGCCACAACATCATGTCTCAATATATCATCTGGCGGAAATATACAATAATTGCGAAAATGCTTTTTGGTCAGTAGTAGTAGCACGAGAAAAAGTAAAATTTATTTCTGAGAAAATGGGTCGAGGAAGATTTTACATACCATATTTAAATGAGATTGTAGGATATTTAAAGTTTACTTTAATCACCCAAAAAGCCTTTTTATACATGACTTCAAACGGAGATTTAGATGGAATCTTGAGATTATACAATAGACTTAAAAAAACATTTATAAATCAATCAGTTGATCTTAACAGGATACTATATATTTTAGGAATAAAGCTCGGTGAATTAAAAATGAAGAATCCTAAAAAATATTTAGAAGCAGATGATGAATTTCAGAAAAATTATTTTCCTAGCTGGAAGGCCAGATGGAACGGTATTGAAATATACAAGTTATAAAGGGGGTTGTGCTTAAAAAGCACGAGCCATCTTTTTGTTTTGGAACATAAGGGATGCGGATTTCATACAATCTATTTGTACACAGTTTTCGCTTTTCTTTTAATATATTCAGTTTTTATTAAATAACTAAAATTTTAGTTTATTAAAGTTTTATTTTATGAAGTGAAGACATGAATATCATTAGTTTTATTTATTATAGTTTCCTATATAATGAAGCAGAAATATGCTCCCTCTAAAAAATATAAGAATTTTGATTTGCTAAATTATAGTAAAATTTTAAAAACATTAAAAAACTTAGATTTTTTTATATTTATATCATAAATTTATGCACTTGATTTGTCGAAATGAGGTTGATAAAATTGATATAAATGATATAATAAATATTAGAGTATATAGAGTTCAAATGAGTTTTATTCAACTGATATAGCTGTAAAAACTTATTTGAGCTAAATTTATTAAAAGCCACTAAACCGCGAGTTATAGAAAGAGGTGTATAGAATTTTAATCAAGTGAGGATTGGTCAATCATAGCGGGAATGTGTAAAATAATTTAATAAGGAGAGCAAGTTTGTGCTAGAAAGTCAAACTAAAAAATTTAACAAGTTTCAAGAATTAGTTTTTCCGATCCACAAATACGAACTGAAAAAGTTTTTACCCATGAGTATTTTAATGTTTTGCTTAGCGTTTATTTATAACTTGGCAAGGAATCTTAAAGATTGGTTTATTCAGTATAGTTCTCACCTATGGGTTGGAGCTAAACCAGAGGAGACAACTAGTCTTATAAGTGCACTTAAATTTTGGTATGTATTTCCATGTGCAATAATTATTGTTATGGTCCTTACAACCTTAACAGATAAATTTGGACCTGATAGAACTTTTTATATAGTGGCGTCGATTTTCATGAGTTTTTATTTTGTTTATGGCTATTGGATTTACCCTAACTTAGATAATCTTATACTTTCTCCAACTCAAATAACTGCACTTACCGAACGCTTTCCTTTGTTTTTTAGAACTGCGCTTGTGTGCTTAGCCAATTGGCCCTTGACCCTTTTTTACATATTTACTGACCTATGGGGTACTATGGCTATAGCTTCTTTATTTTGGCAGTTTGCTAATAGAGTCACGATGGCTCACGAGGTAAAAAGATTTTTTGCAATGTTTCCTCTTTTATCGAATACAAGTACAGTTTTTGCCGGTGGAGTGATAATAAATTATGCACGTAATTTAGATGTAACTCGTGTAAAAGTTTTAATGACGGTAATAATCATAGCGTTTATTTTGTCATTTTTAGCATATGGATATGTTACTAAGGTTGCATTAAAAGATCCAAGACTTTATAAGCCTCATAAAGTTCTCCGGAAAAAAAAGAAGGAAAATATAAGCCCTTTAGAAGGAATAAAGGTTTTGTTTAAAAATCCTTATCTTTCTCTTATTGCCTTGGTGGTTTTTTGTTATGGAACGGCAATGAATTTTTCAGAAATTTTAATGAAAGCCAGTATGTGCGAAACTTTTGATAGCGCCACATACGCTAAAATGCAAGGAATTCTTGCAGTGCTTACAGGTGTTTTTTCAATTTTAGCTGTTTTTATTAGTAGCTATGTTTTGAGGAAATTTAAATGGAAAGTAGGAGCACTTATTACTCCAATATTATTTTTAACTATTGGAGGTCTCTTTCTAATGGTACTACTTTATAAACAATTTATAAGTGTAACTATTTTTGGAATGTCAGCGACTATAGTTACAACATGGTTGGGAATAGTAAACAATGCAATGACTAAAGGCATAAAATATTCTATATTTGACACTACAAAAAGTATGGCATATCTACCGCTTCCCGAAGACGAAAGAAATAAAGGTCAGGCTGCAGTTGAAATAATAGGCGCTCGAGCGGGAAAAGCAGGTGCATCATCAGTTCAACAAATTATGGTTTCTTTTCCACGTACCCTCATGACAATAAGCGGTTCAGTGGCAGGAGTGCTTGCATATAGTTTCCCGATAGTTTCAATGTTTTTTACAACAATTATAATTTGGATCATTTCAGTTTTAAAACTAGGAGCGTGTTACGAGGAAAAAATTTCAGACAAAAATTTAGAATAACGAAATTTAAAAGTAAGGTATGTTGTTTTTATAAATTACCTCATCGGAAGAGTATCAATTTAAAAACTTTAAGATATAAATAGAAGTATGTAAAATAAAAATCAAGAAATACCAAGATATATTTAAAAGTTTTGAAAGATTTTTTTAGTTAGGGCATAAAATGTGATAAAATAACTTTATAAAAATTTTCTTTAGAAAGGGGATGAATTTATTATGATGAAGTTTCATAAAACCTCTAATGGGAAAATTACGACTGTAGACGCATATGAAGAAAGATGCTGGATAAATTGTGTGGCACCAAACGAAAAGGATATAAATTATTTAAGATCAGAATTCGGCATTGAACCTGAGCTTCTCAGAGCATCACTAGATAAAGAAGAGGCTTCACATATAGATAGCGGGGGGGAAGATACTCTTATAATTATAGATAGTCCTGTTGTAGATAAGACGGGAAAAAACTTTACTTACTATACTAATCCTGTGAGTATAATTATTACCTCTAAAAATATAATTACTATATCTCTTAAAGAGAACTCTATAATTGAAGAATTCGCAGACGGAGTCATTAAAAATGCATATCCGGAAAGAAAAGTACATTTTGCATTTCAAATTATGCTTCGTATGGCAGGAAAGTATCTTCGGTATTTGAATCAAATAATCAAGATAATAGGTCATGTTGAAGAAGAACTCAAAGCAACGATGAGAAATGAGGAGCTTATTCAGCTTTTAGAAATAGAGAAATCTTTAGTTTATTTTTCTGCTTCTTTAAAATCTATAAGTGGTATGCTTGGAAAAATGTCTAGGGGGAAATACCTTGTTGAGCTTGAAAGTGAAGATAGAGAACTTTTAGAAGATATAATTATAGAAATTAAGCAAGCTGCAGAAATGTCTGAAATATATTTAAATATACTTTCAAGTACTATGGAGGCATTTTCCTCTCTTATATCTAATAACTTGAACGTTGTGGCAAAGATTCTTGCTTCGGTAGCAATAATCATGACTATTCCAACTATTGTTTCTGGAATTTACGGTATGAACAACCCAGGTATTCCTGGTATGGAGGAGTGGTGGATTCCTTTTATAGCAATGGTAGTGGGAATGGTTGTAACTTGGTGGATACTGAAGCGCAAGGACATGATATAAATTTTAAACAATAATATTTTTATAGATGATATTTTATATGTGTTATGCTATAATCCTTTCGTATAGAAATTTCTCGAGAATTTATGTATGAAGGGATGTATTTTTGTGATAAAGAATTTTTTTAAAGATTTAAAAATTGAAAAGAAAATATTACTGATTATTTCTTCTTTAATTCTTGTTTCTCAAATATTTATGTGTACCATATCATTTATAAGTA
Source organism: uncultured Clostridia bacterium (assembly GCA_946566955.1). Taxonomy (GTDB): domain Bacteria; phylum Bacillota; class Clostridia; order Oscillospirales; family Acutalibacteraceae; genus UMGS1491. The sequence continues at coordinate 188,520 of CAMNXD010000001.1, forward strand.
TTTTAAATATGAAGAAATATTCTGTAAACGAGATTTCGAGCCTGGCTTCAGACATTAAAGAGGTAGGAAAATCTACTACTAAGAAGCAATTTGAAGAAAATCTTAAAAATTTATCCTCTTCGTTAGCAAAAGGGTCAGATAGTCTTTTCAGTGAGGTAAGCGATCAGGTATTGGCGGCGTCTGAGGGAATTAGTAAAATATACAAAGAAAAATTTACAGGAGAAATTTTACCTCTTCCGGAATTTAAAAAAGATTTAGACGTTTCAAATAGAAGTAATTCTTTTTCTAAAGCCTATGCACTTGATCCTTCTAGCAATGGTGAGCTAATTTATAGTATTCCTGAGTATCAAAATTATTATCAAGATAATTTATATTTTACGTCTCCTGAAGCGTGGATGGGTATAGATGAAGAAGAAAGAAAAGAAATTTTAAAAAATTACCCTGTGTTGTCAAAAAACACTATCCCGCTTGAACTTTATAAAGAAATTAGAACATTTAGTAATCTTGAGATTGTGTGCAAAGCACTATATAGAAGTAATTCATCTATTTCAAGTATCTACTTTGGAACTGAAAACGGACTATTTTATAAATACTCTTCTGATACTTCCTATGAACGCTATAATCATAGGTTGCGCCCTTGGTATACTGATGCCTTAAAATCTAATTCAGATTCTCCAGTTTGGCAAAGCACATATTTATCTAAATCAACGGGTAAATGGTGCATTACTTGTTCTAAGGTAGTTAAAACTTCTGGCGGAAAAGTTTTAGGAGTATGTGCAGCTGATATGTATTTAGACGATATATCTGAATATGTTACTCATTCGAGCATAGGGAAAACTGGATATAATTTTGTAGTGGATGCCGAAGGAAACATCGTTATACATCCGGAATACAGCTCTTTTGCAAGTGATATGGGAATTAAAGAGTCTTATAGTAAGCTAATTCAAAAAATGCTGACTGAAAAAATTGGAGTTTCGACTGCCGAAATAAACGGTAAAAAATATTATGCTTCTTATTCTCCACTACCAACAAACAATTGGAGATTAGCTACTTTAATAGAAGAAGATGAAGCTTTAAAGCCTGTAAATACGCTTCATCGATTAACAGAAATTTCTGCTAATCGCAGTGATATTGCTTTAAGTAAAGACTTTTTAAATGTGATTTTCCAGTTTGCTGTTATGATAATTATTTTATTAGTATTAATTTATTTTATATGCACAAAGCTTTCAAGTAGTATAAGCAAGCCAATAGTTAAACTTAGCAAGGAAGCTAAAAATATAGGAAATGGAAATTTTTCGCTGAATATTTCTACTCAGTCTACTGATGAGATAGGAGAATTAGCGGTTTCATTTAGTACCATGGCTAGAAATTTAAAGCTTTATACAGAAAACTTAGCGAGGACAACTGCAGAAAAAGAAAAAATTCACAGTGAGCTTATGATTGCTAAAAAGATACAAACCAGTATGCTTCCGTATATTTTTCCGGCATTTCCAGATAGAGAAGATTTAGATATTTATGCTCTTATGGACCCGGCTAGAGAAATAGGTGGAGACTTTTACGATTTCTTTTTTGTAGATAAAGACCATTTAGCTCTAGTAATAGCAGATGTTTCTGGTAAAGGAATTTCGGCGGCACTGTTTATGGTTATTGCTAAAATACTTATAAACAATCAGCTTCAAAACGGAGACTCTCCTTCTCAGGTCCTTAAAATAGTTAATGAAAGACTTTGTGAGAATAATGAAGCAGGAATGTTTGTTACGTGCTTTGTAGGGGTAATGAATATTAATACGGGAAAGCTTATCTATTCCAATGCA
>CAMNXD010000002.1 GCA_946566955.1 uncultured Clostridia bacterium
CTTCACCGAATCTTTGATAGTGAACAACCTCTCTGGCCCTTAAAAATCTAATAGGGTCTTTTACATCTGGATCATCGCAAAAGCGAAGGATGTTATCGTATGTACTTCTAGCCTTTTGCTCCGCAGCTAAATCTTCATGAAGATCTGTTATAGGGTCACCTTTAACCTGCATGCTAGCAGCTGTATAAGGGCTTCCACTAGCTGATGTTGGGTAAACCCCAGTAGTATGATCTACAAAATAATCTTCAAAGCCGCCTTCTTTTATTTCATCTCTTGTAAGGTTTTTAGTAAGTTGATATACAATCGCTCCTATCATCTCAAGATGCCCTAGCTCTTCAGTACCAATGTCAGTCAATATGGCTTTTAACTCAGGATAAGGCATCGAAAACCTTTGGCTTAAGTATCTTAAAGAAGCTCCTAGTTCACCATCTGGACCACCATATTGAGTTATTATCATTTTAGCAAGAGCGGGATTAGTATTCTTAATGTTTACGGGATACTGCAATTTCTTTTCGTAAACCCACATTACTCTTCACCTCTTTCATTATTCCAAGGCCATGGATCAGATATCCAGCCACAACGATTCTTCTCTTTGTCTGTAGAAGTAAGTGGACCAAATTTTTTTTCGAATTCCTCTCTTAAAACTTCAGATTTTTGTTTGTATTCATTAAGCTTATCATTTATCTCTGAATCAAGCGGATGAGTGTCCATGTAGAGATTTAATTCTACAACCGCAAAGTCTAAAGCTGCGATGCGTCTTAAAAGCATATTGCGATCAGTCATTTGCAACTGCACCTCCACATTTACAAGGTGCAAAAGGTTTGTTGAGTTCTGGGAACATCGTGCCTGCACATATTCCTTGCTCGGGCTTGTAAACTTCTAAATCACATCCTGTTTGATACGGAACGTATGCCATTGCTACTACTGGATTCTCCGGAAGAGGAGAAATGCCGTATTCTTTAGCTTTTATATCAAAAATTGATTTATTCATATTCTTTTCTCCTGTTCTTTAAAAGTGTAAAGGTGACAAGGTCAATAGCTTCCCAAAAGGTTTACTTTTTAAAACTTTTGACTTATTCCTACACTATTCATAATATGAATAAAAGGCTTTCTCGGTTACTAATAGTAGCTTTGTTTTAAAGCTATTTTATATACTCGGCCGCTCAGCAAAAACAGTGCTCTTATGTTTAAATGCATAAGAGCTTTTTAAACTATTTCTTTTTAGAATAAACAAAATCAGCTTTTGCAACGCACGCATATAGGCACCATGCAAGCACCGCTAAAATTAATACTCCTGCCATGACTAAATCCATTTTAAAAACTTGACCTCCATATACAATCAAGTAGCCTATTCCATTTTCTGAAACTAAAAATTCTCCGGTTATTACTCCTATAAGCGACATACCTACATTTATTTTTAAAGTTGAAATAATGGTTGAAATATTGGAAGGTAGCACAAGCTTTTTAAAAATCTGAATTTTCGTGGCCCCAAATGATTTCATAAGTAAAATTTTTTCTTTGCTAACGTTTGTAAATCCGTTTAGTATATTCATTATCGAAATAATCACCGAAACGAGTAACGCCATTAGAATAATCGAACCCATGCCCGCTCCCATCCAGACAATTATAATCGGTCCTAAAGCTACTTTGGGCAAGGCGTTTAATACCACTAAGTATGGTTCTATTACCTTAAACGTAAAGCTAGACCACCATATTAAAGTTGCTATTATCATTCCTAAAAGAGTCCCTAAGATAAAACCTGTAATCGTCTCCACTATAGTAAATATTATATTGCTCCAAAGCTGACCTGAAGAGTATAAACTAATCATAGTACTAATTATTCGTGAAGGCGAGCTCATAATAAAGCTATCTATAATTTTAAAAGCCGCTAAAACTTCCCATAGGGTTATTAATGCCAGCAAAATACCAGCTTGAAGAAATTTTATTTTAAAAGTTTCTTTTTTTCTTTCTCTAAGAAATTCTATATGCTCTTTCGAATACTTTTCAGTGCTTTGATTTTTCATTCTCATTTAATTCACTCCAGATAACATCAAAATAATCATTGAACTTTTCATGACGCTGTTTTTGCTTTGTGCTTAAATTTTGGGAACCAAATTCAACCTCTAAAACTCTTTTTATGGTACTTGGCCGTTTAGAAAGTATCGCTATTCTATCCGAAAGGGTTATAGCTTCCGAGATATCGTGCGTGACTAAAACAGCGGTTTTTCTTTCTGTTTTGATAATTTTTCTCACTTCGGAGGCCAAAGTTATTCGAGTTTGATAGTCAAGAGCGGAAAAAGGTTCGTCTAATAATAAAATTTGTGGTTTTACTGCTAAAGTCCTAATTAAAGCTACTTTTTGACGCATTCCTCCAGAGAGCTGATTGGGAAAATGGTCTTTAAATTTGATAAGCTCATATTTTTCAAGAAGTTTTAGTGCGTATTCTCGAGATTTTTCATTTAAAAGTTTTTTTATTTCCAAGCCTAACATAATGTTTTGCTCAATTGTACGCCATTCGAAAAGATAGTCACTTTGAAGCATATAGCCCACAAGGCTTTTTCCTAAGTCTTTTTTTCGATCAGTAATAACTACTTCTCCAGACGAAGGGCTAAGTAGTCCCGAAATTAAAGACAAAACTGTGCTTTTTCCGCAGCCGCTGGGACCTACTATACTTAAAAATTCTTCACTGTATATATCAAGAGTTATATCTTTAACTGCAAGAGTTTCTTGTTTAAGCGTATGATATCGCATAGTTAAATGTTTGAGCATTAAAATCTTTTCTTTGTTTTTCACCTAGATTTCGCCTCACTTTTAGTTAAGTTATATCTTCTACTGCTTTATTAGCAAAGCAATTTTCTATAAGCTCATTAAAATCAATCTGATTTTCAAGTTCTCCCGCTTCTATCATTATGTTTTGCATATTGACAAATGCAGAGCGGTCGACAATAGGATTTTTGCACCATACGTCGGAATCAATATAATTTTGAATACACCGAGTAAGCATCTCTAAGGAAGAATCTACAAAATAGGGCAAAATAACTTTTGCAATTTCCTCTGCTGAATGATCACATACCCATACTTGTGCTTTATATATTGCGTTAGTAAAGGATTGAATCACTTTGGGATTTTTGTTTATGTATTCACGTGAAGCGCAATAACAGGTATATAAAACTTTATCGCACTCGGTTCCAAGGGATTTTAGTATATAAAGGGATTTTTCCTTCTGAAGAAGAGATGCTGTTGGCTCAAAAAGACACACATAATCTCCAATCCCTCTGCTAAAAGCAATACCCATGAGGTTAAATTGTATATTTGTTAAGAGAGTAAGGTCGCTTTGAAGGTTAAAACCTTTTTCTTTAAGAATGTACTCAAAAACCATTTCCGGGACCCCTCCCCTACGTCCTGCTATAATTTTTTTGCCTTTTAAATCACTCCACTGAAAGTTTTCGCTTCTACCAACTAAAAAACTTCCGTCACGCTGAGTAAGCTGAGAAAAAATAATAGGACATTCTTCCTTGCCTTGACTGCGTACACTTATTGTTGCAGCAGAACCTAAAAGACCAATATCAGCTTGCTTTGAAAGAAGTGCAGTCATCGTTCGGTCTGAACCTTCCGCGCATGTCAGCTTGACATTAAGTGAATATTCATCGAAGTAACCAAGCTCAAGAGCCACATATTGAGGAGCATAAAATACTGATCTTGTAACTTCATTTAATCTTATGGTTTCTTTGCCGGAAGATCCGCTTTTCGAGCAAGCAGTCAGAAAAAGCATCATCATAGACAATAAAAAAAATATATATTTGTTTGCTGAAGCTTTAGTTTTTTTCAATGTTAACACCAACCTTATGATTAAGCGTTATTAACATTTTATTTGTATGAATAGCAAAAGGTGACAAAGTTTAATATCTTTAATCTAGAATTTTTTAGGTTAAATAAATTAAATTTTTAATTTGACATCTTTTATTTTATATAATATTATGTTAGATATGCAGCTAAATTTATATATAAGGAGGAATTGAAAATGAAAGCATTTAAAAAATCTATATCTGTTTTATTGGCCTTGACTTTTACCTGCTTATCCACAGGAAATATTCGGGCAAACATAACACCAAAAACCGATACAAGTAAAAAATTTATTTATATGATTAATAGTAGCGACGATTCTGCTACTCTTTTAAGAATCAACACCTTCGAGGCAATCAATCTTCCTGCAATCTTGGATGGGCATAATATATCTGAAGTAGCTTCTGAGGCTTCTTTGGTTGCTTCTAAAACAAATCGTCATATCTCGGAAAATCTTGGTACAGGAGCAATTATGATGATGATAGGTGCAACTATTATCTTATTACCAATGATTGGTTTTATGTATGACGCTGGTAGCCCCTTCAAAAAGGTAGAATTAGAATTGAAATTTGCCAATATAACTTCTGTAAATCTTCCTTACTGCGAAAAAGTTGGAGAAGGAGGTTTTCTTCTTTGTAAAAATCTTCAGATAGTTAGCTTGCCAGAGTGCACAGTCCTTTCTAACTCAAGCTTTGAGTTGTGCGATAATTTAAAAATTGTAAATTTAGATAAATTTGCAGGTGACATCCCAGAAAACTGCTTTAGAAATTGTTCAAAGCTAGAAGAAGTAAATATTCCTAATTGCCGAAATATAGGGAAAGAATCTTTTCCGGGTTGCAAGTCGCTTAAAAAAATAAGCTTTCCTCAGTGCTTAAGTGTTGGCTCTGGTGCTTTTTGCAATGTGACAGAGCGATTTTGGCATACCCGAGTTTCGAAAATAGGATATAAAAACTTAAATAATGCTGTTATTAAGTGGACGGATTATGAAGATAAATCACCAGATAAGAATATTGGTTGGTTTGAAAATCGTCGAGAGACTTGCCCCTTGTTAGAAGAAGTAAACTTGCCTAATTGCAAAGAGTTATCAAGCTCAGCTTTTATGAAATGTGAGAAATTAAAAACATTAAATTTAGATAACTGTGAAAAAATAGATTCAACTGCACTATGGGGATGCACTTCCCTTGAAAGCTTAAATCTTCCACAGCTTACCTCGCTTGGAAATCATGCTCTAAGAAAATGCAAAAGTCTTAAAGAATTAAATCTTCCTAAATTGGAGCTTATTGGTGAAAGCTGCTTTAGAGACTGCACGCTTATAGAAAATTTAAAGTTGCCTAATTTAACACAGTTAGGCGCAAGCGCGTTTGAAAACTGCGAAAATTTAAAAGAAATTCATATTCCTAAATGTACTCACATTCCTGACTTTGCTTTCAAAAACTGCAAGAATTTAAAAAGCGTCCATTTGCCTGAAATAAAAGAAGTTGGAGAATATGCCTTTGAAAACTGCGAAAATTTGGAAGAAGTTTATATTTCTAAATGCACTAAGCTTTCGAAAGAAACATTTAAAAATTGCAGCAAATTAAAAAAAGTTACTATTTCTTCTTCGTGTGAAATTCAGCATCTGGCTTTACCATACGATAAGTTTTTATCAAAAGACTTTGAGTTAATTAAAAATTAGTGCATATCTTAAAGGAAAAATCAAGCAGCTTCCCCTGAATTTACGTTCATTTTACCGTTTCCAGAGTATACCCTGGGGACGGCTCCTAATATCACAGTTTCAGAAACTAAAGCATTTGTACTAAAGTCCTCTGAGCATGTGCAGCCCGGTACCATAACACCGATGCGGGTATGGATATTTAAGTAAATTTGATAAAGCGTTTGGTTAATTCCAGCATCCTTAAAATTGCTTTTAAATTCCGTCATAACGCTTCCTGCAACACTTATTTTAAAAGGAACTTCAGGTCCCATTCCGTTGAGCATTTCTAAACCACTAAGCGTTCCTAGAGAAATTTTCATATTCTTACTTTTAAGTTCAGAAAGCTTATTTTGAATATTAAGTCCAACTTGAGATTTAAGCCTATTTACTTTTTCCATGTCCGACAAAATAGCCGTTAGTTCACCGCTTTCATTTTTTTGTATTCTAATTATATTAATGTAAGCTTCACTATTTTGCGAAAGCTCCTCTAAAATTGCTTCATTTACTGCATCTGTGGATATTATTCTAGCCCTACTTAAAGAAATTTCTTTTACTATAGGCCTAAATTGAAAATGTATAAAAACTAGTAAAAGAGTTAGAACAAAAACTAAAGTTAAAATTATTCTTTTTTTCTTCAATCTGGTAAGTTTATGTTTCAACGATGTTTCCTCCACCGACTTGAGATTATTGCTCATACACATAATATAGTAAATCTTTTGAAAATTCGTGATTAGGATATTTGAAATTAAATTGTTAAAAATTTCATTTTTAAAAGTAAACTACACCCTTGTTTAATCTAAAGCCACCTGGGAATATTAACAGTGAGCCAGTGAATACTTTTTTAAATTTAAAAAGTATATATTGACTTGATTGAAATAATTTTTTGTAAAGGAGATGAAAACTATGTGCGGATCAGATCATCATCACCATCATGAACACGATTGCTTCTGCGGTAGAGTTTGCGGCATGATTAGACTACTTTTAGCCGGAGCTATCCTTGGAACAATTGCAGGAATGGTTGGAATGTATTTTTTCGATCATGATAAATGCATGCAGAGAAATGCAAGAAAAGTGCTTCAAGGTGCTGAAGAATTTACTCACAATATAAAATCAAAAATCGATGAAAATATTTAGTTATTGAATTTATCTAAATAAAAAAATTAAAGCCGGCCTACAAAGTAGCTCTTTGTAGGCTTTTTGAACTTTACTTCACCGGTGAAATGTAAATATTATATATTACCCTGCTGAAATACTTGATGTTTTTATAAATATATTATATAACAAATCAAGATGGCTTTTAATTTTCAAACCTCGCAAAACTAAAAACTATAAATTTTCTATTAAATGGAGGAATGGATATGAGCACAGAATTATCAAGTATAAGGTTTCCGTACAAAATAGATAATTTTTTTCGGAAATGCTTTAATAGTAGCGCATGGGGAAATATTGTAGGTGATTTTAATTATTTACTAAACAAAAAGCGCACTGCTTTAGAGGAAAAAGATCAGAAGCTTGTGAAACAATTCTTAAAATTAGTGGAAATAACTATAAATAATTCTAATGAAATTAAAAAAATAATAAGTAATGAAAAAGTTGCAGACATTTCTTTTAAGATACCAAAAAATAATAAAGACTACACCAGTGCAATTGAAAAAATAAACGATGTGGACCTATACTTTGAAGCCTTAAAGCATGCAAATAAAAATTTGAAGTCGTTTAAAAGTCGTATCCAAACTTTATTAGAAGATCTAAACCAAAAAGATTCTATTGCAAGGAAAGTTAAGAAAACCTCCTGTTATAAAAACATGGAAAAAGCAGAAAAATTGATACCATCGCTTAAAAAAATTAATTCTATTTCGTTTGCTCTGAATTAAATAACATGATTTTCAAGATTTAATAAATATCTCTTGGTTCTTACCTAAGGGATATTTTTTTACTTTATTTTTAATTAGTTGCCTTGTAAAGTGCAAAATAATGACTATTTTTGTCGATATATGGAGTATACAAACACTTTTAATTCTTAAGGAGGCATCATTAAATGAAAAATTTATCAGAAACCAGGTCATGCCGTGAACTCAACAAAAAAGAAGTGATGTTTTGCCACTACTATATTCTGACGGGAGATGCAAAGGAAGCTGCAATTCGCTCAGGATATAAAACTTCTCCAGGTAAAAAAGGTACTGAACTACTTTTGAATAAAAAAGTACTGGAAAAAATCGAAAGTATGTACATAGAAAAAAGAAAAAATTTAATGTACCGAGCCACTAGTGGATATGAACGCCTTGCATTTGGAAGCATTTCCGATTCAATAAAACTCTTATTTTCTGAAAATTTAAGACCCGAAGACCTCGAAAAAATGGATCTTTTTAATATTTCTGAAATAAAAAAGCCTAAAGATGGAGCAATGGAAATTAAATTCTTTGATCGTCTTCGTGCACTTGAAAAACTTGAGCAAATAGACGTTAGCACTCACTCAGAAAAAGAACCGTTCTACTATGCTTTAGAACAAAGTATGAAAAAACTTGCTAGTCCAGGAAAAGACTTACCGGAGGATTAAATGAAATTTGAAAGCTTTTCGAAAAAACAAACTATCACTTTAACCTGGTGGTTAAAAAATTCGCCTTATGAAAAATTTGACGCGATTATTTGTGATGGGTCAATTCGAAGCGGCAAAACTCTTTGTATGTCTATTTCATTCATACTGTGGTCATTTTATAAATTCAGCGGAGCTGCATTTGCCATTTGCGGGAAAACTATCCGGTCTATACGCAGAAACGTGATTACCCCTGTTCTCCCCATACTTTCTAAGCTGGGATTTAAATGTAAACAAAAGATATCAGAAAATCTTATAGAAATATCCTTTGATAAGCGAACTAATATTTTTTATCTTTTTGGTGGAAAAGATGAGTCTTCTGCATCTCTTATTCAAGGTATGACTCTCTCAGGAGTACTCTTCGACGAAGTTGCTTTAATGCCTAAATCTTTTGTGGATCAAGCTCTTGCAAGGTGCTCTGTATGTGGGTCTAAGTTTTGGTTCAATTGCAACCCTGAGTATCCGGGTCATTGGTTTTACAGAGAATGGATACTAAAAAAAGATATTCGGGGTGCGATGTACCTTCATTTTACGATGGATGACAACCCCTCTTTACCGGAGTCGCTCAAAGAGAGATATCGCAGGCTTTACAGCGGAACTTTTTATCAAAGATTTATTGAAGGAAAATGGGTTGCAGTTGAAGGACTGATCTACCCGTATATGTCGAATGAGCTAATGTTCTGCGAGCCACCCTCTGAAAGTCCATCGCGCTACGCGCTTTCGTGCGACTATGGAATAGTAAATCCTACCTCTTGCGGTCTTTGGGCTGAAATTAATGGCATATGGTACAGAATAGATGAATACTACTATGACTCTAGAAAAGAAGGTGAAACAAGAACCGATGAAGAACATTATAAATATATTTCTCAGATGGTAGACAACAGATACATTGACTGTATGACAGTTGACCCTTCTGCAGCTAGTTTTATAACTCTAATACGACGCTATGGAAAATATAAAGTAATCCCAGCAAAAAACAATGTTTCAGACGGCATAAGCGAGGTTACAATCGCTTTAAAAAGAGGTGACATAAAAATATGCAAAAACTGCACTAACTCTATCCGGGAGTTTTCTTTATACAGATGGCAAAGCACAACTAGCAAAGATACACCCGTAAAAGAAAACGACCACGCCATGGATGATATAAGATATTTCGTTACAACTATTATGGCTGCCGATGATGATCCCTTTTTCGCATTGGCTGCTCAGAGATAAAAAGGAGTATGAAAAGTGGAATTTTTCAAAAAGAAAAAGAAACCCGAAGCTGCCGTTCAGACAGCCCCCTGCCCTTCAAATTCAACTCATCCTTTTAGCATACTCGAAAAATATATTCCCCTTTCAGAGACTGAAATTAAGCTTTATCGCGCTTTGCGTGAAGCGGTCCCTATTATCGATGCTGCTATTTCTAAGATTATTCGTCTTACAGGCGAATTTCGTATCATCTGCACAGACTCTTACATCGAAAGCGAAATTAATAAATTTATTTCAAATGTAAAAGTAAATTCCTGTGAAGTAGGAGCCAATTACTTTATTCTTTCTCACTTAAATCAGCTTCTTACTTATGGAACTGCTGTTGGTGAAATAGTTATTAATCCCGAAGACAACTCCATATCTGCTCTTTACAATGCTTCTCTTGCAGATGTTGCACTAACAACGAAAGACAGTCCCTTAAATTTAATAATTTCTCATAGAAAAAAAGACGGTTCTTTAAAGCCAGTTAAATACCCCGAACTTGTTCTTATTTCTTCTCTTAACCCTGAGCCGGGAAGAATATATGGAAATTCTGTGATGAAAGGATTGCCCTTCGTCAGCAATATTCTCCTTAAAATCTTTCATAGCATAGGTGCCAACTGGGAAAGAGTTGGAAATGTTCGATTTGCCGTCACATATAAGCCTTCTTCGGACGCTGGAGAACGTGCTTACGCCAAAGAACGTGCTGCCCAAATAGCCGCTCAGTGGAGCAAAGCGATGCAAATTGGAGGTCATCCCAGCGACTTTATAGCTGTTGGAGACGTTGGAATAAAAGTTATAGGTGCAGACAATCAAGTATTAGAAAGTCAAGTCCCTGTAAGACAAATGCTTGAACAGATAGTCAGTAAGCTTTCAATTCCACCTTTTCTTCTAGGTCTTAACTGGTCATCAACTGAAACTATGTCCGACCAACAAGCGGAAATCTTAGGAAGTGAACTCGAGGCTTATAGAAGACTTCTTAACCCTGTTATTTCTAAAATATGCGATATGTGGCTTAGACTAAATGGATATCAAGCTGAATATAAAATTTCTTGGAATAAAATCAAACTCGAAGATCAGCTCCACATTGCTAACTCCCGCTTGATAAACGCTCAAGCTCGAGAAATTGAAAAAAGGCTCGAAGCCGAAAGCATGGAAAATAATACTTATCATATGGAGGCTTAAATCATGAAAGATGGTTATGTACTAAAAAGTAAATCAAGTTCATCAGTTTCTTCGGAAGAACTCGGACTTATAAATAATCTTACTAGAAGAAATTTTTCTTCAGAAGAAATATACGTCTTTTCGGTGGTTCTTTGCGACAACGATATAGACCGCGAAAATGAAAGGTTTACAGATTCTGCACTAGAAAAGCTAGAAAAATTGTTTGTTGGTAAAACAGGTATCTTAGACCACAACCCTACAAGCGAAAATCAAACCGCAAGGATATTTATGTGCAGGGTTGAAAATATATCCGGCAAAAAGAATTCTTTAGGTCATCAATATAAAAGACTTCTTGCCAAAGCCTATATGCCCCGTTCGACTAAAAATGAAGATATTATTTTAGAAATTGATTCAGGAATAAAAAAAGAAGTGAGCGTGGGATGCTCCGTGGGAAGTACTTCCTGCTCTATCTGCGGTAACAATATAAAATCAAACTTTTGTTCTCATGTAAAAGGTAAAAAATACAAAAAAGATGGCTCATACGAAATATGCCATGCTGTGCTCGATAACCCTTTAGACGCTTATGAATGGTCGTTTGTGGCAGTGCCAGCGCAGCGTGAAGCTGGAGTGATTAAATCCTATGAAATTTCATTGAAGGGAGGTGAAGAAAAAGTGGAAGACGTTATAAAGACTTTAAGTAAAGGTAAGTCCGTAAGTTTTAGTGAGTCTCAGGCAACAGAGCTTTTTAACATCATCGCTAAGCTTAAAGCTAAAGCAGAAATTGGTAAGGTCTATCAAGAAGAACTAAAAAGCGAGGTCATAAAGCTTTCGGCAATGGTTCAACCTGAAATGAACCTCAATCTAATGAAAAGTATTTCTGAAAAACTTTCTATCGAAGAGCTTAAACTACTTAAAGACTCTTTTAAGTCAAAGCTTGCAAAAACGTTCCCGGTAAAGCCGCAATTCACACCTGAAAAAACCGAAATAGAAAAAAATCAAAATTCACAATTTAAAATATAAATACGGAGGAATTAAAAATGGCATTTTGTAATTCAATAAAATTAGAAAAAGGAATGTACAACGTTGGAGGAAAAAGCTTTACAGACGTCCTAGAGCAATTAGATCCTTCTGAAAATTACAAAGGAACCTCCCTCGAAAATCTCGACGCATATCAAAGACAGCTTAAAAGATTTAATATAAAAGTGAGCGGTCCGGGGTGTGATATGGTAGAAAAATTCTTTAGCACCTCTGATTCAGCAGTCCTGTTTCCAGAGTTTTTAACTAGAGCTATAAAGCAAGGAATTCAATCTTCTGAAGTGCTTTCCTCAATAGTTGCCGCCACCACAAAGATAGAAGGAGTAGATTATAGATCAATTACTTCTTCAGTAGACGCTCTTGCCTCCAGTGCTCCAAATTACATATCCGAAGGAGGAAGCTTAAGAAGCGTAAATGTGACTAAAAACACTAATTTAGTTTCACTAAAAAAGCACGGCAGACTACTTTCCTCCTCTTACGAGGCGCTGAGATTTCAAAACTTAGATGTAATTGCAGTAATTTTAAAGCAAATTGGAATAGACATAGCTAACGAACAACTCGGCGACGCCTTAACTGAGCTAATGGGTTCTGGAGAAACAGCAGTAGGCGAAATTAAAGCAACATATGCTTCTGGCACAACCACGGCAGCACTAAGCTATTCTCATTTACTGCAGCTTTGGAAAGGACTAAGTCCTTATAAATTAAATGTTATGCTAGCTTCCAGCAATACCATAAATGATATTTTATCTTTAAGCGAAATGAGAGATGCCACAGCAGGACTCGACTTCCAAGGTACAGGAAATATTGTAACACCTATGGGTGCGAAGATCATACTTTGCGAAGGTGTAACAGGTAAAAAAATTATCGGTCTTGATAAAGATTTTGCACTTCAAATGATTCAGTCTGGGGACGTAGTGGTAGAGTACGACAAGGTAATAGACAAACAGCTTGAAAGAGCTGGAATTACTATGACTACAGGATTTTCAAAAATATTTGGAGATGCAGTAAAATGTTTAAATTATAGTGTCTAATTTCGGGCTTAAAGCATTGGCTCCTTATAGCATTTATAAACTTTGAGGAGCCAAACATCAAAACTTAGACTTGTAAGGAGGGGACCTACCCTTGAATTTACAAATGGTCTTAAAGCGATTTTCAATTATAACTAATATAGAGCTAGATGAGTCTTCATCCTGGGTTACTCTCTGCAAGGACAGTGTGGAAGAAATTAAAAACCATCTGCGAAAAGGAGTAGATATAGAAGCGCATGCGCATAGATTAGAAGTTGCTGCCGCAACGCTTGCTTTTTATAAATATACTCTTTATCGTGCTTCCAGTCCAGGTATGGAGTCTTTTGCGGCTGGAGAAATCAGGATAAAAAGTGACCCTGGGACTTCAGTAAAAATGGCCTATCGAGCTTGGCAAGAAGCTAAAAGTTCTATCGTAGATTTGATAGAGGATGATAGTTTCATTTTCGAAAGGATTGCTTTTTAGTGTTAAACTACTTGAAAACGCTTATATCAAATTATGGTCAACATATTACTGTAACCTTTACGGATAGTACTGGAGGAAAAAGTAAATCAATAAAATCCAGAGCTTTCATACAGCCTTTAAGGTCCGATGATCAAAGCCCTTTATATGGAGACTATAATTCATCTATCACCACAGAACAGTTTTTATATATTGGCAAAGCTGATGTTAAACTGTGCTCTTGCCCGGAAGGTACTGTAATAGAAACCGCATCAGGAATTTATGAGATAAAAAAAGCTGAAAACGTTTATCTTGGAAAGAAAGCAATATATGAACGTGCTGTTCTTGAAATTCATTCTAACAAATAAAATATTTTTGATTCTAACCGGACAAGATAAAATTTTGTCCGGCATCAATTATTTCGAGAAAGGAAATTTTTTAATGCACAAAGATTTCAATAAAATTTGTTTTAATTCTAAGTTTAGTGAGCCTATAATAGTGTCAGGGAAAGTATTTTCTCTCAGGATTTTATCTTCGTACGACTTTATAATTTTCATGAAAAGATATCATAGACTCTTAAAGTATTTATTCAATCAAAAAAACAACTTTCATCTTTGCAAAAATATAATAGAAAAGGCTTCTTTGGTATCTATGTGTTTATACATCCCCTCCACTAATTCTCGTTTGTTTCCAAGCGCAGAGGCTACTCTTAAAGCTCTTAATCCTTTTGAGCTTAAATATATTTATAATCAGTATGTTAAATTAAGCGCTAAGGCACTACATTACAACAAAAAAATGATTAACATTTTTGAGCGTGTAAAAAAACATGGATACCAACAAATTTTACAAGAAAATAAAAGATAATGCTTTAGAGTATTGACTTGCCTTTATAGAGTGTGGTAGAATATTTTATAGTTTGAATTTGCTTACTAGAGAAAGAGTGGGAAAATCCCGCTCTTTTATCTGTATTTTGGAGGGAGATAATGAATAGTTCATTAAAGTCAGGCATAGCAGATACAGTTAAAAATATAGCTAAGCCTCTAGCTGAAAGTTTAGGGCTTGAATTATGGGATGTAAAATTCGTCAAAGAAGGCCCGAAGTGGTACCTGCGAGTGTTTATAGACAAAGATCAAGGGATAAATATTGAAGACTGCGAGGAAATGAGCAGAAAGTTAGACGCTCCGCTCGACCTTTTAGACTGCATTAATCATTCTTATTGCTTGGAGGTGAGTTCTCCGGGA
Organism: uncultured Clostridia bacterium; assembly: GCA_946566955.1. Taxonomy (GTDB): domain Bacteria; phylum Bacillota; class Clostridia; order Oscillospirales; family Acutalibacteraceae; genus UMGS1491. The sequence goes on from CAMNXD010000002.1 coordinate 14,267, forward strand.
ATTGAAAGAGAACTTTCCAGCGATGAACATCTAAAAAGATATATCGGCTCTAATTTAAATTTAAAGCTGTTTAGACCTAACGAAAAGGGTCAGCGAAATTTAAGCGGAAAGCTCATGTCGTTTGATAAGGATAAAATCACTATAAACAGCGAAAATGAAACAGTCGAAGCCTTAAGGAAGAATATATCTCATATAAATTTAAAAGTACTAGAGGAGAATTATTAAAATGAGTATTGAAATTTTTGAAGCTCTTAGGTCTCTTGAAAAAGAACGTGGTATATCTATGGACTTTATGCTTGAAAAAATAAACAAAGCTATAGTTACGGGGTGCAAAAATAATTATGGAGGCAATGAAGAAGTAATAGTCAATTTTGACGAAGAGGAAGGATTATTCGAAGTAAACTTACTAAAAACTGTGGTTGATGAGGTTGTTAACCCCGGTAAAGAGATATCTCTTAAAGACGCCCTTAATATAAAAAAAGGTGTAAGTATTGGAGACCAGGTGGGAATTAAGCTCGACACAAAAGAGTTTGGACGTATTGCTGCTCAAACTGCTCGCAATATAATTCGTCAAGGTATAAAGGACGGCGAAAAAAGTCAGATTGCCCAGGAATTTCAAAGCAAACAAGATTCTATCGTAACTGCTCTTATTGAAAGAATTGATGATAAATCCGGAGCTTTTACCCTTAGAATCGGTAAAGCAGAATCTACCCTCCCCCAGTCTGAACAAATAGGAAATGAAAAAGTAAGTGAAGGAGATCACATAAAAGTATATCTTTCAGAAGTAAAACTAATGGATAAAGGCCCTAAAATTATGATTTCGCGGACGCATTCTAACTTTGTGAAAAAGCTATTTGAAAGCGAAGTACCTGAAATTGCAGACGGTACTATAGAAATAAAAGCTGTCTCCAGAGAAGCAGGAGCAAGAAGTAAAGTTGCACTTATAAGCCATAATCCTAGCGTCGACCCTATTGGTTCGTGTATAGGTCCCCATGGAAGTAGAATCAATACCGTTGTAGAAGAAACTGGTGGAGAAAAAATAGACCTTATTTTATACAGTACCGATGATAAAAAGTTTATCGCAGCAGCCCTAGCTCCGGCAAACGTCATAAGAGTTGAAATAGACGATGCTCTTCCAAGCGTTTGCAAAGTAATAGTCCCGGCCTCTCAGCTTTCCCTCGCAATCGGAAACCACGGACAAAACGTAAGGCTAGCAGCTCGGCTCACAGGATATAAAATAGATATTCGTCCTGAGCAGGAATTTTAGAGTCTAATTTTTAAGAGTGAGGATTTTAAATTGAAAGTTAAACATATACCTTTGAGAAAGTGCATAGGCTGCGGACTAAAAAATTCAAAAGAGAATTTTATAATGGTTGTAAGACCTCCTAAAAAGGGAGAAAATTCTTCGCTTCAAGTTCTGCAAGGAAAAAATAAAAAAGGTGGACGCTCTGCTTACATCTGCGCGAGCCTAGACTGCCTAAAAAAAGCAAGGAAAACTCGACGACTAGAAAGGACTTTCCGTAGTAAGCAAGCTACTGAAACATATAGCTTAATTGAAAGGATGCTTTAAGCCTATGAATAATAAACTTCTTTCTTTTTTAGGTATAGCACGAAAATCGGGAAATCTCTTTTTGGGTATGGATAACATTAAAAACAATATCGTTAGAAAAAATATACTACTAATACTCACTACTAAAGACCTTTCGAAATCGTCTTTAAAAAAAATAAAACTTGTTTCTACGGAAAATAACGCTAGGACTGTTTCAATCGACTGCACCATGCAAGATATAAATTTTGCACTGGGAAAACATTCGGGAATAATTGGAATCTCAAATGAAAACATCGTAAATAAAGTGCTTTCCTTAGTGGAACCAAGAGAGTAATAAACTATTAGGAGGAACTACAATATATGCTAATTAAATATAGAGTACATGAAGTTGCCAAGGATTTAGGAGTTCCAAGCAAAGAAGTAATTAAAGTTTTAAAAGAATACACAGGTGAAGAAAAAAAGCATATGACTTCCCTAACAGAAGATGAGCTTAATATTGTATTTGAATACTTTACTCAAAAAAATTCAGTTGGAAGTTTTGACAAATACTTTACTGCTAGACTGGATTCCAATTTAAAAGAAACACTTCAACCGAAAGTCACAAACAAGCCTTTAAAAACATCAAAAGTAGTAAGTAATGAAACTAAACCCAAAAATGTCGTTGACTTTCAAAAAGCGAGTGCTCCTGCAAAACAAAAATTTAAAAGCAAAATTGTTATTACCGGCAGTTCAAATATTGCATCATCTAATATTTCAAGACCTGAAGAGCGCGTTGTGAATACAAGAACAGTAAACGTAAATATTGATAAATATAATGAAAAATACGACCGCATAGCCTCTGAAAAAATCAAAACAGATCATACTTCTACCAAACAAAAAATAGTTCAAAAATCTCAGCAACGCGGCAAATTTAAAAGTACTAAAAGGGAAACTGAAGCTGAAAGACTTCGCAGAATTGCAGAAGAAAGGAAAGCTAAACCGATTACAGTATCTATTCCCGATGAAATTACTGTTGGAGAGCTCGCATCACGTCTTAAAGCAACTGCATCAGAAGTAATTAAAAAGCTAATGCTCTTGGGAGTAATGGCCTCTATTAACGATAATATCGACTTTGACACCGCTAGTCTCGTTGCTATGGAGTTTCATGCGAAAATCGAAAAAGAAGAAGTTGTGTCGATAGAAGAAATGATTATGGATACTCATGAAGACGATGAAAAAGATTTAATTCCAAGAGCTCCGATAGTTGTGGTAATGGGTCATGTTGATCACGGTAAGACTTCTTTACTAGATGCAATACGGCACGCAGATGTTATTTCCACGGAAGCTGGAGGAATCACTCAACATATAGGTGCCTACAGAATTTCGATAAATAATCACGACATAACCTTCCTCGATACCCCCGGTCATGAAGCCTTTACAACAATGCGCGCTCGCGGAGCACAAGTTACAGATATTGCAATTTTAGTTGTTGCAGCAGATGATGGAATCAAACCTCAAACCATTGAAGCAATAAATCACGCTAAAGCAGCACAAGTTTCAATAATAGTAGCCATTAATAAAATGGATAAAGAAGAAGCTAACCCCAACAAGGTTATTCAGCAGCTAACTGAGTATGGTATAGTACCTGAAGAATGGGGCGGCGACGTTCCCTGCATGAGAATATCCGCAAAAACGAAGCAAGGTATTGACGAACTTCTTGAAATAGTTCTATTGACTGCCGAAGTAAAAGAACTAAAAGCGAATCCGAATCGTATGGCTAAGGGAACTGTAATTGAAGCAAGACTCGACAAGGGCCGCGGTCCAATTGCAACTATATTAGTCCAAAATGGAACCCTCAAAGTTGGAGATACTATCGTTGCCGGAACAGCTGTTGGAAGAGTGCGTGCAATGACAGACGACAAAGGTAAACGTATAAAAGAAGCGGGGCCTTCTGTGCCGGTCGAGATAACTGGTCTTGATACTGTTCCTTCAGGAGGAGATATAGTTGATGCTGTTTCAAACGAAAAACTAGCTCGCGAGCTAGTGGAGCAAAGACGCGCCTCCCAAAAAGAAGCAATATTTAATACAAGAAGTAAAGTTACGCTGGATAATCTCTTCGATCAAATGAAAATAGGTGACGTAAAAGAACTTAAGGTGATTATAAAAGCTGATGTTCAAGGGTCAGTGGAAGCTGTTAGACAGTCTTTAGAGAAAATTTCAAATGAACAAGTTAGAGTTAATATTATTCATGGAGCTGTTGGAGCGGTAAATGAATCTGACGTAATGCTTGCAAATGCTTCAAATGCAATAATAGTAGGATTTAACGTTAGACCTGAACCCGCAGCCGCAGAAAATGCTCAACGTCATGGTGTTGATATAAGACTTTATAGAGTTATTTATGAATGCATAGAAGAAATAGCTGCAGCTATGAAAGGAATGCTTGCACCTAAATTTAGAGAAATTCAGCTTGGAAGAGCTGAATGCAGAGAAGTCTATAAAATTTCTAACGTTGGAACAATTGCTGGATGCCATGTAATTAGTGGAAAAATTTCAAGAAATGCTCAAATTAGAGTAGTTCGAGATGGAGTAGTTATTGCGGAAAACCAGGTATCTTCTTTAAAACGATTCAAAGACGATATAAAAGAAGCAGCCCAAGGATATGAGTGCGGTATAGGACTCACAAATTTTAATGATATTAAAGTCGGTGATATTCTTGAAGCCTTCACTATGGAAGAATATAGAGAAGAATAATTTTTAGAAAAGTGATTTTTAAAAAGGAATGTTGAAAAATGAAATACACACGGCAGCATGCCTCTGAAAGTATAAAAAGAGAGCTTTCGGCTATCATAAGAGAGCTTAAAGATCCGAGACTAAAAGAAGGCTTTCTATCAATTGCTAAAATTGACGTCTCAGAGAAAAATTCAGTTTGTAGAGTATTTGTAAGTTCACTAGACGGCTACGAATTCGCAGTAAATGCTGCTAAGTACCTACAAAGTGCCGCAGGATTTATACGCAAAAGGCTAGGTGAAAGAATATCGCTTAGATATACTCCAAGTGTTGTTTTTATACCTACCTCCTCTTTTGAGGAGGGTGCCAAAATTTTAGAAAAGCTAAATAATATAAAATAACACGTCTATAAATAATAAAAAAGGAATGTTGAAATAAGTGAATTCTTTGTCTGAATTAGCTCATGTGATTAAAAGTCTTGAAAACGTTTATATTTTAACCCATATTTATCCCGACGGAGACGCTATGGCTTCAGCATTTGTTTTATGTCGAGTATTGCAAAAGCTTGGAAAAAAAGCGACTGTAATTATGGGTGAGGATATTCCTAAAAAATTTGAATTTTTTAATAGTTATATAACTTTTCAAGAGTTTAAACCGGATTATGTTGTTTCAGTGGATTTAGCCAGCGATTCTCTTTTAAGTTCTTCTCTTGAAAACTACGCCGGAAAAATAGATATTTGTATAGACCATCACATTTCTAATAGGGGTTTTGCCCCTATTAACTACATAGACCCCTCTGCTGCCGCATGCTCGGAAATTATATACGACTGCATTTTAAAACTAAACCTGGATATAGACAAAAAAATGGCAGAAGGTCTTTATGTGGGAATATCCACAGATACGGGATGCTTTAAATACTCCAATACTACTTATAAGTCTCATTTAATTGTTTCCGAGCTTATGAGAAAGGGAATAAATACCTCTACTATAAACGAAAAGCTTTTTACTGTTAAATCACAAAAACAGTTGAATCTAGAAAAAGTTGTATATGAAAATTTAGAGTATTTCTTAGACGGAAAATGCGCTTTAACTTCTGTTTTAATTAAAGATATGGAAAAATTAGGTATTCGAGATGAAGAATGTGAAGGAATTGCATCTATACCTCTTAGAATTGAAGGCATTGGTATAGGATTAACTCTTAGAGAAAAACTTCCAAACAGCTATAAAGTATCAGTTAGGACTTCCGCTAACTATGATGCTAATAAAATTGCTTCTTTATTCGGCGGCGGGGGCCATATAAAGGCTTCGGGGTTTAATATCTCCGGTCCTTTGGAAGATGTAAAAAATACTATTATTAAAACCATAAAATTAGAATTAGGTTGTTAAAATGAATGGAATTATAGCTATCGATAAACCTCAAGGCTACACTTCTTTTGATGTTATTGCAATACTTCGAAAAAAGCTAGGCCAAAGAAAAATTGGTCATATGGGTACTCTTGACCCTATGGCAACTGGAGTCTTAGCTGTATTATTAGGCCAAACTGCTAAATTTCAAGTGTTTACAGAAGAAAACGAAAAGGAGTATTTAGCAGAAATAAAGTTAGGAGTAGTTACAGACACGTGGGATATCTTTGGTAAGGTTTTATCTGAAAATTCCTCAAACATTGAAAAATCAGATTTTGAATCAGTTTTACATAAATTCAAAGGTGAAATAAACCAAGTCCCACCTATGTATTCGGCTATTAAAATAGATGGCGTTAAACTTTGCGATTTAGCTCGCAAGGGCAAAGAAATTGAAAGAAAGCCAAGACTCGTAACTATTCAATCACTAAGTCTCATCGAATTTGATAAGCAAGCTCAGATGGCAAAAATAAAAGTTAGGTGCTCAAAAGGCACGTATATAAGGTCGCTTTGTTTTGATATAGGAAAAGCTTTAGGCTTTGGAGCATGTATGGGAAATCTTCGGCGTACTCTTTCTAATTCTTTTACTTTAGACGATTCTATATCACTAGAAAGACTTAAAAGCTTAAAGTATGAAGAAATAGTATCAAATTATGTTTTACCTACCGATTATCTATTTAGAAATAAAAAAAGTATCTATCTAGACAATAAAGAAGCAAAGTTATTTCAAAATGGAGTTAGCTTAAAGTTTCCTCATTTAAATATAAATCTAAAAGACGAAGAAACAGTAAAGTTATATAGACCCAGTGGTTTTCTTGGTTTAGGTAAAGTGGATTTTCAAAATCAAATAATTAAATTTTTGAAATGTGAATGCAAAGAATAATTTGTTTGAATTTTAAATAGTATTATACTCGGTAGATAAAGAGGTGAAATATGAAAATTTATAAAACACTTACTCCATCTCCTTGGGCTTTAAGCGTCGCTTTAGGATATTTTGATGGCGTACATAAAGGTCATAAAAAAGTTATATCTCAAGCTGTAAGCTTAGAGTCCCAAAAATGTGTATCTGCTGTACTTACGTTTAATAAAAATCCTAAAGCCATCTTATTTAATATTAACGAAAATAGAATAATGAGCAACGAAGAAAAATATAAAATTTTTCAGAAATTAGGTATTAAAGTTTTATATGCCATTGATTTTGAAGAAGTTTGTAATTTAAGTCCGGAATACTTTGTGAAATCCGTGCTAAGCGAAAAATTGAATGCAAAATTTGCTGTTTGCGGATTTAATTATCATTTCGGTAAAGGAGGACTAGCAGATGCTGCTGTTTTAAAAAGTTTATGCGATAAGTATCAAATAAAAACAAAAATTATAAAACCTTTACTCTATAAGCAAAAGCCTATAAGTTCAACTAGAATTCGTGAAGCTATGTTTAAAAAAAATATCGATGAAGCTCGCAAAATGATGAGCTAAAGAAATTTTATGTGTAGAAAAACCGCACTTAAATCGTAAGTGCGATTTTAATTTTTTAGTGTACATACTATCTATTCAAGTTAATTCCATTTTCACCTTGTCGAATTTTTTTGAGTTGCTTCCAACTTATCTTGTCTGAAGATTCATTATATTCTCTTTGAGCTCTTGACTCAGCCTCTCCTCGTGTTTTACATCTTAATTTTACTTCTCCGGTGTTTTTATCTATAACTTCCCATGGATCAGTTGGATGATTTCTGGCGTGATATATAAGACCTCCAGACACAGCTTCAAGATCTTCAGAGTTTAATTTATTTACATCTTTTTTTCCCAATTCTCTTTCTTTATTTTTATTTTTTAAATCTCCCATTATCTTCAACCTCCTAAATTATATTAATTAAGATATCATTTTTAATTTAGAATTAAAATTCTAAAACCAGCTATTAACAAGATGTTTTTTAGTGCTTGAACTCCATAGTTTAAAGTCCAATGTTTTATCGGTATTTTCTTAGTCTTTCTAATTTTTTGTCGCTAATTGTATCTGATGATTGTCCTTTGTATTTAGAGCCTGAAAGTTCATTTGCTCTGCTTTTTGCTTGATCTTTTGATTTATAAGTTCCTAAAACGCTTCCGTTATTATCATCAATAACTTCCCACTGATAAACGGCATTATTCCTATTTCTATGAACAAATCCCCCAGATACTTTCTCTAGGCTTTCGGAATCTAATTTTTTACTGCTCAAATCGTTTGATTCTGATTTTTTTGAATCCTTCATAATTTTAAACCTCCTAAATTTTGAAATATGTCATATTACTATATGACATTATGTATTTTATCACACATATATAAATTTGTAAAGATATTTTATAAAATTTAAACATTATTTATAATAATTTTATTGTTCACTTAATTTAAAATCCTCCCAAGCAACTTAATAGCCTGGAAGGATTTGCATACAAATTAATTAAATTGTGTAGATTTTAATCTTCTATTTTAAAGTCTTTCGAGTTTACACTTATATTCCCCACTCCTACATTTACATTTAGCTTTGTATCACTTTCTGCATTATTTGAAAGTTGATATCCAATAGTTAAAGGGCTGGATGAATTTTTTTTAAATGCAGAATTTCCATCAATAAATATTTTACCTACGTTAGTTGTGAGTTTGTAATTGATATCACTGAGCTTTTTTTCTTTATTTAAAATATGTAAAACTGCATTTCCTGTGTTCACAGAAACTTTATTTTCTCCCGAAAGCTCACCAGAAACTTTTAAATTTCCCGTTCCAACGCTTAAAGCAGAATCCAAAAGGTTGCATGTTAAAAGCTCGATGTTGCCAACGTTGCAGACTACTTCCAATCCTTTACCGAAATCAATGCCATCAGAAACTTTCAAGTTGCCCACATTCATATTTATTTTGCAATCATTAAGGACATTATTTGGATTAATAAATATGTTTACACAAGATGGATTTCTATATGTATCTGACTTTTTCTTTTTCAGGCAAGTCAAAATAAGTTTTCCGTCTTTGTTTTCACAAATCAAATTTTCCCCTTCTGCAAAGAAATCTGGGTTATATTCTATTTTGTTATCATCCGATTTTAATATATTCACATCAGTATCGTTAGTATTAATTTCAATTGAATTTACCGATTCCACTTGAACTAAGTTATTATTTGTGCTATTAACTTCATCGCTACCTACAAATGAACATCCCATAAGAGCACTTAAAGACACTCCTAATATAGGTAAAAATATATTTTTCATTTATTTACATCCTTTCGTTTTTCAATTTTCCAATAATATATTATCAAATTTTGATACTATTGTAAATTGGCTTTATTAATTTCAACGTGATGTTGAATTCTTTGATTATTTGACGTATTATAGTAAAAGCTAAAATTTTAAATTACGAATTGATGTGAAAGTTTAAAAAATTAGGAGCGAAAAACTTGATTAAAAAACATAGTGTTATTCCAGAGCTTCTGTCTCCGGCGGGAGACATGGAAAGATTAATTTCTGCAGTCAATTTCGGTGCAGACGCAGTATATTTAGCAGGTAAAGAATTCGGCATGAGAGCTTCGCCATCTAATTTTAGTATGGAAGAGCTGGAAAAAGCAATAAAAATGTGCCGCGAAAAAGGCAAAAAAGTATATTTAACTTGCAATACACTACCTCGAAACAGCGAAATTGAAAGACTTCCTGAATTTATTGAAAACGCCGCCGCAGCTGGAGTAGACGCATTTATAATTGCAGATTTAGGGGTTCTTGATATAGTAAAAAAGACTGCACCACATGTGCAAGTACATATGTCCACCCAGCTAGGGGTAGTTAATTATATGACTGCAAGAATGCTTTACAATATGGGTGCAAACAGAGTTGTGCTTTCAAGAGAATTATCACTTGAAGAAATATCTGATATTAAAGCAAAAACTAATCCCAAATTAGAATTAGAAGCATTTGTGCATGGGTCGATGTGTGTTTCGTTTTCTGGAAGATGTCTTATTTCTAACTACTTGACCGGTAGAGACGCCAACAGAGGAAACTGCTCTCAACCATGTAGATGGAAATACAGTTTAGTAGAGGAAAAAAGAAAAGGAGAATATTTCCCAGTTATTCAAAATGATGCGGGAACGTATTTTTTTAATTCTAAAGATCTGTGTATGATAGAGCACATACCCGAGCTTTTAGATGCAGGAATTACAAGCTTTAAAATAGAGGGAAGAGCAAAATCTGCTTATTATGTTGCTGCTACAACTAATGCTTACAGACATGCTATAGATGATTTTTATACGATGGGTGAAAAATTTCAGCTTGAGCCTTGGATAAAAGAAGAGGTTTTTAAAATAAGTCATCGAGAATATAGTACGGGATTTTACTTTGGTCATAAGCCGGGTCAAGTTTACAGCAGCGGCGGATATGTGCGGGAATACGAAGTAGTTGGAGTCTGTGAAGGATTTAAAGATGGACTTATGCAAATATCTCAGCGAAATAAATTTTATAAGGGCGACGAGCTTGAAGTAATAGAGCCTTTAAAAAAACCATTTACTTTCATTGCAGAAAAAATACTTGATGAATCAGAGCTTGAAATTTCGTCTGCGCCGCACGCTATGCAAAAATTATTTTTACCTATCGATCGAGAAGTTAAACCGGGGGCATTTATAAGAAAAGCCGTGCAAACTTAAATTTTATTCTTTAAAAAGTTTATAAATTCTTTATCGGGAATTTTATAAATAAAACCTTCACCGATATCTTTTATGAGTACTAAATTTAAGTAACCATTTAAAATTTTTTTGTCATGCAGTACGGCTTCTTGCAGCTGATTAGAAGGAAAATTATTATGGGTTGGCAGAAAATACTTTCTGCATACTGCTTTTAGCCTCGGCAGCACTTCAAAACGCGTTAAGTTCATAGATTCAGAAATTTTTGTAATTTCATTCATTCCTATGGAGACAGCTTCTCCATGGGAGAGTTTTTTATAATTTCCTATTTTTTCGAGTGCATGTCCAATAGTATGACCAAAATTCAAAAGTACCCTACTGCCAAAATCTTGCTCATCTATTTCAACTAAATTTTTTTTTACTCTTATACTTCTCATAATTATTTCCTCAATATTATTATAAAAGTCTTGATTTTCCAAAATTTTAAAAAGTTTCTTGTCTCCTATGCATCCGCATTTTATAGCTTCAGCAATACCGCAGCAGAACTCTCGTGGAGGTAAAGTTTTAAGTGCTAAAGGGTCAATCAAGACTAAACATGGATGATAAAAAGTCCCTATTAAATTTTTGCCATACTTAGAATTGACTCCGTTTTTTCCTCCAATAGCAGCATCTATCATAGCTAGAAATGATGTTGGAATGTGCACTAGCTTTATTCCTCTATGGTACGTGGACGCTACAAAGCCAGATAAATCAGTTACCACTCCGCCTCCAAGAGAAACGATTAAATCACAGCGCGCCATGAAATTTAAAGTAAGCGAATTATATATTTTTTCAGCAGTTTTAAAGGATTTAGATTGTTCTCCAGGATTAATTAAAAAAACCTGGACTTGAAATCCAAGTTTTTCTAACTCGCGGCTGACTATATTTAAGTAAATTTTAGCAACGTTTCTATCGCTTATAATTAGTACTTTGCAAAGTTTCACTGACTCTAAAATAAACTTTCCGCATTTTGATATTATATTTTCCTCAACTAATATTTTGCTTTTAATAACGCCTAAAGCTCTCATTAAATCCCGCCCAAAGCAAATTTCAAGGCCTATTCAAATTTATATTAAATTACGAATTGGTTGTTAGGTACTTCGGTTCGGGTCTTTGGCAGCGCCATGAAAATTTTTGAAAGTGCATATAATCTTTTGGATCATTCCAAGATCCTCCCCACTCCCATCCTCTGCTAGCAAAAGCTTTATGGCAAGCATCTCCTTCTTTTATAAGACCTACTTGGCTTAAATTCCTATTTAAATATTCTTCGGTTCCAGCAGGCTCAACTAACTTAGAATCAGGGTGAAAACAAGGATTTACAAAAGGATTTATATCAATTGCAAGGCCATATGAATGCCAAGAAATTTTTTTAGTTCCGTTTATATACCTAAAGTTAAAAGCGCACGTATTATGATTTCGCATGCTTTTTTCGTCGTCTGCATCGTAATAGTCAATAAGCTCCATTTTTTCAATTGGATACTTTGCGTCATAAATATCTTTAAATATCTCTAAAACTTCCTTAGCAACATTAACGGTTTGGCCAGTAATAGGAGACTTCACTTCATATGCTACTACTAACTTCCCTTCGTGCTCTTTTCCATCAAAACCAAGGTGACGCACTTTACAAAGCCTTAAATCTTCAAACTTTACGTATTCATTTTCTTTATACGATTTCCCTTTCATAAATTCCTGAACTTCACACGGAATATCTTGATAAGAAAAACCATCACATAAAGTAAAATTTTCTGCAAAACAGTTAAAGCGAACTAAAAATGCCCCACAAGAAACGGCTAAAATAGATAATGCTTTACAAAAAAAATTTCTCATTAAAAAACATCCTCCATATTAAGTATATAAAATCTAAATTCTTATACATCTTAGTATATTAAAAAAATTAACTCAATATGCATAAGCCATTATCTTTTAAAATTCTCTAATGAATACAAATATTTTATTTTTAGTTTAGCTTTTTAATAAATGTTTTAAAATAAGTTTCATTATCTACAGTTGTTTCGTTCATCATAGTCTTTTCGTTCCAATCACCTGGTTCAAGCAAAAAGCTTTCATTGCCTTCTATAGAGTTTTTAATCGCTTCTTGAATTTGTTGAAGTCTATGTGCTACAGCATCTATCATAGCATTAGGCAACAAATCTTTTAGGCAGCTATAAATATCTTCATAATTTAAACTCAAAATCTTGTTTGCAAGCGATTTATCCATATAAGGTAAAGCTATTTTATTATTTGAAAGGATTACAGGCGGTAAAGTGGCATATTTTTCTTTTAGATTTTCAAATTTATCAAATGACATATCATTATCAAAGCCCGTTATGCTAACAGCATTACCATTTGCATCTAGCTGTACAAAAAGATTTCCTATACCTCCTGCTCTATCTCTTTGAGAGCATATAGCATCTAAAATCATTAAATTCGAAAGGTTACGTTGAAGCGAAGGATTTACACCTTTGTTTTTTAGAAGTGAAAAATCCTTGAAAGACATCCCCGGGGCACAGTCCATGATTATACCTAATTTGTCAGGAGGCATTATTTTAACGTACTTAGTTTTTACAATCAGCTCTGAAAGATTTAAAAGCTTCGCAATTCGCCGGGTAGCGAGATTGTTTAGTGCTTGATTTATTTGAATTTCACCTATTTCAATATTTTTATTAAATCTATACTGAAATGACTCTGCAAAAGCATATCGTAAAAAATCGGGTAATTTTTCTTTTTTAAATTTATCAGGCAGTGGCTCTGTAAGGCCTAAAGCAGAAGTGTCGGATTTATCTAGCGAACTTAACCATTTCGCCGCTTGGCCATCACCATAAGTTTTCATGTGAAAAAACTTATTTAGGTTTTCTTCATTTGAGAGACTTTTAATCATGGATTGCTGCTCAGATTTGTAATTATCGTTAAAGTATTCAACAATAGCCCTTTTTACAGTATCAAACATAGAAAGCTTCTTTTTGCACTCTTCAAAAAATTTCTTTTCAAATTTAGATTCAATAACAAATAAATTATTCGATATACCTCTATTTTTCAATAAATAAAATTCTGTTTCCTTTGTTAAATTAATAGTTTTTGAGGGCTCTAAAGCATAAGTGCTGCTTTGAATTAAAGCCACTATACTAAATAATAACGCTATGGGCTTTAACTTCATAAATTAATTCACTCCAATTATTTCTTCTTTAAAACTAAGTAGATTGTTTTACATTTTAATCTAAATATATAATTTAGCAACTATAAATTAAATCTTTCAAAAAACAAGTAACAAGATGAGTAATTATTAATCTAACTTAATTCCAAATCCTAGCCACCTACCGTCTATATCTTCTATTACTAATTCTTTATTATTATAATCCGTTGTAGACAATCTTCTTACAATTTTTACCCCCTTATCTTCAAGTTTTTTCTGCAGCTCTTCTTGATTATTTACTATTATATAAACGTCATAGCCGTATCCGTATAAATCTCGATTTGGAATAACCTTTTTACCTTTGGAGTCTATTAAAATTATTTCAACGTTATTTCTGTACAAGCATATATGAGACTTTGAAGAACTTAAATATTCCACAGCGCTAAACTTCAATTTTTTAATATAAAATTCTGAGGTGAGTTTTATATTTGGTGTTGGAAAAACGGGGTGAGTCATGTATAGCATTTTATATTCCTCTACTATAAATTTATAATTACTCTTAAGCTTTAAAAATTAAAGTTATCTTGTAACTTGTGCTGATCCATTTGAGCACGGTCATTATCTTTTAAATCAAGAGCGATTTCACCATGTTTTAGCATAATTGTTCTGCTGCCAAAGCTCAGGGCATTCTCTATATTGTGTGTAATCATCAATGTTGACATCTCTTCATCTTTAGTAATTTTATCAGTCAGTTCTAGAATTTTATCCCGAGACTTTGGGTCCAGTGCCGCGGTATGTTCATCTAAAAGTAAAACTTTTGGTTTAATCAGTGTTGCCATCAGCAAAGTGACTGCTTGCCTTTGCCCTCCGGAAAGAAGTCCTACTTTAGTCGTCAATCTATTTTCAAGCCCTAAATTCAATTTAGAAAGTTCATCTTTAAAAAAAGCCAGATTTTCTTTGTTTATACCAAAAGCCAAATCTCTTCTAGCGTTTCTCAGCATTGCTAGCGATAAGTTTTCTTCAATTGTAAGATTTGGAGCGGTACCTTTCAGAGGGTCTTGGAATACTCTTCCAATAAATTTAGCCCTTTTATGTTCGGGCATAAACGTCACATCGGTATTATCTATATAAATTTCACCTTCGTCTGGAAACATAGACCCCGAAATTAAATTCATTAAAGTGGACTTCCCTGCTCCATTCCCACCAATAACAGTAACAAATTCACCTTTTTGAATGTGTAAATTTAAACTTTTAAAAATTATTTTTTCGTCAGGTTGGTCCTTATGGAAAATCTTGCTTAAGTTTTTAATTCTTAACACTTTTAACGCTCCTTTGAATAACTTTTTGAACATTTGGAAGAGCTAACAAAATTGCAGCAACAATAGCAGTAAATAGTTTCAAATCACTCGGGTTCATTCCAAGATTGAGTACAAAGAAAATTATGAATCTATATGTAATCGCTCCCAAAGCAACCGCAATGAGTTTATATAAAAACAAGTTTTTTCGGATTACCGCTTCACCAATTACAATCGATGCCAATGCTATAACTATAGTTCCTGTTCCCATATTTATGTCGGCATAACCTTGGCTTTGTGAAATTAAAGTCCCTGAAATCGCACACATTGAATTACTTATCATCAAAGCTAAAATTTTCTTAAAGTCTGTGTTTGCACCCTGCGCACGCATCATTTGTTCATTGTCGCCGGTTGCCCTAATTGCCAGTCCCAGCCGCGTTTTAAAGAATAAGTTTAAAATTTCAAGTAACACTACACAAATTACAAATCCCACAACAAAATTTGAAATTTGATTATCTTTAAAAATCTTAAAAACTGTGTTTTTGCCGAGCAAAGATACATTTGCTTTGCCCATAATTCTAATATTTATTGAATAAAGCGCTATCATAGTTAAAATTCCTGAGAGGATTGCTTGTATTTTAAGCTTTGTATGAAGAATTCCTGTAATTAGTCCCGCTAAAGATCCCGTTAATGCTGCAATTAAAATGCTTAAAGCAGGATTTACTTCATTAGATATAAGTACTGCACATACGCTCCCCCCAAGAGTCAAACTTCCTTCTGCGGTCATATCTGCAAAGTTCAAAATTCTAAACGTTATGAAAAGCCCTAACGCCAAAACAGCATAGATAAGTCCTTGTGCACATGTTGATATTAAAACTCCCATTTTATTCTCCTCTTCCTAATTTGATTTTTGATGCTGAATTTTTATCATGCATGATTTCAATCCCCCTATGGAATAAAAACTCTAACTTAAAATTTGCCTAAATTTGGTTCGATTGATCTTATATAAACTTATTATAAAAATAAAAAGAACCACACCAAGCGACCCACTTGCTTGCTATGGTTCTTGAATCAAAGCAAACATGGGTTACGTGAAGTAGTAGTTAAATTGAAAATTATTTTGTTTGAACATTATCTTACACATTTTTTATGCTCCAAATTTTTTATTACTTTCAGTGTATCACAAATTTTATTTTTTGCAACCTATAATTTTATATTGCTCTGATTTAAAATTTTATATAAATAACTTACAGGAGCCTTGGCTCTCTCAATAACAAATAAAAAAGTCATTACAAAAAGCTGTAATGACCCAATTTGATTCTAATACATTCTAGTACTTTATTGAGCAAAACCTAATATAAAAGATCTTCAAATTTGTTTTTATTAAACACGAATTTCTGCTCCTAAATCTTTTTTTAGTCTCTTAATAACTTCCGCAGCAACACCTTCTATTTCACTTGACGTCAAAGTTTTTTCAAAGGAACCGATTTTCAGCCTAAATGTAACTGATTTTTTTCCATCGGGTACCTGAGAGCCTCTGTATTCATCTATAAAGAGTATATCTTGAATTAAATTATCCGCTTTAATGTCTTTGACAACATCAAAAATTTCTTGCCACTTTACTGATAAATCGAATAGTAAAGATAAGTCATACTCTGTAACCGGATACTCACTTATGTGCATAAATTTATTCGTCCTGGACGGGCAAGGAATTAATAAATCCATGTCAATTTCAAATATCAGGGCAGCACTATTTTTTATACCGCAGGCCAGTGAAGCCTTCTTAGATAAAAGCGCTAGGTTCCCGACCTTTCTGCTTTTTTGTATAATATTAAGCCAAACTACATTGTCAGCCCAAACGGGTTTTTCAATTTTTTTCATTGTAAATGGCTCTATATGAACGTACCGCGGCATTGATTCTACTATGCCTTTTACTCGTCTAAATAAAGAATTTACATTTTCCGAATTGCCTACATACGCCCCTGCAATACTTCTGCGCTGAAGCGGTAAAAGTTCACGTGAATCATATATGCTTTCGAAGTCTTTATTAAAATATACTTGCGCCGACTCAAAAACACTAAATTCATTGAAATTTCTTAAATTTTCTGCAACTGATTTACAAAGATTTGGCAAAAGCGAGGAACGAACATAACACTCTTCAGAAGATACCGGCGCCGAGAGCGAGAGCATTTCATCTCTATTGAGAAAAAGCGCATCTATATATTTATTATTAATCCAAGGATACGTAAATATTTCATTCATGCCACATCTAAAAGCCAGATATTCTCGTATTTTTCTGTCAATATCAATTTTGGGTTGGTTTATTGCTTCAGAAAAAGAAATTGTAATTGGCGTCGGATCAAAATTTTCCAGGCCATACATTCTTGCAATTTCTTCCATAATATCATTTGGTATTGAAATGTCTCCGGTAGACCTCCAAGTAGGAATAATCACGTGCATAATATTTTGATTAAACTCAATTTCAAACCCCAAACGGCTCAATTTATTAATTATATCACTTTTATCAATATGCTTGCCTAAACATCTTTCAAGCCAGTCGAGAGATACATCTACTTCCTTTCGCAAAAAACGCTTTGGGTAGTTATCGCCAAATTGTGCTACCGACATATCTTTAAAAATATCGGCAAACATCTGCATTGCAAGAGAAAGAGCTTGGTCACATCTCTCAGGGTCTATTCCTTTTTCATATCTTGTAGCTGATTCCGTTCTTGTTTCATATCTAAGAGCTGTGCGTCTAATCCTGGAAGGCTCAAAATTTGCTATTTCTAGTATCACTTTATTGGTTTTAGGTAAAACGGAATCTTTTTTCCCTCCCATAACTCCCGCTAAAGCAATGGGGCCCTCTTCGTCGGCAATTACTAAATCTTCTGTGGAAAGAGATAATTCTTTACCGTCTAAAAGCGTCATTTTTTCTGAGCTCTTTGCAAAGCGTACAGTTATGCTTCCATTTATATTATCGGCATCAAATGCATGAAGAGGTTGCCCAGTTGCTAACATCACGTAGTTCGTTATGTCAACTATCGCATTTATTGGTCTAATTCCAACGCTCCAAAGCCGGCGCTGTATTTCAAAATCTGAAGGTTTTACTAAAACACCTTCTATTTTTATTCCTATATACCTTAAGCAGTGCTGAGTATTTTCCAAATTAACTTTCAAGTTTGAAGTCTTAGGACATTCAAAGGGTACAAATTTTTTAAGTGGAAAATCATATAAAGCCGAGATTTCTCTTGCCATACCGTAATGACCCCAAAGGTCGGGTCTGTTTGTGAGTGATTTATTATCAATTTCTAATATTACATCATCTAAACCTAAAGCTCTTGCAAGGTTTGTTCCCATTTCCACGTCAAAGCCGGATAAATCAACTATATTACCCTCTTCGGATGGAAATAAATCAGCTAACCCTATCTCTGATGCCGCGCAAATCATGCCATAGCTCTCGACGCCTCGCAATTTTACTTTCTTTATTTCTACTAAATCTCCTGCGCCATGCCATCTTACCATCGCCCCCGGACAAGCAACAGCAACTTTCATTCCGGCTTTTAAATTGTTTCCTCCGCAGACTATCTCCTTTATTTCTCCATTACCTAAGCTAATTTTACATATTTTCAGTTTATCCGCATTAGGATGAACTCTTACTTCTTCTATACTTCCTACAACAATATTTTCAAATTTTTTGCTTAAGTATCTTACTTCTTCTACCTCTACCGTGGACATAGTTAAATCGTAAGCAAGCTTGGAGATATCAAAATTTGCGGGTATGCTTACATATTCTTTTATCCAGTTTAATGATACTTTCATGTGTTTTCTCCTATCTGAACTGACTTAAAAATTTTAGATCTGCACTGTGAAATAGTCTTACGTCATCTACTCCATAACGCATCATAACTAACCGGTCTAACCCTATATTTACATAAAATCCAGTAAATTCATTTGGATCTAATCCCGCAGCACGCATAACATTGGGATGCGGTATTCCACCTGGCATAATTTCTATCCAACCAACATGCTTGCAAACGCTGCAGCCTTTTCCTCCGCATACTAAGCAGCTCATATCTATTTCGAACCCTGGTTCAACAAACGGAAAAAATCCCACGCGCATTCTAACCGGTACGTCGCATCCAAACACTTTTGAAAGAATACTTTTTATCATTATTTTTCCTGAAGAAAACGTGAATTTACGATCCACGATTAAAGCTTCGTATTGAAAAAATGCTCTTTCGTGCCGTGCATCTGTTGACTCATTACGATAAACTCTACCTGGATAAACAAACTTAAATGGAGGCTTATGCGTCTGCATATACCTAACGCTCGCACCTGTAAGATGAGGTCTTAAGCAAAGTTTTTTTCCGCCGCACTCTTTTTCATAATCTTTAAGCCAATAAGTATCCATACTTTCTCTTGCAGGATGATTCGGAGGAAAATTTAAGTTATCAAAAGCATAAAGCTCACTCGTTATATCTGATTCTTGAAATATTTCAAATCCCATAGAGCGAAAAGTGTCGTTAAGGTCGTAGCACATCTGAGTGATGGGATGCAAAGCTCCACTAGAGGGTGGTATGCCTGGAACAGTATAGTCGAAATCTTCGGATATTTCAGACTTTTTCAGACAAATTTTTTCCCGCTGGGACTCAATCATATCAGTAAAATCTCTTTTTATTTTGTTAGAAAGACGTCCTATTTCAGCACGATCCGAAACTTCTAAGTTAGGAATGGATTTTAAAATATCTGTTAAGAGTCCCTGTTTTCCAAGAAGGTACGCCTTTACATTTTGCAGCTCCTCTATAGTTTCTGCTTTTTCAATTTTCTCTTTTCCTTTATTAAATATAGCGCTTAATTTATCTTTCAAAAGCACTTCTCCTCACTTTTACATTTTTTCACCCAAATTATATATCACTAATTATATTATTTTTATTTTATATTAGCAAGCTATATTTACGCTTTAGTGTATTTAATATCTTATTTTATACATTTGAAAAATCGATTGAAGCAAAACAAAAAATTATATATATAACTTGATTTATTATTTCTCAAAGGAGTATAATGTTTTTCATGAGGTTTTTTACTTCATAATAAATTTAAAGGAGCAAAATTTCGTGAAATTCAAAATTAAAATTTTAGCATCTTTTTTCGCTTTATTTGCAATAATAATGATTTGGAATCAAAATGTTTCTGCGTTTGATGGTGAAATATTAGTACCGAAAGCTTTAAAGAAAGGTGATACAATATGTGTGCTATCACTATCAAGAGCAAATACTAAGCGAATAAATATGTTTAGCGAGCGCATTGATAGCATAGTAAATAATTTAAAAAATCGAGGCTTTAATGTTATAGTTGAAGAAGAATGTTTTAAAAATAGTGAGCTTGAACTTGGTAATGGTACGGAACAATTGAGAGCAGATATATTTAATAAAGCTGTAGCAGATCCTAATATAAAAGCTATTTTTTCTATTTGGGGGCGGATATGGCGCTATGCATGTCCTCGACAAAATAGACTATGAATCATTTAGAAAAAACAGAAAAATTTTTGTAGGATATAGTGATGTAACCGCAGTAGAATTAGCTATTTTGGAAAAATCAGGAGTTATAACCTTCCACGGTCCAATGATAGGCGCAACACCAAATTGGGGAGAAACTAAATGTTTCGACGCTTTGTTTGATATGCTTATGAATCCAAGGTCGCAATTGGCATTATGTAATATTGACGATAAAACTCCATTTAAAGCATTTAAATCCGGGAGTTGCGAAGCGCAAGTTGTTGGTGGAAATATGTGCTTAACCCACCGTTTAATCGGCACACCATATGAACCAAGCTATAAAAACAAAATTTTGTTTTTTGAAGACGTAGGAGCGAGCGCTTTGAGAGTCCACAGAAATCTTTGGCAGCTTAAATTAGCTGGGAGACTAAATGAACTTTCAGGAATAATAATAGGAACGATAACGCCGGATAAACAAGAAACAGAAGAAAAAATTTTAAAGGCGTGTTTTGATATAATGAAAGATTTAAAAATACCAATAATTTATAATTTTCACGCGGGACATATTAAAAATCCGCTGACTTTACCAATAGGAGCAACTTTAAAAATTGAAGATGAAAAAGTATTAGTTATGAATCCAGTTGTTGAATAAGGGGCTTTTTAAAGCCTAAAACTTTCTTCTTTCTTCAAAGCTTCTTGAAAAAATCAAATTAAACTCATAAAGCGGAACTAAAAAATATTGCAACAATTAAAGAAGGAGTTTAAATCATGGATTATGAAATAATTGAATTACAAGAAAAAGTATTGCAGGCATTAGAGCCAGTCCGCCTTTCGAATTTAGACACAGAAGTATCGAAAAAAATCGAACTTGTGTGGCATGACTTTTTGCAAAAATGCAGTGACGTCGAAAACAAAGTTACTAATAAACCCATTTGTACTTATTCGAATTATGAAAGTGACGAAAAAGGAAAATATGATGTTTCGATTGGGTACGAAGTTGAAAAGATATCTCCCTCAAAAGATGGATGGACAAAGAAAATTATTCCTGCAGGAAAATATGCAAAATTTATAGTGAAGGGTAATATGGTAAAGGAAGTTTCAACTTTTTGGCAAAATATTTGGAAAATGGATTTACCGAGGAAATTTAAGTGCGATTTTGAAGAATATCAGAATATGGATCTGCTGAATGCCGAAGTACATATTTATATTTCTATAAAATAAAATCATAAGAAAACTTAAAAGCGTCTCATCTATGGAGACGCCTTAATATTTTTATAATCATCTTCAGCTTTTGTGATTTTATTCGTGATTTACTCAAAAAGCTAAAGGGTGATAACAAAAAGCTTCTTATTTTCCCACGTATCGTTTATACTGACTTATACAATAAAAAAATAAGATTCCTTTTGATAAAATAGAGAAATTTTTGAAAAATTATCTAAAATAAATTATAATAAAATTTTTAAGGAGGTTAATTTATGGAAAAACAAACTGCAGGCAGAGAGACCTTAAATGATTTTGCACCCAAATTTGCACAGCTTAACGATGACGTACTTTTTGGAGAGGTATGGTCAAGAGAAGGGAAACTATCTCTTAAAACTCGTTCTATTGTGACTATTACTTCCCTTATAAGCAAAGGTATAGTAGATAGCTCTCTTACCTATCATTTAGACACCGCCCGTAAGAACGGAGTAACTAAAATAGAAATGGCTGAAATCCTGACTCATCTTGCTTTTTACGCAGGTTGGCCGAATGCTTGGGCTGCATTTCGTATGGCAAAAGAGGTTTATAAAAATGACAATTCACAAGAAGAGCATGGCGGATTCTTTGGCCTTGGAGAACCTAATGTGAACTTTGCAAAATATTTTATCGGAAATAGCTACTTAAATCCTCTTACCAATCCAAAAGAAACTGTGTTTATTGCTAATGTAACTTTTGAGCCGGGATGCAGGAATAATTGGCACATTCACCGTGCTACAAAAGGTGGCGGTCAGATTCTTTTATGTGTAGATGGAGAAGGTTGGTATCAAGAAGAAAAAAAGCAAGCTCAAAGTTTAAAGCCTGGAGATGTTGTAACCATTCCGGCAAACGTCAAGCACTGGCATGGAGCTAAAAAAGATAGCTGGTTTAGTCATCTGGCGGTTGAGTGTCCCGGAGAGAACACCTCTAATCAATGGTTGGAGTCTGTAGACGATGAAACTTATAATAGACTTAAATAAGGAGGAATATAAATGAGTAAAATATTAGTAGCATTTTTTAGTGCAAGTGGTGTGACTAAAAAAGTAGCAGGTAAACTATCGTCCGTTTTAAATGCGGATTTGCATGAAATCATACCAGAAAAACCATATTCTAAAGATGACCTTGATTGGACAAATGAAAATAGTCGGAGCACAATAGAAATGAAAAAAGATAAATCTATCTGCCCGGCAATTGCAAATAATGTTGAAAACATGGACCAATACGACGTAGTTTATATTGGTTTTCCTATTTGGTGGTACGTTGCACCTACTATAATCAATACATTTTTGGAACAATACAATTTAAAAGGTAAAAAAATTATCCCCTTTGCCACTTCCGGCAGCAGTGGTATGGGCAATACGAACAAAGAATTGCAGTCTTCTTGTGTGGATGCGAAATTATTAGAGGGTAAACGCTTTTCAGAAGATGTCTCTGAGACAGAGCTAAAAGATTGGGTTAACAGCTTAAAGTGTTAAAAAGGTCTGATAGTAGTTTTTAATTATTATCAACGTTACTTTTTCAATAATAAAATGCAGAAAAATAGATTGCGTAAAATTGCAAAGTTTTCTGAAATTAAAAAGTAGTTGACAAGTATCAGAGAAATGAAAGTGATAAAAAAATCTGTGAGTTAATTCCATACAGTGCTGATTTAAATTTATTGCAAATTGAGCAACCTTTTTAACTGCTAAAGAAGGTTGCTTTAAAAATATTCGTACAACAGGAACAATTATACACCACTATAAGGGGTGTTCTATTATAATTGTATCGTAGTTATTTAAGGTGGCTAAGGAGAATTTTTAAAGAAATAATAGAATTATGTTCTGATTAACTAACTAAAAAATTAATAACTTGAAGTCGTCCGTTTATATAAGCATATACCGCAGCCTCGCCAGGATTTCCAGCTAAAATATTTCCAGACTCATCAATTTTAATTATATTAAAATTACTACTTTCAAAGAATGTATTACCATCATTTTTAAAATAGTTATCTATATTCAAATAGCTTCCTGATTTTATCTCAACCTTTGAACACAAATCTACAAGATCAGCTTGAATATATCCTTTAGTTACTATATCATTTTGTAAAAACTTTATTTCAGCCCAATAAGGCGACTCTATAAATTTAGCGAAATCAGTGGAATCCGTTTGACAATATTTTAAAACTTCTACTGGTTTTTCTCTAAATAAAACATTTATTTTATTATGTTCTAACCCCGGGCCATCATACACATCCGTTCCTTGATAATTTATTTCACCTAACTGATTAACGATAGTACATTTTTCTCTTGAACTATTTTCCGGCATATTATCATAAACTGGTATTATAAACTTTTTGGGGCTATCAAAAATTCCTACTTGTTTATAAGCTTTAGATATGCTGCTTACAGTAGATGTGGCTCCTAATATAGCGGTGTAATATTGATGTGTATGCACAGGATAGCAAGTATATGGTGAAGTATTGAACCTTTGGAAGTAAACGGTATCTTGTCCTTTAGATATATAAGAATTCGATATCCATAATGCCCCACCAATAATCGATTTTTCTGGTGAATCCCAAGGGCCTAAGAATTCTCCTTGCGTTTCGGTTTTAGCATATTCTAAACCTTTTGAAACAGGATCTTCACTATCGTAAGCTTTAATGTTGTAAAAATTATAATACCCTTTGTAATTTTTATATGTACCTGTTGTACTATTACTTCCTGAACCATCAGGTAAGCATACTTCATTTCTTATCCTCGAGGCCAAGTAATATGGACTGGCATTACTTTTTTCCCCGGCTTCAAGTATAATATCCGCATACGTTTTATCTGTCACAATTTCTTTACCCGACTGATCTTTATAGGTAACTGTTTTATTACTCATGAAAGTGTCTTTTAATATCTTTTCGATTTCAGATTTATTATGTAATTCAGAATCGTACGTATTCTTTTCAAACATAAAAATATTATCTTCATCTAAAAAGTTTCTTGGATCCAAAAAATACTGAACTGCAAAACTATTTGCAGCAACCCAGCCATTATGATCCCAAGTTAAATATCTATTTTTATATGGCAAGTAAAACCCTTCATTTTTATTTTTTAAAAAATCGCTACTGTTTCTAATGACACTTCTTTTACCCATTTGCTCTTTTAGGCATTCAAAGAAATCCATTTTTACATATACAGCCTCAAACTCCCAATTAGGATGTTTTTTACTTAATTCAGATAGTCTTTCTTGATAACTTTCCGGGAAGCTTGCAGCCTCTACTTTTTTTACATTACAATTAAAAATACAAGATAATAATAAAAACGCTGTAATTAATTTATTAAGTATTTTATATCTCATTAACTTATTGGACTCCTTTAAAATTTTAAGTTTTGCTGGGCAATTATACTACCTATATGCGTGAAAATCAATCATATTTTAAAAATTATCAAATAAGCGTATGTAAACATCTATTAAATATTAGTTGAAGCAAATTCCGTAATCTTTCACAGCTTATTTCCAAGCTTCTCTTTATCTTGAAGACAAAATTTATAGTCTGAAATTACCGAAGAAGAACTTTCTATACAAAACATACTTAATAATAATATCGTCTTTGTCGATGCATAAAATTAAGACAGCACTTGGATTTTTATTTCCTTTTTTATTATATACCGATTCCTCGGCATCTTTAGGTTGTAGTTTGAACGTACCCAAACCTAATTTAGGCATCTTTATTCCATTATTTAAATTTACATATTCCATGATATTTATCCTCCTTTTAAGCTAAAAATATTTTTATTTACATTATATTCTATCCTATATTTACTATAAATACTTACCAAAAAACTCTTTTAGTTTTGACGTGGCTTGTTTTACATATTCAGGTTTCCAGTAGGTCTCAATGTGAGTTGCTCCTTTAATTAAAAATAGCTCTTTATTTTTAGTACCGGTGGACGCCGCAAACACTTTTTTCGTCATATAAAATGTATCGGCAATACTTTCTGAAATCATTAAAAGAGGTTGATTTATGAGGTCTGCGTTATCAGCTGCATCAAAATTCATAAGTTCTAAAAAGCTACTTACAGTATAGCGAAAGGTTGACTTTGGATGCTTGTGAGTTTTTCCGTAATAATAGTATCCATCTTTATAAAGGTCATATGGAAGTTTTTGAGCTTCTTCTTCGGGCATATCGCACATATCGGATGTGTAAAGAACTTCTTTGCCTGAGGTTTCAAGTCCTCTTGCACGAGACGCTTCAATTAGTCTTTCTTGAATTGTGGAAGTTTGGCTATCTAAAAAGCCATTTATTCTGACTACGCCTGTGTTAAACACAGCTTTAATAGTATAACCGCCACCACCACAAATTCCGAGTATTCCAATGCGTTCCGAATCTACACCGGGATAATGCACAATAATATCAGCCATCCGATGTATATCTTCAATTCTGTTGGATGGCTTATCTGTGTTTCTTGGCTCTCCTTCACTTGAGCCTTGATATGAAGCGTCTGATACTATAGAAATATAACCCTTTTCCGCCAGACGCTGAGCATAAAGACCAGCAACTTGTTCTTTCACTCCACCATTAGGATGTGCCACACATATTGCAGGATATTTTTTGTCGCTATTTTCATCGTATTTTGCCGGAGTATAAACGTTTGCAGCGATCCTTAAGCCTTTTAGATCGTATGAAATAGGATGAATATTTACCTTACCTTGTTTATTTTCCCTGATTGCTCCTTCGTACACTAAGCCATATAAATTATCATTGTGGGTATTTTCTGCTTTAATTTGCTCAATAGTTTTAAATTTAAAAACGTTGTTCATAATCCTTTGCCTCCCAACTTTATTAATTATATACATAATAAACAAATCCAGACTATGTTAGAAGTCTCAATTTGTTTATCAGATTATACCTTAAGGTTATAACTAAAATCCATTTAAGTGATTACAATATCTTGTATTGCATGCAAAAGACGTTTTACTGTTTGCGGCGGCTTGGGAGAATGAAGTATACCAAAAGGAATATCATCATCCCAATCTACCGGGATGATTTTCAAAAGAGGATGTACGTTCTCTCAATTATTGACTACCATCAAAATATTATTACTATTTTCACACTGATTAAATACTTTCACATCATAAAAGTCAAAATCTACCAAATTGATTTGAGGATGATTTACATATAAGTAATCTTGCAGATTATCTACATAGTTGCTCCATCCCCGATGCATCATCATAAACGTTTCGTTATATAGATCGCTAATTTTAAGTTGACCTCTACTTGCTAATCGGTGATTAACAGAAACCACACAGCAAATAGGAGTCTTTAATATCTCCAACCCCGCACACTTTCGTAACTTAAGCATTGTGTCATCAAAAATACCAATTACAATGTCAATATTTTTTCCAAGACTCCTAAGTATTTCCTTTGCATTTTGCAAAGTATTTTCAAAAGGAACAAGCTGAAACTTAATATCTGGGCAACGTTTATGAATTTCTGGTCATAACTTAACTAGAACTTTGGCCGGAGTCATAGGAGATGTACCACTATAAATAATATTTGTGTCGTTTGCCATTGCAGTTTGCACCCTTGTGATGGAGTCATTGCAATCCTGAATAATGTATTTAGCATCTTTATAAAGTGATTCTCCTGCTTTAGTCAAAGTCAATGATGAGTTCGTTTAAAAAGCTGAACTCTTAAATTTGATTCTAAAATATTAATTTGTTTAATTACTGCGGTAGTCGTAATATAGGTACTTTCAGCCGCTTTAGTAAAGCTCCCTACGTCTGCCACACGAATAAATGTTTCCAGTTGAGGAGTATATATAGTAATCAACTCCTTTCTTTATCAATTTTTTAGCTTTATAGTTTCTAATATTTTATTATATTATATTTTGAAAAACTTATAAACTTCATTTCAGTAAACATAAAACAAGAAATTACAACCGAAATTAGAAAGTTCTACATTTTTAGTCTTGTTTTTGAAACTGGTTACATAAGGAATTTTGCCCTTTTTATAAATCGTTACACTTTTGCACCTCAGCGAAAAAATTGTAACGATTACTTCATGATTCTTAAGAGTAATCGTTACACAAAAATTACATTTTATTTATATAATTCTTTAATCCCTCATAATACCACATATTTATTGATTTCTATGTTATTGTATAGAATTTCTACTTATAAAAGTTTTAAACTATAGCCCAAAAATTTATTTAATTAGTATTGAAATCTGTTTGTTTTGATTTGATTTTCAAATTATTAGTAACTGATTTCCATGCCATTTGATTGCCTGTCCACTTTGGAAATTTGTTTGCTTCTTCAATTGGCTGCTTATCTGAAAAGACAAATTGAATAATAGTTAATTTATCATCTTTAAATAGAACGCTTTTATGTATTACTTCAGTATCTACATCAACTACATTAATTAATATAATTTCTTTGTTTGGATAAATCTTGCTGAACTTTTTAGCAAATTCTATAAGCTGTACAGTTGTAACGTCTGACCTATCGCAAATTAATCCGATGGAATCGGCTTGATTCAAAATCTCGTCAACTTTTGAAGCTCTATTTAGCATCATTTCTCTAAACTTTTCATGTTCAACTTGTAAAGGGGAATTTTTGTTAAAGTGATGAATGGATATTATTCCATTTTTTGTATCCTTTATAACTTTACAATTTTTGCGAGATTTATTGGGAATCTCTTCGATCTCTTCAAAGAAATCACAAAATTTAGTTTCGAATAAATGTATTGCCGTTTCTAAAGAATAGTTCATCATCCAGTCTAATGGTGCGGCTTGAAATCTCATGTTATATTTTTGAATATAATACGCTGGTCTACATTTTGCTCCTATCGAAAAAACACAATCTACACTATATATATCATTGCATGTAATATCAGCGGCATATACAGCTATTTGCGAAACACAACTCAGAAAAAATAATAAACATACAAAAGCCTTTTCTAACATGCTGAAAATATTCTTCACAAAAAATACCCCTTGAAATATCATGATCAAAATAAATGTATATTGCATCCAAATAAGCTTATTCATATGGCATAAGCTTGGGATTTAGATACAATGAACTCCCCAGTATTACTGGGCTTACAAGCATATGCTTTAAAAGTCTACATTATATTTTGCCTTTTTCAAATATCCATATCTCTTTATTGCTATTATATCATGCACCCATATTTTCTACAAGGGTGCATTTTCAAAAATCGAAAAACTATAATCGTTACAGTAGAAAGGATAATCGTTACATAAAAAGAGTAATCGTTACATCATGAGTAGTAATCGTTACACATTTGCACCCACTTTTATAATGATATTGAAGAAAATAAGGATGATATTAAATAATCTAATAATATGAAATATGATTTACCCGGTTCATAAATTTTTGAGGTTATGGTAAAATAAAAGACAAGAAAAGGTGGCGATGAAATGGATCTTATTAATTTAGACAAAAATAAATTAAATAAAAACTTTGAGGAAATAATTAAAATAATTGAAAATTCACGTGGGAACGCATTTAAGGCTGTAAATCGAGAACTAATAAATATGTACTGGGAAATAGGAAAGTTCGTAAGTGATAAAGTTAGTAAAAATGAGTGGGGAAAATCTATTGTAAAAGAACTTTCTGAATTTATACAGCATCAAAATAAAGGTATTAAAGGGTTTTCGCCATCTAACATTTGGCGCATGAAGCAGTTTTATGATACATATTGCAAAAATGAAAAACTCGCAACACTGTCGCGAGAAATTAGTTGGTCTAATAATATATTAATTATGGCAAGAACCAAAAGCGATGAGTCAAGAGAAATTTATCTTAATTTATGCATTAAAAATAGATATTCAGCACGTGAACTTGACCGCCAAATTGATAGCATGATATTTGAAAGGACAATGCTGTCAAATAAAAAGAATGAACTATTTATTTCTAAAAACACAGGGCTTTCATGTTTAAGAGATAATTATGTTCTTGAATTCTTGGATTTACCGGGTGATCATAAGGAAAAAGATCTGAGAAAATCAATTGTATCCAATATTAAAAATTTTATATTGGAATTTGGGAAAGATTTTGCGTTTGTTGGGGAAGAATATAGGATCCAAGTGGGAAACACAGACTTTTTTATAGATTTACTGTTTTATAACCGGGAACTTGCTTGTTTAGTTGCGGTAGAGCTTAAAACAGAAAAATTCAAACCGGAACATTTAGGACAACTAAATTTTTATTTGGAAGCTCTTGACCAAGATATCAAAAAAGAGAATGAAAATCCAAGTGTGGGATTAATTTTATGTACTGACAAGGATGATACTGTAGTAAAATATGCTTTAAATAGGAATTTATCTCCGACCTTGATTGCTGATTACCAACTTTGTCTTCCAAATAAAGAAGTATTGGAAAATAAGCTACGCGAGATTACTGAATCTACAGAAATTAAAGATAATAATGAAGTATAATAAATATGGCAACTATAAGGAGTAGCTGCCATAAAAATTTTTAAAAAATCGAATTATAGTGCGATAAAACAACAATCGGTTATTTAAATCTAGACTTGGGGGCAGATTTCACAACCGGTTCATTTTTTATCAATCTTATCCAATCAAAGCCACCGATTCTTAATTATAGATATAGATGTTTCTGTTTGAGAGCCTTTCGTGGTGTCATTTTTTTCCAATATACATAAGTAAATTGCTGCTGCTAACAGAGAAAGAATGATAAATGCTACAAATAACGCATCTTTGATTGTTTGACGCTTCTGTTTTTTCTTTTCTATTTCCTCTTGCAATTTTTTGAAATCAGGTTTTGTTCTTGCATATTTTACAAATGTTATAAGGAACTCGTCTGCAGTAGGCTTCCCATTTGGGAATAATTCATTCTTTTTAATTTGCTCTTCCTCGGTTAAATTATCATTGCTCCACCACTCATCTATTACATCTTGAATGTTCTGCTGGGCTTGTTTTGCTGCTGCCAAATTAATATCGTCATATATATCATGGTATTCGCTTATTTCCGTACCATCTTTTTTATCTATTGCTTTAAACATATTTACTTTTCCTCCTTTATTTCTATAGAATCTAAAATCATCCTAAATATATACTTTGAGGTCTTAGCGTCTCTTAGCGTCAAGCAATCGATGTATTGATTTATGGTAGATTGCAAATATACGTCCGTGAGAGAGACTTTCATAAACCTTTCTCTAATAGCGTCGTTTAATTTTTCCATTAGCTCCCCGCCTATAATTTCTGCCATATTTTTATAACATTCATTTATGGTGTGAATATCAGCACAAGGTGGAAAATTCTTATTTTCTTGCTTAAAAAATCTATTAACGGCATATTCTGTGAACCTACAAAATAGTCCGTTAATCCATAAAAATATTGACGCTTTGTTGCTTTTATCTTCACTTTGAAATTCAGGATGTTTATCAATAAATTTTTTCAGATGTGGATAAAATTCATGAAATTGGGGCTTATAGTAGACGTTTTTATTTCTTGCTATTTTTGCGTCATTGTAAACGTCACCGCAAAGGCATAAAAGTTCTATGCAGTCGTTGAACCCTGCATTTGCTACCCTAAACACTTGGGTAGAATTTATAGCCTCCAATAAATAAGAAATATATACGTTAAGCAAGTATTTTCTGTCACCAAGAGCCTCGTCCACCTCTTTGGCTATTATCCAAAACTGACAATCTGCGTCCTTTAAATTTTCAAATGAAAATGTTCCTAAAAAGTCGGTTTTTTCTTTAAATATATTCATACAATTTATCCTCCTTTCATAGAATTTCTATTTAGTAAAACCCTTGTGACTATTGTTTATCGCCATCTAACCGCGTTATTTGATTTTGTCCTTCTATCATTAATTCAAATACTTTCTTTTTACTTTCCGGATTCTCATACACCATCATATTCACTATTTTTAACATAATCGCTTGTATAAAAATCATAATTATTGGACTTATTATAAAACTTTCGTCTAATAAATCATTTAAGTAGTCAATTTTATTTTTATCTATAATCTCGATAAGATTTTTATAATTCTCATTCACAGTTTCATAATTATATAACGTATTTTAATGAATTTTTTGTATCGGGGGCGGCTCCTTGGCAGATGATTTTGAGTTTGACTTTAGGAATGATCATCGCTGTGGCGTATAAGTTTGATTTGCCGATGTATTTAAATATGGAGTCGCAAATTCCCTACATTGGATGTATTTTAACGGGAATACTCATCTCACGAGGGTCGAACTACGTTTATGACACGCTTAAAGCCTTAAATTTAATCCATTAATTTTTAGGAGGATTTTTATGACCGAAGCTCAAAAGCAAGAAATTTTAACATTAAAAAGTAAAGGAAACAGTTATCGAAGGATAGCTGTTTTGCTGTCGCTTCCAGAAAACACAGTAAAATCATTTTTAAGAAGAGAACATAAACAAAGTGATAAATCCGGAATTTGTAGGAACTGTAATAAAAAGCTGGAGCTTATTCCAAAGCATCGAGCAAAGACATTTTGCTCTGACAATTGCCGAATAACTTACTGGCGAAAGATGAAAAAAGGACGTGACATTAATGAAAATATCTCAAGAGCGATTTGAAAGTGAAAAAAATTATGCTGTAACAATGCACATTGCACAAAATCTGTTAAATCAGAAGCTAATAACTAAAAAAGAATATGAGAAATTTCGAGAACTCGCAGCTAAAAAATATAATCCTATTTTTAGTTAACATTCCCCTACAAATGGCTTGATAACTGGGGTCAACAGAGGTAATATACTGAGCGAAAGGAGGATTTTATGGCTAGAATCGTAAGTTTAATAGACAAAGCAGTTTTACCCCTGCCAAAACTAAAACGAGTGGCGGCCTATGCCAGAGTGTCAAGTGGAAAAGATGAGATGATTCACTCGCTGTCGGCGCAAGTCAGCTACTATAGCCAGATGATACAAAACCATCCCGGCTGGGAATACGTTGGTGTGTACTCGGATAAAGCTTACACAGGAACCAAAAGCGCAAGACCTGATTTTGAGAGACTGATTAACGACTGCAAGGCAGGCGAAATTGATATGGTTATAACTAAGTCGATATCAAGATTTGCGAGAAACACACTTGATACTCTGACGATAACGAGGGAACTTAAAAATTTAGGAGTAGACGTCTACTTTGAACGTGAAAGAATACACAGTATAAGCCCAGACGGAGAGCTAATGCTGACGATACTTGCCTCGTTTGCACAGGAAGAAAGCTTATCTGTAAGTGAAAACTGCAAGTGGCAAATCAGAAATAAGTTCAAAAACGGAGAACTTGCAAATTTAAGGTTTCTCTTTGGGTACAAAATATCCAAAGGTAAAATCAAAATTGACGAGGAAAACGCTGCAATCGTTAAGTGGATTTTTGATCAGTATGCCAGTGGAATTGGATACACAAAAATATATAAAACGCTTAAAAAGTTAGGCATTAAAACTATGCATGGTGCTCCTTGGACAGCTGATAGAGTAAAAAAGATTTTAACAAATGAAAAGTACACAGGCAATGCGCTTTTACAGAAGAAATTCGTTTCTTACCATCTTACCAAGGCTCTCAAGAAAAATAAAGGCGAACTTCCAATGTACTATGCTGAAAGCACTCACGATCCTATAATCGAAAAAACTGTATTTGAAAAGGTATGTAAGAATTTGGAGAAAAGCCGCCAAAAGGTGAAATCATCTAAGGAACCTAACATCCTTTACCCTTTTACGTCTAAAATTAAATGTCAAAACTGCGGCAGAAACTATAAAAGGAAAAAATATCGTGGAGTCCCGTATTGGAACTGCAGCACATATCTGGAAGAAGGAAAGGATTACTGTTTTTCAAAACGAATACCGGAAGAAATATTAATGTCTAAAGCCTGTGAGGCTCTAGACATTAATGATTTTAGCGAGACTCTTTTTAATGAAAAAATTAAACAGATTGTCGTGCCGGAAAGCGGACTTTTAACTTTTGTGTTCCATGACGGCAACGAGGTCACTTTAAAGTGGGAAAATAAATCTCGGAGTGAGAGTTGGAGTGAAGAAAAGAGGCAGATGGCACGAGAGCGTACCATTAATTTTTTAAAGGAAGGAAAGTAACATTGAACACAGCGAAAAACGTAACCATCATCCCCGCAACGCTTGAATATTATTCGGCTGTTCCAAAATCTGAAGCAAAAAGGAAAAGGGTCGCAGCGTATGCGAGGGTTTCAACAGATAAGTCTGATCAAATTACAAGCTACGAAATGCAAGTAAGGTACTATACTAACTATATTTACTCAAATGTAGACTGGGATTTTGTGAAAGTTTACACGGACGAAGGCATCTCAGCGGTAAACACCAAGCACAGAGATGGCTTTAAAGAAATGATCGAAGACGCGATGAGCGGCAAAATCGATTTAATAATCACGAAATCAGTATCGAGGTTTGCAAGAAACACAGTAGACACGCTGACAACGGTCCGGAATTTAAAGGAAAAAGGCATCGAGGTTTACTTTGAGAAGGAAAATATATATTCGCTTGATTCCAAGGGTGAACTTTTACTCACAATCATGAGCTCTCTGGCGCAGGAAGAAAGCCGCAGCATATCGGAAAACGTAACGTGGGGATATAGAAAACGATTCGCAGAAGGCCGAGTTTTGATACCTTACGGCAATTTTCTAGGCTACGAGAAAGGCGAAGATGGGCTTCCGAAGGTTGTGCCTGAAGAAGCAAAAACCATAAAATTGATTTATAAATTGTTCCTTGATGGCAAAACTCCGTATGGGATAGGTCAGGTTCTCAAAGAGCGTGGAATTTTAAGTCCGAGGGGCAATAAAAACTGGAGCGATACGACTATAATGAGTATCCTTACGAACGAAAAATACAAGGGCGAGGCCATTCTTCAAAAGACGTTTGTTGTGGATTATCTTACAAAAAAGACAAAGCAAAATGAGGGCGAAGTCCCGATGTACCACGTAAAAAACAGCCATGAGGCTATAATAGACCCGGAAGTATTTGATTTAGTCCAAGCTGAGATTGAAAAAAGGAAAAAACTGAAAGGTTCGCATAGCGGACATGGTGTGTTTTCAAGCAAGATTGTCTGCGGACATTGTGGTGAATTTTATGGTCCTAGGACATTCCATTCGAATAGCAAATACAGAAGAATTGCATGGCAATGCAAAACGAGCCTTAAGAAAGGGGCAAAATGCGAGGCACCGCTTCTTTATAAAGAGAGCATTGAAAAGATGTTTATTAATAGTTTTAATGAGTTACTCAAAAATAAAGAGGAAATAATCGCAAACTGTAGAAAATTTATAAATGAAATCGATGATACAGAGTTTCTAGAAACAGAAAAAGCCAGACTTTGCGGTGAAAGTCGGCTTCTTTATAATAAGATTCAAAGTTACATAGACAAAAACGCCACCGAAACTTTGAATCAACATGAATACAGGGAACATTATAACACATTATCGAGTGAATATGAAGAAATAAAACAAAAAATCGAGAAAATTGATACTAAACTTAAAAGTAAAAGGGCTAAAGTACTGTCTGTTGAGAATTTTTTAAATGAGATATCGTCAAAAGAAAATTTGATTGAAAATTTTGATGAAAAACTCTTTACGAGCGTGGTGGACAAAATTGTCGTGAAGTCTTATACCAAGGCAGCTATTGTATTTAAAAATGGACAAGAATTATCTTTAAATTTAACGAATTTTAACTAAAACTAATAATTTTGAAGAAGATAATATTTTTATATAAATATTGAATTTTGTGATTAGATGTGGTAATATATGCAAATATAAATCAAAATTTAACCTGTGAAAATTAATTGAGGAGATGGATAATATTAATGTATTAAAAGTAGAACAAAGTGATAAGAGATGGAACGAGCTTATAAATTATTCCAAAAATTGCTCGTGGATGGCAGGTAGACATCTTGCAAATGTAATGGAAAGCAACTTTTTTACTGAGTGGGAAAGCGTTTTTGCGGCAATATTGGATAATAAAATAATCGGATTTTGCACTTTGATGAAAACTGATTATTATCCGGAAAACAAATACTCACCGTGGATAAGTAGCATTTTCGTTGATGAAGCATTTCGTGGCCGTGGGATCTGTGGAAAAATGATAGAAACAGTTATTGCGTACGCAAAAGAACAAGGTTTTTCAAAGGTCTTTATTCCTTCAAATATGACTGGGTTCTACGAAAAATATGGATTTGAAAAGATTGATAAACTAAAAAATTATAGCGGTGAAATTGATAACATTTTTGCAAGAGAAATATGACCCTAAATGCAAGTTTATTATATTTTTCCTGCAATTCAATATCAGCAAATCAATCTTTGGCATTTTTTTATTTTAAATTCCGTGAGTCTATATAAACTCTTAACTTGGAATAAATCAAGTTGTTTTTTGAAATAAATCAAAAACGGAGTATATCACAGTTTCTAGGCTGTTTTATACTCCGTTTTATTGATATTGAGATTAAATTTCCTCAATTTTAACATGGTGATTTTTGAGTTTACTGTTGTAAGAAATCCCTAGCTTAAAATTTCTATAACTTCGTCAAGTAAATCGAACACAAGATCATTGTTTACATAAAACCATGACTCATAATCTTTGTCTGAAATAAGAATAGAAATAACTATATTCTTTTTAGGAAGAACAAAAAGCATAGCTTGATGATTGTTAGAAACCCCTGATTTACTAAAACATTCAACGGAGTTATATTTTTCATCCACAACTTTACTGAAACCTAAACAATATACTTGCTCAGGAGTTTTATTTGGTATTACATTTGAATGAATCTTCTTAATTTCATCTATCGACTTTTTTGACAAAATTTTAGCTTTAGAATTTTCGCAGAATATTTCCCCCAATCTACATAAATCACTAGTAGTAGAAGATAGTCCTCCAGCAGCATATGATGAAACAGCTAGTGGCGGGATATTTTTGCCATATTCAAAAGCATAAGCAATGTTAGTACCGCCATTTGTAGAGTATTCTCCCAAACTAACTTCGGTATTTTCTAAACCAAGCGGTGTGAAAATTCTCTTTTTTATAAAATCCATATATTTTTGTCCCGTTATCTTTTCAATTAGAATTTCTATAGGTACAATGCTATTATTACAATAAAATGAAGATTCTCCGGGCATAAATTTTAAATCTTGAGTTTTGATAAATTCTAAAAATTTTTTTGTGTAATTTTTATCATATTCCTCACCTTCATAGCCGTCTAAGAAGGTACCAGAAATACCGGAGCTGTAACTTAGAAGCATCCTTGCAGTTATGTTTTTAAAATTTTCATTTGCCATAGAAAACTCAGGGATATATTCATAGATTGGTTTATCTATATCGATCTTTCCCTCATCAACTAAAATCATCGTGGCTACAGTAGCAAATATTTTGCTTACAGAAGCTATATTGAACCTTGTATTTTCATTAACTTTTCCTTTTGTTTCAATGTTTGAAAATCCAAAACAGTTTTGATACTTTATTTGTCCGTTTTGCATGATAGCAATGGAAGCTCCACCGTTTCGTAAATTAAGTTTTTTATTCAAAATACAGTCTATATTTTCATAAGTATTATAACATTGTGCATAAAAATTTGAAATTCCGGTAAGAGATAATAATGCACATAAAAAAACTGTTAATTTTTTGTATTTGTTCATATTGCGAAATCCTTTCTTTGACTAACTTATCTCCTCAATTTTAACATGGTGTTGTTTTTGCTTACTATCATAAGTAACGCCGACTGCAAGCTTTGTGCCGGTATAATCTTTGAGGGCTAAAGGATAGCGTTTTTCCTTGATTTGCTTTAAAGCCTCATCGGGAGTGGAGTCTTTTTTCAGTTCAATGATAAACGCCGGTTTACTTTTGTCGTTCGGATAGAAAATGAAGTCTGCAAATCCGATTCCTGCGGGCATCTCACGCACAATTTTATATTTCGTTCTGGCACTCAAGTACACAAGCGTGATTATGCAGGCAAGGGAATTTTCATCGTTGTATTTTATAACCGGAATGTTGATATCATGCGCTTCTTGAATTAACTTTTCCATTGTTGCCGTGTCTTTGCGGAGCGTGGCCTTTAACATTTCATTCGATTTCATAACAATTTCAGAAACTGCACCCATTGATTTATCTTCGAGAGCTTCATCGAATTTGATTCGAAGTTCCTTGTTTGGAATGGCGAGTGTTTCATCATGATAACTCAAAAAGCCATAAATCGTCATTGCGGAAAGAATTTGATTTCGATTACTAAGTTCAATTTGCTCTGCTCCATAGCCATTTAGCTTTATTTCGAGCGGTATCCCTGACGTCATTTGAATGATGTCATTCTTAACCGAATCTATATCTTGATTTATATAGTATAAAATTTCATCCATTGGCCCGGTATTCGTCCAGTAGCTTTGGCAAACGCCGTCACTCAGTGCGCAGACCACAGATCTTGGATTAAAGACGTCAGTTCCTGCATGAGTTTTATATCCGTCGTACCATTCTTTTAATTTGTTAAAAGTTACTTCATTTTGCTTTGTGCACAACTCTTTAGTTTCCTCAAGTGTAAATCCAAAATATTTATAATATATTTTATCATTTAATATGTTGTATTCTCTGAACATATTAAGAGCCGAGCCCTGCGAGTACTTTGCGATAGGTAAAACGCCCGTCATATATGCAAGTTCAACATAAGGTCTGTCTTTTAACAAATCTTCTAAAAATCTTAAAAATTCTTTTCTATCGTTTTCTGAAAAGAGATTGTTATTAAAAATATAATCCCATTCATCTATTATAAATATAAAACTTTCGCTTGTTTCATTGTACAAATCTTCAAAAACTTTACCTAATTTTTTGTTTTCGTCAATTTCTATATCAAATTGCTCTTTTAAATCTTCCATTAGTTGCTTCGTAAAACCGCCTATATACTCCATATAATTTTTATATTCGAAGATCGGTTTACTAAAAGTGATGTAAACTACATTGTGCTTATTTAAATGCTCTAAATATGACTCGCTTTTGCTAATTTCAAGTTTGTCAAAGAGGTTTTTAAAATCAGCATTTTTTGAATAATAACAAGCAAGCATCATGGCGTTTATTGTTTTGCCGAACCTTCGTGGTCTTGTTATACACACATACTGAGATGCCGTACCTACTAATTCATTCATTTTTTCTATCAATTCCGATTTATCTACAAAGTACTTTTCTTTTGTAGTCTTGGTAAACTGATTTACGGGCGTAATGCTGTTTAAGAAGTATGGCATAAATGTCACCGCCTTAGATTTTAGTTTCTTGTAATTCATTATACCATAACATTGAAAA
Source organism: uncultured Clostridia bacterium (assembly GCA_946566955.1). Classification (GTDB taxonomy): domain Bacteria; phylum Bacillota; class Clostridia; order Oscillospirales; family Acutalibacteraceae; genus UMGS1491. The sequence goes on from CAMNXD010000002.1 coordinate 53,019, forward strand.
TTTATGAAGTCCACCGGAGGTATCAAATAAAGGGCAAAGAAAATCAAAAATTCAGCAATTTTAGACTTGTTTTTAAACTCATTTTGCGTAAGAAATATTGTCGAATTTATAAATCGTTACAAATTTGCACCCCAGCTTAAAATTTTGCACCCCACTTTAAATTTTTGCACCCCAAGCAAAAAATTGTAACGATTACTCTAAAAATTCAAGAATAATCGTTACATAAAATTTACATTGTATCTAAATCAATGTACCAGTATGGTGGAGGCGAGGGGAATTGAACCCCTGTCCGAAAAATATTTACTTAAGCTTTCTACGAGTGTATCTAATGGTTAAAATTCCCTACTAATCAAGTCCACTAGAAAACTTGAAAAGTAAGTATTCTCTAATGCCTGACCAAAGACGAGAAAATCTTCGGTTCACGTTCACCGCTAATGTTACACTCTAAAATAGCCGCGGTCCTCTAAAATAGAATGCCGCCTAATTTAACTAGGCTACAGCTAAAGCTTGATTTCCTCCGGAAATTACTCTTAAAGCTGGTTTGTTGTTTGGCTTATCGCCATATTTTGCTTTTCCATTTAATTATGAATGTGACTTTTAAAGCAGTTCCACCTTGCTACTCGCTTACTTAAACTCCTATTCCCCGTCGAACCCATTACGCCCCCATATTTTTAATATTTTTGATTTTCTCTAAGTGCACGTGCCATATCTCTTTGAGCTGTACGTCGGGCTAAATCTTCGCGTTTATCATAAAGTTTCTTTCCTTTACAAAGTCCTATTTGTATCTTCACCATAGAGCCTTTAAAATATACTGAAAGCGGAATAATAGAATAACCTTTTTGCTTAGATTCTCCGAAAAATCTATTTATTTCCTTTTTGTGAAGAAGAAGTTTTCTAACTCTCATTGGATCAACATTAAAAATATTTCCTTGTTCATAAGCTCCAATATGAGTAGAGTTTAGAAATAACTCTCCCTTTACTACTGAGCACCACGCGTCCTTTAAATTGATGCTTCCGCGCCGAATAGACTTAACTTCAGTTCCTTTAAGCTCTACTCCTGCTTCTAAACTTTCCAATATAAAGTAATCGTGATAAGCTTTTTTATTTTTTGAAATTGTCTTAAAACTATTTTCTTTCACTATAAAATTCTCCCTTCTTTAAATCACTCCTTTAAAAAGCATCTTTTAAAAATATTATACTATATCTCTCAAAATTTTGCAATAGTAATCTTAAAAGACCTCCTTTCCTACAGGAACTATACTATGGATGGAGAATAATATCCCACTACTTAAATTACTCCCTGCTCTATTATAGAATCAGCTACTCTCTTAAAGCCTAAAATATTAGCACCTGCAACGTAGTCTTCTTTTAAATTATATTCTTTACATGTAATTAAAATGTTTTCAAGGATATCTTCCATTATTTGCTTTAATTTACTATCTACTTGATCGAAAGTCCAATTAAGTTTAAGTGAATTTTGGCTCATTTCTAGTGCAGATACAGATACTCCTCCCGCATTTGCAGCTTTACCGGGGATAAATAAAATACCTTTTTCTTTAAGAAGTTGTACACCTTCCGGACATACGGGCATATTAGCTCCTTCGAGAAGTGCTATAGTACCATTTTTTACGAGATTTTCACAGCATTCTAAAGTGACTTCATTTTGAGTGGCACATGGCAGTGCAATTTCACACGGAATGGACCATAAAAACTTTCCTTCAAAATATTTTGCAGAAGGCTTTAATTTTTTATATTCACTTATTCTTAATTTCTCTACTTCTTTTATTTTCTTTATTAAATTTAAATCTATACCTTCGGAATCATATATCCAGCCCGTGGAGTCAGACATCGTAATTACATTCGCTCCTAAAGCTTGCACCTTTTCTGCAGCGTAAATGGCAACGTTCCCAGCTCCCGATATGCAAACGTTTTTTCCTTTTATATTTAATCCATTTTTTCTAAGCAAGGAATCAGTAAAATAGACTAGTCCATAGCCGGTGGCTTCTTTCCTTGCTAGCGATCCTCCATACGATATTCCTTTACCAGTTAAGACGCCCTCGTGCACATTTAAAATTCGTTTATACTGTCCGAAGAGATAACCTATTTCTCTTGCTCCAACGCCAATGTCTCCTGCAGGTACGTCTCTTTCAGGACCTATGTGCTTGCAAAGCTCAGTCATAAAGCTTTGACAAAACCTCATAATTTCATTGTTGCTTTTCCCTTTGGGATTGAAATCACTGCCACCTTTTCCTCCTCCAATTGGAAGACCAGTTAAAGCATTTTTAAAAATTTGTTCGAAGGCCAGAAACTTAATAACGCTAATATTTACCGAAGGATGAAAACGCAGTCCACCTTTATAAGGTCCTAGAGCATTATTGAATTGAACTCTATACCCTCTATTTACTTGAACATTGCCCTGGTCATCTAGCCAAGAAACTCTAAATTTGATTTGACGATCCGGTTCTGTAATACGCTGAATTATAGAATTTTTTTTATATTTCTCGCAGTTTTCAAGCAAAGGCTTAATTGAAATCAAAACTTCTTCTATAGCCTGATGAAATTCTTTCTCGCCGGGATTTAAATTCTTTATTTGCAGTATTTCATTTTCTAAATTCATTTTACCACTCTCGCTTTATAAAAATCTTAAAAGGTTTACCTTAATTAGTATAACACAAAATATATGCAGATGTTATAGTTAATATCAAAAAAAATCAAATTATCTTATAATTAAGTAAGTATGGAAAATAAAAAAACTAGACCTAAAATTTAGTTTAGATCTAGCTTTATATTGGTACCGCTGGTCGGACTCGAACCGACATGATATTGCTATCGAGAGATTTTGAGTCTCTTGTGTCTACCAATTTCACCACAGCGGCAAAATTTATCCTCCTGCTGCATTTTAGCAGGAGACGGTAGAAATGTCAAGCTTAAAATCATATATAATTTTCTATGGTTATTTTTCCCCATTCACAGTATCTTGAAATAATTTTACAACACTTTCTGCATTGCGTTTCAATTTAGCTAGGAGACTTTTCCTTTGGGTCGATTGACTAGCACTATTAAACTCACTAAAATTCTCTGCTTGTTGCTTAAGTTCTTCTGTTTTACTTTGTAGCTCATTTAATCTTGAAGTCTGACGTATGACTCCATTATTCACGCTGGTTTCTAATGCATTACTAAATCCTTCTGCTTCTAGAGCTATGGAATTAGTGAAACCTGAATCGATGTTATCTCTGGAAAAATCAATAGCATTCTTTAATATTTGTATCTTAGTATTCAACCATTCTAGCTGCTGTATATCGGCTGGGCTGAATAAGCCTATATTAATAGCTTGCTTATTTGGTTTAAGCGTTGCAAATGATTTAATTTTAGAAATTATTTCTGATTTGGCTTCTTTTCTCGCTATGGATGCAAAATTTTCTATTTCCTCTTTAGTTGGAGCTGAATACGTAAGACCACCGCATATTTCTGCAAATCTCTTTTTTGCTTTATCTAATTCAGTAAGAGGACCTTTTTTCTCTCTTTTTGCTATTATTTTACAATAAGAGCTAAATTCATTTTTAAATAGTTTAACAAAGCTGCTGTAATTTGCTGTTGCTTTGCGAACTTTTTTCGCTGCTTTTTCATTTATCGCTTCATATTCTTTGAGTTTGTTTTCTATAAATTTATTAGTTTCATTCACTAAATAATCACTAGATTCACAATATGCTTTCACTAGAGCTTGAGGTGTTTTCACATCCCCGCCGCTATTCAAATATATATAATAATACGAGCCGTTAGCGTCTCTACCCTTATCACTATAAACAAGCTTTTTTATTTTATTTTCATCTTCGGTATAGTCAAAGTTAGAAATTTGCTGTTCAAATTTTTCAGCTTGTTTTTCAGTATATTTATTCAGTCCAGAATACTTTTTAAGCTTCTTTTCAAATTCTTGATTTACTTTTTCAAGAACTTCTTTTTGATATTTTTGGGATAATGCATTTAACCAGGTCTTATCTACAAAATTTTGAGCTTTAATATTTTTCTTATTGCTAAATATCCTATAGAAAAAATTACTTTTATCTGGGCTGACAACGCTTTTCCTTTTTTGGGTTACTTTCTTGGTTCTTTTTTTAAAATCGTTGTCACCATCATCGCAGTTCTCTAAAATCTTCATTACACCATTTTTACTAAAAAGAATTTTCATTAATTTGTTACTGGGATCGCCGCTGATTTTTTTTTCGTTTTGGATAGAGTTCATTTTTTGATTTGCATTTTGAGCCTGGGCGTCAAATCTTGTATTTATAAATGTGTTTTTTTCAATTTTTTTAAACGACATATTTAACCCTCCTATTTACTTCTTAGCAAACTCAAAGCTTGCCTTCAATATTAATATTTTAAGCTTTTTCTCACATAAATATTTATTTAAATCACATGATTTATGTTATCATAACACAAAAAATATAAAAAATCAAGTATTTTGCAAAAATATATAAAAAATTAACAATAAATATCAATATCCCAGCACGTGCGTACTGGGATACTTAACTTAAGTATAGCTTTTACTATAAAGAACTTATGTAATCTTCAACAATATCTTTGAAATGAATGGTATCTACAGCATTTTCATATAAATACGTCAGCAATTTTAAAACCACGTCTTTATCATTAGAAATATTTTCTATTTTGACTCTTTCGTTTACTTTACTGGAAGTCAAAACAACTTCTATACCATAAGCTTTACCATCCTCAGTGGTACTTTCGCAGAGATTATATTCTAAAGTCCTTTCTATACCAGCATTTTGAGATAGTTTGTAAATTTTTTTAGTAATCATAGTAGTTCCTTTCTTTTAATTAATGCAAATCTGTTTCCATATTTTATTTTATAATTTTTACATTATTTTCTCAATCGAATTTTTTCGAAATATTTCGACAAAATCTAAAATTGTAAATATATTTTTATACTTATAAAATTAATTAAAAAAATCCCCTAGCTAATTTCAACTAAGAGATTTTAAATATGATTTTATTTTAACCGCATTTATGCTACTACGTTTAGCTCTTAATTGGATTTACGGTCATTATATTTAATAGTATTTATAATCTTTTCGATTACTTTATCATTCCCAATCAAAAATTGATGTCTACCCTTAACTTTGAAAATACGGCTATCTTCAATATTATCAAAAGGAATTGCACTTTGATTTAAAGCAATTGAGCCATCACCATCAACATAATTTTTTATTATTACATCATCTTGATTTTTAGGATTTAAACTAAGTTCAGACATTGTATCAAGCCCACAGCCAGCAATTATGTAATAATCTAAGAAATTTAAAATATGTTTATCATCAACAATTAAATCATCATAAATTTTTTGGGAGTCATTTAAAAAACCTTTGATACTTCCATCAGATTTTTTCGCAAAGTTACAATTTTTAAGAAATTCCAAAGTTTCATTATAGTTTAGTGTTCTACCGTTTGTGTCGGTAATATATCCATTTTGTGATTTTTTAAAATAGTCTTTACTTGGTAGCATTTGATATGTGATGCAACAATTTTTAGCCATATTTTTAATAATGTTTTGTATTCCTAGAAACCTAATAGCTTTACCCATAAAATCTTTTTCCGTAAGCATACCTTTATTAAGAACATAAAAAGGTTCAACTGTTCCGTTATAGGGTACAGCAACAGAAATATATTTTGTAATTTTTTCTAATTGTCCCAATTCCTTAAGCTGAACTGCCGACTTGCAAGCTACCATTCCACCCAAAGAATAACCAATTAAAATTACCTCATCGTATTTTTGGATTTCTTCTGTTAAGTTTTCTGCGGATTTATCGATATTTAACCGCCAGTCGTAGTTATGTAAAAACACTTTATAATCTGTAAATTGCTCGGTTAAGGCATCAATCAACTTTTTGCACGAATTTCTCACGCCGTATTTTGCTATATTTTCGTCTATTTGATAAGGAAATTCTTTGTTTTCTAAAAATAATCCTATATTTTTATTAATGGGATTTCCGTTTTCGTCACAAGATAAATCTTTATAAAATAGCCTGAACTTTGCAACACCTTTTATCATTCGCCATTTACTCTTATCATCTAAAGGCATCCATACAGCTTCATTTTTATAATATTTCGTGCAAGTTTCACCACGATAAAAAAGTCCACTAGCAAAAGTACCAGGAACAACTATCACTGCTTTATTTTTAGCCATTTCTTCAGATTTCGCATTTTTATAACTCATGTCAAGCGAAAATAATAGTATAGCTGAAAAAAATACATTTAATAATTTTTTAAACATTCAATTGCTTAACTCCTTTTAAATAATATATTTAATCAAAAAATCCTAGCTCACATAATAGCAAAGCTAGAATTTTACAAAGTTTAAGTTTTAAAATTATTTTTCTTTTACTGTATTAGTAGCTGCAATTGCCCACTTTTTTATTCTTATTTTATCTGAAGCAGTTTCTAGTACCAGCGAATCTGAATCGTCCTTTATACTGATGACTTTTCCAACGATTCCTCCAATTGTAGTAATCTCATCACCAATCTCAATGGAGCTTCTCATTTCTTCTTCTTGCTTCCTCTTCTTTTGCTGAGGACGAACTAAAAAGAAGTAACCGCCCAGTATAACCACAGCATAAATTAACAGGGTGCTGAAAAATTGACCGGATTGCCCTAATCCTGATAGAAATTCACTCATAAAATTATCCTCCAAAAGTTTATTTAATAGCTTACAAAGTTAACTATATTTTAATTATACAGTTTAAAGTCACTTCAAGCAACAGCTGGACCAAATTATTGTTAAAGTCAATATAAAAAATGAAGCTTTTAAATCTATTTTATAAAAATACCAGATTATACTATATAAATTAAAAATTAGTTTGACAATTCAGCTTAAGTAGTGTAAAGTAATATATGTAAGCAATAGCGCAGAATGGAGCAGCTTGGTAGCTCGTCGGGCTCATAACCCGAAGGTCGGTGGTTCAAATCCACCTTCTGCAACCAAATTGAGATTTTTAACTAGCGACTCAATTTAAGAGTCGCTAATTTTTTCTTTTTAATTATAACTTTAAAACTTAACTGCATGCAGATAGTTTTTAAAAAATTTGATTGATATTATTAGTCTTAAAGGACCCTTCAGAGCAAAATGAAAAGTTATATGTAGTCAAGCGGGCGGTTCTAAAACAATATTAAGCTCTAATTCTCATTAGCAAGCGCATTTGATGATCTAAGTTTAGCTATTAATAGAAGTATTGACATAAATTCTATTGCTTAATAACTGAAAATGCAAATTTAGAGTGGTAGTCTCGCAAACATCATATTCCGAACTTTTAATAAATTAAATTTAAAATTATTTAAACTCAGTATTGACATTATTGGGAAAACATTATATAATTATATTGTAAAATTAATTGAAGGAGAAATAACTATGAAAAATAAAATTGTTTCAAAAGCTTTAGTAGGAGTTTTATCAGCAGCAACCTTAACCGGCTCAGTAGTTTCGGGGGTAGAAGTTAAAGCGTGTTATCCTCAAATTACATCATATAATAACGCTGGTTTATAAAGTAGTAAAAAAATTCTTTTAACGGCAGGAGCAGCAGGTATTGCAGGAGTAGGAATACCTTTTATTGTCGGTGGAGCTATATTATATAATGACCATTTAAAAGATAAGAGTAAAAGCAAGAAGCAATGGAAGAAGCTTAAACTTCTTACTGACGAACGCTTTACGAATAATCTAAATGACGCCATAATCTTAATTGATGAAATAGCAAGTGGAAATTACCCATATGACTGCTATAAAGCAATATGGGCATCACGTGTTGCAGAATTCAAAATTATTTTCGATGAATTTTTTAGAAATATAAATTCTAAAAGATCAAAAATTCAACGCTACGGAAATTTAAAGTCCCAAAAGATAAATGCTCTTAGCCTATTATATAAAGTTGAAAGTCATTTTTCCTCATGCAGTGGTATAAGCTGTTTATTTTATTACCTTGATAGTTGTTTAAAGTCAAATAATGGAATAGAAACTGTAACAACGGCTATAACACTAATGAATCAACTTGTAAGCTTTAAAAAAGATTTTGACGAATTAAAGAATGCCCTTCATATTTTATAGTATTTAAACCCCTTCTTTAATGAAGGGGCTTCTTTTATATATCTGCTTTAAGCTTTTAGCTTAAGGCATTTTTTAACTGCTAAAACTATATCTTTTTCAGTCGTGTGGTAAACTTCTTTTAAATACAGCATTTTCCCCACTTGTTGACAAAAAACGTCTTTTATTCCAATTGACCTCACTGGCACTGGGCAACCTTCACTCAATACTTCCGCTACCGCTGAGTTCAGTCCTCCTATGATATTGTGATTCTCAACTGTCACTACTCCCCCAGTCTTTCCGGCACACTTAAGTATACTTTCTTAAAAGACTGCTTATCTAAGTACTTTAAAAAATATTTTATGGTTGTTGGTAAGAAATTTTTTTAAATAGCTGCAACGAAGAAGTATTAAACTTATCTATTGAAACTTTTATGCGGCTGTACGTTAACGGAAGAACTCCATTTCGAATATCAGAAAAGATTGCCGTGATTATACCTTGCTTTTGAAATTTGGGTATTAATAGAATACTCACCTATAGTACTTTATAAAAAAATTCACAATTCAGCGACGCAACTAAACAATTATTTTTATAAATCTTGAAATAAAATACATTTTTTGGCGATATTACGCAGTGAAAATAATTTTTTCATTTGTCTTTATATTAAGATACACATTCAGTCTAAGCAGAACCTTCACATTTCCTAAATAATATCCGAAGCCTCTAAGTCATATTTTAGGTAGAAGTTAATTGAATACTCTTATCTGTTAAATCAGCCTCGGAAAAGCAAATATTTTATAGCTCCTTTAGCTTTATTAGTATTTCTTCTATGAAATCATCTAGTTTCATGGCATAAAATTTTGGCTCTTTTTTCTGCACTGCCAATATATCTTTTGCTATGTCAGCAACAAAAAAGCTATTCCCAGCCTTATATAATACTACTTGATACACCGACGAGTTTTTATATGTTACATATAATGGGTAAGATTGAATACCTTTAGCTCTTAATTTTTCAATTAAACAATTAGAAAAATGTCTGCAATCCATTTTCTTGTCTGCCTCTAGATATTTGCAATCCCTATCAGAGGTGTCCATAAGACTTCGTTTACCATTATCTTTTAAAGTTGTTTCATCATATGTAAAATTATTTTTTAAAATTTGTATATACTCCTCACGAACAATTCTTATATTATTCATTTCTAAATCTTGTTTATCATTCTGTGTGAAGGTGGATTTAACCGTTTCTGAATCCATAGCATAGCAAAGATTTAAACCACTATTTCCAACTAGAGACATTGAAACTAAAGCAAAACCACTTAAAAACTTGATAAAACTAAGCTTCATATAATAAATACACTCCTTAAGTAATTTAACTTAATTTATATAATACTATTCTTGGATGATGAAGTGTTTTCTCTAGAGAAATGATTTAAATATATATTACGTTTAAACTTATGGCAAATTTATTATTCTAGTATCAGGTAGTGCGGATGGTTATAAAATGTACAAAACTAAAAACGTATGCAAAACTCCAAATCTTGAATTAAGACTTGGATTTAATAGAGCGCTGGTCGAGGTGACAGGACTTGAACCTGCGGCATCCACGTCCCGAACGTGGCACTCTACCAAACTGAGCTACACCTCGATATAAATCAATTAATTTATTCGCTTTTCAAATAGTATTTACTTAGAATAAAGCCGATTAATGCAGCTAAACTCGCAATTGACACTATACTCTTTGATCCGAATAAAGCTATTTTTGATTTAAAGATTTTTTCAAACTAGAATACCCTAATGATACTCTACTGTTTTTTATCATGGCATGCTCCTTATTAAATACTAGAATATAAGCTTTAAATAATGTATTTATGATATTCAAAATTATAAAGAAAAGAAATCTAAAAAGTCTAACTTTTACTTTAAAGAATTTAACTAAAATAATTCAAAATCTAAAGTAAAAACATGGCTGCGGAAGAAGGATTCGAACCCTCACAAACAGAGTCAGAGTCTGCTGTGCTACCGTTACACCATTCCGCAATCTATCAAAACTATTACCATTTTAACAATCCAATTTTAAAAAGTCAATACCAATTATAAAATTTGAAATTTATTTAGTTAATGCTAATTAATAATTAAACACATATATAATAAATTAAGCTCTGATTTCTATGAAAGCTTACTTACAAAAAAGAATAAACAGCAAAAAAACAGCATAAAAATATATAAGAATAATTTAGCTGAATTGGGAGTCAAAAATGAACGTAATTACAAAAAAAAAGATTATAAATTTTTCTTGTGATACCCTTGCTCTTCTTTTTTTCTTTATTGCAGCGTCGTGCATAATATTAAAATTACAAAGCTCCATGATAAACTTTCAAAGCTTAAGCCTTTTGCCGGCAAAATTCATACTTTTTCGAGGAAGCTTTAATGCACCTGTAACGATGTCTTCTAACGAGTTTAATCCCCCACCTTATATTGACAGCAAAACTGAGCAAAATAATTCAAGTACCGCTCCAACTATTTCATCGGGTAACTTTTCGCTTCCAGATATATCCGAAAGCGATGAAGAAGAAAAACATAGTCCAGATGAGAAAAAATGCAAAATAATAGAAACGCATATAAGTTCTGGTGGAGAAAAATGCGAAAATTTCTTCGTTAAAAACAGCACAGGACATAACTTTAACTTACTAGAATACCTTGCAAAATCTCCAGAGGTGCACATTAAAAATAACGACGAACCCCAAGTTTTAATTATGCACACACATACTTCAGAAGCGTATATGTCTAAAGATACAGGATTTTTCTATGAAAGCTTTTATCCGCGTTCTTTAAACGACTCCAAAAATGTTACACAGGTTGGCAAAGCTGTTGTAGAATCGCTTAAGAAAAATGGTATAAATGCAATTCACTGTACTACCTATCACGATAATCCAACCTATAATGGTTCTTATTCAAGAGCAGCTGAAACTATTAAAGAAAACCTTCGAAAATATCCTTCAATTCAAGTGGTAATTGATATTCATAGAGATAGCATGGGCTCAAAAGAATCGGGTAAAGTTAAGCCAACGTTTACCTACAAAGATAAAAAAGCCTCGCAAATGATGATCATCTGTGGATGTGATCCAGATAAAACTCTTGGCTTCCCGAATTGGGAAAAAAATTTAGTTTTAGCTTTAAAGCTTCAAAAGTATTGCGAAACACTCTTCCCGGGAATTACTCGACCGCTTAATTTTTCTAAAGTAAAATACAACGAACATTTAACCCCAGGGTCTTTATTAATAGAAGTTGGAAGTGATGTTAATACTCTTCAAGAATCTGTATATACTGGCTCAATGCTAGGAGAATCACTTTCAAAGTTACTCACTGATCTTAAAAAATAGTACGGAGAGAAGTTAAAATGAATAAGAAGTATTTTTTTGTTTCAATGATGTGCAGTCTACTCATCATTGCACTAATAATGGGACTTTCAATCGTAGAAAAAAATACTCAAGCTATTATTTCAGGCGAAATTCCTTCATTCGTGTCGTATAGCAGCCCAAATGACAAAAATAAATATTTTCGATTCCGTTTTATGGGACAAGAAATTGTATTTAATTTCTAGTCAAAGTGGTATAGAATGTATAAGGGGAAATGCGTGAAAGAAGGTGAACAATAACCTTGAAGTATAAACTATTTAAGCTTATGATTCCTTTGATTTTAGTATTTTCTTCAATTACACAGGCTTGTGCTCAATCAAACGATATAAAAGAATCTTCCCCACCTTCAATTAAAACCGACACTTCACAAACCGCTAAAAAAACTCAAGATTCTGATAGTACTTTGCCTTCCGCCAAGACTAAAACTCCAAGCTTAGATGAAAAACCTTCCGATTCTGAAAAAACTGCTGCTTCAAAGCTTGAAACTAAGACCGAAAAAAATTTAAGTCCCGAAAGTGAAAAACCTACTGACTCTGAGCCGGACTTAAAAAAAGAAACAAAACCTCAAAAGCCAGCAGCTCAAGCGGTGTCAATTATTCCACGCAAGACTAGCGAAAAGAAAAGCTATAAAAAATCTAATTCGGAGCCCGCAAAAAAATCTAAGGATTTTTCGAAAAATGAAATAATAAAGCTAATAATAAAAGATAGATATACTCCTAAAGTTAGCGATTCTCAAGCTTTAAAGCTAGATTTACCGCAAGTTTCTGATGATGAAGTTGACATTTCTATTTCGTTTGCACCTGACTTACCCAAAAAAGCTGATAATAAAAATTTATTTTCCACGGTAATAAGTGGACTTATATTGCTTGTGATTGTAATTTTCATCGTGGCTTTAATATTTTATAACTTTAAAATCCCAAAAGAATACGATTCTCACTTTAGTGGCAAACATTTTAATAAAAAAAGCACACTTCATATAAAATAAAAGGAGATTTTTTAAAAATGACTTCAAAAGTAAATCCTCTTGATAAACTTAAGAAAGTCCATTTTATAGGAATAGGTGGCTCTGGTATGTTCCCTCTTGCTCAAGTAATTCAGTCTAGAGGAATCCAAGTGACAGGATCAGACATTACCGAATCCGAAACTTTAAAAAAAGTAAAGGACTTAAACATAAAAGTTTTTAGCTCTCACAGCGCTTCTAATATCACAGATCAAGACTTGGTAGTATATTCGTCAGCTATTAAACCTGAAAACTCCGAATTAAAAGCTGCACAAAGTAAAGAAATCCGCACCGTAAAACGCAGCTGCTTGATGGGAATGATATTTGAAAATTACGAAAATTCTATAGGAGTTTCTGGAACACATGGTAAAACTACCACTACTTCCATGATAACCTCTATTTTGATCGACGCTAAAAAAGACCCCACAGCTATCATAGGAGGGCGCTTACCGAAAATAAATTCAAATTGCTGCACAGGCAGCTCCAATATAATAGTTGGAGAAGCTTGCGAGTATGATGATAGCTTTCTTTGTTTAAATCCAAAAATTTCTGTTATAACAAACGTGGATGCAGATCACTTAGATTACTTTAAAACCTTTGAAAACGTTAAAAAATCATTTAGTAAGTATGCGTCACAAACTAGTGAACTTATAACTATCAATGGCGACGATTCCTCCGCCAGAGAGTGCGTGAAAAATTGCAGTGCAAAGAAAATATTTTTTGGGCTTTCTTCTTCAAATGACGTGTATGTAGAAAATATAGTTTTTAATAAGCGTCAATGTGCAAACTTTTCTGTTTTTTATAAAAAAAATAAGTTAATCGACTTAGAATTAAACGTCCCCGGAACTCATAATGTGTATAATGCTCTGGCTGCATTTACCGTGTGCTACGAAATGGGAGTAGATCCAGAAATAATAAAAAGCTCTCTCAAAGATTTTAAAGGAGCTCATAGAAGATTCGAAATCCTCTGTGAAAAAAATGGAATTACCGTCGCTGACGATTTTGCTCATCACCCTACTGAAATAAAAACCACTCTTGAAGCAGCGTCGAAGATGGGATTTAGTAAAGTCTGGGCTATTTTTCAGCCGCATACTTTTTATCGAACACATATGCTTTTAAATGAATTTGCTGAAGCGCTGCGTATAGCGGATAAAGTTGTAGTCTCCGATATTCTTCCCGTGCGCGACGTTAATATCTACGGCATCTGCTCTGAAGATCTAACAAGTAAAATCCCTCAAAGCTTTTATAAACCAACTTTTGAAGAAATATGTGAATTTGTGGTCAAAAATGCTGAGCCTGGAGATTTAATTCTAACCCTTGGGGGTGGTAATATTTATGAATGTGCAAATTTAATAGTTAAAGCACTGGAAGGTTGACACTACTTTCCAAAAATATTATCATAAAATAGACTTTAAAGTCGAATTTATTGAAAGGCGATGGTGAGATTTGTCAACATCTTTTGAAAACAGTAACACAAAAATTAACCTTATGAAAGCATTCGCAGGAGAAAGTCAAGCAAGAAATCGCTACACTTTCGCTGCATCTCAGGCCAAAAAAGAAGGTCTTAGCATACTAGAAAAAGTATTTATCTTTACTGCAAATCAAGAAAAAGAGCATGCAAAGCTTTTTTATAATCACTTAGGGGCACTTCGCGGCCAGAATATAAACATAGAGGGTGGGTATCCTATTGATATATACGATAGCTCTTTAGACTTGCTAAAATGTGCAATGCACAATGAATACGAAGAATATAATGACGTGTATAAAGCTTTTGGAGACGAAGCCAAATCAGAGGGTTTTGAAAAGATAGCGAAACTTTTTTATGAAGTTTCAGAAATAGAAAAAATTCATGGGGATCGATTCTCGAAACTCATAGATTATATTGAAAAAGATAAACTATTTAAGTCCGACTCCGAAGAAGCTTGGTTTTGCTTAAATTGCGGAAAAATACATATCGGAAAGTGTGCTCCAGAGAAATGCTCTGTATGCGGTCATGGCATTAGATATCAAATTCGCCGCAGTTGGATGCCCCTTTAATAACTTTTAAAATAAGTTTGCTTTGTAATGGAAAATACGGCCTAGGCTATGCTTTTAGGTCGTGTTTTATTTTATGTATTTCAGTAATTTAAATTCTACTAAAAAATAGTCTTCCTTTATATAGGAAGACTATCATAAATTTAACTATAATCTATCTCGTTCGATTTATACGACCCCAAAGTCCATATTTAATGCGCTTATTTGAACGACGTAGGGACGCTCTATTAGGTACAAAATACGTTGGATTACTGTGTTCTCTGCGATTTGGGCGCCATCTAACGTTATTTACATCCACACCGGCACTAACTAATTCTTCTTCGCTAGGAGTTAAAGCTCTAATGCTATTAATACCGTTCATAAACATTCTCCTTACCTAAAAATTTATATTAATATGAAAATAAAAAACCATCAGAGAATAAAATCTTAGACCAAATGGCTAAATTAAAAATACCATGAAAAAACTTTTGTGTCCAGTCTGATATTAAAAATCCCCTACTTTAAATAAAATATATTCATTAAATATTAAATTGTTATCTGTTTAGTATAGTATTCGTAATTAGAAAAATGTGTCTGTACAAAAATTGAATGAATTTTTTATTTATTATTTTATTAAAATTATTGGTAAATTTACGCAAATCGTTAAATAATTGAAAACTTTCAAAAATATGGTATAGTAAATAAATCTCATCAAAAATAATATTTTAGCTAAAAATTTGAAATTTAGTATATGCTAAAGTATAATGAACCGGAGACTTTTGTATTTTTAAATTTAAAAAGACAAGGTGACATAAATTCAATGCCTAAAAAATTAATTAAACGTATTTTTTTAATTCTTATTCCTATAGCTCTGGTCTTATTTGCTGTAATTACATTTGATAAGTATTTAAGTTTTAAAATTTCATCAACATACAGCGATGAGGTAATCGGTAAAATTGGAGAACTCGAAGCACGAGACAAAGGAATAGAACTGCTAAGATTAGATTCTCTAAAAAACCATTTATTTTTAGTAGGTTCATCAGAACTTAGGTCCTCAGTGCCTCAAAATCCTAAAAATATGTTCCCAAATACTGACCTTAATTCAAACATTACAATCTTAGGAATGCCTTTAGTTCAATGTTTACAAGACGCCATCCGCTTCGGGGGGGGGTTATCTGGTGAAAACTTACAATGCAAAAACATTTGTTTAATGATTTCAATGCAATGGTTTATGAGAAAAGAAGGAATTACCGAAAATGAATTTAAGCCGCACTTTTCACCAATTCAGTTTTATAAATTTTTAAAAAACGAAAAAATTAGCGAAGAATCAAAAAAGTATCTCTGCGAAAGAGTAAAGAGCTTAATTCCAGAAAATAATACTTCAAGTCCTTTTTTTGAAGAAGCTTTATATGCAAAACTATATCAAAGAAAGTTTTTAAAAGCTTTATTTTCACCTTACTACTATTTAAAAGAAAAATTTTTGACAATCAAAGATAAATATAATGCATTTAAGCTAATTAAAAAATATAAGAATCTGCCTCAAACTCCAGAAATTAAAAAAATTGATTGGGAAACAGAAAACGAAAAGGCTTATCAAGAAGGGAAAAATGCCTGCACTACAAACAAATTTTTTATGTCTGATTCCGATTGGAATGGATGTATGGCAGAAGTAATCGATAGCTTAGAAATGGTTTATAAAGACATCGACCTACAAAACTCGAAAGAATATGATGATTTAAATTTACTTTTTGATGTTTGCAAACAATGTGAAATAAAGCCATATGTTATAATTTTATCAAATAATGGCTTTTACTATGATTACACCGGCTTAGACTCCGAAAAAAGAAATAAATTTTACAACCGAATTGAAAATGCTTGCAAAGATTATGGGTTTGACTATCTAAAGCTAAACGACAAAGAATACGAACCCTATTTTTTTAGAGATGGAATGCATCTAGGATGGAAAGGCTGGCTATATGTCAACAAAAAAATTACAGAGTATTATTCAAAAGCTTAAACTAAAACTTTAAAGCAAAGCTTGAAAAATACTCTTTTATATAAAACATTTAATCCCTTAAGCGCTAAACTTTAAGCCGGAAAAGTTTACTTACTAATCTAATTGTTAGATTGCTTCGCATGCTGTAATATTCTACGGGTGCATAGTCGTCAGTGAGTACTATAGAATCGGATATTTCATGCGGATATTTTTTTTGTAAATATGAATCAATTAAGGAATTTTCGCTTTTAAAAGAAGGTACTTCCTTAGATTTAAGTGCCACAAGTATTACGTTTTGAATTCCCGTTCCCCCACCTAGTACGTATACTTGCGGAAACACGGATTTGAAGGTCATATACGCTGCTCTTAAAACTTTACTCTCACTTCCTTCGACGGCAGAAATAATATTAGTTATCACTACCCCGCCATCGTTTAAGGATTCATACATTTTTAGTGCTACTTCTTTAGTGGCCAAATGAAATGGAGTCGCACTTGACATAAATCCATCTCCTAAAATTGCATCGTATTTAACCGCTGTATTGTTTAAGAAAGTTCTTCCGTCTTCATGGTAAATACTCAGTCTAGGATCACTTTGAAGGTTAAAATATCTTTTCGCTAAATCTGTAACCTGGGGATCTATTTCCACTACGTCAATTTCAGCCTCGGGATATTTTGAAAGAAAATATTTAGGATAGGAATAGCCTGCTCCACCTATCATAAGTGTTTTGCGAAAATTTTTATTGAAGTGCTCCATGAGGTCATAAGCCTTGGTATAATAATCTACTAAATCATTACTATCTAAAAACATCGCAGAACTAGCTTCGTTGTTAATTTGCATTTTTCGCATTTTTTTGCCGTTTCGATCTTCTATATCATATACCCAAACTCTGCTGTACTGCGTATCAACGTCAGCAATTTTTCCGTTGAGCGAACTGCACACATCAAAAGGAAAGCAAAAAGCTAAAGCTAAGAAAAGCACAAGAAAGATGCCGCTTACTTTCTTTGAAAATCCATTTGTAGAAAAAACAATAAAGGAAATTATAAGTAAAATAATGCTTATTAAAATTAATAATTTTTGAGTACCAATAAACGGCAACAAAACAAAAGTAGTTAAAAATGACCCTAATATATTACCTGTAATTATTAGTAAAAGTAATTTACCAATATCCGAACTTGTCCTAGAAGTTTCAGTATTTTGAAGCTTGAATACAAATGTAAAAATAGTTCCTAGTAAAAAGCTTGGAGGCGTAAAAAGCAATAACGCCGAAATAAAAGATTTAATTTGCAAATCGGCAATTCTAGGCTGCAAAAAACTTAAAATCGGGACATCTATGAAAGCTACTAATCCCGTATAAAAAGACGCACAAAATATAATTAATGATAATCCCAATAAATTTGCTTTTTTGTCTGCTATTTTTCCTCCTAAGAAAAATCCTAAGGCAAGACTTCCTAAAAAAACTCCAGATAAAATATTGCTAACTTGGGCACTTGTCCCCCAAAATGGTGCGAAAACACGGCTAGCTGCTATGTGAAGCATTACTAAGCATACTCCACAAATAAAAACAGCGGTACTTAAGATAAACTTTTTCATGAAGTTATTCACCTTTCATTGATTATTATAAGATATCGTCCCTATTATAAATATAAAATTAAGTTAATTCAACGATTAAAAGTAAAATTATGGGACTTTTTATTTTCGTATTTTGCATTTAAATTTTATCAATAAACAAAAAATATGATTTTAATGAAGAAATTAACGAAATAAAAGGGTACACAAAAAGTATGGATAGTTTAAATAAAACTATTTGGATATTTATGAAATTGTCTTCACCGTTTAAAAAGCCAGATTAGAAAACTCAGGCCCGATATTAAATTATTTAAATGATAAAAAGAAAATTTTGTAAGTTTTTCTAAAATTAATTGATTTATTTGATAAATAGGGTATAATTTACATTATAAGAAAGTCTATAAAATTAATTTTAGGGCTTTTGACGTTATTAAATCAAGGAGGTACGTTCGTGCAAGACTTTACAAAAATAGAATTATTCTATGATTTTTTAAATAAAGACCCTAAATCTTTAAACTTTTTAAAATCACAGTGTCGCCATTCCCGTATTTACTAGTTGCATTTATGTCTGCACTCAGTTTTAAAAGCTGTTCACATTTTTCTAAATTCTTAGCTCTGACAGCAGCTGAAAATTCTGAATTTAAGGCTTCTTGTTTTTTTCGTTAACTTCTGCAGAAGTGGCTGCCATTGGAGCTGCATGTACAAAAACTTGGGTTAACCCAGTTGTCGCTGAAATTCCACCTAAAATCATTAGCGCTGTTACTGCTGAAGCTTTAAACTTATTAAAGTCCATTCTTCCTCCAGCTATTATTTCAAGCTCGTCATCACTGATTTCTACAATATTATTCGAATTAGTTTTAGCTATTAATTTTCGTAAACCCTCTTCAATTTCTTTACAGAATTTAAAAAGCTCTTCAATGCTTTGTGTATTTTGAATTTTTTTAATGAACCTTGGGTTTTTAGAAATATTTTTAAGCATATCTTGTGTTTTTGACATGACACAACCTCCCTATATTTTTGTATATGCAATAGTTTTAGCTCTTTAATGATTTATATTATTAAACCGTAATTTAAATAAAAAAATAAAGCTCGAAGAATTTAATTTGATAAATGTTAGCGAGATAAATAATTTTTATATAAGCTCATAACCATCTGCAAATGTTTTATGGACAGCCACTTAAGTATCTGTTTTTTTATACCTTTATATTCTTGATACGTGTGAGCGGCTCTCTATACTCGTTGAAATTTATTTGATACAGCATTATATATTCCTGCAACTGATTCTTGATATAATTTTCTATTGTGTTCTCCTGTACCCACGTAATATCCTCTACACCAAAAAGTGCCTATTTACATAATTATATTTTAGATTTACGTATCTATCAAAGTTTATCACCTTTAAAATGGAGATGCCCGAACCATATAGTGTTTGCGCCAAAATAGAGAAAACAGAATCCGCTTATAGAGCGAGTAGTAAACCTTTGCCCTTTATTATTACTTAAAGATGTAAATAAAGATTCTGCTTCGCCTGTCCTTCCTCTTACCGGTAGGCTATACTCAGCTATTACGTTATGGGTTAATGCATATACAATACATTCCCCTTTGTGTTTATAAACATATGCAGCCAATATAATAATATATTGTTTGATAGTTATCAAATGTTATTTTTATACACAAAGAAAAGAACGATTTTTATTTCGCCCTTTTCTGATTAATAATTTTTTCCATAATTTTATTTACGGACTATCTTTTTAGTGCTCTCAATTTTCTTATTTTTATATAAAGTAACATCTTTGATAACTAGTTTTTGAATTGCTGAAATAAATACTGACATAAATTCATAATCCAACTTTCCATTTTTGACAGAAAGTTGTATTTTTTGCCTCTTAATAATTTCAGAATTGAAGCTTGTTCCCCAGAAAAACGATAGGAACGGCTTTCTTAACGCAGCAAGAAAAAATAGAGCATTGCTTTTATTAAATTTAATATTCTTAGACTTTAATATTTTGATTTTATCACCTGTGAAATACGACTTTTCCTGATAAAACATAGTGGCTGTATCTTGTCCAAAAGAAATAGTATTTCCATCGTTTAAATATTTTTCGTCCTCATCAATAGCTCCCTTTTGCCCATTGTTAGAACACATTCTTACTATATATGGATATTTACCATTTTCCTTCACAGTAACTTTATTTGCATCAAATTTTTTTGTTGACGATACCACATCAAACAAATCCCCAAGCTTGTATTCTTTCCATTCAAGCCGGCTATAATTATCAATAGCCTGTTTTTCTTCATCAGATAATTCATAATCATCGAACCCACTAACTTTTAGATAGGCTTCCAGCTCCGCCACACGCTCCGCTTCCAGTTCCGCTATGAATGATTCCATGAAATTGAAATCGATTTTGCCATCACTTCTTACCGGAAGTATAATTTTTTCTTGTTTAACTTTTTCCCATCCTGCTTTATTTGTCCACTCATAATTACCGTAAATGGTTTTAGATATACAACCTGTAAGAAACAAGTATTGATTGTCACTAAGTTCTAAATTATCATAAGCCAGTTTAATGGTATACGCATCTTGTAAAACCGTAAACTCTTTACTTTGATAAAACGTTGCACCGGTGTTCGCTCCATTTGCAGATATTGAAATAACATTTTTTAATATTGTTGCTCCATCTATAGGGACATAGTTATTTAGCCCCCTGGTTTTGAATACCGGCTGTCAATGCAGGCAAGCAATATTTACCTGTTTTTTTATTAGGCAATTCAGATGTTTGATATTTTAATGAATTCGTTTTTAGTTTTTCAAAAAGAGTTCCAAGTCTAAACTCGCCCCACTTAACGCTCCTTAATTTTTCATTAAGTGAGGCATCTATTTTCCCAGGCGTTCGTCCTCTACTCTATGCTGTTTTAAAAGATTTGAAACTTCCCAAGCTAAGTAATCACTGACAGTTTTTTTGAAATCATTTAAAGTAGGCTTCGTATCGATAGGTGCAGTTTGATTCCAGTCAGCACCGTTTTCCGGATCAATTGTTCCCTCGTAATATTCCTTTTCAGTGAATATATTAAGTTTACTCTTCCCGAAACGAACCAGACTAATAAGTTCTTTATATCGTTCTTTAGCTCTGTCTACGTCCCTTAAATTAACATTTGCCCTCGACTTTTTTCGGTTAGCTCTTTTATATCCATCATTAGAAAAGTCGATAAACTTAACAACATCATCCTTGTGATGTGCCTCTCCGACACGAAAAACATAAATGTTTGTTTGCACACTAGACTTGCCCACAAATAAATCTATTGGCATTTTAATACTTGCTAGAAGCGTGCTATGTTTTAATATTTCTCTGTTGTAAGATATTGCTTTTCCTGAACCTGCAGAGTTTTGGATTATAACAGCAGCATATCCTTTTGTCATCATAGATAGTGCTTTTTTTACAAATATCATTCCATTACCCGAAGCAGAATATGGTGGATTCAAGACAAAGGCATCTGCAGGAAATTCTGTTTTTTTATCGTTCAGTTTATAATTTCCGTCAAAATCGCAGATAGAATCTTTGTTTAAAATATTAGAGCTCCCATCGCCCATTAGAATCATGTTAAGAACGGCAAGCATATATACACTCGGCAAAATCTCAATGCCAAGAATATGATTAGCTTTAATATCGGCTATTTTAACTTTAAGTTGTTCCGGTGATTTAATTGTATTTTTTGCATCAATAATCATTTCGTTCATAGCTGCAACAAGCAGCCCTGCCGAACCTGCGGCAAAATCCCATACATACGAGTCTTTATTAACTCTCGCAAGTTTAACGAGCAAAGTCGCCACATATGAAGGTGTTAGAACAACATCATTTAATTTATCCTGCGAAAACCCCAGCCATCTGTACATCTCATTGAATAACTTCCCCGTAAAGTCGGTTGTCAACCCAATTTTGTAGTAAATGCCTAGATTATCAATAATTTTTCCAAATACACGTTTTAATTGACTTTCTCCGCTTTCTACCTTATTAATATTATCATTTGTTAATGTATTTTGAAGAGTTCTAATAATAAGTTCCTTTTTCTCAGTTGGCAAACTTTTTTCTTTTAAAAAAGCTCTTATTTTTCTGACAACAATATCTCCGTCGGTACTGCCATCCTCAGAAGATGATTTTAAATCTGACTTCTCTAGAGGAGATACTTTGCCAGGAATACCTATTGTTGCGATAATCGAAGCAGCCACAAGGTAGACTCTGTCACTCTCTCCTAACCCTTTTTCATTTTGATATATATCGTGATTGAGCTTCAATAAGCTTACATCGATTTCTCGTTCTCTTTGCTCCTTTAATCTGTCTATCTCTTCTTGTGATAACGAAAGTCTCTTAATTTTTTCAATAAAAGCATCAAAGTTTTCTTTTCTCAGAAACGATAAATCATTATATTCATCTACTTTCTGTCCCATACCAAAGTTGCTTTTTGATACATAGTATACACCGATCGAATACTGAATATTTTTGCTCTCATCTCTATAACCTGTTACACCTATAGCTATAATATCCGTATAGCTCGTGTAATGAAGCAATGCATTGGCATAGTGAACAGCTCCATTAACGGCATAAGAGCTTATATTATTTAAATGGGGTTCATTCTTTGCTGTCTTATTTTCTACTTGTCCATTTGAGTCAAGTTTTACTAATTTATCCTTGTAACCTTTGTACTCAATCAGAATCGGATAAAAGTATCGATTTTTATCTTGTAAAAGTATTTTTACATCAGGTCTATTACCGCCTTTACCTCCGTTTTTTGAAAAATACTCATCAAGAGCATTATCAATT
The DNA here is from genome assembly GCA_946566955.1 of uncultured Clostridia bacterium. Lineage (GTDB taxonomy): Bacteria > Bacillota > Clostridia > Oscillospirales > Acutalibacteraceae > UMGS1491. Next base: position 75,914 of record CAMNXD010000002.1, read on the forward strand.
TCTGTGTTTAATTGTTCTTGTTCTAACTTATAGTCTAAGCCATAAGACTTTAACCATCCATTTACCAAGTCAGCGATATTTGGTTCAATTGATTTCTTCATACTTCCCTTCATTTTTCGAGTCCTCCCTCGTAAACTATCTCTATCGTATACATTTTAAACCTCTTCAAAGTAATTGAAAAGAGGATAAAATTTAAACTCTATCTTTTCTCCTGTGCTTCCATTTCTGTTTTTGAGTATTATAAGCTCTATTTCTCTTGGGCTCTTTTTCCTTACTTCAGTTGCATTAAAATCTTTACTCCCAGCTCCTTTAAGTTGTAAGCCTATTAAAACATCGCTGGAATATTCTATTGCCATTTTACCGCAAGGGCTTTTTATCCCCTGCTTCTTATAGTTTCCCATAAGTTCAGCATATCTTTTCACCCACGTCTCCGGTCGGGTGTCGGGTACTCGTGGGGCTGTTATTGCTATCTTAACACTCAAGCCCTATGCGTTACAGTGTCTATTGATACTATAGATCACCTCGGGATTGCCATATAAATTAAATATTCTTTCTTTGAGCTATTGCAAGATTTACACGCCGGGATTATATTATCTGATGTATATGTACCGCCTTTGAAAAGAGGGACTACATGATCTTGTGTCAACCTTTTTAACTTTTCCCCGTTGTAATTCCTCTGGAAGTCTTTGCGTTCTGTATGTTTTCCCCATCCTTTAATACCGTTTGGAGTATGTGTCTACTTATACTTTATCTAATTTATTAAAACCTGTAGAAACACACGGAGTATTTACGCTATACGTTATGTCGTTTATAAAGCTTTGTAGGTAGCCGCTGTACTGCTTTTTAAATATTCTTCCCTTTGGGTCTCTTCTGCTTCTTGTATGCGTTCTGCTTCCTCTACAGCACGTCTAAAATCGTTTCTATTGCATTTTAAAGCTTCGTTAGGGTCCCCATCCCCTGCTATATTAACTCTGTAAAAAGGTATTTTAAGCTCATTTAGAGCACGCTCTAATTCTTTGCTTGCTTTTCCCCCACTGTATCATTTAATCATATTTAACCTACAAAAGTAATCGAAGTCTGTTAATCTGTCAAGAGTATCTAGCATAAATTGCCATGCTCTTTTCAGATTGTTTATTTTTATAATATCTTCTACTTTTATTCCATGAACCCCTACTCCGTCAAAGATAGCTTGTGTTTCTGGAAATGTAACGTGTATACCTTCTAAATTTGCACTTTTGTAAATATAGTCCACTATATTCCTCTTAGCTACAAAAATGTTTTGTTCTTGCGTTAATGTAAATTTATCTTTTAGAGGTTACTACTTTTATTTGTTTCAACTTCCGATAATGTTTAAAAGCGCAAGTATACCCGGATTATATATATGCTAGTATATATACGGCTAAGCTTAAGCATATCACAGTTTATGGGATATTCAAAAGGAGAAAACCGCTTTTGGGGTAATTGTTTGAATGCATACCGGAAAGATTTTATGATAAATATTTAGAACGCTAATATTCAAAACGCAGATTTCCATACTCTCAGGCATACGTTTGCAACAAGAGCAATAGAAAATGTAATGGATATAAATACTCTTTCAGCGATTTTAGGTCATGCTCAAACTTCAACTACTGTAAATAGATACTGTCATGCAATTGAATAACATAAAAAAATAGATATGAAAAAAGTAGCTTATATCTTTTAAAATTACAACAATTAAAGTTGCTAATTGGTGTCAAACTCTATTTTTTAGGAAACAAATGGAAGGAATCTAATGAAAATGGTACTCAAATTCGACAAGAATAAAGAAATTTTTCATGGTGTAGTATTGTTCAAAAATGGCTCAACCATGCGGCTTGTGGGTATTTTGGGCATAAAAAAAGACTTGATTTTTCAAGTCATTTATAATGGTGAGCCATCGGGGACTCGAACCCCGGACAACCGGATTAAAAGTCAGGTGCTCTACCAACTGAGCTAATGGCTCGTATTAAAAATTTTAAACTGGCTGGGATGGCTGGATTCGAACCAGCGAATGATGGAGTCAAAGTCCATTGCCTTACCGCTTGGCGACACCCCAACAAAAATAGCTTAACCAATGGGGTGGATAATCGGATTTGAACCGATGGCCTCCAGAGCCACAATCTGGCGCTCTAGCCAACTGAGCTATACCCACCATATTCATGGTGCGCCAGAAGGGATTCGAACCCCTGACCTACTGCTTAGAAGGCAGTTGCTCTATCCTGCTGAGCTACTAGCGCAGAAAATAACGTCAGAACGCACACACATAAACCAGAAAATGGAGCGGGTGATGGGAATCGAACCCACGCTATCAGCTTGGAAGGCTGAAGTTCTACCATTGAACTACACCCGCACCGTTTACCAACGAATGTCATTCTATCATAACCTTACTAGAGTTGTCAACTATATTTTTTTAGAATTTTCAAAAAAAGCAATATACATTGTTTTTTATAGAAAAAATAGTTTTTTTAGTGTTTTTTTATGATACTTTTTCAATGTCTCTCTTTAATTTTTCAATTATTCTTTTTTCTAAACGTGAAATATAAGACTGTGAAATACCTAAAAGGTCTGCAACTTCTTTTTGTGTATGTTCTTTTTTGCCGGAAAGTCCAAACCGCAGCTCCATTATAAGTTTATCTCTTTCCGACAAACTCTTTACCGCGTCTCTAACGAGTGAACATTCAACTTCTTGTTCTATTTTAGTGGTTACAATATCCTTATCACTTCCTAAAATATCGCAAAATAAAAGTTCATTTCCGTCTTTGTCAACGTTAAGGGGTTCGTCAATTGAAGTTTCGTTTTTAAGCTGAGCATTTTTTCTAAGATACATAAGTATTTCGTTTTCTATACACCTTGACGCATAAGTTGCAAGCTTTATATTGCGCGACGGACAAAAAGTATTTACGGCTTTTATAAGTCCTATACTCCCTATAGAAATTAAATCCTCAATGTAAATCCCGGAGGAGTCAAACTTCTTAGCAATATAAACTACTAATCTTAAATTATGAGTTATAAGAGGCTCTCTAGCACTAGGTGGAGCACCTCTCGAAATTTCTTCCATTATTTTATTTTCTTCCTCTTTGCTAAGTGGTGGTGGTAATGTCTCCGGACCGTTGATATAGTGAACCCCTTTACCCAGTATCTTGTAGAGCATTCTTTGGATACGCAAAAATAAACTATTTAAAAATTTTAAAAATATTTTCATGTAATGTTTCTCCTTTTAAATATGCTTAATCTATGAGCAGAGGATTAATAAGCGCTGAAATGTCACTCGGTAAAAGCTTGGCGGGACATACTGCAATATATGCTTCCTTTTGAAGCCCCTCTTTAATTTTAATACTATCCGGTTTAAACGCCGGAAGCATTCCCTCCCCTAAAACAGTTTTAAAAGGTATTAATCTTAATCTAAAATTTGGATTCTTATTCATAAGGTCCCTTATAACTTTTTCATCGCAAAGGGATTTATATGCAAACTCTATCGGAAACATATCTTTTAAGGAATCCTGCGAAGCTACTATAACAGGTAAATTAGAAAAAGGCTCCATTAGTGAGTTGCAAGTATCTACTTTAGCACGAAGTTTTGCAGATTTAGACCCTATGTCTATGCAAACATCGTAAATAAATTCTTTACTTTCTTTCTGGCCAACAGCACGATTTATTAGCTCAATTAATGTATAAGAAATTAAAGTTAATCCAATTAGCATTATGGGTGAAATATTGAAATAAACCACACCATTATTGATAGCCATACCTTTCGGAGAAATCAAATACCATATAGCAAACATAATACCCGAAAAACAAAAACTCATAAAATAAAAGTAAAGCAAAGCTTTGATAAAAACTCTTACGTTTTTAAATCCAAACACTGCTACAATGATAGTTATCGCCATAAGCATTTTTAAAGTTAAAGCAATAAATACTGGGGAATCAGGAAGTAATATGTAAAGAGAATAAATGCCGCCGAGAAGTTCTCCAAGAATAATGCGACTTCGTTTAGGCTTAAGGTATAAGAATTTTGATACTGCAAGAATAAGAAAGTAATTAACAATTAGATTTATAGCAATTAAAACGTCTATATAAATTATTTGCTTCATATACCTCCCCTAATGATTTAAGCTTTATAATTTTAATAACCAAATATATTATTACGTAAAGTAAATGGATTATTATGTCATAAATAGGGGGAAACTTAAATTTAAGTAGACTATTTATATTGCAAAAATTGAATTGTTTTTAGTTAAAATTCAAAACAAAATGAAACCTAAAAAACTTAATTCCCCTAACTAAAAAACAGCTCGAGATACAACTATCATTAAAATATTTTTTCTTGACATTATTTATCTTATAAGTTAAAATAAATTTAAGTAGAGTGCTTATCTTGTATAGGTTAAGACTATTGCTAATCTATAAAAAATAATTCTATAAGCAATTTTGATATATTCGGAGTGGTATCGAAGTGGTCATAACGAGACTGACTCGAAATTTTATGCCCGCTTGTCGGTCTTGTTCGCTGGAAACCCTTGATTTTACTGGGTTTTCCAAACTGAAAATCGAATGTTTTTTTGCTTTCTCTCCTGTTTTTCTCTCCAAAAGTTTTTTGAACGATTTTGGAATGAAGAGAAAAGCGGATTGAAATACATTGGGAGACGTATCGAAGCGGTCATAACGGGGCGCACTCGAAATGCGTTTGCCTTCACGGGCACGTGGGTTCGAATCCCACCGTCTCCGCCATCGAAAAGCCAGTAACCATGCGGGTTTGCTGGCTTTTTCATTTTCCCTCAAACAATAGTTTTTCCGCCATTTTCGGATTTTAGGAGAGAAAACCGTCATTCTCCCCTAAATCATACGAACCCCAACGACTTGCGAAGCTTCCGCTTTCGGGCAATTCAAGTCCGCTTTCCATTGCCTGTGCAGAGGTGATTTTGGAGCTGTAATCAAGGTGAGCGTAGATATTCGCCGTTGTGGTAAAATCACTGTATCCTAACCACTCCTGAATATGTTTGAGCGGTACGCCGCCCGCAAGCAAAAGACTTGCGCAGCTATGACGGAGATCGTGAAAGCGCATACGGCGCAGTCCGTGCTGTTCCAAGAAATTCGGAAGAGCAGAAGTAAGGTATCCTGCTCTCATGCGTTCACTCATTTCATCCACAAACACAAAACCGTCATAATCGTAATTGTAACAATTGCCGCAGACACTCTTGTTCATCTCCTGAGCCTCTTTCACCTGCATAAAGTAATCTCGAAAGCTGCCGATAAGAGGTAATGTCCGCAGGCTTGATTTGGTCTTTGCCGATTGCTGTTCGATTTCCGTATGCTTACCGTTTACGGAAATGGATGTTACTGTTCGCTTAACTGAAATTGTGCCACGCTCAAAATCGATGGCGTCCCATTTCAGTCCAAGAACCTCGCCACGGCGAAAACCGTAAAAAGCGGCAACCAAAACCGGCAGCTCCAGCCTTGTTCCACGAAGCGCTTCAAACATTTTCTGTATTTCTTCCGCTGATAGGAACACTGGCTGAAAGTCGTTTTTCTTCGGTCGGTCTACCTTGTCCGCCACATTCTGAATCAGCATATCAGTTTTAACCGCATATTTAATCGCTGAATGAATAACGGCATGATAGTGTATGACCGTGTTTGATTTTACCTTTTTGAGCATCTCGGAATAAAATATCTGCAAGTGTCTTGCTTCAAGCTCACGAAGCGTCAGCTTCTTTTTGCGGAAATACGGTTCTATTACGCTTTTGATGAGACCCAAATAAGAAGAATATGTCGCTATTGCCAATCGTCCTTTCGCAATCTCCAGCCATTCGAGCAAATAATCGGCAAACAGCATATTGCTGCTTAAATCGTCCACTTCTTCGGGAACTTCAAAATCTGTCCGCAGCTTTGCAAGCTCGGCTTCCGCTTTCCGCTTGTTGCCCTTTTCGGGAAGTCCCAATGAAATCCATTTTGTTTTTCGCTGTCCATTGGAATTTTTATAATTGAGTACGGCATAATAGTTGCCATTCTTTACGGATAAATGTCCTGCTACCATTTATTTTTCCTCCTGAAATTGAATTTGCAGAACAGAACTCCAAACTGGCGGATACAGTATACCATCGGTTTGGAATTCTCTCCACTGTACGAATTATTGCGTCGCCTTCGTATCTGTACGAATCAGCGAGCATCACGGTTTCGTTCTCTCTGCCGTTTTAACAGTTCCAAACCCTTAATAATATCCTTGTTGATTTGCTCATCGATATATCTTGGCGGAAAATATTGTTTGAATTCCTCTTTCTTAAAGCGGATGTGTTCCTGCTGATTCGGCTTTTCCTCTGACATTACCTCGTAACTCGTCTGATTATTCCGTATTCCCTCCTGCGATAGCTTTTTCATCCGAATACTTTGCGCATGTGACGGTGTGCAGTCGTTCAGTTCCATTGCGTCAAGCAAAATCCGCTGCTCCGATGACTGCAAATAGGAAAGCTCCACCGCAGGACTGAATGCGATTTTCCCGTCGTCAACCATAGAAAGCAGTTCGGGGAGAAGGTGTGTTAAGCGGATATAACGTAACACTTGATTTTTGCTGTCACCGCCGTCTTCTCCTATTCTTCCTACTGTTAGTAACTTCTCCCCAACTTGGGGAGAAGCAACACCTTGATGGTTAAGTGCATCTCGCTTCATCTTATAGGCAAACGCTTTTTCACTGGGTAAAATCGTTTCTCGCTGTAAATTAGCATCCACCATTGCAATGACTGCTTCATCGTCGGTCATTTCCCGAACGATGACCGGCATGGTCGCAACACCCAGCACCTGACTCGCTGCAAGCCGCCTGTGTCCTGAAATCAATTCATAACCGCCGTCGGGCGATGGTCTTGCAACCGCCGGAGTGATTGCGCCTACTTTGCGCATACTCTCGATCATGCGCTGCATTTCCTCGTTATTCATAATCTTAAACGGATAATCCTTGAACGGGTGCAGCTCACAAAGAGGTATGTTTTGCACACGCTCCAGCTTTTCGTCGTCCCGCTCCTCCTGCGTGGAAAATAAATCATCCAATCCCTTTGTGGATAAAGTGAAATCTGCATTTTGCTTTGTCATTTTTCAAATCCTTTCCTTCATTTCCATTTCAAATTGCTTTTTGTCGGTCGCAGAAATTCAGCTTCTATATCCGCCTGAAATCTGTGCCAGCGCAAAGCCTCTTCCTTCATCATAGGCGCCTCAATAAAGCCGAGCGTGTGCGTCTTTACTGCAAGCTGATTGATGTTATTTCCGATTGCGGATAGATTCCGCATTGCCGCATAAAAACGCTCGTCCGGTTTTTCTCTCGGCTTGTAGCCATGGACAAGCAAACGGATGACCGCAGATTCCGAAATACCGGCAAGACTTGCCTTTCGTTTCAGCTCGGCGTTCTCTTGGGGAGAAAACCAAAACTGTTTTTTGATCCTTTTCATAATTGCGAATTCCTTTTTGCAAGAGGTTTTAGGACACCTCCTAACGAGATTTACCGTTTTGCGACTTTGGGAGTACAAACGTTCTGCTCGCTAAGATTACGCAGCCTAAAACCTATGCTTTGTTTTATTTACTTCAGAAGCTCCTCTATCGTGCATAGCCGGTGTAAAATTTCGCTTTTTTCAGGGGCTTCTAAATCCTTTTTGAGGTGTCTTATCAACCGAAAAGACTTGTAGATTTTCTCATCGGTTGCGGCTCTTACGTTTTTTCCAAGTCCCAGTCTTCTGAGATATTCCGACAGAGAAAGTCCACAATAAAATGTGCTTTCGCTGAGCTTTTCTTTTTCGGCGGGTGTTACTCTTACGTTAATTCCTTGTGTTTTGCTTCTCATAAATATCAAATCCTTTCTTTGGTTTGTGACGGCAATGACGGCTGTGACGGACTTTTTTCTATATAGCGGATTCGCCGTCATTTGTGTCATAGCCGTCATTTTTGATTAGCTTGATGAGGCGGCTTTTGCCCGTCCGCTTTGTTCGGTATTCGGCTCTAATACCTCACAAGCAAACTGACCGAGATACTTCGTTACAACATTGGGCGTAGTTTCAATCTCCGCCATATCTGCAATCAACTCCGTTGTCGTGCCGAGCCATTCGGTGCGGTTTTGCATAAATACTACTACCCGAAAAAGGAATTTCAGAATCTCTTCTTTACAAATTTCCTCGCTGTTTTTTCGCTCCACAAGCTTCCAAACAAGGTCGTGAAACTGTAAGGTCAGCTCCTGATATTCCACATCACTACCGCTGACAAGCAGCGTTGCACCCTTGCCGCTTCGCTTGCGTTTCAAAATAAAATTGGTGTCCGCCGCACCGATAATACCCGTCGAGCCGCTGATCTCGTTGAACGGATCATCGCCGTCTCTCAGCTTTCGCAGGTGATGCACAAGGATAACCGAGATGTTAAATTCGTCCGCAATCCGCTTGATTGAGGAGATATCGTCGTAGTCGTTTCCGTACATTCCCGCCTTTCCGGCGCTACCCTTGGAGTCACGAACCTTTTGCAGCGTGTCGATGATCACAAGCTTTGTTTTCGAGTAGTCGTTCAAAATAGCACGACAAAATGCAGACTATCCGGAGCATTATCGGTGAGACTGTAAAGTCTGTCCTTAATGCGCCTCTGCGTATCTTCCAAGCAAAGATACAGCACATCGCATTGCTTGGTCGGCATTTCCTACACAGGAAGTCCCTGTGAAACCTGTAAGCCCAGCCACAGCATCAGCCAGCTTTTGCCGATCTTACTTGCACCACTGAGGACATTCACTCCCTGCGGAATCAGTCCATCTACAATGAACATGGTCTTGCTTATCGGCGTGGACAGCAGCGTTTCCGCATCCACGGTTTTTAATTTTTTAACCTGCATTTTTTTCACCCCCTCCATCACATAATGAATCACACTTACCTTTGGTATCTTGTAGGCGCTGCCGATTTTGACCGCCGTGATATACCCGTCGCCCAGCAATTTGTATGCTAAGTGGCGACTGATCCCCAGCATTTCCCTCAGCTCCGTAACCGTTAAAATGTCCGGATAATTCGGGAACATCATTTCGTAAAGCTCTTTCAGCTCTGTTTTCTTCATAGCAATTTCACTCCTTTCCGCTATGTAACCCGGCTGGTGGTGTGGAGATGTTTGCTCACCGTCAGCCGTTGCCGCTCTTCCCGAATGCAGTTCCTGCCCCCCTTATCGGCGGCGTAGCTTCGCTCACTCTCCGCAACAGAAGGGTCATCGCAAAGTCATATCCCATTCGGACGGTCATTCAATTTTCAAGGAACAAGAGAGAAAGTTCCCCTCGCTTATTTGGAATTACATCCGCAAATGACAACCTATTTTGAAAAATTCCTTTCACTTATTTGGACAAAGGGCGTGAAATGCACACCCAAATCCGAAAAAACTTTCTTCACTTGTTCCCACAGAGGAACGCCTTTTGGGGACTTTCTGCGAGGAAAAATTTTCAAATAATCCTCTCTCTCCTTAGCCGCAACATGAAAAGCGAAAAAACCAACCCCTTTTTGAAATTTTTCTGTGGATGAGATATAAAAACAAAAAATCTCTTCACCTATTCCCACAGGGAGCCGCCAGATTCCAACCATGAAAGGAAAACTTTTCATAAAATTGCTTTCACTTATATACCGCAAGATTTTTTTCGAGTTTCTCAACCCCTAAATTAAAAAAGCAAAAAATAACGTCTATCAGCGTTGATAAAGAAAAAACGCTATCGGATAATTCTTTCGATAGCGTTTAGGGTTTCCTTTTACAATTTACAATAACTCATTCAGAAGATTCATACAGATCGCTTTCTGCCGCAGATTTGCGCTGCCATAGACATTCAGCGTGAACGATACATTTTTATGTCCTAAAATCTCGGAGAGCGATTTAATATCAAACTCCAGTATCTTAATAGCACGAACAGCAAAGGTATGTCGTATCTCGTGGAACTTTACCTTTGGCAAGTTATTCCTGTTCAGAAAGCGATCGAAAAACTGCCGATATGTTCTCGGCTCTGTCGGCGCAGCTTTCCCTGTAAGAAAATAATGGGTCGGCTTGTCCGTCAGGAATTTCTTTATAATGTTTTCCAACAAAGACGGTATAGGAATAGTTCGAGCCGAACTTTTCGTTTTCGGTGCGCCCACATTTATGTAGGTTGTGCCTTTTCGCTTGTCATAGATTCGTTGAACTGTTCGGCTGACGGTAATCGTGTTGTCTGCAAGGGAAATATCTCCCGTTTGCAAGCCGCACAGCTCGCCAATGCGAAGTCCTGTCATTAAAGCTACAAGTATGCCTGCTGTTTTGCAGTTCAAATGCAGATAGATACATTGTATCAATTCTTGTTCCTCTTCTTTTGAGAGCGAAACAACTCGATGAATACCGAGTTCTTTAGGGTATTCAATCATCTCCCAATTCAGCATGGGAATTATTTTTTCCTTATATCCATATGTCAATGACAAGCGAAGCACAAGGATAATATCCCGAATAGTTTTGACCGTTAAGCCGCCTTTTTTGTCTAGCCTCCCTTCTTGGCTGAGGTACAATATATACCCCTGAATTTCGGACTCGGTAATTGTTCCGATCTTTCTCCGTCCGAACCATGGAATAAGATGATTTTCCGCTATCAGAACGAAGTTTGCGTGGGTTGACGCTGTAATCATAGGTTGTTTGGAATTTAACCATGTGTTAAGCTCTATTATGGAGGTGTAATTTTTATGGCAAATATATCCTCAAGTAATAGTCAAGGGGTTCGTGTACCTAAGCTGAGATTTCCGGGGTTTGAGGGAGAGTGGGAGGTGCATAAATTATCTGATATAACAAGTTTCATTCGTACACGGAATCAAGCTTCAAAAAGGCAGTTTATAAGTACAGAGAATATGAAGCAAAACTGTTCTGGAATCGAACCCTATATAGATGATGATATTGTGGATGGGATTGCTTTTGAGGTGGGGGATATTCTTATTGCCAATATCCGACCTTACTTAAAAAAGGCATGGTTAGCTTCTTTTTCAGGTATATGTAGTGCAGATGTTCTTACAATTCATCCAATAAATATTAGTTCTGCTTTTTTGTATTCAGCCATAAGTAGGGATTGCTTTTTTACCTATGTTATGAGTGGTGTTAAAGGTTCAAAAATGCCAAGAGGAGATAAAAACCACATTATGGACTTTCGATTGGCTATCCCCAGTATTAAAGAACAGGAGAAGATAGCAGAGTTTGTTCAAAAGGTTAATGAGCGAATCGAGAAGCAACGCCAGCTTGTCGAAACCCTCAAGTCATATAAAAGAGGGGTATCCACAGCGCTTCTTACCCGAAAACTCCGATTAGACAAGTCATACACATCACACACTAATGAATGGAACAAGAAGTATCTTGGAGATATCTTTTCAGAGCGTATAGAAAAAGCAACTGGAAACGAAAGGCTTCTGGCAGTGACAATAAGTAGTGGTGTTCAGGATCGAACTAATCTTGACCTAAAAGATAATTCAAGTGATGACAAGAAGAATTATCGTGTAGTCCATATTGGAGATTTGGCATACAATACAATGCGAATGTGGCAAGGTGCTTGCGGTGTGTCGGAATTTGATGGGATCGTTAGCCCCGCCTATACGGTTCTATATGTAACGGATAGTTCTGAGAACTTTGCTCCGTTTTGGGGATACTATTTCAAAGAAACATTCATGTTACAGACGTTTCAGCGTAATTCTCAAGGATTAACCTCAGACACTTGGAACTTAAAATATGAGAAATTTGCTCATATCTCTGTTTATGCTCCACCTTTTCAGGAACAACTACAAATCGCAGGATTTCTCGACCGTATTTCAGATAAAATTGTAGCCAACGAGGATATTCTTAACACACTGGTTAAATATAAGCGTGGTCTGCTATCCCTGCTGTTCATATAAACAGTAGGGATAATAATACCTTTTTCAAAAGAACTGTTTTGTTAAGCACATCTTCCTCTGCTTGGATTTTCATCTGCATTTTGGAAAGTCCCTCTGCAAATTTGTACTGCTCGCTTTTCGATGGCAAGTGAATTGACATTGCAAGAAGATCTTCAGGAGATACCGCCATTCGTTCATATACAGTACCTTCCTGAAATCTCAACGCCTGATTTATAAAATCAGGTCGCATAAGGTATGCTCCAACAAATTCTGTGATATGCCGTTCCGAAATTTCAAAGGTAACATAGATTGGAGAAAAGATGGCATCTCCGTAGGTGTTTATGCAGATAACCCCGAATTTTAGGTTGGCAGGGTTATAGCAAAGATCGCCTTTATGTGTGACTTTGTATTTCTTATCATCGGAGGATACGAGATAGTCCCTGTCATATCTGTCGGATTTCTCGTACACACCATCTTTTGAAAGCGTAGCGTGGGGATATGAGCCGTCTTTCTCACAGTATTCTTTTCTTTCGGAAAGAATATCCGATAAACGCACTTTCTCCCATCTTTGCTCATTTTGGGATATATAGGAGTTTAGAAAGCCTCTTTTATATGACTTGAGGGTTTCGACAAGCTGGCGTTGCTTCTCGATTCGCTTATCCAAGCAAATGATAAACTCGGCTATTTTTTCTTGCTCTTGCAATGTAGGAGATGTGATCTCCATTGAAAGAAAAGTGCCAGGATGAATTCTTTTTGCTTTTCGGCTTCCATTGGCAATATCACCATTCTTTTTGTAAAAATCTCGTTGGATAATTCGGTTCAGTAAGAAGGTGGAATTGATGTTGCTGATATCAAATGCAGGAGCGTCAAGAGTAGACTCATATCCATCCAACTCAGGCGGCACAATACCAAATGCACAATTTAAGAAATCCAACTTTCCGTAAATTAGTTGACCTGCTTTGCGAATGTAATATTGAGTATTCTCGCTGCCTTCAAAAATCGTGTTTTTTTCAACGACACCTTTAGCCCAAAGTTTCACGGAGAGTTTTTTTGCTTGTTTTCCGTCTGATCCCGGTATCTTACTCTCGGTAAGGTATTCATTTAATAAATGACTTTCCCACTCTCCCTCAAACCCCGGAAATCTCAGCTTAGGTACACGAACCCCTTGACTATTACTTGAGGATACATTTGCCATAAAAAATTACACCTCCATATCAAAGGGGAAATCAAGCCCCAATTCGTCAAAATACGGTTTTAATTCTGCGTTTATTGTCTTAATTTCACTTTGCAGCGTTCTGATCTCCTGCGCCACTGCCGCAAGGTCAATTTCAGGCTCTTTCTCAAATGTATCCACATAACGGGGAATATTGAGATTAAATCCGTTTTCAGCAATTTCCTCCATCGTGGCAACATGAGCATACTTCGGGGCATCCTCCCGCTTCTCATAAGTAGATACAATCTTATCAATATCGCATTCCCGCAGGATATTCTGATTCTTGCCCGATTCAAAATCCTTGGAAGCGTCAATAAACAGAATATTTCCGCGGTTGCCGTTACGCTCTTTCTTCAGCACAAGAACACATACGGGAATACCCGTGCCAAAGAACAGATTGGCGGGCAAACCGATAACAGCATCAAGAACATTCAGGTTTTCAATCAAATACTTTCGTATCGTTTCTTCCGCCCCTCCACGGAACAAAACGCCGTGAGGCAACAGGACGACAGCTCTGCCGTCCTCGTCCATGTGATAAACCATATGCTGCACAAAGGCAAAATCCGCTTTGGACTTTGGCGCAAGTTTTCCGTATTGATTAAAGCGGTCATCCTCCATAAACTTCTGATCGGCAGGCCAATTTGCCGAGTAAGGAGGATTCGCAACCTGAACACGAAACTTCTCTTCTCCGAAATAATCGTGTTCAAGGGTGTCTCCGTTATAGATGGAGAAATTGCGATATGGAATACCCCGCAGAATCATGTTCATGCGGGCAAGATTGTATGTAGTGGAGGTAAGCTCCTGACCATAGTAAAGACGGACATTCGCATATTTCTTCAAATGAAGCAGCAGAGAGCCTGAACCACAGGTCGGATCTGCTGCCGATTTAATGTTTTCAAGTCCAAGGCAAGCCAAGCGGCAAAGCAGCTCGGCGGGTCCGGCAGGAGTATAGAACTCTCCCGCTTTTTTCCCAGCAGTAGCAGCAAATTGTCCGATGAGATACTCATAGGCATTTCCAAGAACATCAATTTTTGTATCCTCTACTCCAAAATTGATTTCATCCAGCGAAGCTATGATTTTTGACATCACGGTGCTGCGGTCTTTGACCGTGTGTCCGAGCCTTGTGGAATCAAGCTGCATATCCGAGAACAAGCCTTCAAAATCGTCCTGACTGTCACGCCCGATAGTAGATTCCATCAGACTGTTGATTGCCTTTTGTAAAAATTCAATATCAAAAGAACGGTTTTCCACCATCTTCACGAGATTACGGAAAAGATACTGCGGCTCAACAACATAACCGAGATCACGGAGTGATTCTTCTACAACCGCTTCACGGTAATCGTCATCCTTCCAAGCGTCCTCGTAGGAAATATTGTCGTCTTTCAGGAGATTTACCATATACTTTTCCGTTCGGTCGGAAAGATAGTAATAGAAAATCATCCCCAAAATATAGTTTTTGAACTCATACGCTTCCATATTTCCACGCAAAGCGTTAGCCATTGCCCACAATTTCGTGGAAAGTTCTTTCTGATGCTGTTGAATGCTATTGTTATCCATCGTTTAATTTCTCCTTTAATTGCTGCTGTATTTATCAACATGAGCGTAAATGAAATCGACAATCCGGTTTACAAGCGAGCGTTTTTTAAGCAGCGGCATAGGCTCTGTGATGTTATCCCTGATCTCGCCAGGATTCAGCACGCCTGTAAACTCAAACTCTGCAATTTCACCCTTCAGCATAGCAGCGTCCACGCCCTCTTTTTCAGCGAAAGCTTCGATTTCTTCTGATTTCTGCTTGTTTTCAAAGTCATTGTAGGCGGCATCAATATCCTCTGTACCGTCAAAGCCGGATACAACCTGATCAAGGAAAGCACGAAGTATATCAATCTTCTTAACCAAGCGCATATTGTCGGAACGGTCAAGCTCTGTTTTGATATGCTCAATATCCTGCTCCCGGGTCTGCTTGGAAGCAAAGTTGATATTGCGTATCAGGTTCATAATGTAGGCTACGTTGATACGGTTGCTCTCCATCAGCTCGATACAGAAATCCACATCGTCAAGCACGGATACAACCTCTTTACCTGTTTTATGCTTGCGGTAAAGCAGCAGATATTTGCTCTTGTAGTCCTGATATTCCTGATCTGTCATATCCAAGTTGCTGCGTTCAAAGCTGAACTCTACAAAGGTCTGCAAAGAAAGCAGATACCTTGTCAGCTCACGAAACAGGATGACAAACTCTTTCTGGTCGTCCTCGGAGTACAGCATATCTATCGAGGCAGGAGTGGGCGCAATTTGCTTTATTCCGGCAACCAGCTCGTTGAACTTCTGTGCGTAAAAGTCAAAGTCCTGCGTCAGAATCCCGTCAGGGTGTCCCTGTGAAAATAAAGCGAGAGCGTCGTCTGTCTTTTGTTTCAAATTACGGTAGCAAACGATAATTCCGTATGGCTTTGTTTCTTTCTCCACACGGTTTGTGCGGCTGTATGCCTGAAGCAAATCGTGGTACATCATATCCTTGTCCACATACAGAACGCCGAGTGGCTTGCTGTCAAAGCCGGTAAGGAACATGTTCACGACGATAAGAATATCCAAAGGCTTTGTTTTCTTGCCCTTTACCCGGTCGGAAATATCCTTGTGATACGCCGCAAAAGTATCGGTGCTGAAATTCGTGCTGAATGTTTTGTTATAATCCGCTATGATATTTTCCAAAGAATCACGGGAATGCTCGTCGTGACCCTCGTAATCCTCATTTGCTCCGTAGGAGAAAATACCGCTGATATTCAAATCATGGTCTATGGACTTGAATATATTATAATATTTCACGAGCATCGGAATAGACGATACGGCAAAAATGGCGGTGTACTGCCTGTTGCGGGTTTTCGCTTTATGATTCTGTATGATATGATTGGCGATCATCGTCATACGCTCGTCCGCCATATATAACTCGCCCACATCGATGGCTTCCGTCAAAGTGGAATCATTCTCATCGTAAGCGCCCTTGATCGTGGTGACGTACTCGATATGGAAGCCGAGAACATTGTTGTCAAAAATAGCGTCTTTAATGAGATAGGAATGCAGACACTCTCCAAACAGCTTTTCCGTTGTCTGCGTTACCTTTCCCTCAACCTTACCGTTTACCTCAAAGCGTGGCGTCCCCGTAAATCCAAAGAACTGTGCTTTTGTAAAATGACGGACAATATCCTTGTGCATATCCCCGAACTGGCTGCGGTGACATTCATCTATGATAAAGACCACTTTTTCATCACGGTACAGCTCCATAACCTTCGCATACTGTGGTTTCTTTACGGCAGTCGCCATTTTTTGAATGGTCGTAATGATAAGCTGACGGTTCTTGTCTTTCATCTGCTTGACAAGAATATTCGTGCGGTCGGTAGCGTCAACAGAACCAGCTTCAAATTTGTTAAATTCCTCAGTCGTCTGCGTGTCCAAGTCCTTTCGGTCAACCAAGAAGATAACCTTTTTTATGCTCGGCATAGAAGCGAGAATCTGCGCCGTTTTGAACGATGTAAGCGTTTTGCCCGCTCCTGTGGTATGCCATATGTAAGCGTTTCTGTTGGTCAGAGTTGCCTGTCGGATAAGAGCTTCTGTTGCGTACACCTGATAAGGGCGCATAACCATCAAAATCTTATCTGTATCATTCAAAATGGTGAATTTGGTCAGCATTTTGACAAGCAGATCACGGGCAAGGAAGACAACCGAGAAATCTTTGAGATTCGTCACACGAATGTTGTTGTCGTCCGTCCAAAAGAACGTGTGGGAATATAAAATGTCCTTATCGCTGTTTGCAAAATATTTCGTGTCTACACCGTTGGAAACTACAAAAAGCTGGATAAAATGGTAAAGCCCCTGATAGGAGTGCTTTCTGTATCTCATAATTTGATTTACTGCTTCTTTTATATCCACGCCACGGCGTTTCAACTCGATTTGCACGAGCGGCAAGCCATTGATAAGCAAAGTTACATCATAACGGTTCGTATATTTCCCAACAACCGTTGTTTGGTGTGTAACCTGATAGCGGTTCTTCGTATAATCCTCGTCGAGAAACTGCAAGTACGGTTTTGTACCGTCATCCATTTCAAGGACAAATTTATCCCGAAGTATCTTTGCACTTTCAAAAATACTTTTGCCGTTTATGTAATTCAGCACCCTTTCCCATTCTTTGACAGAAAGAGTTTTGCCATTCAATTTGGCGGCATTAAAAGTTTCAAATTGCTCCTTGAAGTTTGCAAGAAGCGAATCATAATCAGGCAATGAAATAATTTGATAATTCTGATTTTGAAGTTGTTCTATAAGCTGCTGCTCCAGCTCTGCTTCGCTTTGATATGCCATAAAGAATCCTCCGTTTTAGTACTTGAGGATACATATACGCAAAGTATCCTCCCTCAATCTATTTTTTTTGACCTTAGCCATTCCAAAAAGCACAGCTAAAATCCTATTTCCTCTCTGATCTGATTAAGACCCTTTCCGTTATACATAAAATATTGTGGACCAGCGCTTGGACTTTTGCCTCTCAACATATCTGCCAGAGAACTCAACGAATATGTTTCTCCATGATAAACGACATGTTTTAAGTCATCACATACGGTAGCTTTGATAGTATCATCAAAGACATATGTTATTTCTGCTCCGGCAGGGATCTTAGCTTTTTCAAAGGTGAATGGTTTCGCCCTGTCGTGTCTCACTTCAATCTTATTTGCATTTTCTTCATCTTGTGCGTCTTCGCTGGTTTTAGCCACCAACACAAGGTTATCTTCAAGACCGTTGATTGCAGCAATATTTTGGATGACGGAATAAGCCTGTCCAGGAGAGATGGAATAAAATTCTCTTGTTCGGATATTTCCGTCAATATCATCTACGCTGCGAAGCGTAGGATTTAAGATGTCAATCAAGGCGTGCAGACATTTATCCTTTAACCTTGAATTAACTTTATAGTACGCATAAATTCTAAAGCCAAAAGGGGTACATTCAGTTCGATTTAATTCTTTTACACGGCGTTCCACATTATCAGCATATCCGATTTTCACATAAGGTGGAAATGACGGATTGGTTAATATATAGATATATCCTTCAGTTTGACTCATTTTTGTTCCTCCGTCATATTTCCGTGCCCAACTGTCACTTCAACATTCTTTCCGCTGAAAGCTACACCGTATTGATAGATCATCTGAACACCTTCGGCAGTCATTTCGGTATCGTATTTTTTATCAATGATCTGCTGCAATGCCGCTTGAGACAGCTTCTTAAGCTGCTCCTCCGTACAATTTTTCTCCGCTTTCAGTTCAATAATAATGCCGGGAAGGTTCTTTGATTTCGGCTTAAGCTGAATATCGTACCTGCCGTCGCCGGATTCTTTGTTTGAAGAAGTATATGAGCCGCCCAATAACGCACACAATCCCAGCATAAACCCGTGATAAAAATTCTCTCCGGCTGTATCAAAGCAGCTTACGGACTGTGTAAGAAGCGTTTGTATCAGCGATTGAAGTTTAATATGATCGCCGGAATAAATTGCTTCCTGAATTGAAATAGCCGTTGACTGCGGTATTATGGAATCCATCTTCTGAAGAATTTCCTTGTTATAAACAAAAGTAATTTCTTTATTCGGCAATGCAACCTCACACATAAAATCCCCATTAAACGACGGGGCTGTTTTTATAGCCTTCAAATATCCGGCAACCAGTAAAAAACTGTAAATCGTCGACGAATTATTTTTTATTTGCGGATATATAACGCCCGTATCAATATAAGTCGTAAAAGATTTCCCGTTCACCAAAGAAGTGAGTTTTTCATAAATTTCTCCGGACGCTTCAGAGATTACTTCTCCGATAATATCATTGCTGCCTGTGGACTGCCAAAAAGCTCTCGGCTCGCATTCGTTGTTAAAATAGTTAATCACTGACCACGGATTGAAGATTTCCGTTCTACCAAAACGATAGCCGTCATACCATTCGCAAATCTCATCATACTGATCGGCAGCGCCGTAGTATTCGGCCATTTCTTTTACTTCTTCCGAAGTGAAACCAAAGTAAGAACTGTATTTGTTGTCCAAAACAGAATTGATCGTCAGATTATTAAGACCGCTGAAAATGCTTTCTTTGGCAACACGAAGAATACCGGTCAGAAATCCGTAAGACAAATGTTTGTTGTCTTTCAGACCGCCGGAAAACAGATTACGCATAAAGAGAACGATTCTGTCGTAGTAGTTTTTCATATATCCCTGCTGGATAGGGATATCGTACTCGTCAATGATAATAATCGGCGCCACGCCGTAATGCTTATGAAGCATACGGGAAAGATCTAGAAGAGCGCCGGAAAGCTCAACTTCGTTTACTTCTCCGGACAGCAGTCTTTCAAAAGCCTTTTTCTCGAATTCATCGCACTTTTCGCTTGTCCTTAATTCATTATGCCGACCAGCTTCTTTGGAAAACACGTCCTTAATAGCGTCGAAAGTCTTTTCCCAAGAGTCGAATTTAATATCCTTAAATGTAATAAAGATAACCGGATACTTTCCCTGATATTCACGATATTTTTTGCCGCCAGACCAAATCTTTTTATCCCTGAAATAAACGGAGGTATCTTCATTAGTCTTTTCAAAAAAGGTACGCAGCATATCCATATTCAAGGTTTTTCCAAAGCGGCGGGGACGGGTAAACAGCGACACCATCGGACGCTCGTCAATAAAGTCCTTAATCATCATAGTTTTATCGATGTAATAATACTCTGATGAAGCCAGACGGTAGTCAGAAACACCGATAGGCAACGGAAGATTGGCAGGGCGGGCGTGTTTCATATAAGCGCCTGACTTGATACGGCTATCCGCCGGTTTTTCAGCATCGGCAGGGATAATCCATGAACGCCCCTGCTTTTTAGCGTCTTTTATTTTCCCTTCCTTGCAAAGGGTAGAAACTCTTCTTTCTGTTATATCCCAAAGCTTAGCCGCTTCCTTTACAGATATCGTATCAGCCATCACACGATACCTCCTTGTATCATTTCGCATTTACATTATACCCAAGAATCAGAATTTTGTCAACGAATTTCGGAACAATGTCAAAACAAATTCGGTATTGTTCCGAATAAAAACAGCAAGAGACGGCGCTGTGCCTGTGTACCGTCCTTTGCGTGCATATATCATAATTGCTGTCTGTTGTTATCCAGTAAAATTACATCGGCATTTACGATTTCAACAGCTTTGTTACAAATACTGTTTCTTTGCCGTATCCACAGCATTGGATTTTCGGCTTTCAGTTTTTCTGTTACATTTTCCTTTTCAGAAAAATCTTTTACTAACCGAAGAAAAAGTTCCTGTGCCTGCTCCTCAATATTAGCAAGATAAGTATGTAGCTTGCCGCTTGTCAGAAGATTGTAGTATAGTACTCAACAATAGTGCGTTAGATAGCGCAACCGTCTCTGTCCCCAAACGCCAATGGAGCGTTCTTCTTCAGACGTTAATTTGAGATTTGGTAAGATATAATCGCCAACTTCTCTGTAAGTCCCGCCTATCTGCTCGTATAATGATTTCTCCATAGTACAAAACCTCCTTTGATACTGCTATTGTACTCAAGAAGACTTTCATTTGCGAATGTGCGATTTTGAAAATTGCAGATAGTTCACTCAATAGAAACGTGACTTTTCAACAGATTTTCGCTTATAAAATACTGACTTTTCAATATAAAATAGACCTTATTTCTATGACTTTTCAATTTAAAAAGAACAATGTCGATTACCAACTTTCCTCTTTTTGCTGTTTTTGCTCTTCCTCCTCACGGCGGTAGTCGCTGTCATCCCAATTATAGACATACTCGTCCTGTGTATAGCTATAGCCGTCTTCATCGATATCCTCATAATCGCCGGAATCATAGTTATAACACCATTTATACATCTCTCTTATTCCTCCTCGCTTAATATATATTCAAGCATTTCAAATGCGGCAGACTTTTTCGCATCTTTTTTAGATGATGCTTGAGCCTGAAAATAAGTATCATATTCTTCTATGTGACATTCACACTTCCAAATCGAATTGCCATAGGTATCATAAGTTTGATCGAAATCATATGCCGGAATCGAAAAATACCCTCGACGAGCAAGTATTTCCAGCTGGTTTATTGCATCAACTTTATTAGGATTATCGATTTCATCTCGAATGGAAAACAACAGATTATGCTTTTGTAAGTACTCATATGCCAACTTACACACATTCATCCGTGCTTCGCTTTTAGATGAACCAAATCCACGAAATATAGGGAGTGAGTTCAACAATTTAAGTTCACAATGAAAACGCAGTTTAGAATAATTATAATTAAAAGGAAAACTCTGTGAAATTCCATCAAACGGGATATACCATGTTGACTCGTAGGATTCTTCCTTAAACCTATACCAAGGAACAACACCGTTTTTTTGCACTTCCCATTCCTGAATTAAGCGAACATAATTGGTATCTATATCACCCTGAAAAAAATCTTCAAGCACAAGCATTGCCTCGACTACTGATGTGATAATAGAAAAGTTCCATCCGCAATCCAGTGTGACAGCACCAATAATCGCTTCAAATAAGTCCTCTTTGACCGACATTTCTTCTTGAACATTATTTTGAATATCGCTGTTGCCCATTATCAAGTGTTCGGCAAATCCAAGCTCATCAATTCTGCAAGCAAGGTTTCGTTTTTCTACCATTTTGCTCTTGATGTTTGTGAGCTGACCTTCATTATACTTGCAGATAAATTCATTTGAATTAGGTGTTGGGGAAAAGCTGTGTTGCTTGCGTTGTTTCTGTGTTCCGTCAATCGGATCACCGTTTACCATGTGTCCGAATTTCCGCGTAAGCAACCGAATTACTGCAAAATCAAGTGCCTTATCTCCAATAAACTCCAGCACCTCGTTGTTTTCGCCGCTATTTTCCTTAGTATATGAGCGGCGTGTAAAAGCTTGCTTAAGCAAATCGGGATTTTTAAAAGTATAACCGATCTGCCCTTGAACCATTTTTAGTAATAATTCTTCTATAATAGAAAACACCTTTCAGTAAAATAGCTACTAAAAGACATAATAATAGACTCACAAAATCAATTAAATTTAATTCTTTGTTTTCATTTGTTTACTCAGGTTTACTTGCATAAACAGGAATAAACACCTATAAACAATGTCTCAAATTTAACTCATTACATCTTAAAGTGGTTTTATTATAGCCATATAATGTATCCATTACAAGCATGCGGTAAGTTTTTCTTCAAGCTCGTTTATATTGTCAGATACTTTCACGATATATCTGTATTTTGTATAACCTCGCCGCGATGGATCAAGATTCCCGAAAAACAGTTCTTCAATAAAGTTCGTCATTTCTGACCTTCTTACGCAGCATACTGTCTTTGCCAGCGTGGGAAGCGTTTTAGATTTTGATGTGCCAATCCCACTTTTTTGTAATCGTGCGAAAATATGTAGAGAAAAAATTAATGAAATACATCTTCGGAAGAGGATTAATATTCCGCCACTTAAAGAATTTCAGACATCCCTCTTTGCATCAATTGTTGACAGGGTATTTTTCATATCCTGTAAGTTTTGACACATCGCCTGCTGTTATCACATCGGGGAATTTCACAAGTAGCTCCGTATAGAAGCGGTGTATATCCTCAAATATCCATGGTAACACATTCGTCTGCATTCTGACCATATAATGTCCGCTATATCACTCGGCGGTGCGCGAAATAGCTTTGAGGGAAATGTGTACTCACAGGAAACCTTGAAAATAGATTTGTCGGCTCGCCTGTCTGTGTATTGCTCTGTGCGTTTTGTTTTTCCGCAGCTCTTTCTAAAAATGCGGGTTTCAGCGATTTTCCGGTCAAACTCGAATCGTTCCCCGAAATTGGGCGTTTTTTGATATAATGTTAAAAAGTTAAGAATTTATTGAAATTATTATATATTGTTTAAAAATTTAATTCATTTAAGCAGTTGAAAATTTTATTTAAATTAGTAATTATATACGTGAGCAAAAATATTGATTTGATAATATATACTAAATCTATTTTGTATTGACAATAAATTGTTCAAGTGTTATAATGGTCATGTGGTCATAAAATATTTATTAAAAGGAGATGTGGAGATTTATGTTAGAAAAAGAATCAACAAATTTATTAGAGGTAAAAGAAAAATGGGAGAAAATTGCTAGCCACTCCGCTCCAGGAACTCTTGCAAGAAGTGAAGCAGAACTTATTTTGAAGATGATTGAAATTTTAAAATCAGAGCACGGAAAAGACATTGAAGAAATTAGTCTTAAAGATTTGGAATCTATTTCTGGTGGAACTTCAAACAAAGGAAATAAAACTTTAGCTTCTATGCTCGCTTCTGTTTTAGCTCTTTCTTCTATGCCGGGAGCATCAGCAAACTTTGGCACCACTGAAATGCCCGATGAAACTACTAGAGCAAGATCTAAAGAAATATTTAAAGATGCAGCTACTAGAGCAAATTTTAAAAAATCACTTCAGGATATAAAGAAAGTTGGTGAAATGCGAGATGATGGCATTGCTCAACTGGATAAAGAAGGTGTAAACTCTAAAGCAGCATCAGAAATAGTAAAATTTTGTTTAATAGGCCAGGGACAATTTGAACCACCCATTAATAGTATTGAAAGTCTTTTTGCATTTGGTGAAAATAAAAAAATTTTTTTAACATATATGAAGGAATTAAATAGACTCTTAGAAAAATACTCAGCTGTAACTAAAAGTTTGATTGAATTTCATGAAATCAATGGAACAAAATTTCAAATGGGATTTGATAAACCTCCTGCCGATAATCCAGGACTTAGAGGAGCATCTCATCCGGGTAAAATATCCTTTTACGCTCCCGAAAGTAGTTATTTGACAGCTTTATACAGTGCTTACAGCAGTTATAAATCTGGATATAAATCAAGCACTTCAAGAAAAAAATTACTAGCTTCTACTGCAGCTCACGAGATGGGACATTTAATATCGTTCTTTATATGGATAAATAAGGAAGGTATGAATGTGATTGAGTCAACCTCCGCCGTAGCTCAAAAAAATGAATTTGAAGAAATCGAAAAGGAAGAAATTATAGAAATTGCTAAAAATAAATATGGCTGCAAAGATTTTAGCATAAGCAAATATGGAGACTCAGATCCGGGTGAGTGGTTTGCAGAAGTTTTTGCGCATATGGAGTGCAGCGACGAAGACCAACTGAGTCCTTTAGGCAAAGCTATGAGGGATTATTTGCAAACGACGCCATACGGAGTTAAAAGCTAAAAGCTTATTTTCATAAAAAAAATTCGCGCTAACATATTGACAAATAACATATAAATGGTGTAATAAAATGTTATCAAAAAGAAATTTGTTGGTTAGCATCGAATAAGGAAGTGAGAACAATAAAAAGTTTTTTAAAGGAAATAACAATTAAAACTTTAGCTGCCACGTTAGTTGCAGCTAATTTAATACCTAATATTACTTTGTCGGTAAAAGCTGACTTAAAACTTAATATTAAAAATTTAAATTTCCCTTGGGAAGAAAGTCAACTTACAAAAGAACTTCAAAAGGAAATTCAATTATTTAAAAATCTCGGCCGGAGGAGCTATGATGGAAAGTATATTTTTAACGTGAATTTAAAAAGTTTTCCTAAAAATAAACAAGATTTAAGACTTCTTACGGCATATATTAAAGAAGTAAATAGATGTTTTCAAAAGTATCATGTGTTTAGAGAGATATTAAAAAATTTTTATAGAAAACCTTTTGAGCTTAAGTTTATAAATAAATTCCCAGAGCCGGAATATAAAAATGCTTTAGCAAGAACTTTTAATGATTGGTCAGGAATAGAGTTTATAAGTTATCCTCAAAAAAAATATTTCGAAATATACTACGAAGATATTTCTCGTCATCCTCGAGTAGATATTCACAAAGCAGTTTCTTCTGTTGCCGCTCATGAAGTAGGTCACGTTATTGAGTCTATAATAACATCTATAAAATACGTTGATTATAAAAATCCTCCAACTCCAGAAGAAATAAAAAGGAAAATTATAAGTAAAGCCAAAAAGAAAAATAAAAGTATTAGCGAAGAAATAAGTACTTACGGTAAAAGCAATCCCCGAGAATGGTTTGCCGATGTTTTTACTCATTTACAGTGTTCTAAAAGCCCTAATTCTTTAGCTTCTGCACTAGAAGATTATCTTAAAAAATATATTAAAAAGAACTTTAAGTGCTATTTACATAAAACTGGAATATAATATTCAATACTACTTTTTAGTTGACAATTATAGAAATACATGTTATAATTTAATTAAATAAAAATTTGCTTCTTATACCAAATTGAAAGGATGCTAATATGAAAAAAAATAAAAAACAAATTGCTTTAATTTTAACAGCAGCGCTGCTAACAAATGGCTGCACGCCCTCTGGACAAGCTATAAGTTTTAAAAAAATTAAAGATCTTGTTTCTAATAATACTGGAGTTAAAAACCTTTTAAAATACACTGGAGCAGCAATAGGAGCAGCAGCAGGTGGAACTGCACTTTATTATGGCGGCAGAAAAGCTCTTGATTTTGCAGACCCAGGAAGAAGTGCTCGGCGAGAAGCTATAAAAAAAGCTAAGGAAGAACTCAAAGAAGTCAATAAAAATTTTGCTAACGCAACTGACGAAGAAAAACAAGCTAAGCTGTCAGCAAGAATAGGAACACTTCAAAGCGTCATAAACCAAAAAAGCAGCTTGACAGAGTCCGTAAAGAATATTCCAGTAGTTGGCGGTGCAGTGGCAAGTGGAGGTTTAGCACTCGGTGCAATAGAAAATGCTGGAAAAATTTGCAGAAAAATTTTAAATATAAGCTATTTAAAATATGCCTGGGATAATGCTCAAATGGCAAAAAACAAGCTTAAAGGTTATTTCGAAATTCCAGCAAAAGAGTTTAATAAAGAAGAAGTATTCGCTAACTTTGACTCCGTTCTTAAGGATGTACATGGCCAAGAAGAAGCTTTAGAAACTTTGAAAAACTATATTTACGATATAGTAGTTGGTAAAAACCAAGCTAAGTGGAAAGGCGAAAAATACAAACATGGTGATGTGCTTTATTTCCATGGCCCTTCAGGAGTTGGAAAGTCGTCAGTTTCGGAAAAAATACCTTACATGCTTTATTCAAATCCTAAAATATATACCGTCACTACATCCGATGTTGACAAAGATCAAAAAGACAGCGTAGTTACTCAGCTTTTCCAAACTACAAAAGATAAAAACGCTGGTGGCTATTATGGTCCTCCGCCAACAGAAAAAACCAAGGATTTAGTTGATTTCTTAAAAAATAATCCTAATGGCATAATAAAAATAGAGGAATACGATAAAATTTGTACTCCTGCTCTAGACGAAATATTTAGAAATATAATGGAATTCGGAATGGTTAATGTTGGAGGAGAAAAAATAGATTGCTCTGGAATGCTTTTCATAATGACCTCTAATGAAGATAAAACTTCTATGGAAGGATTCGACAAAAAAGATAAAGATTCAGAAGCTGAGAAAATGGATAAAGAAAGCTTCAGTCAAGGATACACTAGAGTTTGGCATGATAAATCTTTCTTAAATAGAATTAAGAAAGTTGAATTCGGTAATTTAAGCCCGGAAGCATATGCAATAATTATTCGCAAACATTTCAATAGACTTTCCGAGTATTGGTTAGATCCTAGAAATGCCGGAATAAAACTAGTTATGAACGACGAAATTATTACAAGTCTTTCGGAGAGAGTTGCAAAAATGAATCAAGGAGCTAGACCTATCGATTTAGAAATACTACCTGCACTTCAAGTTCAGATAGGAAACAAAATTAAATCTGCTCCAAGTTTTGATGCCTACAACGGCAAAACTTTCCAAATTTTATACGATGAAAATCAGAAAACCTTTGATATAGAAGTTCTATAATTAAAAAAATAATTAGCCCGATGAAATTTTTCATCGGGCTTTCTTCTAAACGCCAACATATGCGTCAATGCACCTTATTGTGGCATCAACTGATTTTATAAAACCTTTTCTGCCATCTCTAACTGCAAAGCTCAAACTATTATCTAAATAATTCCCTAAATGTGCTGCCAAAATATAACATGCCCTGTTTAACGGGGGTCCTTCTGCATCTGCATTTTCAACTACAATTTTTCGGAATTCATCGCTACCAGTCAAATTTGTTATGCCTTCTTCAACTTTAGTAAAATGAAATATTCCTTCTTTTAACAGCTCGCTATAATGTGTTAATTTTTGAACATTTCCCCCTTTTTCCTTTTCTATAGATTCTATTGTTTCCTCCGCTTTTTTTATTTTTTTATTTAAGTCTTCTATTTCTTTTGTTTTTTGATCTATTGTCGCTTGGCTCAATTGTCCTTCACGTTGTACAAGCTTTTCTTCAATTTCCTCTTTCCTTAACGTGCTTTGTTTTTTAACTTCATTTGCAGCTCTTAACATTTCAAGGGATTTCAAATCACCGGCACAATCTGTGCAAAATTGACATATATCATTGTGAATTTTTTTGCGGTTTTGAAGTGTTTTTAGTAAGCCATCTAAACAACATGTTGGTTTGTTTTCATCAAAGTGATACAAACTTTTAATTACCAGAATTACATTTTCCATATCTTTTAGTTCATATTTCCCATCATGAAAATTCCTGAGTGCATTTTCTAATACACTATCAACGCCTGAATTAGTATTGGTGTCTAGCATGTTCTGTTTACAGACCTCTTTAATAGGCCCAGATCTAATTGGCTGAGCTATTTCCAGAGTTGCTATATCATTACAAAGCTTTTGGGCGATGGTTAATGACAAAATCTCCAAACAATCCCCTGCGAATTTCACATCTGCGTTCTTTTGATCTATCCAGTCTGTACAACCTGCATTGAACTTAAGAATTAATTCTTTCACAGGTTTTCCTGAATGAATTGCGCCCAGAATAGGTTCAAACGTTTGAATCACATTAGGTCTAAAAACTGGACGCCACTTTCCTACATCCACAACAAAATACCAATTCGATTTTTTTAAACCTTCAGCATATTCCATTACTTCTCTTATCGTTCGTAGGTCTTTTTCTATAGCATCGATGCCCATTTGTCCATTAGCTTGGCCTATTTTTAGGAATATCTTTTTTAACTTTTCAAGATTACTAGCTATTTTTTCTGGTAGCTTTTTGCCATTATCAGTCCTTAGTGCCGGAAAATTTCCCTTTATCATGTTCTCCCAGGCATTTTCTTCATTAAAATTGTATTTATTAAGTGCTTCTACTATATCCCTAGTCTTAGTATTACTAGTATTACTAGCACTCGGAAAGAAAAAACTCATCTAAATCACTCCTTTTTATAGTTTGCTGTTTTAATCTAAAAACAGTATTTAAATAATACCATATTAAAATATATCTGTCAATATCAATAGTTCAAGAAATTATTTTATTATTTGCTATGATTTTAGGCTTTAAAAACCCTTAATTTTGAAACATATTATATATTTGTAGCCATCATTGCTGCAATCAAACATTTAAACCTAAATATATTAATAAAATAATACAAGGTCCTCCATAACATATGGCGAACCTATTTATTTTGAAAATAAAACTTTATAATTTATCTCAAAACCCATTTTAAAAAAATTTCTTCGTTTATTATTTCAATTCCCAGATTTTCTGCCTTTACTAGTTTACTACCCGGATTTTCCCCTGCAACTAAATACGTAACATTTTTAGAAATATTAGAAACTACTCGTCCGCCAAACTCTTCTATTAAACGTGAAGCTTCTTGCCGTGTATAATTTTTAAGCGTTCCCGTCAAAACAAAGGTTTTCCCTTCAAAAATTGAATTGTCTTTTTCCGGTTTTTTTGCATATAATTTTAAAGCCCGGGCTTTAAAGCCATGTACAAGCTCTTTATTTGAAGGAATGGAAAAATAGTTAATTAAACTTTCTGCTATTTTCTTTCCAATCCCAGGAATCGAAGTTATATCCTCTATTTTTGCGCTCATTATTTCGTCTATGCTTCCAAATTCATTTGATATTAACTTTGCCGCTTTTTGTCCAACGTGCCGAATGCCTAAGGCAAATAAAAATCTATCTAGAGACTGCGTCTTAGAATTAGCGATAGCACTGACAAGATTTTGCGACGATTTTTCTCCCATTCCTTCGAGATGTGATAAATCTTCGGGTTTTACATCGTAAAGCTCTGAAGCAGAATGTATTATCTTGTTTTCAATCAACTTAACAGCCATGCTTTCCCCAAGGCCTTCAATATCCATAGCGTCTCGGGAAGCGAAATGCACTATATTACGCACTATCTGCTTAGGGCAGTCTGCGTTTAAGCACCTAATCGCCACTTCTTCTCCGCACTTCACAACTTTCGATCCGCAAGAAGGACACTCTTTAGGAAAATCAAATCCCTGCGACTTTTCTCCATCTTGAATAACTCTAACAACTTCTGGAATTATTTCTCCTGCTTTTCTAATAAGTAAAGTATCACCTATTTTTATATTTTTTTCAGCTATAAAATCATTGTTATGAAGCGATACTCGCTGAACAGTTGTTCCCGAGATAAAAACAGGTTTTAATATTCCAATAGGTGTTAGCACACCTGTCCTTCCAACGTTAATTTCGATATCTAAAAGCTTTGTCTCACGTTCTTCTGGTGGGTACTTATACGCCTCTGCCCACTTCGGAAACTTAGAAGTGCTTCCTAAAAGTTTTCTTTGCGTTATAGAATCAACTTTTATTACTGCACCATCAATTTGGAAGGAAAGAGAATTTTTAACCTTTTCTATTCGATCTATTTCTTCTAAAGCTTCTTCTATACTGCTACACAATTTATAAAACGGTATTACAGGTAACCCTAAAGACTTTAAAAAGTCTAAAGATGATTTATGACTTTCTAGTTCATAGCCTTCGGCTTTTTGAATGTTAAAAATAAAAATATCAAGATGCCGAGAAGCAGTAATTTTAGTATCTTTTTGCCTTAAGGATCCCGCTGCAGCGTTCCTAGGATTTTTAAATGGTTTTGCCCCGTTTTCCTCTTGAGACTTTAAAAGCTTTAAAAAATTTTCTTTAGAGATGTAAACTTCGCCACGAACTTCCAAGAAAGATAGAGCTGAATTTAAAATCTTTGGAAGCGAAGAAATAGTCATAATGTTTTCTGTTATGTCTTCACCAACTACTCCGTCTCCGCGAGTAGATGCTCTACTTAGTATTCCATTTTCGTATTCTATAGAAACGGATAATCCATCGATTTTAGGTTCAACAATGTATAAAGGAGTATCTATAATATTTTTTACTCTTTTATCAAAGGCAATTATTTCTTCCTTAGAAAATGAATCATGAAGGCTCTCCATTTTAACCTCATGATTCACAGGAGAAAACTTTGCAGCCGCTTTTCCGCCTACTTTATTAGTAGGTGAGAACCTATTATTAGTAAGCTCTGGAAAAGCTTTTTCTAAATCTTCTAGTTTTCTAAGCAGCATATCGTATTCATAGTCGTCAATTTCCGGGGAATCTTCTTCGTAGTATTTTTTATTATGATATTCTATCTCTTTGCGGTATTTCTTCGCTAGAGCTTCAGCTTCTTTAAAGGTCAAGGGTTATCAGCATCCTTTCTTTAAACTAACATCATAATAAAGAATATTTTTCCACACCTTGGTTTGTAATTTTAGCTTTTATTAACGGCTCCGCTTTAGGCTTTACATTTGAAATTTTTATAGCATTTTTTAAGATATTTTCCCCTTCTTTGCATCTATTCACGCTTGAAGAATAAAGCATTGCTAAAAGCTCTCCTTTTTTTATTTCGTCCCCTACCTTTTTATTTAAAATTATTCCCGCATAAGGGTCTATATATTCTTCCTTGCTCTGACGTCCTGCACCTAAAATCATAGCTGCTTTGCCCAGCTTATCTGCTTGCATTTCACTAATATATCCTTCGAAATCAGAAAGATATTCATAAACGATTTTCGATTTATTGGGATACTCATCTTCCAGAAGCACTGAGATATCCCCTCCCAAAGCAGAAATCATTTCTTGAAGTTTTTCAAATGCTCTACCGCTATCTATAGCTTCTTTTGCCATTTTTTCGCACTTTTCAAACGATCCCTTCTCAGCGAGATTTAGCATATGTGCAGCTAAATATATAGAAATATTTCTTAAATCTTTCGGTCCTCTCCCTTTAAGAACTTCGCAAGCTTCCCAAACTTCTAAAAAATTTCCTATGGCATTTCCAAGCGGTTGGTTCATGTCGGTTATAATAGACACAACCTTCTTTTTAAAGCTATCTCCAATTTCCACCATAAGACGCGATAAATCTATGGCATCTTTTGTATTTTTCATAAAGGCTCCATCGCCTACTTTAACGTCCAGTAAAATACAGTCAGAACCCGAAGCCAACTTTTTACTCATAATACTAGACGCAATCAAAGGAATACTTTCAACCGTAGCAGTTACATCCCTTAAAGCATAAATCTTCTTGTCTGCAGGAACTAAATTACTCGTCTGGCTAATAACGCAGCAACCTATTTCGTTTACAATTTTAAAAAATTTTTCTTTTTCTATTGCGAGGTTTATTCCATCAATTGATTCTAGTTTATCAACAGTCCCTCCAGTATGACCTAGCGCTCTACCTGACATCTTTGCCACCTTTACTCCAAAACAAGCCACAAGTGGAGCGAGTATAATAGTTGTTTTATCGCCAACTCCCCCTGTACTGTGCTTATCAACCTTTATACCCTCTATCCTAGAAAGGTCAATCCTTTCACCAGAATTTAGCATAGAGCTTGTTAAAAAGCTGCATTCTTGATTAGTCATTCCTTTTAAACACACAGCCATTAAAAATGCTGACATTTGGTAATCTTTTATATCCTCTTGCAAATAACCATTTACGAAAAATTCTATTTCCTCTTGAGTTAGATCTTCTCCATTTTTCTTTTTTTCGATTATATCATAGGCTCTCATTTTTAATTTAGCTCTCCTTTATAGCAGAAAAATCTTAGTTTATATTTTTAACAAACTTTATAATTTTACTCGTTCCCAATCTATCGGCCCCTAACTTTATAAATTCTTCTGCATCCTTTAAAGTACTAATCCCTCCTGCAGCTTTGATTTTAACCCGAGAATCTAAATTCTTTTTAAATAGCACTATGTCCTCCCGCTTTGCTCCGCATTTTGAAAATCCTGTAGAAGTTTTAATAAAATCCGCTCCAGAGGAGCTAACTATTTTGCACATATTTATCTTCTCTTCTTCGGATAGCAAACACGTTTCAATAATTACTTTTAAAATTTTATCTTCACATACTTTTTTTATCTCACTTATTTCGTCCTCAATATAAGTAAAATTTTTGCTTTTTAATGCTCCTATATTAATTACCATATCTATTTCATCTGCACCGTTTTCTAAAGCATCAGAAGTCTCAAATATTTTACTTTTCTTAGTACTATAGCCATTTGGGAAACCTATAACAGTGCAAATCTTCATGTTTTTTCCGCTATACTCTTTTGCACGCTTTACAAAGCTAGGTGAAATGCATACCGATGCCACTCGGTATTTTATAGCGTCGTCGCAGAGAGTTTTTACATCACTAAAGGTTGCATCTACTGATAAAAGAGTATGATCTACTCTTGATAAAATTTTTTTTATATCCATTTATAGCTCCTTATTTTATAGAAGCAGTAACTGAGCTCACTGCTTCCAACAAAATGTAATTTTAATTCAACTTACTAAATTATCTTTCTCCCTTTTGATAAGGTACTCCAGATGCTTTTGGAGCAGAAGAGCGTCCCACAAAAACAATTAACATTATTATTGTTAAAACGTAAGGAATCATTGCGAGAAGTGGTGACGGAATATTTACAGTTCCACCTCCGAGCATTACTACTAAGGCTTGAGAAAATCCAAAGAGCAAGCATGCTAAGTATGCCCCAAAAGGACGCCATTTTCCAAATATTACAGCCGCCAAAGCTATGAATCCCTGACCACTTATCGCCGTAGGAGTAAACTGAGAAATTATAGCGAGAGTTACTGTCCCTCCACCGAGTCCCGCAAGAAATCCAGAAGCAATAACGCAAAAATATCTTGACTTATAAACAGATACTCCTAAAGTGTCCACAGCTGCAGGATGTTCACCCATAGCACGTATTCTGAGGCCCCACTTAGTTTTATAAAGCAAAAACCATGTTGCAGTTACAACAAATACTGCTAAAATAACAGTCACATCTATATTTAAATTGCTAAATGCTGTATTTTGTAAAGATTTTAAGCTTATTATTTTTGGAAGTTTTGCTGGAACAGGTATAGTTAAAGTTGCTCCATTGAAAAAATATCTAGATAGAAACATTGCAAGTCCTGGACCAATTAAGTTTAAAGCTATACCTGAAACTGTTTGATCAGATTTAAAAGTAATTGAAGCAACTGCATGCAATAGTGACATAATCGCCCCTGCTAAACCTGCGCAAAGAAGTCCAAGCCAAGCATTGTTGGAAAAATACCCTACTGTTGCACCGGCTAGAGCACCTATGCTCATCATTCCTTCTATTCCAATGTTCACTATTCCTGACCTCTCTGATATAACTCCTCCCATAGCTGCTAAAGTTAGAGGCGCAGAGTACATTAAAGTTATGGAAATAGCAATTAAAATATTACTTAACATCTAATTTTGCCTTCCTCTCCAAAAATTTATTAATTAAAGACGGAACTATACGTACTAACGCTACAAAAAACACTATAACCCCAATCATAATGTTTACTATTTCGGAAGGAGCACCTATTTTAAACTGTAAAGACTGTCCGGAGTAAATAAGTGCGCTAAACATTAATCCTGCAAATATACACCCTACCGGTGAGCTTCCGGCTATCAAAGCTACGGAAAGTCCATTAAAACCATAATTTTCAAACATAGCTAGTGACTGTATACCGTGAAGTGAAGTTCCGGTAATTGAAAGTGCTCCTGCAAGACCCGAAAGTGCTCCTGAAATTAGCATCGTATAAAAAATGTTTCTAGGAACATTTATTCCTGCATTTTGAGCAGCATCAGGATTCAGTCCCGCTACTCGGAGTTCATAGCCCTTTTTGGTTTTATAAATCATGACCCAGCTCAGCACAGCAACTACTACGGCAACTAGAAAATTTAAGTTAAAATCTGTCTTTAGAATTACATCATTTAGAAAATAATTATTCCTTAAAAATTCACGGCCTTGATCTGAAAATTTCCAATCATTTAGTAAGAGTGTAAACCCCGAAGGATTTATAGGATAGCTTCCATCACTATCTGGTTTATTAAACCTTTCTGAAAGTGCAATGTAGTTACAAAAATAAAGTGCTATCCAGTTAAACATTATACTAGTTAAAACCTCGTGAATGCCAAATTTTGACTTCAACATGCCAACTAATCCTCCAAAAATTGCCCCCGCTGCAACACCTGACAAAATCACAAGTGGTATCTGGATTGCAGGATGAAAGTCACACAGGATTCCCACGATGGTCGCAAACACTGTGGAAATTATGTACTGCCCTTCTGCCCCGATGTTAAAAAGTCCAGCTTTAAAAGCAAATGCCACGCTCAGTGCAGTTAAAATTATAGGAGTGCTCTTTAGTATTACGTTTACTATAAATTTAGGTCTGGAAAAAACTGAATTCACCATTATTGCTAACGACTGGCTAGCACTGTATCCAGTTACAAGTAAAATTCCACAGGCTACCATAAAACCACATACTACTGCGATAGAAGTACATGCAAACGGAGTTTTTAAAAATTTAGCTATTTTCTCTATCATTGCCTTTACCTCCTGCCATTAAAAGACCTACGTTATGCTCATTGGCTTCTTCTTGAGTGAACTCTCCTGCAATTGAGCCGTCATATATTACAGCCACTCTATCGGATAAATCCAATATCTCATCTAGTTCAAGAGATATCAAAAGCACTGCTTTTCCTTCGTCCCGAAGCCTCACTAGTATTTTATGTACATACTCAATTGCACCTACATCAAGTCCACGAGTAGGTTGCACTGCAATTAGCAAATCAGGGTTACTCGAAACTTCTCTTCCTATTATTAATTTTTGCTGATTTCCTCCAGATAAATTTCGAATTTTAGTATTTTTACAATTAACCGGCCGAATATCGTACTCTTTTATAAGAGAATCTGTGAATTTATCTCTCTCTTCGTAATTTAAAAATCCATTTACACAAAACGGTTTTTTCCTATACTTATCTAAAATTGCATTATCTGCAACTGACATCGATAAAATTGAACCATCTTTGTGGCGATCTTCATGGATAATGGATATCTTACTATCCAAAACATTTCTAACACTTGTATTTTGAATTTCTTTATCACCCATCAGTATTTTACCTGATTCAGCATATCTTTTGCTTATTATAGCTTCTAAAAGTTCTTTTTGACCATTACCCTCAATGCCGGCCAAACCGTATATTTCGCCTCTTTTAAGTGATAAACTTAAATTCTTTACGGCATCGAGTCCTCTTTCGGATTTTACGCAGAGATTCTCTATTCTAAATATAACTTCTCCGGCTTTTGCGGGCTTCTTTTCAACTGAAAGCTTTACCTTTCTGCCAACCATTTTTTCAGCCAAACTTTGCTCGCTTTCCTCTTGAACCTCTACTCTATCAACAAATTTTCCTTTTCGAATAATAGTACATTCTTTAGAGGACTTTTTAATTTCCTTGAGCTTGTGAGTTATAATTATTATAGTTTTGCCATCTCGTTTTAGGCACTCTATAATTTCCATTAGCTCATCAATTTCATATGGAGTTAAAACAGCAGTGGGCTCATCTAAAATTAAAATTTCTGCTCCTCTATAAAGCGCTTTGAGAATTTCAACCTTTTGCTGCATTCCAACCGAAATATTTCTAACTCTCCTTTTAAGTTCAACCTTCATTCCATATCTTGAAATTATGTCTAAAATTTTCTTTTTTGCTTTTCGAGTGTTAATTATTCCAAATTTATCTGTAGTTTCAGTTCCGAGTATGATATTTTGCATTACAGTAAATTTTTCAATAAGCATAAAATGCTGATGGACCATTCCAATTCCATAGCTTATAGCGCAGCTAGGATTATAAATATTTACTTTTTCACCATTTAAATATATTTCACCTGTATCTGCACCATAAAGTCCATAAAGAATATTCATAAGAGTACTTTTACCCGCGCCGTTTTCACCAAGTATAGCATGAGTTTCGCCTTTTTTAACGTCTAAATCTACAGAATCAAGTGCTACAGAGTTATTAAAAATTTTTGTAATTCCTCGCATTTGAACCGCATAATCTTTATTAATTTCCAAGAATATCCTCCTCTCAAAATAGCTGCTATATTTTTAAAGCTGGAAGCTTTTTTATAAATTCATTAAATTTTACAGGAGTACTAGGAGGGACTATCAAGCCACTTCTTATTTTATTTTCAATTTCTTTGATGGATTTTTTAAGGCTATCCTCAATGTTAGGATTTTGTTCCGGTATTCCAACACATCCTTCTTTGATTCCAAGCGAAATATCCTGACCTCCAATTTTTTCTCCATTTAAAAGTTTAGTTGAGACCATTTCAACTGCTTTCCCAACGTCCTTTATTGCAGAAGTTAAAACGTTCTTAGGTGCAAGAAATGATTGATCCATATCTGCTCCTATTGCATAGGCATCTCTTTCTTTTGCAGCTTCAATAACTCCTACTCCGGCTCCGCCAGCCGCATGAAATATTACATCGCATTCTTCAAACATTTTCATAGCTATTGCTTTTCCCTTCGCAGAGTCGCTAAAGCTTTCAGAGTATTGCACCTTTACACTTATACCTATGTCTCGTACTTTTGCAGCATAAGCAACTCCTGCTCTATAACCATACTCAAATTGATCAATAACCATTCCTCTCATTCCGCCTATAAAGCCAACTTGGTGAGTTTTAGTCGTCATGCCGGCTATGTACCCTACCAAAAAAGAGGATTCTTCAGCACGAAACGCTACGCTTATAACATTTTCAGGCACATTTTCTCCCCAACCGTAGTCTGCAATTGCGTAATTTAATTCCGGATTTATTTTAGAAGCTAACTCTACAGGATCCGCGAGCTTATATCCAATACCCCAAATTAAATTTGCGTTTTCGTCGGCCAACTTATCAAAGTTAACTCCATAGTCAGACGCTTGCTGACATTCAACGTATCCTATTTTTGAACCACTTTTCTCTGAAAAGCTTTTAAGTCCATTCCATGCCGACTCTTGAAAAGATTGGTCATTTATTCCGCCTCCGTCAGTTACCATTGCAACGAAAAATCTGTCTTCATTGACTGCTCCTTTGGCTATTAAAATACTAGTTTTAACTATAAGAGTACAAAAGCTTATTCCTATTGCTGCTAAAGCACTAAAAAGCAGTACTCTTGAAATTATCTTTTTCATAGGTTTCCTCCAATCAGTTCAAGCTTATACTTGTATTTAAAGCTATTTCTACCATTTGATTAAATCCCTTTTCGCGTTCTTCTGAAGACAGTGAAAGCCCCTGCATAGGGCAGTCCGAAATAGTGACCATGCATAAGGCATTCTTTTTAAGCTTTGCAGCATTCATATAAAGTGCAGCAGATTCCATTTCAACAGCAAGTATTCCCATTTCTTGCCATTTATGTAAAACATCAGACTCACTATAAAATACATCAGTAGAATAAACATTTCCAACAAAAGTGTTCACATCAAAACTTTTTGAGCACTGTACCGCTCTTTCTAATAAATGAAAATCGGCGATAGGAGCAAAGTTTCCATTCAACTTATATTGCATGCAATAATTTGAATCCGTACAAGCTCCCATCGCCATAACTATATCTCTTAAATTAACTTTTTCAGATACCGCTCCCGCACTGCCTATTCTTATTATATTCTCCACTTCATAAAACTTGAA
The DNA here is from genome assembly GCA_946566955.1 of uncultured Clostridia bacterium. Classification (GTDB taxonomy): domain Bacteria; phylum Bacillota; class Clostridia; order Oscillospirales; family Acutalibacteraceae; genus UMGS1491. The sequence continues at coordinate 113,864 of CAMNXD010000002.1, forward strand.
AAGCTCATAAGAATATATCCCTATAGAAGCCATACCCATACCGCTGCCCATCACAGAAACAGTGTTTTGCCTATATTTTCCAGTATATCCAAGCATACCTCTGACTTCATTTATGCATTTTACTTCCGTTAAAAAATTCTGAGCTATATACCTGGCTCTTAGTGGATCGCCAGGCATTAAAACAGTTTTTGCAATTTCTCCTTTTTGAGCTGAAATATGAGGAGTTGGCAAATTTAACATAAATTTAAAAGGTCGATTCATTGTATATAATATTTACTTCGACCTTTAGTCACCACCTTTTAGTAAGATAATTTGTTGGCAATAACATTAAACATTGTGACAAAATGCCCTAATTTTTTACGAAACTCACTTAAAAATCATAACTTTAATATCTTTCTCCTTTCGCTATTCTTTAACTTGATCTTCACATGTGAATTTTATCATGTTTTTTAACATATTGTCAAGGACTTCTGTGATTTTTTGTATTGAAGGTCCTCCCAATACTGCACAAAGTACTGTTATAAATCCAAAAACTCCCCCCATCCAAATTCCGATGGCTAGCGTCAGAACATCCATTACAATTTTTACAATTTTAAAGGATTTATTTATTTTATCACTCACTATTATTGCAAGAGCAGTCCAAGGGTCAATCCCTATTTCCGCTACGATAAATAAACTTATCCCTACGAAAGCAAATATGCATCCTATTAAAGAAAGAAATAATCTAAAATACAAATTTTCTGAAAAACCACAGTATTCGTATATAAAAACTCCTAAATTTACAAATGGTCCAAGTACCGCTAAGTATATAGCTGTACCTATGTTTACGTATTTTCGATCCATTAAATACACTAAAACTATAAGAATACAGTTTATAATGTTTATAGCAAGACCTATATCTAAACTCAAAGCAAGGCTAAGACCTTCATAAAATACAGTTATAGGGTCAGATCCCCAACAGGCTTTTATATTAAATGCTGCCCCTACTCCAATTAGCAAAAGTCCAAAAAGACAAACTAGAATTTTTTTAATCCACACAATAGCGTTTCTCTTATTTAAAATATTTATCACCTATTTACCTCTTTTAAAAAGGATTTCCCTTGTAATTCATTTTTTATTTTAAAATACTCTAGGATGGTAGAAGATATATCTCCAAAAAAATCCCTCGTGCCTAGATTCACTCCCTGCTTTAAATCGGGTCCGTAAATAATCATAGGAGTATATTCTCTTGAGTGATCTGTGGAAGCAGTAGAAGGATCGCAGCCATGATCCGCCGTTATAATTAGCACGTCCTCATCTTTTAGCTTCTTAAGGATTTCTTTAAGTTTACTATCAAAATAAGTTAGCGCTTTTGCATAACCTTCAACGTCATTTCTGTGACCGTAAAGCATATCAAAATCTACCAAATTCACAAAGCAAAGACCTTCAAAGCTTTCATCCATTATTTTTAGAGTTTTCTCTATACCATCACTGTTTCCAGCTGTTTTAAGCGACCTCGTTATTCCCCTACCGGCAAATATATCATTTATTTTTCCAACAGCCACAACTTCTTTACCGTTTTCTTTAAGTAAATCTAAAAGCGTTATTTTAGGAGGAGCTAAAGAAAAATCATGTCTATTAGAAGTGCGAGAAAAATTCGGATAACTTCCAATAAAAGGTCTGGCTATCACTCGCCCTACGGCATGATTACCCTGTAGAAGAGCACGGGCAATTTTGCAAACTCTATAAAGCTCTTCAGGCGGGATTACTTCTTCATGCGCTGCTATTTGAAACACGCTGTCTGCAGAAGTATAGACAATTAATTTTTTATCGCAAACGCTCTCTTGACCGTAATCTAAAAGAACTTTAGTTCCAGAATAAGGTTTATTACAAAGAATTTTATATCCACTTTTGGTCTCAAAGCTTTTAATGATCTCCTCTGGAAAGCCTTTTGGGTACGTTGGAAGCGGTCGAGATGACTCAACCCCAGCAATTTCCCAATGACCTATTATTGTGTCTTTACCCTTGGATTTTTCGCTCATCCTTGCAAAGCTCCCTACGGGACTAACTTCTTTCGAGGTATAGTCAATGCCATCAATATTAAAAAGACCAAGTCTTTTCATGTTTGGCATAGAAAAACTACTACTTTCAAAGCAGGCTTTTAAGGTATTGCTACCACTATCACCGTAAAGATGGGCATCCGGCATTTCTCCAATTCCAACGCTATCGAGGACTATTAAAAATACTCTTTTCATACATATACCTCCAAGTTTATTCGAGTTTCATTTGTTCACAAGATACATCTAAGTTTTGCGGCAATTTTCCGGAAGACGGCAATTTTTTCGCTATATATAGTTTTTCATCTCTTATACTGCCTAGACTGTATGCCCGCGCATACACTAATTTATGACCTCTTTTTTGCTTCATCACGCATATTCCTTGAGTGTTTTTGGACTGCTTTAAATTTACATCTTTTGTACTAAATATCAAGACTTTTCCAGAGGAAGATTTTAAAAGATAATTGGTGTCATCTCGCAAGTGGGCGCAGCTAACAAGCTGATCTTCCTCGAAGTAGGCCTTTACAAGCTTTTTTCTATTCGTTTTAGTAAAGTACGCTTTAAAGTCTACCTTTGCTACTTTCCCAGATGCAAAAAAGAACATCATAAAACCTAAGTAGTCAGAGGTGGCAGCCAAATATATAACCTTTTCACCTTTTTCAAAGCCCGCTAGAGCAGGAATATACTCACCCATTGAACTAGATTTCATATCGCTAAAGGTATGAGCTTTAAATTTGTAGACTTTTGCTTGATTGGAAAAAAACAGTAGATCCCAGCGGTTACTCCCAGAAATTTGCTGTACTATTTCATCTTCATTTTTGAGTTTTTGTTCAGAGTTCATTTTCAGGGACTGAGGAGTTATTTTTTTGAAGTATCCTTCTTTGCTCAAAAAGAAATTTACAGGGTAGTCTGGAACGTCTATTTCTTCTTCTTCAAACTCTTCTTGAGAGATCAAAGTGCTTTTTCGAGACCTGCCGTAGGTTGAAGCAACACGATTTAAGTCTTCAATAATAAGCTCATCTACTTTTGAGTTATCAGAGGATATAAGTTCTAGGTTAGCAATGCTTATCTTTAAGTTCTCGATTTCACTTGTGCGTTTTAGTATGTATTCTTTATTTAAATGGCGAAGTTTTATATTTGCAACGTACTCCGCTTGAATTTCGTCCATTTTAAAACCTTGCATGAGGTTTGGAACTACCTGCGTTTCTTGAGGAGTATTTCTAATGATAGAAATAGCTTTATCAATATCAACTAAAATCATTTTTAGTCCTTCAAGTAAATGGAGCTTTTCTTTTTCGCGAGTTAAGTCGAATAAAACTCTTCGCTTAACGCTTTCCTCTCTAAATTCAATCCATCTTCTGATGATTTCACGAATTCCCATAACCTTTGGAGCTCCGGAAATTAAAATATTAAAATTACAAGAAAAAGTATCTTCTAAAGGAGTAACTCTAAAAAGCTTTCTCATTAATTTCTCCGGGTCAACTGCTCGTTTGAGATCCAAAGTTATTTTAAGACCCTCAAGCCCTGTTTCGTCGCGTACATCCGCTAGCTCACGCAGTTTGCCGTTTTTCATAAGCTCCGCTATTTTTTCTATAATTGCTTCGCTAGTTGTTGTAGGGGGAATTGCAGTTATATCTACACAGTTTTCTTTACTATCATAAGTATATTTCGCCCGCACTTTTATTCCTCCGCGGCCGGTTTCATAGATTACCTTAAGCTTTTCCCTATCGTAAATTATCTCTCCAGCCCCTGGAAAGTCCGGGGCAATTAAAGTAGAAAGGATGTCATGATTAGGGTTTTTAATAAGCTTTATGGTCGTTTTGCATACTTCCTGCAAATTAAAAGGACAAATCGAGCTAGCCATCCCTACGGCAATACCAGTATTTGAATTTACTAAAACTGAAGGGAAAGAGCACGGTAAAAGAGAAGGTTCTTTTAAAGTATTATCGTAGTTGTCGACGAAATCTACAGTATTTTTTTCTATATCCCTAAAAAGTTCTTTGCAAATACCTTCCAGCTTTGCTTCCGTATACCTCGAAGCAGCACATGCCATATCACGTGAATAAAATTTTCCAAAATTTCCTTTAGAGTCTACGTATGGATGTAAAAGAGCTTCGTACCCTCGGCTAAGGCGTACCATAGTATCATAAATTGCACTATCTCCATGGGGATTTAATTTCATAGTTTGACCCACAATATTAGCGGATTTAGTTCTCGTTTCACCCAAAAGACCCATTTTAAACATAGTGTAAAGAAGCTTTCTATGCGAAGGCTTGAAGCCATCTATTTCGGGGATTGCTCGAGACATTATAACGCTCATAGCATAAGGCATATAGTTGTTTTTTAAAGTGTCTGCGATTTTTTCTTCTATAATTTCTCCAGCGTTATAAATAAACCCTTTTACTTTTGAGCTCGGCTGCCGAGATTTAGATTTTTTACTTGCCACTTTATCCCTCCTAACTTACGTCTAAGTTTTCAATATATAAATGTCCATTTTTAACTATATATTCTTTTCTTCCGGGCAAATCGTCTCCCAAAAGGGTATCAAACATCTTAGAAGTTTTTATTGCATCCTCCGGCATCACTTTTATAAGTCTGCGAGTCTTAGGATTCATAGTTGTAAAGTTCATCATTTCGGGTTCATTTTCTCCAAGACCTTTAGAGCGCTGGATTGTAAACTTTTTATTTCCTATTTTTTTTAAAAAGCTTTCTTTTTCATTTTCGTTGTATGCAAAATAAGTTTCGCTTCCGGAATTTATTTCGTAAAGCGGCGACTCTGCTATAAATACTTTGCCTAGACTTATAAGTTGAGGCGTAAGTCTGTAAATCATTGTGAGAAGTAAAGTGCGAATTTGAAAGCCGTCCACATCTGCATCAGTGCAAAGTATAACTTTACTCCAGCGCAGTGAATTAATATTAAAAGAGGAAAGTTCTTTACTAGCCTTAGACTGCTTAACTTCTATTCCGCAACCTAAAACTTTTATGAGGTCAACTATTATTTCGCTTTTGAATATTCTGCTATAATCTGACTTTAAGCAATTTAAAATTTTACCTCTTATGGGAATAATAGCTTGAAATTCCGGGTCCCGTGCTTGCTTGCAGGCCCCTAGCGCCGAGTCTCCTTCAACTATAAAAAGCTCTCTTTGCTTTACGTCTTTACTTCTGCAGTCTACGAACTTAGCCACCCGGCTTGCAACGTCCATAGTACTGGTAAGCTTTTTCTTAAGGTTTAATCTGGTTTTTTCAGCATCTTCTCGGCTTCTTTTATTTATAAGAATCTGATTGCAAATCTTTTCGGCATCTTCAGGATTTTCTATGAAATATACTTCTAAGTAACGTTTAAGCTCACTAGTGAGCGAATCTTGAATTCCTTTGTTAGTTATAGATTTTTTAGTTTGATTTTCATAAGAAGTCATCGTTGAAAACGACGAAATGACTATTACCAAAGAATCTTCAACGTCTGAAAAAGAAATCTTATTTTCATTCTTAGTATACTTGCCGGATTGCTTTAAGTAACTATCTATATGCGAACAAAGTGCACTTCTTACTGCTTTTTCAGGCGCTCCACCGTGCTCTAGAAAACTCGAGTTATGATAGTACTCCATAAAACTGATTTTATTTGAAAACGCAAATGCTATATTAGCTTTAAGCTTATAAAAGGGTTTATCTTCTCTGTCTTTAACTTTATCTTCTAAGCTCCAGCTTTGAACCGGAGTGAGGTATTCATCTTTTAAAGTCTCGTCGAGATAGTCTACTATACCTCTTGGATATTTAAATTCTACTTCCTTAAACGACGAGTCGTCGTTTTGAAATTTAAGTATAAATTTTACCCCTTCATTAACTATAGCTTGTCTTTTCAGTACGTCTAAAAAGTATTCAAGAGGAATAGAGATATCTGTAAACACATCTAAATCCGGTTTCCAACGAATTTTAGTTCCTGTATCTTTATACTTGTAATGCTCTTTTATAAGTCCGCCAATGCAGCTACCTTTTTCAAAATGAAGAGTATATTTAAACCCGTCCCTTTTGACTTCAACATCCATATATTCTGATGCATACTGAGTTGAGCAAAGACCAAGACCGTTTAAGCCGAGTGAATATTCATAATTGCTTTGAGTTTCGTTATTATATTTTCCTCCAGCATAAAGCTCACAAAAAAGAAGCTGCCAGTTATAAGCATTTTCTTTTGCATTGAAATCAACTGGAACTCCCCTTCCGTGGTCTTCTATTTCTATGGAATTATCAAGGTAATATGTAAGGTGTATCGTGCTTCCGTAGCCTTCACGCGCTTCATCTATAGAGTTTGAAAGTATTTCAAAAACAGAGTGCTCGCATCCTTCTATTCCGTCGGAGCCAAATATAACTGCTGGACGCTTTCTTACTCGGTCCGCTCCTTTAAGAGAAGAGATACTCTCATTACCATACTTATTTTTATTCAGAATTCTCTCTCCCAACATAATATTCATTGAGTCTATATAATGTCTGACAATTTTATTATATTCTCAAAAATAGAGAGAGTCAAATAAAATACCTATATGTAAATTTTTCCTGCATTGTAAAGCTGCTTTTATAAAAACCGTCTCTTATGATAATTAAATTAAAATACTTCTATTCTTTCTGCTTGACCTTGAATCTGTGAAATTATTTCGTAGCCTATAGTATCGCAAATATCTGCCATTTCCTCTATAGTTACATTGACGTTATCAAATATTGCCACTTCATCTCCAACTTTGACCTCTCCTTTAATATCCGTGATATCAATCATAGTTAAATCCATACAGATAGTCCCAACAATCGGTGCTCGCTGACCGTTGACAACAAAACAACCATTTTTTTCGTTATTAATGTTAAAAAGTTTTCTAGGTATTCCGTCCGAATATCCTATAGCAACCGTTGCTATTTTACTTTTACGAGTAGTTGTAAATCTTCTACTATAGCTAATTGGAGTTCCTTTATCCACTTCCCTTATTTGAAGTATTGATGAAACAAGCTTTAAAGAAGGTTTCAAAGATATTTTGTTCTTAGTCATTTCACTTGGATGATAACCATAAAGTAAGTACCCCGGCCGTACCATATTAAAATGGTTAGCTTTGGGATTAAAAATTGCTGCGCCTGCACATGCGTGTTTATACTGAACTTTGCCATAAACTTGTTCAAAATCATTAACGGCTTTAGAAAACACAGAAGTCTGTTTTTCAGTGAAACTTAAACTTTCTTCGTCGTCGGTATCTGCTGAGGAGTAGTGCATAAAAATACCTTCAACAACAATGCCGCTCAATTTAGAGAGCTCTTTTGCAAATTGAGAAGCATAACTTGGGTCAATACCCAATCTTCCATGGCCACTATCAATCTCAACGTGTATTTTAGATACTATATCTTGCCGTAATGACTCTTGGTTTAGCTCTCTAGCAAATTCCAAATCTGAAACTGCTGCAATATGCTGATTCCTTACAATTTCAAAAATGTCTTTTAAAGCCGGCTGATAAATTATTAACATCTTTTTATTCGGAACAGTTTTTTTTACGATATTTGCTTCTCTAACGTCTGCTACTGCCAAATACTTACTGTTTTGAAATACATTTGAAATTATTTCGGCTCCTGCTCCGTACGCATTTGCCTTTACCATAGGCATAACTTCCACGTTCTCTCCAACAGCTAATTTTACTTGAAAATAATTAAATTTAACTGCATTTATATCAACGTAAAGCTTTGATGAGCTATATACAGGACAAATAGCATTTGAAATTTTAGAAGATTCTATATACTTTTTTAATATTTCATAAAATTCCTCCATTTTCATGTTACGAGAGCCTTTTATAAGAATTACGTCCCCTGCGCTTACTTTACCGCTGAGAACATAATTTTTAAGTGCTTCTATTAAGCACTTTCTCTTTGACTCATCAAAGCACTGAGAATTATCGCTCATTCCATTTTTAAAAGCTTCGAAATCTTTACCTATAAAAAATGCATAGTCTACCTTGTTAAGCACGCAGCTTAAACCCAGCTTATAATGCTCTTGAGGACTAAATCTTCCGAGCTCCAACACTTGACCTAAAATAGCAATTTTCTTGCCCTTACTCTGATATGTCGATAAGGTTTTAAGAGCAGCTTCCGCAGAATCCGGACTGGAATTATAGTAATCCTTAATTATAGTGACATCGCCTACTTGGATAGTCTCTAAGCGCATAGGAGAAGGAACGTAGCTTTTAAGCCTATCAAGAGAAGAGGCAGGAGATATACTAAATTCTAAGCCACAGCAAATGGCAAAAAGGGCGTTTGCAACATTATGCTTTCCGAGCGTGGGAAGAATTCCATAAAACATATCGTCTTTGTATTTTACTTTAAAACGAAGTGAAGGTGTACTATCTTCAATATCATAAGCCATTAACTGTGATAAAAAGGGATTTGTTCCGGTAAGCATAATTTTAAAATCTTCAATTTTTAACTTGCTTAAAAGCTCATCATCTGAATTTAAAATTAAAGTGCCACCTTTTTTCATACCATCTAATACTTCAAGCTTAGCTTTTAAAATATTTTGTAAAGAACCTAAATTTCCCATGTGAGCCTTGCCAATATTCGTAATAACTGCAACATCTGGCTTGGCAATCTTTGAAAGGGTGCTTATTTCTCCTGGACTGTTCATTCCTAGCTCTAAAACTGCAACGTCGAAACTGTTGTCAATTTCAAAAATGCTTTTAGGAAGACCTATTTCGTTATTATAATTTCTATCCGTCGAAAACACCTTATATTTTTTAGATAGCACAGTTGAAATCATATTTTTAGTTGTAGTTTTACCAGTGCTTCCCGTCACTGCAACTACTTTAAGCGAAAGCTTAGAGCGGTAATAAGACGCTAATTTCTGAAGTGCTTTAAGAGTATTTTCTACCTTCAAGATAGGCAAAGAGCACGGGATATCTTTTGAGCACACTATAGCACACGCACCCTTTTGCTGAGCAACAGAAATAAATTCATGACCATCGTAAAAGTTCCCAGTCAGTGCAAAATATATATCGCCCTTTTGGAGAGTCCTTGTGTCAGTACTAACTCCATAAGCATAATCCTCACTTACATTTTCAAGCATCGCATTAATTACCTTGGCTATTTCGGATATTTTAATTTTTTCCATAAAGACTTGCCTCTTTTTATTTAATTTCTGCTAATTTGAACTTAAAACTTATTTGAAATTATTTTCTCTAAAAACTTCAAAGGATTCATAGGAGGATTTTCTTTGCCCGCTTGTTGAAAAAGCACAGTTGAAGGAGAAAGAGCAGGAAGGGTATTAATTTCAATAATAATTATTTCTCCGCTTGAATTATTTACAAAAACGTCTATTCTGCAATAGTCTTTTATGTTTACCTTCTCACACAGTTTTTGAACATAACTTTTAAGCTTTTCAATCAGTCGAGAATTTATTATATACTCAGGAGGAGGAGTTATGTTTACTCCCATTCCACCTTGAAACTTTTCCTCTAAACTTAAAACACCAGAATCTGCAATTGTAATACTCGGGTTTAAGGCGTGATAAGAACCGCTATTTTCTACAACACCAATAGTTAATTCAATCCACTTGGTGGGCTCGTTATAAACAATTTTATTGTTAGAAATAACTATCTTATCAACTTCGATGTATTCCTCGAACAAAAACTGCTTGTTGTGAATTCCTATACTTAGCTGTCCGCTATGCATTTTAAAACTTCCTGGGGGAGCAGTATCGATTTTATTTTTAAAAAATCCAATATAATTTTTAAGTTCTTCTTCGTTTGAAAGTACGATTACTCCAGTTGAGCATCCATCGCACTGAGGCTTTACTACTATCTTAGAACTTTCAAGCTTTTCAGTTAAACTTTGCCAGAAATTATGTAATTTTTCTTCACTTGCTTCTTGGAAGAGCTCTTCAACCGAAACAGAAATTTTTCGAGCTCCTCTTAAATTAGTTAAAGATAAAGAATCAACGATTTCGCTAGTTTTATACTTATCCATGCAGATTCTCGAGGCGTGAGAGCCCGAACCATTAAATTTAATCTTGCTGTCTTCTAAAAGCTTTTGAATTCTTCCGTCTTCACCTAAGCCGCCGTGAAGTCCCAGAAATACATATGCGTTTTGAGACTTTGAATTTTCTATAAACTCTTCGAGTGAAATATAATCGCCGGATGTTTCATCCTCGAGGCCTAGATCTTCCCTAACTATACTAACCAAGGTTTTTTCGAGTTCATACGTTTTTTTCATGCTGTGCTGGTAAATTATTTCTTCAACTGTGTGATTCAAGATAATGTCGTATGAAAGCGGAAGAACTTTTAATTCATTATTTTGAGACGTCAATAGGTATGGATGAGGTTCATACAATTTGGAATTTAAAAGCTTAAGCCAAACATTAGATCCACTCATCAAAGAAACCTGTCTTTCGGAGGTTGTGCCCCCCAGTAAAACATTCACTCTTTTTTTGTTTTCTAAGTGAAATCCTGGAAACTTTAAGTTTTGGCGTCTACAGGAATTTTCGAGTATATACTCTAGGATGCTTCTATGAGTAAATCCAACTTTTGCCCCTTGCTGGAATAAAAAACTGTTTTGTTCCATACCGGAAATAGGATTAAAGTCAGAAAAATAAATTTCACCACTACTTAAAATCCATCCATCTATTCTCACAAAATCTTTTGCACCAACTATTTCAAATAATTTTTCTGCTTCATTTCGAATTTTCTGAATCAGCTCTCTTGAAAATCTAGGTGGATTATAGTAATGAGTTTCATTAGTGGGTAAATACTTTCTGCGAGTTGTAAAAAAGCCTTCTTCGCTCCATTTTTCCTTTACGTTCTTTTGAGAGCCACTTCGAGCTATACTTCCCGAAGACGTTTTAACCTCTATTTCAGTGGGAATTAAAGCAACTGGAGCGCCTTTAGAGTTTTGTAAAACCATAACGGTAAATTCGTGACCTGTGCAAAACTGTTCTAACAAAATTTCGCTATACTGCTGCAGCTGTTCGAGAGCTTTTTCTATACATTCCCTGAGATTTTTAGCCAAAACCACTCCAAAAGAGGAGCCTCCTTTTACTGGTTTGATTACAACGTTATTCAGTTTATATTCTTCATAAAAAGCAGCAATTTTTTCACGAGCTTTTTCGTCTTTACAATTTAAAATCAGCTTCGGAACAGACCGAAAACCATGTTTTTTTAAAATTTCTGTTTCCGCATTAGCTTTATTGTACATTTTCTCGCAAGCTTCTTTGCCCGATGCAACAAATGGAATTTTATTATCCTCTAAAATTTTTTGTATAGTGCCGTCTTCACCGTAAATGCCATGCATCACAGGAACTACTAAATCTGATTTCTTAAGTGCATTTAAAAACTCATCTTCAGAAAGTTTTTGACCTTCGTTTGCAAGCTTAAAGTCGAAATCGCTTGGAGTATTTGAATAAAGAAACGTTTCATTCACAAAATACTTATTTAAATAAGTATCGATAAAAATAACACTTATTTTGAGAGTTTCCGAGTTTCCTATATTATCGTAAAACGACCTAACGGAATTAAGCGAAATGCCTCGTTCTAAAGAGGGTCCACCACAAAGTAAAAGCAGATTAAACAAATATATTACCCCTTTTTATATTAAAACTTAAGTTTGTTAAGCTTCTTTTCCAATACCTATTTATATTAAAACACACAAAAAAATATTTTTCAAATCTTTATAGATAATATTTTATTTAAATAAAGGGGTATTTTTAACCTCATACTTGGATACAATTCTTACAGGGTTTATATTTCTTTCTAGCCTTTTCGAGGTTCATACACATTTTTAAACGTTTTAAATAACGGCATCCTTTTTTATGAAAACATTTACCTGTTTTCGTTACGTAAAAAACTTCTTTAACTTCTTTCAAAGAGTTTACTTTATTATCATCTGAAGGAGCTGCAGAAGCTTTTTTGTCTTTTTGATTCTCTAAATTTTCTTGTGATGAATTATTATTTAAATTTTTTATTTCATTTAAATTTACAGCTGAGGATGTTGGGGTCTCTTCATTTTTGCATTCAAATGCGCAAATAAAGCAAGTTCCGCTCATTGAGAAAATTATTGAAATAAAGTTGGAAATACATTTTTTTGTAAAGTTTTTCCTATCCATATTTACACTCCTTTTTTACTATTTTTACATTTTATGGAAATCTGTACTTAACGTAATTTAAGTTAAAATGTAACAATAAAGCCCTTTTCCTATACACTCTCAAGAGAAGGGAGGGTTTTTATGTACAGAAGACTTAGAGAACTTCGAGAAGACAGAGATTTAACTCAAACCGAAGTTGGTAAATTATTAAATATGTCACAAACCGGCTATGCTCAATATGAACTGGGAAAAAATGATGTCCCTACTCACGTCTTAAAACGCTTAGCCTTGTTCTATCAGACAAGTGTTGATTATCTTCTTGATTTAACCGACGAAATACAGCCTTATCCACGCAAAATTAAAAATATATAATTAGTTATTACATTATTTTAACTTAAAACAAGTTAAAAGTCAATGACTAAAATTAAATTATTTAAAAAATACTAAATAATTCAGGTTTAAATACTATGTTTTTCAAAATTAAATACACTCATGAAAAAAATCAGAAGGTAAAGATTCACACACTTTGTACTAAGACTTTAAACTAAAAAGAGCCTCGAGAAAATTTCTTTCTCAAGGCTTATATAATAATAATTTTTGAAGCGTTTTTAGCCCTTCTACTAGTCTTTGCGGATTAATAATTCTTGAATTTCCTTTATGTCTTGGTGAGTTTTTTTAAAATGTATCATTTAAAGTATCTCTCGTTTTAAAAACAAAATTTATAAAAATTTTTGGGTTAATATCTCGTTTAACTTGACAGCAATAAAAAAATCTTGACGATACTCGTAATCACTTTAAAGATCTGCAATGATGCGATAATGTTGTAGAAAGTAAAACGGGGGTTGTTTTGCATTAAAGCTATAACCAAATCTTTATGAACCTGGAAAATAACTTTTTAATCTGTGATTTTTTAAATAAATCATACTGTAAATAAAAAATTAATTTTTTTGGCACCAACTCTTGTTTTGTTTGAGCGGCGCCATGAAGTTTATACTAAACAACCTGTCTAATTGCTAAATCATAAAATTGACCTTTTTTCTCCATTAGCTGCTCATATGTTCCCTCTTCGGCTATTTTACCTTTGTCTAATACTATTATTCTATCACAATTCTTTATAGTAGAAAGTCTATGAGCAACAACAATTCTAGTGCTATTAAACGATGCGATACTATTTGCAACGTGGTTCTGAGTTATGTTATCAAGAGCAGAAGTAGCTTCATCGAAAATAAGTATTTGAGGTTTAGAAATAACTGCTCTAGCTATCATAAGTCTTTGCTTTTGTCCTCCGGAAATTCCTCCTGCTCCTTCTGAAATTAGCGTGTGCATTCCCATTGGCATCGCTTTTATATCCTCTTCAATTCCGGCAATTCTTGCCGCTTCCCAAGCATCATCCATAGTTTTCCATGGAGAAGTCACTATTATATTTGAAAATATATCACCGGGGAAAAGCGATCCATTTTGCATAACTACACCAATTTTTTGCCTAACACTTCTTAAATCTAAATTCGAAAGATCTCTACCACCGTAAAAAACTGAGCCTTTATTCGGCTTCTCAAAGCCTAGCAAAATACGTATTAGAGTAGATTTACCACATCCAGTTTTTCCAACTATCGCAACGTATTCTCCTTTTTTTATTGAAAGACTTAAATTATCTAAAATCATAGGGCCATCTTCGCTATACTTAAACGTAATATTTGAAATTTCTATATCTCCAGAAAGAGAAGTAGGTATTTTTCTTCCTTCACTGCTTTCCGGCTTTTCTTTCATAACGGGACGTATCATATCTAAAATGGGACCTAAACTTGCAAACTGAAGTGCAACGTCACTTAAAGACATCATCGCACTGCTAATGGCTCCAAATGCTACGTTAAAAGATATATAGTTACCACGGCTTACGCCAGTGCGCACGGCAAAATAATAAATTACGATTGTCCCCAAGGAAGAAATAATCAAACTTATAACGCTACTAATTTTTAACATAAACGGTGGAGAATAAGTAAGTTTTTCAACTTCTGCATACTCTTCCGCCCATTTTGCAAATGCTCTTTTTTCTGAGCCTGTCACTTTTATCTTTTCAATCCCACCAAAAAGAGCATACACTAATGACTGCAACTTTGGCGAAGCTTTCAATCTCTTTTTATTTATACTCTGCCTATAAAACGTTATAAAAACTGAATATATTATTGTAATTACAATAACAGCCATACCCGGCAAAACAAGCGTAGGTGCAAAGCTATAAAGCTGGAAAATATATAAAAACGAAAATGCTGCTGTAAGTCCTGTGGACATAATCGCACTGACTATCATTTGGCAAAGAGAAGCAATATAGCCCATCCTACTTGCGAGTTCACCAGAAGTATAGTTTTTAAAGAAACTTGTTGGAAGACTAAACAATCTAATCATAATTGCGCTATTGACTGCAAGAGTAAGTCGGCTTTGAAATCTATTTGTAACGATTCCGTTTGTTATGCCTATAAGTACACTTCCAATTGTTGCTCCCAGCATTAAAGAAGCAATAGGTATAATTAAGGAATCTTTTCCAGACGGAATTAAATTATTAAAAATCATATTGTTTATCGCAGGAATAAACATCCCGAGAATTTGCATTATAAGCATTGTAACGAGAATAAAAACCATATCGGCCCTTGAAATATTTGAAATCATAAATTTTATGAGGTCTTTAATTTTTAAAGAAGTCAAAGGAAAAGAATTATAAAAGCAAAATGCATCCACATTTAAATTTTTAGCAGTTACCTTATTAATTTTAATAAGTTCTCCTTCAGGAGTTCTGTAGGTATAACCTGACCATTTTCCAGGTAAAATTGAAACTATGTCTCCCTCTTTAGTACTGCCTAGAAAACACCCTGTACAATCCTTCCACCATTCTCCAGTAAGTTCAACGCGCCGACGCATAGTGTTAGAAGGTCTTAACATGTATTCAAGTTGAGAATCCAGATCAGTTATATTATCTGGCACATCTGGAACCTCTTTGCCTAAATATTTTAAAATTTCCGCTGCAGCTCCAGTTGTCTGTTTAGCTGCTTTGAAAGTATTCATTCCTATAATTGAGAGCAAATCGGAAAATGCTCCCTGAAACATTCTTTCATCACTATCTCTGCGCCTTTTAATTTGACTTTCCCAGAAATCTTTACCCATAATTTCACCCACTTCTTACTCTGTTATTACGAGTTCTTTGTATTTTCCGTTGTTATTTATAAGCTCATCGTGTTTTCCTCTCTCCACGACTTTTCCTTTATCTAGAACTATTATTTCATCGCAGTCACGGACCGTAGAAAGTCTATGCGCTATAACTATGCATGTACATCCCGCCTTACGAATATTATCCATAACAATATTTTCTGTTTTGGCATCTAGTGCAGAGGTTGCTTCATCGAGGATTACAATAGTCGGTTCTTGAGCAAGTGCCCTGGCTATCTCTATTCTCTGGCACTGCCCACCAGAAAAGTCTCTTCCGCCTTCCTTTAAAACGTGATTATACCCTTCAGGACGGCTCACAATAGCATCATGAATATCTGAATCTTTGGCTGCCATCATAACTGCAAAGTCTTCAATAGAATCGTCCCACATTTTTATGTTGTTTTTAATAGTATCATGGAACATCACTTTCTCTTGGTCTACTATTGAAACAGAATTATGGAATTTATAAGGATCCATTTCCTCTCTCGTCTGTCCATCGAAGGTAATTTGGCCACTCCATGGTTTATAAAGACCTGTAACTAGCTTAGCTAGTGTGGATTTACCGCTTCCGCTTCCACCAACAATTGCAACCCATGACCCAGGTTTAAGCGACATACTAAAGTTTTCTAATAAAGGAGCCGCTAATTTGCTATATCCAAAAGTGATGTTATCTACTTCTACTTCTCCTCTTAATTTACGCTCGTCGCCTTGGGTACTGGAATTTTGTTTAAAGTTTTCTTCTACGTCTACCGGATAATCAAGAACGTCCTCAACTCTTTCCATTTCACAGCGCATTTCAACGAAGCTACTATATATATCCATTATATCTCCTATAGGTGCTAAGAACCTATCTAGGAAAGATTGAAATGCCATAAGCATACCAATTGTAAAGTGTCCATGCATAATCAAGTATACACCTGAAAAAAGCATTATTAAGTTTGCTATGCTATCAATAAATTCTGGTAGCGCACCTATATATCGATTAAACTTTGTAATTGCCACATTATCGTTGTTTTGTTTTGAAAAATATCCTGCCCACCGCTCAAAGTATCCACTTTCAGCTCCTGTGGACTTTATAGTTTCTATCATCTCGAAACCTGTATAAGTCACGCTTATAATTTTTCCTTGGTTACCCGCAGATGCTCTTTGAAAATTTAGCATTTTATTTGAAGTATAGCGCGCAACTAACATATTAAGCACTGTTGCACCGATACCAATTAAGGTTAAAAACCAGCTCCATTGTAGCATGAGGAAAAGGTACAAAAACATAGAAGCTATTTTTATAAATATAGGAGCAATTTTCTTAATTAGAGTTAGTGCAATACCAGCCGTAGATTCTTGACGTGAAACTATATCTCCTACGTACCGCTGCGAAAAGAAATCCATAGGAAGTCGCAAAACGTGCCACATAAATTCCGCACTTGACGTCAAAGAAAACTTTCCCTCTATTTTTAGCCAATGAACAGACTGTATAAATTCAATCATCACCTGAATCAACAGTACCACTAGCATAATTCCTAAAAATGGATAAAACCATTCCGGATTTGAACCTGAGAGCAAATTATCTAGAAAAATTCTGCTAAATATTGGAGAAAGCATTCCTATAACCGTAAGCACTAAGCTTACAAGTACCGCTAAAATAAAGGGCTTGAGTGCTCCTTTAAGACATCTCTTGGCAAAAGTTAAAACGCTTTTTTGCTTTCCTTCGGGTTTAAATTCTTCTGTTGGGACAAAAGTCAAAGCAATTCCAGTAAAAGCCTGATCAAATTCTTCCATAGAAACTGTAACTCTTCCTCGCGCTGGATCGTTAATATAAACCTTACCTTTTTTGAAATCTACTCCACATAAAACAACAAAATGATTGAAATTCCAGTGAATTATTGCTGGCATAGGAAGTGCTTCTAAGCTAATTGGCTCTAATCTGTAGCCTGCAGCTTTAAATCCATAAGATCTTCCAGCGTTTAAAATATTTTTAGCTATACTTCCATCCCTTGAAACTCCGCAATCAGCACGCACCTGCGTTAGCGGAAGCCACTTTTTATAGTATGCTGCTACCATGCACAAGCATGCAGCTCCACATTCTAACGCTTCCATCTGCATTACAACAGGTACTTTACATATCTTCCCCATTTTTATCACCTCCTAGTTATTTATTAAATATCAATTCATAAGGTTTTGTTCCTCCAATTATTGCCGAAACCTCGCATAAAGTACCATCTGTTATTTCAAGTTTATTACCTTCTTCATTCGACCACTCTTCCATAGAAAGTGCAACCTCAACCATATTTCCAGTGACTGCATCTTTAGAAGAAAATATCGGATAAAAAAGCTGAGGGTCGGGGAAATTGCTCGCTAAATATTCCTCCGTAACAACTTTAGATCCAATTGAAACCACCTTCCCTTTGATATAACCATATTGTTCTTTGTCGGCGTAATCTGGAGAAATCTGTACGTCCATACCAGGATTTAATCTTTTACTAGTCCCTATGGGGACATAACAGTAAACTCCCGATTCACCTTTCAGATCACTTGCTACTACGCCAACAATATCAACGGTTTTTGGTATAACTCCGGAAAATATCCATACTATTCCTGCAATCAAGACAATAAATATTCCTAATAACATTATAACCAAACTGGGATTTGTCACCTTTATATACTCATTGAGCTTATCGGGAGACGAAATCCTTTCAAGCGTGCTTTTTCTAAATAATGTGTTTTCATTTTCTGACATAAAAATTACCCTCTTTCTTACTTATTTGATTTTTCTAAAAACACATAAGTATAACAATTCATTTTATTGATAAATAATAAAATTATTCCATAGTAAAGTCAAGAGTTTTTTTAAAAATTTGTCAAGACATACAAAAACAAAAAATAGATGCCCTGAAACATCTATTTTCACTCCTGCTATTTTTCTTTTAAATTTTTAATTACTTTAAGACGCGAAAACTCTTCTCTTTCTTTTTCCTCAAGCGCTTCAGTTATAGAAATTATAGAATTTTCAAATTTCGGGATCATTATATTCTTTAGTGCATTAGCACGCTTTTGAGTCTTTTTTATAGCATTTGCAAGAAGATATACACTCGTTTCCACTTCAGCAAGCTCAGCTGTTAATCTTCTGACCTCACGAAAGCATGCATAAGCTTTATCAAGGTCTGAATTAGAATTATAAAGTCCAAATGGGACTGTAGAGTTTTCCATTTCCATAAACTGTACTATAGGTATCTCAACGCCCATTACGCTCCTAAAAGATAGCTTAAGCCGCGATTCAATGGGAACAGCTAGCGACAGCTCTTTGCATACTCCAAGTGCAATATTAGCCTTATGAAGCATAGTAAAGGCTTTAGAGTAAGCAGTATCAATACTATTTTGTATTTCTTCAGCTTTTTCAATAAGAGTCATCATTTCGCGAATGAGAATGTTTCTTTTTCTATCTAAAAGCTCAAAGCCGAGCTTAGACAAGCTATAAGATTTTTTTATAGCAATTAAATTACCTTTAGTTGGCGCCACTTGATTAAGCATGCATCTACCTCCCTACAATCTAGCCTAAAGCTTACTCTTCGTCTTCATCATCGTTATCATCCGAAGATTCTTCATCAAATACATCTATTAAATTTTTTCGGTTTAATAGCTCTTTGTCTTTAATATAAAATTTATTTAGAGTTTCATCGCTTACTCTATCTAGCTCCTGACGAGGAAGAATTGAAAGTAGTCTCCAACCCAAGTCTAAGCTCTGCTCAATAGAGCGATTTTCATTAAATCCTTGATTTATAAACTGCTTTTCAAAAGCTCTTCCGAATTCCAAATAAGTTTTATCTATCGGCGCAAGGTCCTCTTCACCTATAACTGACGCTAAAGCACGGGCATCTTGCACTCTTGCATAAGCTGCAAACAGCTGATTAGCCAGCTCAGGGTGATCGTTTCTCGTAAAGCCCTCTCCAATGCCGTCCTTCATTAACCTAGAAAGTGATGGCAAAATCGATACTGAAGGGTAGAATCCTCTTCTATCTAAAGACCTATCAAGCACGATTTGACCTTCGGTAATATAGCCCGTTAAATCGGGAACTGGATGAGTAATATCGTCATTGGGCATCGTGAGAATAGGGATTTGAGTTATAGATCCTTCTTTACCCTTTACCATTCCTGCTCTTTCATAAAGAGATGCAAAATCTGAATATAAATATCCAGGATATCCCTTTCGACCCGGAATCTCACCCTTTGAAGAACTAAATTCACGAAGCGCCTCAGCATATGAAGTCATATCAGTCATAATTACTAGAACGTGCATTCCAAGTTCAAATGCAAGATACTCTGCAGTAGTCAAAGCACACCGCGGCGCTAAAATTCTATCAATCACAGGGTCATTGGAAAGATTTAAATACATAACAACCCTTTCAATTACTCCTGTTTCGTCAAATTGACGCCTAAAATACTCTGCAACGTCGTTTTTTACTCCCATAGCTGCAAAAACAATAGCTAAATTATTTTTACCTTTATCTTGAATTTTAGCTTGACGAGCAATTTGTACAGCAAGCTCATTATGTTTCATTCCTGAACCAGAAAAAATAGGAAGCTTTTGTCCTCTAATTAAAGTAGAAAGTACATCAATCGAAGAAATGCCGGTGTTTATATAGTTTTGAGGATATATCCTCGAAATGGGATTAATCGGACTACCGTTTATGTTCATTTTTTTATGGGGAAACACTTTTCCTAAATGATCTATAGGCTCACCGGAACCACTAAAAACGCGTCCCAGTATTTCGGGGGAAAGAGAAATCTCCATTGGATGTCCTTTAAGCTTAACACGAGCATTTGAAAGCGAAATAGAATGAGTACCTTCAAAGACTTGTATTACAACCTTGTCGCCTTCAATTTCAACAACTCTTCCTTTACGATAAGTACCATCTTGAAGCTTGATATCCACAACTTCCTCATAAGAAGCATTTTCAACTCCATCGAGAATTATTAAAGACCCACTTATTTCTTTTAGTCCAATATAATTTATTACCAACCTACTCCACCTCCTTTAGACCTTTTCACTTATAATTTTATTAAGAATTTTATCAATTTCTTTTTTGTAATCATCTATTTTATCAAGTTGATCATTTGGCACATCGTATTTAATCCGAGTTAATCTATCAAATATTCCTGTTTCCATGACTCTCGAAATAGGTATAGACGTGGCAATGAGCTGTCTAACTTTTTTATTTAAGTAAAGTATTATTTTCATCATTTTCTTTTGTTTTTCTAAAGGTACAAAAGTGTCATCTTTATGAAATGCATTTTGCTGTAAAAATCCAACTCTTATCATACGGGCAATTTCTATAACTAGCTTTTGATCATCCGGTAAAACGTCCGCTCCAACAAGCTTTACTATCTCTAGTAATTTATCTTCCTCACTTAGAATAGACGCAATCTTTTTTCTATATTTTACAAAAGTCTCCCCAACATTTTGAATATACCACTTATCAAGGTCAGCAAAATACTCACTATAACTGTTCATCCAGTTAATTGCAGGATAATGCCGGGAATAAGCCAAAGACTTGTCAAGTGCCCAAAAACATCTTACAAAACGTTTGGTGTTTTGAGTTACCGGCTCTGAAAAATCGGAACCCTGCGGCGAAACAGCTCCTATTATAGTCACAGAACCTTCAAGTCCTCCCAGAACTTTAGTTCTTCCTGCCCTTTCGTAAAACTCAGAAAGTCTAGAAGGTAGGTAAGGGGGGAATCCTTCTTCAGCTGGCATTTCTTCAAGTCTACCAGAAATTTCTCTAAGTGCCTCTGCCCACCGTGAGGTTGAATCGGCCATGATTGCAACGTCATATCCCATATCTCTGTAGTATTCGGCTAAAGTAATTCCCGTATATATCGAGGCCTCGCGCGCCGCCACCGGCATGTTGGAAGTATTTGCTATAAGAATAGTTCGTTGCGTCATGGGTTTGCCAGACTTAGGGTCGATGAGTTTAGAAAACTCATCAACTACCTGGCTCATCTCGTTTCCTCTTTCTCCACATCCCACATAAACAATTATATCTGCATCACACCATTTAGCCAGCTGATGTTGAGTCATAGTTTTCCCGGTGCCAAATCCTCCAGGAACTGCCGCAACTCCGCCCTTTGAAACAGGGAATAACGTATCAATAATTCGCTGACCAGTAATTAATGGAATAGTCGATGGAAGCCTTTCTCTAACTGGCCTTGGCACTCTTATAGGCCAATATTGACAAAGTGTAAGCTCATGAACATCTCCATTATCGCCCTTGAGCTTTAAAATTACGTCGTTTACTCTATACTTACCGCTAGGCATAGCTTCAATGACTTCTCCCTGTACTCCGGGAGGAATCATACATTTATGCACTATAATAGAAGTTTCTTCACAGGTAGCATAAACCGTGCCTTCAGAAAGAATATCTCCCACTTTAACTAGTATTTCTGTTTCCCAAAGCTTATCTTCATTAAGCGCACTGATACTGCAACCCTTAGAAATAAAAGCACCGCTTTTTTCTTCAATGGCCTTTAGTGGTCTTTCTATTCCATCAAAGATATTGTCAAGAAGTCCCGGCCCTAAGCATACTTTCATAGGGCCTCCTGTACCTTCAACTATTTCTCCGGGTTTAAGTCCAGTTGTTTCTTCGTAAACTTGAATAGTAGTTTTATCGCTGGTAATGTTTATGACTTCCCCTATTAACCTCTCACTTCCTACATAAACCATTTCCATCATAGAAAAAGATTTAGTGTTCTTAACAGTCACAACAGGCCCATTTATTCCATATATTACGTTTTTTCCTTCCATAACAAGTTAAAGAAGCGTATAGTGAATCCCCACTAAGCGCTTATCCTCCTCAGCTTAAAATATTTAAACCTCTAAACCAAAAGCACTCCAAACTGCTTAGCTGCCCAATCCTCTTGCTCTTTTAGCTTTACGTCTAAAGTTTCGTCTACGATAAGCTTTTTTGAAAAGCTATACCCCCTAATACCTCCAATAGAAATATCTTTTGCAATTTCAATTTTACACTCTTTTCCAAAGCCTTTGAGGATTGTATTTTTATATTTCATATCTTCTGGCTTTATAAATAACTGAGTATCACTACTATCGAGGACTTTAGATATTGCATTTGCGTATTGCTTTAGTGAACTTTCGTATTCCTCAGAAAGAGTAAAGCCAACAAGTTTTTTCCTGCATTCTTTAAACATATCCTTCATTATTTCTTTGCGCCGGCGAGAAACTTTTTTTCTCTCCTGAAGCTCTTTTCTCGATACTTCAACCGAGATTTTGTTTTTCATGGCAATTAATTCTTTATTTATCATGGCATTTGCTTCTTCAATGATCTCTTCTTCAGCCTTGCGAAGCTCGAGCTCTTCTTGTTTTTTCATTTCATCTAAACTGTTTGCTCGTTGCCGTTTGGCGTATTTTTCAATAGTGTTTAAAAAATTACTTGCTTTATAACTTTTTCTCATTTTCTCGCCTCCTTAAATACTTTATATATCAAACTTTTAAGCCTATAGCATCTCTGACGTAGCGAGTTATAGAGTCTTTTTTTCTGCTGCCTGATTTTCCGCTAGGAATTTCAACAATCAAAGGCTTATGACACTTCATTTTGAGCTCATAAACTAGATCCTTACATTTCTCCACAAGACCTTCTGTAATTAAAACTATCGCAACATCCTCCATCGCCACAGCATCCAATAAAGCTTTTCTAACTTCATCCTCGCTACGTGCTATAGTACCTGCAATCCCTGCTAATCTCATACCCACAAGAGTGTCCGTGTTATCGCTTATAAGCTGAAATCTCATAAATCCTCCTCAAGAAATAAGCCGATCAATTTTGCCGAGAATCATAAATGAAATTAAAAACCCATATATTGCAATTCCCTCTCCAAGAGCCACAAATGCTAGCGATTTAACGAATGTTTTTGGGTTTTCAGCGTTAGCTGCTATAGCGGCAGGGGCAGCAGAAGCAACCGCTATTCCTCCCCCAATTCCCGAAAGACCCATAGCTAATGCGGCAGCGATTAAACCTATTCCAAAAGCACTCATATTCGCAGCTGCAACCTCTTGTGACTGACTTGAAGAATTGTTTGAACCGCTAGCTGCTGCTGATACGCAAGAACTTCCACACGCAAATAAAGACACTCCCATAAATAAAGCTACTGCACAAATTTGAGAAATTACAGCTTTCTTTTTGCTTACTCCTCTTTTTACCAGTCTTAAAGCTAACCACACACTAAAAGTAATAAATAACGCTGGAACAATAAAATACAAGCTTTTCATAATATTACCTCCATAAAGTACTTTAATAATTTTATTTAGTCTTCTTTATTATACACTACTGGTGAAAAAGGTCTACCCTGACCTTCAAAGAATCTGCTGAACATTTCATAAAACTCAAGTCTTAAACCTTGAATTCCCGCCAAAAGAGCTTCAAGTGCTGTAATAATTACATTTCCAAGTACTACTGTTATTACATACCCTATGCCACCAAACATTTGTGCCATCATAAACACTACCATCATCATACCTGCATGCATAAGCACAAAAGCGCCAATTCTTAAAAACGACATTGTATTAGCCAAATAACTAAGCACTACCTCAAAAATTTCAAAAAATCCTTGTGTAATATATTCGCCCCAACTTTTAGGCTTCCAGTCACTTTGACGCTCAATAAGCTTAATAATCACTTCTTTAAACATTATTAAAGCTATTGGAATTAAGATTAAAAGTATTATATAAAGTCCTGAAGCGGCTTTAGGCTGAAGCATCATGTAGATAACTGCACCATAGAAAATGAGACCGCAAACTCCGTTTGCATTAAAAACACCTTCCCAAAAACTCCCTCTTTTTACTGCAGCGTAAACTCCTAAAAGCATCGAAACGACCAAAAAGAATATTCCCAAACCTACAGCTGAATACATTATCATATTGGCCGCAGAAGAGCTCATCACCTCGATAGGTTTTTCGGGTAATCCGAAAATTCCTTTATAAAGTGGGTCAAGAGCATGCTCAAATCCAAAAACCGACCCAAACAGAGTACCGAATATTGCCGATGATATACCACAAGGAATTAAAATTTTCCCAAACTCCATATTCTTAAGCTTATACATAATCCAGCCAATAAGCGAAACTAATAAGCCTTGGCCTAAATCTGCAAACATTATTCCAAACAAAATCGGGTACGTTAGTGCAACGAATGCAGTGGGGTCCATTTCATTGTAGCAAGGAGTGCCGTAAGTATTCACCATAAGTTCAAAGGGTTTAAAAATTTTTTTATTTTTGAGCTTAACAGGAGGTGAACTTGAGAGTAAATTTGAACCTTTATCCATCGAAAATTCTAAGCCTTCAATTGAGCTGATTTTATTTTTAAAGTTTTCAAGATTCTCCGCCGGTACCCAACCAACAAGTATAAAATTTCCTCCGTACTTTGCCGCATAAGACTTTATCTCAAAATAAGTACTAAGCTTTTCAATTTTTTGATAAAATTTCATGCATTCACACTTTTGAGATTCCCAAAAATTTGAAATTTCCTTTTCGATTTTTTCTATATCTTGGTAAGCTTCCTTACATAGCCTTTCGAGCTCCTGACCTCTCCACTGAGGAGTTTTATTGCATTTTTCCATTTTGAGTTCAACAAAATGCATCTGGGAAAAGATTCTATCAACTTCTTTAAGGTTTTCAATATCTGAAAAATATATACCCCATTGAAATTCTTTGTCCACATCAAACTCAAAAAAAAGTAAGTCTAATCCTTTTTTTTCATATTCTTGCGAAATTTCTTCAAATCGTTTGTAATCTTCAAGAGGAATTTTCCCAAACCTCGCTTTTATATATTCGCACGATAGAATATCCTCAAGACTTTTATCTAAGCTTAGAAAATGACTTAACTTTTCTATTTCTTCTCTATACTCGGCGAGTTTAGTGTGAACCTCTCTTTTTTTGTCTATAAGCCCATTTACTTTACTAGAAAAATAATCTATATACTTTTCCATTTTACTTCTGCTAACCTGAAACTTTGAAATATCGACTTTCTCAAATTTTCCTCCACAGGAATAAATTGAATTTTTTAGCTTCATAAGTAGCGACGAAAATGGATTTTCTTCAATTATAGGTAAAAAATTATCTGTGTTTGAGTAAAATGAAGAAATATTATCTGGTTGAAATACCCCGAGCTCTCCGCACGTATTTGCGAGTTCATCAATTCGCTTTAGAGGTCCAATCATACTCACAAAATTCATTTCACAAACAGCCATCTTATCCCGCCCTTCAAAGTAATATTTTTTAATTTTATTACACTTATTTTATAAGCATTTTTTTAATTTCTTCCGGAGGCAGTCTATATTTTATACCTTCTATTATAGTGATAATATTTAAAATTTCAGTTTCTTTAAGAAATACATATGAAATTAAAACTAGCGGCGGAGAAAGAGAAAATCTGATATTATGTCTACACCAATTAAACCTCATGTTTCTAGGCACTTTGTCAACTACATCCAAATTCCTAGAAAACCATTTTTTACCCATGCTAGTTTTTTTCATGTCAGACATCATTTGCTTATTGTCAGTAATTTCAACAAATGCTTTGAGCTTTTCTTTCCCTAAATTTCCACCTTCTACCAGAGATTTCATCATGTAATCTGAAGAAAGCTTATAAAATTTTTTCATCCTTACAATTCGCACTAAATTGCTAAGGTCTATGTAAAGCTCAAAAAATTCCTTTAGCTTTTTTCCTGCACCTCCTTTTACGTACTTTTTAATAATTCCAAAAATAAGTCTATAAAGATAGTTATGCAAAGAAGTTTCAATGCCAGTGATGTTAATTTGCTCATCACCATTTGGTTTAAATTTCAGCAAAATGCCGTAGTAAGGTGATTTTTTAACAGAACCTAAAAGGTCATTATAATTTATTGCACAAGATAAAGCTCTTAAATCTATTTTCGTTCTATCGCGAAAAAAATTCGGTAGAGAAAAAATATACTCTCCTGGTCTAGAAGCTGAAATAAGCATTAGAGTATGCATAAGCTGCTCTATTTCGGTTCTTGAGATTAAATATTCCCAAAAGTGCTCGCCAACAGATGCATCATATCTTGCTAGCACCTCAAAGTCGGTAAAAAGCTTTAGCCTAAGTCTATCTTCGAGATCTACCCGGTGAACACTATTTTCATTAATATCATTTAAGACGCTTCCATAAGTAGTTTTTTTCTTAAGGTACGAAGCTACGTCAGGAATATTCCTGCAAGAGACGAGCTCGTCGTAGTTCTTATCAAGTATCCTTTTCCCATACATCGAACGCGCCTTAGAAAGTACTGCATTTGAAGCATACGACATTTTCATATCATTTCCAAAGCTTGCAAGAAGTTGCTTTCGCATTGATGCCGCTTTGACTCACCACCTGCTTAAAATTTAAACTCTAGGCTAGCTTTCCATCGCTCGCTTTACGATAGTATCTATCCATTTGTTTTTATTTAAAGAATAAATTTTTTCAATTCTCTCAATTTTCTTTTTATATATTCCCTCAATTGCCGAAAGTTTTATGCATGCTTTAATTTTTTCATCTTTTTCACGCTCTTTGATATCCAGCCGGGCACGCTTAACATATTCAGCACGCTTTTTTTCTTTTAATTCACTGATTCTTTGTTCTAAGTCCAATTTAAGCTGATTTGTTTTTTGAATGTCTTCACGCGCTTGTTTATCAAGTTCTATGATTCTTCCTATCATGTCTTCCACTATCTTTGACCTCCTCGGCACTCAAGATTTTTATTTTATAAATACTCATAAATAGAATTATGATAAAAATATTTAGAATGTCAATAGCTTAGAAAAATATTTTAACTTTCTTAAAAATAAACTTTTAGGTATTTACATAAAACCCTAATTACGATAAAATACCTAATGATACACCGAGAGATATCGAAAACTTAACTAAAGTTTTTAATAAAATATGTTTGAGGAGTGATTTTTAATTGGAGTCTAAAAGTAGGAGAGTTCTTCTTAAGGTTAGCGGAGAATTTTTAGCCGGAGCTTCTAAAATGGGTGTAGATTATGATGTAGTTCAAAACTTATCTGATGTAATTAAAAAAGTTTTAAACTTAGATGTTGAATTAGGTATAGTTGTAGGTGGAGGAAACTTTTGCCGAGGTAGAGACAGTAGTTTTATAAGCCGAATTCGTGCAGACCACATGGGAATGATGGCAACAGTAATGAATGCATTAGTTCTTTCCGATGCTTTAGAAAAAATTGATGTGAAAACAGCCATTTTAACTTCCATACATTTCCCTCAAGTAGGAGAGCTTTATTCACCCGCAAAAGCAGACTTATATCTTCGAGAGAAAAAAGCTGTTATTTTTGGATACGGAACAGGCAGTGCTTTTTTTTCCACAGATACCGCCGCTTCCCTTCGAGCCGCAGAAATAGGTGCAGATATAATCCTCAAGGCCACTGCTGGCACAGATGGAGTCTACACAGATGACCCTAAAATAAATCCTGAAGCAAAAAAGTATACTTCTCTTACCTTCGACGAAATGCTTTCAAAAAACTTAAAAGTAATAGATAGTACCGCAGCTTCTATGTGTCGCGATAATAAAATATCTATTTTAATTTTTAATATTAGTCCCCCGGAAAATATACTGCATGTTCTTAAGGACTCTTCAATCGGGACAACAGTCACTCCTTAGCTTAATATTTAATAATTTAATACATAAATTTAATGAAAGGTGATTTTTTATGAACTCAATTCTACAAGCTGCAGAATCTAAAATGACTTTAGTACTTGGACATTTATGTGGTCAGTATGAATCCATTAGAGCCGACAGAGCAAATCCCGCTATTCTCGATAGAGTAATAATCGATTACTATGGCACTCCTACACCTTTAAACCAAATTGCAGCTATTTCAGTAGCAGAATCACGTATTATTATTATTCAGCCTTGGGACATTTCTTTATTGTCCGTTATAGAAAAAGCAATTCAAAAGTCTGACATAGGAATTAACCCTCAAAACGACGGAAAAGTTATACGTCTCATATTTCCACCTTTAACAGAAGATAGAAGAAAAAATATTTCAAAAGATATATCTCAAATGGCAGAAGAAACTAAAGTGCGTGTTAGAAATATTCGCAGGGAAGCTATGGATCAAGCTAAGGTTCTTAAGAAAAATTCTAAGATTACCGAAGATGAGCTTAAAAGATGTGAAAAATATGTACAAGACCTTACCGATAGATACGGTGAAAGCATTGATAAACTATGTAAAGAAAAAGTCTCTCAAATTATGACAATCTAATCTTAAAAAAACAAACCGCTCGGAGAACTTAATATGAAAAGCTTAAATAGCAAAATCTCTTTGCCTTCTCATGTGGGAATAATAATGGATGGAAATAGACGTTGGGCAAAAAAGCATTTTTTGCCCTCTATAAAAGGTCATGCTAGAGGAGCAGAGGTTTTTAAATCTATTTGTAGGTGTAGTAGTGAGATGGGAATTAAGTACTTAACTGCTTACGCATTCTCTACGGAAAACTGGAAAAGGTCCAAAGAAGAAATTACATATTTAATGGGTCTTCTAGGAAAATACCTAAATGAAATTATTGCAGAAAGCTTTGACTTAGAAAATGTAAAAATACGTTTTATAGGAGACACTTCTAAATTTTCTTCAAAGCTTACATCTTTAATGCAAAAAATTGAAATTCGATCTTCTCAAAATACAGGTATGACGCTAAATATAGCTATAAATTATGGAAGTCATGAAGAAATATCTTCGGCGGTAAAATCTATCTCTCAAGACGTTTTAAGCGGTAAACTTTCTCCAAATAATATATCGGAAAATGAAATTTCTCGGCGCCTTTATACAGGTAATCAACCAGATGTAGACTTAATTATCCGCACCGCCGGAGAACAGAGAATTTCTAATTTTATGCTATGGCAATCTGCATATGCCGAATTTTACTTTACTAAAACTTTATGGCCGGATTTTAGCATCGCAGAATTTCATAAGGCTATAATGGAATATAATTCCCGTGTTAGACGTTTCGGGGGGGCATAGTAGAGTTGTATAAAAGAATTTTTTCAGGTCTTACAGGTGCAGCTTTTATAATTGCTGTTTTATTTTTTAATCAAAGCTTCCCTTGGATTATAAATTTAGTAACTTCTATAATTGCAGCTCTTGCCGTAAAAGAAATATTTTCAGTGGTGGGGATGGTACAAATCTACGAGGTGATGATCCCTACGCTGGCTTTTTCATTTTCAATGCCCTTGATAAAAGACTCTATATTCCTTGAAATTGTCTGCTATCTTTACACTATAATGGTTTTGTGCGCACTTATGATAAACAAAGATTTAAAGATTAAAGGAGTATTAGTAGTTTATAGTTTATCAATCATTGTTTCTTACTCACTGCTTAAAATCGTGCAGCTTCGAGATTTTGGTGGAGAATATGGTGGATTTTATGTTTTTCTTGCTTTTTCCATTGCATGGATGTCTGATACAGGAGCATATTTTTTTGGAAAATTCTTTGGAAGGTATAAACTATGTCCGGAAATAAGCCCCAAAAAGACTATAGAAGGCTTTCTGGGTGGTATAATAGTTTGCTTAACGTGCGTAACTTTAGTAGCTTTTGTATTCAATAATTATGTATTTCCGCAAAAGCAGCAAATTAATTATGCTTTAATTCTTATTTTGGGAATTACAGGTTCCATACTTTCTTCTTTAGGGGATTTATGCTTTTCTATGGTTAAAAGAAGATACAACGTCAAAGATTTCGGTAGTTTTATGCCGGGTCATGGTGGAGTTTTAGACCGTTTTGATAGCGTTGTGTTTGTAGTACCTTACGTCTATATCTTTTTAAGGCTTATGCCGATAATTTATTAAAAGAGTGGTTAAAATGAATAGTTGTATTTCGGTTTTAGGATCCACAGGTTCTGTTGGAGTTCAGGCTTTAGAGGTTGCAAAAGATTTAAAACTTGAAGTTGCAGGGATAGCTGCAAACAAAAATATTGATTTACTTGAAAAACAAATAAGAATTTTTAAACCTAAATTAGCCGCTATTTACGATGAAAATTTATATCCCGTTATTAAAAAAAGAATAAGTGACACCTCCACAAAAATACTTTCAGGAGCTGACGGAGTTAGCGAAGTAGCAGCAACATATCCATCAGAAATAGTAGTTTCTGCTATATCTGGAATTTCTGGACTCTTCCCTACCGTAGAAGCAATAAAAGCAAAAAAAAATATTGCTCTTGCCAACAAGGAAACATTAGTCTCCGGAGGTGATTTAGTTACAAAACTAGCAAAATTAAAAAAAGTAAAACTATTCCCTGTGGACAGTGAACATAGTGCTATATTTCAGTGCCTACAAGGTATTTCTAATAAAAAAAGTCTTGAAAAACTTATTTTGACTGCGTCAGGAGGACCGTTTTTTGGTAAAAGTCTTAAAGAACTTGAGAATATATCTCCTAACCAAGCACTTAAACATCCAACATGGAATATGGGGGAAAAAATAAGTATAGATTCCGCAACAATGATGAACAAGGGCTTAGAAGTAATAGAGGCTGCATATCTTTTTGAAACTTCTGTGGAAAATATTGACGTTTTAATCCATCCTCAAAGCGTTATTCATTCAATGGTAGAGCTTAAAGACGGTTCAGTGCTTGCTCAAATGGCAGTGCCTAGCATGAAGCTACCTATTCAATATGCCTTAACATATCCCAATCATAAAGAGTGCAAATCTGAAAAGCTAGATTTAGCAAAATACAACAGCTTAAGCTTTTTTAAACCGGCTTCTTGGGGCCTTCGAGCAATAAATATATGCAAAAAAGCATTTAAAATCGGTGGCAACGCATGTACAATAATTAATTCCGCAAATGAATATGCAGTAAAGCTTTTTTTAGGAGGTAAAGTTAAATTTACCGATATATTTAAAATAATAGAGGCTTCTCTAAATAGCATTGAGCATGGTAAGCTTTCCGATTTTGAGGAAATAAAAAAGATAGATGAACAAGTTAAAAATTATATTGAAAATATTACTGATACTTTATAACCGCTTCGTACTTAAGTACAATCAAATGTGTAAGGTAAAAAATTAAAAGTAAAGGAGATCTTCAAATGCAGATATTTTTAATAATCCTAGGAATTTTACTGATTAACTTAACAATAATTGGTCATGAGTGGGGTCATTATTTTTTCGCCAAATCATTTGGGATTAAAGTCAACGAGTTTGCACTGGGAATGGGCCCCACTGTATTTAAAGTAAAAAAAGGAGAAACCGTATTTTCATTAAGAGCTCTACCTCTTGGTGGCTTTTGCGCTATGGAAGGTGAAGACGAAACAAGCAATGATCCCCGAGCTTTCGAAACAAAAAAACCTTGGCAAAAAATAATAGTAGTTGCTATGGGCGCAATAATTAATTTAATTTTAGGAGTGCTTATAACATTCATAGTGCTTTCACAAAGTAGTCATTTCGCTTCAAGAACTATTTCAAAATTCGACGAAAGCGCTATTTCTGTGCAGTATGGTCTTCAAGCTGGAGACGAAATATTAAAAGTCAACAATACCCCCATATTTACTTTTAAAGATATTGTTTTTGAATTCTCAGTGAACAAAGATTCTCAATTTGACATTAAAGTTAAACGAAATGGAGAAATAATAGATTTAAAGGACGTAAAATTTAATAAAGTTGAGGGACAAAACGGTAAATCAGTAGCAAAATTAGATTTTTATGTTCGCCCAATCGAAAAAACATTCTTTTCTCTTATTTCTCAAACTTTCCTTGATACTGTTTCCACTATTCAAACAGTTTGGCTTGGAATGGTTGGCCTTATAACTGGCAGAATTTCTTTTAAAGAAATGAGCGGACCTATTGGAATCGCATCAGCCATCGGGCAAGCAACCTCTGAAGGACTTAAAATAAGTTTCTTAGCAGCACTAAATGGTCTTCTTTCACTCGTTGCGATGATTACCATAAATTTGGGAGTATTTAATCTTTTGCCGCTGCCAGCCCTGGATGGAGGACGTTTAGTATTTTTATTTTTTGAATTGATAACCCGCAAAAAGATAAGCTCTAAGTATGAAGGATGGATTCATGCTCTTGGATTTTTACTTTTTATTTTACTAATGATAATCATTTCATACAGTGACATAATGAGATTACTAGGTCGCGGATAGAAAAAGGAGAACTTAAATGAGAAGAAAAGCAAAAGAAGTAAATATAGGAGGCACTATAATCGGCGGAAACTTCCCTATTGCAGTTCAATCAATGCTTAGCGCCCCTTCCTACGATAAAGAAAAAAATATCCTCCAGGCGCTAAATTTAAAAGAAGCAGGATGTGAAATCCTTAGAGTTTCAGTACCGGACTCAGAAGCTTTAAGATTAATATACGATATAAAGCAGAAGACAGATATTCCTTTGGTCGCTGACATTCACTTTGACCATAAATTAGCAATTGAATCTATATATGCCGGAGCTGACAAAATAAGAATAAATCCCGGTAATATTGGAAACAAAGAAAAAATTAAAGAGCTTTCTAAAGTTTTAGTTCAGCAAAATATACCCGTTCGAATAGGAGTTAATTCAGGGTCTTTAGAGAAAGAAATTCTTAAAAAACATGGTAAAGTCACAGCAGAAGCAATGGTTGAAAGCGCACTTTACAACATAAATCTTATGGAAAACTATGGAGTAAATAATATTGTTGTTTCGCTGAAATCTTCTGATGTTATGACTTCTGTAAAAGCATATAAATTGATAGCAGAAAAATGCTGTTACCCCTTGCATCTCGGAATTACTGAAACCGGTACAGCCCTTTTAGGTACTATTAAATCCTCTATTGGAATCGGTAGCTTACTCCTAGAAGGAATAGGAGATACAATTCGAGTCTCACTTACAGATGACCCCCTTAAAGAAATAGAAACTGGAATTGGAATATTAAAATCTTTAAAGCTACGAAACTCCGGCGTGGAAATAATTTCGTGCCCCACTTGTGGTCGAACTCGCATTGATATTATTAAATTAGCAAACAAAGCTGAAAAATTGCTAAAAAATTATAAATCAAATTTGAAAGTTGCTATCATGGGGTGCGTCGTAAATGGTCCCGGTGAAGCAAAAGAAGCAGATATTGGTATAACAGGCGCAAATGGCATGGGAATTATATTTAAAAAAGGTAAAGTTATAAAAAAGGTAAAAGAACAGTATCTTCTAGAAGAGCTGCTTAAGGAAGTAGACTTAATTACTTCTTCTAAAGGTACTACTCAAAAGGAAGATTGAAATTGGAAACATTTAAAAAATTTTTTTCTAAATATATAGATATTAAAAATCTTGATGAAAATTTACTAAGCTCAACTATAAAATCTTTAGAAGTGGACAAAGAAAATTTAGCCATTAAAGTTAACTTAATATCTCCCTGCAAAATAGACTGCAAAGAAATTCAAAAAGCAGAAAAAGCAATATGTATTTCCAGCTTGCAGCTTGAAGGAGTAAAAATAAACGTGATTTCTAGCAGCACCGCAACTGAAATTCCTGGTATAACCGATATAATAAAAAGCTGCGCTGAAAGTTACCCTTCTTTGAGTAAAGTCCTCAAAGGTTGCTCGGTAAAAATCAGTGAAGGATTAGCAGAAATTTCTCTGAGCGGCAACGGTAAAAGTCTTTTAATGCATAGAGGCTTGGACCGTAAAATCTCTGAAAAGCTATCTCAAAAACTTTCTCAAGAGATAAAAGTTATATTTATTGAAGGCATTAAAGATACTTCTCATATCGAAAAAAATTTAACTGTTGACACCACTACCAACAGCTGTGCAAATTCAAGCTCGAAAAAGACCGATAAATCTAAAACTGAACTTGACATTAAAGACTTAGAAGCTCCAATACTTGAAAAGCGTTCGAAAGACGATCTTTTGCCTAAAGCTTTTATAGATTCCCCAAAAGTAGTTTACGGAAATAAAATAAAAGCTTATCCTATACCCATAAGAGAGATTGATGAACAAACCCCTTGCATTGTGGCATGGGGGGATATATTTTCAATCGATGCACGCGCTACTAAAGATAACAAAAAGTTTATTTACTCTATTTACATAACCGATTATACAAGCTCATTGATTTTAAAAATAATCGAAAGTAAGTCTTTATGCTCCTACCTCGAAAACCTTAAAGTTGGAATGACTCTACTAGTTAAAGGTGAAGTTTCCGAAGACAACTTTGAAAAAGAAGTAGTTATGAGACCACAAAGCATAAATATTATAAAAAAATACGAAGTTAAAGACAATGCTCCAAAAAAGCGAGTTGAACTGCATCTTCACACTAATATGTCTTCTATGGATGGGATGAATACTGCTTCGAGCTTAATAGAAAGAGCACACACTTGGGGCCATAGTGCAGTGGCTATTACAGATCACGGCGTGGCTCAAGCGTTTCCAGAAGCCATGACCTGCGCTAAAAAAATAGAGAAATCAGGAAGCAATATTAAAGTTATTTACGGAGTTGAAGCTTATTTTGTAAACGATATGCTACCAATAGTAAGTGGCCGAGATGAAAGAAGCTTTGAAGGTGAGTTTATCTGTTTTGACCTCGAAACTACAGGACTAAACGCAAAACAAGATAAAATAATAGAAATTGGAGCATTTAGAGTTAAAAATAAAGAAATAAAAGATGAATTTTCGATTTTCGTTGACTCAGAAATGGAAATTTCACCTAAAATCACGCAGCTTACTGGTATAAATCAGGATATGCTAAAAGGTGCTCCTAAAGAAAAAGAAGCTATGGAAAAGTTTATGGAGTTCTGCGGGGAGTCTCCTGTTTTAGTTGCACACAACGCTAATTTTGACGTATCTTTTATAAAAGCCACACTAGAAAGACTGAATTTATCCTTTAACTTCACGTACATTGATACCGTACCATTTAGCAGAGCACTTATTATGAGCGTTAAAAACCATAAACTTGATACTATAGCTAAATTTCTTAAAATACCTGAATTTAATCATCACCGGGCCTGCGATGACGCTAAAGCTCTTGCTTACATTTTTATCGCACTTATGAATATGGCAACGAGCGTAAGAAATATAGATAAAATTTCACAAATAAATACATCTCTTTCGGCCTCAGACCCTAAAAAATCTATTTCTTACCACATGATTATTTTAGTAAAAAATCAAACGGGACTTAAAAATTTATATAAGCTTATTTCCTTTGCACACCTTGAGTTTTTTTACAAAAAACCCCGAATACCAAAAAGTCAGTTAATAAACTTGCGTGAAGGACTAATCATTGGAAGTGCTTGCGAAGCAGGTGACTTATTCAGAGCCATTACCGCCGGTAGACCTTGGGAAGACCTTTTAAATATTGCTAAGTTTTACGATTATCTTGAAGTGCAGCCCCTTGGAAACAACGGATTTATGATAAGAGAAGGAATCGTAAGTTCTGAAAAAGACCTTCAAGAGTTTAATAAAACAGTTATAAAGCTTGGAGAAGAACTAAATATTCCAGTCGTGGCAACAGGAGACGTTCATTTTTTAGACCCTCAAGATTCAGAATATAGAAAAATACTTATGGCAGGACAAGGTTACGAAGATGCAGATAATCAAGCTCCTTTATATTTCCGAACTACGGCTGAAATGCTTGAAGAATTTTCGTATCTTGGAGAAGAAAAGGCGTATGAGATAGTTGTTGAAAACACAAATAAAATTGCAGATATGATTGAACATATTTCCCCAATACCACCAGGAGTTTACCCCCCTTCAATTCCAGGAGCGCAAGAGGAGCTTATAAGCATAACTATGACTCGAGCAAAAGAAAAATACGGCGATCCTCTTCCTGAAGTAGTTAGTAAGCGTCTTGAAAAAGAACTAGGGTCTATAACTAAACATGGATTTTCCGTCCTTTATATGGTTGCTCAAAAGCTCGTAGCAGACTCCGAAAAACATGGATATTTAGTAGGTTCTAGAGGATCAGTTGGCTCTTCATTTGTTGCAACAATTTCCGGAATTTCCGAAGTAAACCCTTTAGTCCCTCATTATTTATGCCCTAAATGCAAAAAATCCGAGTTCATAACCGATGGAAGCTATGGCTCAGGTTTTGATTTGCCTCCTAAAAACTGCCCTAACTGCGGCACTGCCTACCTTCAAGATGGCCATGACATTCCATTTGAGACATTTTTGGGATTCGACGGAGATAAAACTCCGGATATAGACCTTAATTTTTCGGGAGAATATCAAAACGACGCTCATAGGTACACAGAAACACTCTTCGGAAAGGACAATGTATTTAAAGCAGGGACTATTGGAACTGTGGCTACTAAAACAGGTATAGGCTTTACAAAAAAATATGCCGAAGAACATGGAATTAATTTAAAAAAATCTGAAATGCTCCGCCTCGCTACAGGTTGCACAGGAGTAAAGCGCACAACCGGTCAGCATCCCGGGGGTATGGTTGTAGTCCCTGAAGGGAAAGAAATTTATGATTTTTGTCCTGTTCAGCGGCCCGCTAACGATCAGCGATCCGATAATATAACAACTCATTTTGACTTCCATGCTATTCATGATACAATCTGTAAACTTGATGAACTTGGCCACGATGTGCCGTCAATCTATAAATATCTAGAGGACTACACAGGTATAAAAGTTATGAGCGTACCTATGAATGATAAAAAAGTCATGTCTTTGTTTACTTCCACTGCTGCTTTAGGAGTAAAGCCTGTAGATATCGACTCTCATACTGGCACTTTCTCTTTGCCGGAAGTAGGCACAAATTTCGTCAGACAAATGCTCCTGGAGTGCAAGCCTTCCACCTTTTCTGACCTTTTACAAATTTCAGGGCTTTCTCACGGAACAGACGTCTGGAATGGAAATGCTCACGAACTAATAAAAAAAGGAATCTGCACTATTTCAGATGTAATAGGAACAAGAGATAATATAATGGTTTACCTTATGCATAAAGGAATAGATCCAAAAACCGCTTTTACTATTATGGAAATAGTTCGCAAAGGTAAAGCAACAAAGCTTCTTACCCCAGAACATTTAAAAGCCATGAAAGAGCACGGAGTTCCGCAGTGGTATATTTCTTCTTGCATGAAAATTAAATACATGTTTCCTAAAGCTCACGCAGCAGCATATATGATCGCAACTCTAAGACTTGGCTGGTATAAAGTATATAAACCTACAGAATATTATGCCGCTTATTTTACAGTCCGTGGAGAAGATTTTGATGGTCTTGCAGTAATGAAAGGCAAAGATGCTGTAAAAAAGAAAATGGCCGATATAACAGCTAAAGGAAAAGAAGCTAGCGCTAAGGAACTTAGTTCATACTCTACTTTGCAAATAGTAAACGAGATGCTAGCCCGGGGAATTAAAATTTTGCCTGTTGATTTATATAAATCAGATTCTTATAGATTTTTAGTTGAAGAAAATAAAATACGTCTTCCCTTCTCTTCGCTTTCTGGCGTAGGTGAATCTGCAGCTCAAAGTTTAGTGGAGTCGCGAAAAGATGGAAAATACTTGTCTATTGACGACGTTCAACTTAGATCTAAAGTTACTAAAGCAGTTATAGAGACATTAGAATCCGCTGGAATTCTTAAAAATTTACCGGCAAGTAATCAGATGTCTTTTTTCTAAGTATATTTAAAGCTATATAAGTTTAAGGTGCATTACTTTTAATGCGCCTTTTTAATTTTAAATTTTTTCAAAAATACTTGACTTTTATAAGAGAGTAAAATATAATAAAAATTGTAAAAGTAATCCACTAAAAGCCTATAATAATACAC
>CAMNXD010000003.1 GCA_946566955.1 uncultured Clostridia bacterium
TTTAGTTAATAAACCAAAAGTCATAATTGCGGACGAGCCTACTGGAAATATTGATCCTCAGATGTCGTACGATATAGTCAAGCTGCTTAGCCACATTAATTCATGTGGGACGACGATTATAATGGTTACACATGATATATCACTTGTAAAGTTATTTAATTTTCGTGTGGTAGAAATTTCACAAGGTAAGCTCATAAATGATACTGCTTTAAGGAGTGATAACTAATTGAACTTTAATTCTGTAAAATATTCTCTTAAGGAGGGAATAAACAATGTTTGGTCGAATGGAGTGATGTCATTAGCGTCGGTGTCGGTTATGGTATGCTGTATGGTTTTGACTGGAAGTGCAGTTTTACTTTCAATGAACCTCAGTGAAATTTTAAAGTCAGTTGAAAATCAAAATAATGTGACTGTATTTTTAAGTAAGGATATAAGTCAATCAGAAATACCTTTAATCGAGGAAAAAATAAAAAAGGTACCCAATGTTTTGAAATGTGAGTATTATTCTAGTAGCCGAGCGTCAGAAAGATATAGAGAAGTGCTCGGAGAACTCTATGAGATTTTACATAAATCAGGCAGTCCTTTTCCAGAAGCGTTTCATGTAACTATGGTAGACCTTTCGCTTTACGAACAGACCGTTAAAGAATTAAATGATATTAAAAAGGTGGATTCGGTCAGTGATAGGAGTGAAACTGCAAAAAAACTTTCGAATTTAAGTCAACTAATTTCTGTATCCGGCATTTGGACAGTTTGTTCTTTAGGACTTATTTCGCTATTTATAATTGTAAACACTATTAGACTTACGATGCATAGTCGAAGAGTTGAGATAAGCATAATGAAATCAGTTGGGGCAACAAATGGATTTATTAGGGCACCCTTTATCGTGGAAGGGATTATAATTGGAATAATTGCAGCTGTGATATCAAGCTTTATAGTGAACCTATCTTACTATAGCTTCGTGGATATTGTAGGGGAAATAATTAGCTTTCATGGAGTTTATTTTAAAGATATTTTTTATAAACTACTTGGGTGTTTTTCAGCGATTGGAGTAGTCTTTGGAATAATTGGAGGAGTCATTTCAATAAGGCGTTATTTAAAAAAGGAAGGTGTAAATTTTGCAGGTTAATAGTAAAAAAACAAAAAGGATAGTTTTAGCTGCATCTGCAGCGCTTGGAGCAATACTTTTATCTGTAAATGGATCGGCGACTTTGTCTCTAAATGTAAAGGAACAAGAGTCAAAGAGGGAAACATTGAAAGATAAATCAGAGCAGTTAAAAAAAGATTTATCGTTAGCCCAGAAGAATGTAACGGAAGAAGCTAAAAATAAAAATACATTAAATGAGAAAATAAAGTCCGTGGAGGAAGAAATAGATAATTCTAATATCTACATAAGTGAACTAGAGAAAAAAATAAAGGACCTTGAAGACCACATTCTAGAAATAGAAAAAGATATCGATGAAAAAACAGAACTTCTAAAAGAAGCCCTCGTTTCAATTTATAAAGCTGGCGATACCTCTGCTCTCGATATAGTTTTAGGCGCTAAAAACTTTGAAGACCTCTTTGAAAAGGCGGACATAGTCAAGTCTGTAAGTAATAAAGTTAAAGAATTAATGAATGAGTTACATGCACGTTCAGAGGAGCTGGAAGAGCAAAAGAAAAATATCGAAAACATGAAGCAGCATCAAGAAGAAGAAAAAATGAAGCTTGAAAGTAAACGCTTAGAACTGCAGGACCTTTTAGATCAAAGTGAAAAATTATTGGAAGAGTATCAAGAGTCAGAGCAAACAGCTAAAAAACATATTGATGAAAACGATGCTCAAATCAAAGCGATTGATGCCGCTATAGATCGATACTATCAAGAGCAAAGACGCAAAGAAGAAGAAATGAGAAAAAAGCAGCAACAAAGTAATTCATCAGAGTCTGTAGCTCCTGTTTCTAATGTAGTACATAAAGGAAGTTTTTCATGGCCCGTTCCGGGATTTAGTAGAATAAGTTCCGACTTCTTTGACTGTGTTGGACGCAGAAGTCAACACTGCGCTATAGATATCGCTGGTTTTGGAATATATGGTGCTAGTATAGTTGCGGCAGGTGACGGAGTAATTATTGGAGCTAGTAATCAGGATCGTGGAGGATATGGAAAATACGTATTTATCGACCATGGAAATGGTAAATCTACTAGGTACGGTCATATGAGCACGGTAAACGTAACTGTTGGCCAACGTGTTTCTCGTGGACAAGTTATAGGCCATGTAGGAAATACAGGCTTTTCTACTGGTCCTCATCTACATTTTGAAGTTAGAAATAACAGAATTAGAGAAAATCCTTTGAATTATGTGAAACCGTGAACTTAATCATTCTTATAAAAATATAGTAACTTAAAAAATTTTTAAATAGTTTTTGGGGAATGGAGATACTATAAGTATTAAGCTTAGAAGTCTCTTATTCCCCGTTTCGATGGATAAGCAGATTAGCTGGATGCATATAATAGAAGATGGAGAGATTAAATGAAAATATTTAGCAAAAAAATATCTATTGGTATGGGACTTGCAATCTTGTTTATTGTTTCGTCTGTTGTTTACTCTATTGGATACAAGCTTGCTATGGAAAAGTTTAATTATATAGTTTCTAGTACCCAAGCAAAGGAAAAAATGTACGGAGCACTTAGCGAAATAAACTATTATATTAAAAATGAATACCTAGGTTCTATTGATGAAAATAAAATTCTAAATGGAATATATAAGGGATATATTTCGGGATTAGAAGATGAAAACTGCAAAATATTAAGTCGTGAAGAGTATTTAAATTACCTTGAAGCTAAAGGAAATATAATTGCTGAAGTATCATGGGACGAGCTAGAAGATCTTGTAGGATATTTACGTATTGGATCATTAGGCAAAGGTTCTTGCGAAATGTTTCTAGAAAGGGTTAATTATTTTAGCTTAAAAGGGATTGATAAAATTATTCTTGACTTTAGAATGTCAAGCGAGGGAGAAATGGATGAAGGCTTTAAGATACTAAAAGAAATTTTACCGCCCGGGGACTTGATTGAAAAAGTAAACCAAAAAGACGATAAAGAAGTAATTTGCAAATCCGAAAGCCCTGGGCTTGACGCTAAAATAGTAGTTATTACTGGTCGCAAAACTTCTGGAGTTTCAGAGATAATAGCTTTAGCACTAAAAGAGTTTTTAGGCTCTAAAATCGTAGGGGAAAAAACAAGGGGTAATAATATAAGTGAGAAAGGTCTATACATTTCTGAAGATTTAGCTATAATTTTTCCAAGCAGCAAATATATTACATCCCAAGGAACTGATATAAATAAAAAAGGTTTATTTCCAGATGAACTTGTGGAAATTGGCGAAGGAGAGGAAAAGCTGTTTTTTAATGATGATTTACCGTATTCCCAGGACGTTCAATTGCAAAGAGCAATATGCTTACTAAAAGGTTAGGTGAAAGATATGTTAAATAAAGTGTTTGATGTAATATGCAATTTTATTTATCCAAACAAATGCGTGCTTTGTAATAAAGAAGTAATAAAAAGAGAAGCCCATCTCTGCGAGGGCTGTCTTAAAGATTTAAAACCGAAACCTCGGCTTGAATATCTCGAAAGCGACGAAAATATAAAAGGAAAAGTAAAATGTATTTCTCCGTTTATATATGCAGGAAGTATAAAAAGCGCTATTTGGAGATTTAAATTCCGAGGATATAAAAATTACTCTAAATTTTTTGCGGGGATAATTGCAAAGGAAATACAAAAAAGATTTCAAAATTTGCGTTTTGACTACATTTGCTTTGTGCCTCTTAGAAAAGAGCGCGAAAAAAATCGAGGATACAACCAAGCTAAATGTATAGCTGAAGATATATCTTCGATTATAGAAATCCCATGTAAGGACATTTTGATTAAAGTTAAAAGCAATCACGTTCAACACGAATTAGATTTAATTCATCGAAGAGCGAATGTTAAAGGAGCGTATGACGTTAAAAATGAATCGGAGGTTTTAAATAAAAGCATCTTGCTTTGTGACGATATAGTAACTAGCGGAAGCACTTTAATGGAATGTTCAAAGGTTTTGTTTGAAAGTGGCGCAAATTCTGTGTTTTGTTGCACTATAGCCTATATACCTAAATCAGACTTTTCAGATAAGCATCAATAAAACCATCTATTTCTCCATCCATTACTGAAGTGGTATTTCCCATTTCGTAGCCTGTGCGATGGTCTTTAACGAGCGTGTACGGCATAAATGTATATGATCTAATTTGAGACCCCCAGGCTATTTCTTTTTGTACTCCTTTTATGTCTTCCACTTTTTCAAGATGTTCTCTTTCTTTTAATTCTATTAGTTTAGACTTTAATATTTTTAGGGCTGTATCTCTATTTTGAAATTGACTTCTTTCGTTTTGGCAAGCAACTATTATTCCCGTCGGAATGTGAGTAAGTCTTACGGCCGAGGAAGTTTTATTAACATGCTGACCACCCGCACCGCTAGCGCGATAAACATCCATTTTTAAATCATCTGGAGAGATATCTATTTTAATTTCATCGTTGATTTCCGGTATTACTTCAAGAGAGGCAAAGGAAGTATGCCTTCTTCCGGAGGCATCAAAAGGGGAAATCCTAACTAGGCGGTGTACTCCATTTTCCCCTTTTAAAAATCCATAAGCATTTGGTCCTTCCACTGTAAAGGAAGCGCTTTTAATTCCAGCTTCTTCGCCATCTAAGTAATCAAGAATTTTAATTTTATATTTATGTTTTTCAGCCCACCGCATATACATTCTAAGTAGCATTTCAGCCCAATCCTGCGACTCAGTTCCTCCTGCGCCAGCATGGAGAGTGAGTATAGCGTTATTAGAGTCATATTCTCCAGTTAGCAAGGTTACGAGCGTTTGATTTTCTATGCTTTTTTTAAGTGTTTTTAAATTCTTTTCTATTTCTTCCAAAGAGGAAAAGTCTTCTTCTTCGATGGAAAGCTCTAATAGAATTTCTAATTCCTCGAAACTTTTTTCAAGAGACTTATATTCTTTAACTTTTGAACTTATAGATTTTATTTCTGTAAGCACTTTTTGAGATTTTTCCGAATCAGACCAAAAATTTGTGTTTAAGGTCTTAGCTTCTAAATCTTTGAGATGTTTTTCAGAATCGTCAATTTTTAAAGAGTCTGCAAGAGATTCCAATTTAGGCTTTAATTTATTCAGCTCTAAACGCATTTCTTCAAGTTGTAAAATTTTTGGTCCCTCCCTTTTCTTCAATTTATATTAACGAACTTCTTATTATATGAGCTTATTGATTGTGCAATTACGTTTAAAGCAACTTCTCTTCCGCTTATGTCATCTACGATAGTAGACTTATTTTCGAGCATTTTGTAAACGCTAAAAAAGTGCCTCATTTCTTCAAACATATGATGAGGAAGCTCTGAAATATCTGTGTATCTGTTATATATTGGATCATGCTTAGGAATAGCAATAATTTTTTCGTCACTGCTTCCTGAATCGATCATAGATATCATTCCTATAGGGTAACACTCTACTAAAGTCATAGGGTAAATATGCTCTGAGCAAAGCACAAGAACGTCCAGAGGGTCTTTGTCGTCTGCGTAAGTACGCGGTATAAATCCGTAATTAGCTGGGTAGTGAGTTGAGGTATAAAGAATTCTGTCTAATTGCAGCATCCCTGTGTTTTTATCTAGTTCATATTTTAACTTGCTTCCTTTAGATATTTCAATTACTGCCACGAAATCCTCAGCTGTAACTCTTTCGGGACTCATATCATGCCATATATTCATTTTTATTTCTCCTTTATTTTTTCATTTTGTATTTTTGAGGCTATTATAGTATTTTTCATAAGCATAGCAACTGTCATTGGGCCCACTCCCCCTGGAACGGGGGTTATATACGAGCATAGCGGCTCTAAATTTTCAAAATCAGCATCACCACAAAGTTTGCCGTTTTTATCCCGATTTATTCCAACGTCGATAAAAGTTGCTCCTTTTTTTATCATTTTTGAAGTTATAAACTTAGGCTTGCCTACTGCTGAAATTATAATATCAGCTTCCTTGCAAATTTTCTCTAGGTTTACTGTAAAGCTGTGGGCGATTGTTACTGTAGCATTATGCTGAAGTAAAAGCACGGACATCGGTTTCCCAACTATATCACTTCGCCCTATCACAATACACCTTTTGCCTTCAATAGGAATATCTTTCCGCTTTAGCATTTCGATTATTCCCGCTGGGGTGCAAGGTATAAGCCAAGCAGTACCTTGTATAAGTTTTCCTGCGTTTAAAAATCCCAATGCATCTACGTCTTTAAAAGGACTTATTTTTTCATATATAAATTTTGGATTTACGTGATTAGGAAGAGGTAGCTGCACGAGTATTCCTGAAACATCTTTTCTCGCATTTAGTTTTTCAATTAATTTTTTTATTTCATTTTCGGGAGTGTTTTCAGGAAGTAAATACTCTTCGGAGATAATTCCAACTTTTTCGCAAGCTTTCTTTTTATTGCTTAAGTAAACCTTTGAGGAAGGATTTGCGCCTACCATTATGGCGGCGAGTTTGGGATAAATATTTTTTTCTTTAAGCGTGTTCGTTTCTTTTTGAAGTTCTTCTAAAACTTCATTTGCCATTTTTTTGCCATCAATTATCATTCGATTACACTTTCCTTGACTTTAAATCTTTATAGCGGTTAAAATAATAATAAGGAGTATATCATAAAAAGGGAGAGTTTTAAAGTGAAAATTAAAAAAGCAGTAATTCCGGCTGCGGGATTCGGAACTAGAATCCTTCCAGCAACTAAGACTTTACCTAAAGAAATGTATCCTATAATAGATAAACCCGCCGTGCAGTATGTTGTAGAAGAAGCAGTTCAGTCAGGAAT
Source organism: uncultured Clostridia bacterium (assembly GCA_946566955.1). GTDB lineage: Bacteria > Bacillota > Clostridia > Oscillospirales > Acutalibacteraceae > UMGS1491. Next base: position 6,868 of record CAMNXD010000003.1, read on the forward strand.
AACCGATATACTAATAGTTATTAGCAGGGGTAAGGGGATAATTGAAGATCACTTTGATAGAACCCCAGAACTTGAATTAATTTTAAAAGAAAATTCAAAGGACTCACTTCTTGAAAGTATCCGAAGTATTTCTGATTCAGCTCGCGTACATTTTATAAGGCAAAAAATTGCTAAAGGATTAGGAGACGCTATTTTATGTGCGCAAGGCTTTGCTAATGAAGAAGCGTTTGCAGTGCTGTATCCTGATGACGTTATGTATAGCGATAAAAAACCCGTGTGTAGGCAACTTATAGATGCTTATAAGGAATTTGGTTTAGGGGTTTTAGGTGCTAAAAAAATTTCGCTTGACCAAATAAGTAGGTATGGATCTTTAAAGGTTAAAAATATACGCGATAATCTTTATATGTGCACCGATATGATTGAGAAGCCGTCTAGAGAAAATGTTATGTCGCCTTATTCTATTTTAGGTAGATGTATACTACCTCCAGAAATTTTCGAAATTTTAAAAAACACTCCTAGAGGAGTAGGAAATGAAATTCAGCTTACCGACGCTATGAAAGTTTTGGCTCAAACTTCTGGAATGATTGCCGTAGATTTTGAGGGTGAGCGCTATGATATGGGAAGTAAGCTTGGTATACTTAAAGCCTTTGTTGAAATGGGAATACGTCATAGAGAGCTATCTCGTGACTTCAAAAGTTATTTAAGAGAATTGACTGAAAGAGAGAAAATTTAAATATGAATGCTTGCCACCTATTTTTAAGTGGTTTTATGTCTTTTGCTATGCTGATGAGTCCATATTCGATGCATGTTTGTGCGGACATAAGCTCTAAAAAAAGCGAAGCGATAATGGAAAATTTTAAATATCAAAGTGAGCATTTTTCCATTTGCTCTTCTGAGGATAAAAAAGAAGAGGTTTTAGAAATTATTCCAAAGCTAGAAGAAAAATATCGGATAGTAGCTTCTCACCTTAAAAATGAGCTGACAGATTTAGTTGAAGTTAAGGTTTATTCTAATTTAGACGAGTTTCACAAGGTCATAGGCTGGATCAGCGCACCGGATTGGGTTAGAGGAAGAGCAAAAGACGGAGTAATTGAAGTTGTGCTTGAAGATTATGAAACATCAAGTAGAGCGATAGAATTAATTATCCATGAAACTACTCATATAATAACGCAAAATATGAATTTAGACTGGAAGTATATACCTCCCGTACTTTGGGAAGGAATTGCCACGTATGAAGCGGGTCAAAGTAACCTTAAAAACAATTTACATACATTAAAAGAAATTCCAAGCATTGAGGAGCTTTTTAGCCTAAGACAAAATAAGAATTTATATCCACTGGCATATTCTTTTGTGGAGTTTTTAATTCAAAATTTTGGGTATGAAAAAATCATTGAGATTTTAAATATAAATTATAAAGATAATGAATTTGACTTCTTTTTTCTTCAAAACGAATATAGTACATGGGCTGCGCTTTTAAGAGCGGAAATTGACTTGTTTTAGCTTAGTTTGGAAAAAGACTGTTGCAAATATCAAAAGCTTATGGTAAACTTAGCAGTATGTATTTTAAAGGCTTTTATAGTCTTTAAAGATATGAAATTATAAGCATTCCTCTGACTCTATTTTTAAGGAGCATGAATGTTTAGATTAATTGGAGGAAAGTATGGATTTATTATCAAAAATTTCAGAGTCTTCTTTAAAGAGCACTGTACCCGACTTTAATGTTGGTGACACAGTTAAGGTAGAAGTTAAAATAAAAGAAGGCGAAAGAGAAAGAATTCAGATTTTCGAAGGTACAGTTATAGCTAAAAAGGGTAGCGGAATAGCTCAAACCTTTACTGTGAGAAAAATTTCCTACGGATGCGGAGTAGAAAGAATTTTCCCGCTGCATTGCCCAAGTGTTAAGGACATTAAAGTAGTAAGAAAAGGTCGCGTAAGAAGGGCTAAGCTCTATTACTTGAGAAATCGCGTTGGAAAAGCAGCAAAGGTAAAAGAAAAGTTAGTTTAGAAATGGCGGGGAATTAGATTCCCCCTGTTTTTTCCATTGTTATAGGACATTTTTCATAGTTTATGTGAGGGTGAACATATATATTTTAATAAGGATGGGAGTATGAAAAATATGGACGAACAAAACAAAAGTTCTCTAGGAAGTGAGGAAGCTTTAAAAATTAGTAATCCTGCAAGTAAATTTTCGGCTTTTTGCTTTGACTGGAGTGAAACTATTGTTATATCCTTTACATTTGTTGTTGTTTTAATGACTTTTATTTTTCGCCTTTTTACAGTTGACGGACAGTCTATGATGAACACACTTCACGATCGAGACAAAGTGGCGGTACTAAAATGGAAATACATCCCTACAGCTGGAGACGTTGTTGTAATAAAACATGGAGAAGAATTTGATAAACCTCTTGTTAAACGTATAATAGCTACAGAAGGTCAGACTCTTAAAATCAATTTTAATGATGGCAGTGTATTTGTTGACGGTGTAAAGTTAAACGAAACATATATTAAAGAACGTATGTGGCTTCGTGGAGATGCAGAAATCCCAGCTGTAATTCCTCAAGGACACTGCTTCGTGATGGGAGACAACAGAAACAACTCTAGTGACAGCCGAAGTAAAGTTATAGGACTAATTCCAAACGAAAACATAGTTGGTAAAGCTAAATTTGTAATTTATCCTTTTAACCGTATAAAAGTTATAGAGTAAGGCTTTAATTAATTAAAAGAGGACTGAATTTTAATATATGCATGGTAGCCAAAAAAAGCAAAGTCGTAATTTTGATTCTAAGCATAGCTGCAGGAGTCCAAAATTAGCGGCTTTATTCTTTGAATGGATAGAGGTTACAGTCCAAGCGGTAATAATTGTAGTGTTTTTAATGGTTTTCGTATTTAGAGTAGTAAACGTTAGTGGAGAGTCGATGCTAAATACTCTTCACGATGAAGATAGGGTCGTAATTACTAAATGGAATTACAAACCTAAAAATGGAGACGTTGTTGTAATAAGACATAGTAGAAAATTAGATTTTCCCATTATTAAAAGGATTATTGCTTTAGAAGGTCAGAAGCTGGAGATTAATTTTAAAGATGGCAGCGTTAAGGTGGATGGAGCGAAAATAAAGGAGCCATATATAAAGGAGAGGATGTGGCTTAAGGGAGACGCTGAAATTCCTTTAGTAATACCTAAGGGCTGCTGCTTTGTAATGGGAGACAACAGAAATAATTCTACCGACAGTAGGTTTAGCGAAGTTGGATTAATATCATATGAGGACATAGTCGGAAAAGCGAGCTATATAGTTTTTCCATTCCATAGAATTGGAGTGATATAAATAAAATGGAATTTTCTCAAAATATAAATTGGTTTCCGGGTCATATGGCAAAGGCTAAAAAGGAACTTAAAGAGAGCTTAAAGCTAGTAGACTTGACTGCTGAACTTGTTGACTCCAGAATTCCGATATCTAGCAGGAATAAAGAGCTCACCGAGATGTGTGGAGAAAAACCGAGAATTTTAGTTTTAAATAAGTCTGATTTATTAGATAAACATGCTATTTATCAGTGGCTTGATTTTTTTAAAAAGCAGGATTTAGTATGTTTACCGTATAGCTTTAGAAGTAGTGCAAGCAGATTAGAATTTATAAAATATGCTAAAGAGGTTATGAAAGATAAATTAGAAACTTGGAAGTTAAAAGGTATGGTTGGTCGAAAAATACGCATTATGGTACTGGGAATTCCTAACGTTGGGAAGTCAACTTTTATTAATAGTCTTTTGCGAAGCTCTAAGGCTAAAGTGGAAAATAGACCTGGTGTTACGAGAAAAAATCAATGGTTTTCATTAGGGTCAGATATAGAGCTTTTAGATACCCCGGGAGTGCTGTGGCCAAAGCTTGAAGACAAATCTGCTGCATACAATCTTGCAATAACTGGAGCCATAAAAGATAGTATTCTTGATATTGAAGACTTAGCATGTCATTTTATAGAAAAGATAAAAAATGAAGATTTCATTTGTGAGAGATATAAATTAGAAGTGTCTGATATGCAAAAAAGTCCGCATGATATTTTAAGTCTCATTGGAAAGAAAAGAGGCATGCTATCTTCGGGAGGAATAGTTAATACCTTTAGAGCAGCAGAAATGCTTTTAGAAGAATTTAGACTAGGAAAGTTAGGTAGAATTATGCTCGAGAAACCAGAAATTTAATACGAAAGGAGGATAACTATGGATTGGCTTTGTTATGAGAAGAAGTATATTTCGCAGGGTAAGAACCTGGTGTGTGGAGTAGACGAAGCTGGAAGAGGTCCGCTTGCTGGACCAGTTTACGCAGCGGCAGCTGTACTACCCGAAGGCGTGATTATTGAAGGGGTTAACGACTCTAAAAAGCTTACTCCTTCTAAACGGGAGTACCTTTATGAAAAAATAGTGGAAGGCTGTTTAGACTATTCCATTGCTTTTGCGAGTGTTGAAGAAATTGATAATCTCAACATTTTAAATGCAACTTATCTTGCAATGACTCGAGCAGTTAAAGGATTAAAAAAAGAACCCGATATAGTTTTAGTAGATGGAAATACGCTTCCTAAATGGAACATTGATTCTAGGTGTATTATTAAAGGCGATTCGCTTTCTCATAGCATTGCATGTGCTTCGATTTTAGCTAAAGTTAGTCGAGATAAGTTTATGATAAATCAAGCAGAAAAATATCCTAATTACAGTTTTGAAAAGCATAAGGGATACGGTACATCACTTCATATTGCAAACATTAAAAAATACGGTCCCTGCCCACTGCATAGAAGTACATTTCTAAAGAAGATTTTAAATCATGACTGAAAAAATAGCTTTAGGGCGAAAAGGCGAAAGTTATGTATGCGAGTATTTAAAGAGTAAAGGATATATCATAAATGAGGTAAACTATCATAGCCGCTATGGTGAGATTGATATAATATCTCAAAACGAAAAATATTTAGTTTTCGTTGAAGTTAAGACTAGAAAAAGCTTTAATTTTTCTCGTGCCATAGAAGCAGTAAATAGAAGTAAAAGAATAAAAATAATTAAAACTGCCTATTTTTATATTAGCAGTAAAAGCTTAAACAAGCAGCCGCGCTTTGACGTAGCTGAAGTTTTAATAGATAGCAAAGAAATAAAAAAGCTTTTATATCATGAAAATAGTTTTAGCGTGGAGGAATGCGATGCGTTTTTTTGATCTGCACTGTGATACTCTTTATAAGTCAACTCTTTATGGTGAAAGTCTTTATAAAAATAATTTTCATGTTTCTTTATCTCGGGCAAGAAAGTATCATCCTTATATAGGATGCTTTGCAATTTGGATTCCCGACGATCTTCGTGGAGAAAAGGCGTTTGAATTTTTTAATAAGTGCAAAAATAAATTTTCTTTTGATATAGAAAACTGTGATTATGCCGAAGAGATTAAATCTTCAAGCAATTTATATAGAATTATTGAAGCTAAAAAAAGTGGATTAATTCTAACTCTTGAAGGTTCTTCAGCTCTGATGGGCGATATTTCAAAAGTCAGATACGTAAGCTCAGCAGGAGTTAAAATAATAACTTTAACATGGAATGGAGCTTGCGAAGCGGGAGATGGCGTCAACGTAGAAAATGCAACCGGAATTACAGATTTTGGCAAAAAACTGTTAAAAGAAATGGAAATATATAGTATAATAGTGGATGCTTCTCATGCAAGCGAAAAGCTATTTTATGATATTTATTCTTTATCTACTAGGCCTTTTATTGCAACTCATTCAAATTCAAAAAAAATATGTCCACATAGGCGTAATCTTACAGATGATCAATTTAAGTGTATAAAAGAAAAAGGGGGTATAGTAGGAATTACGTTTTGTAGCGAATTTTTAAGTAGTTCTTCTAAAGTAGGGTTTGAGGATGTTTTTAAGCACGTTGAGCATTTCCTTTCTCTTGGTGGAGAAAAGACATTAAGTATTGGCAGCGATTTTGATGGCTCAGATGTACCTAATGATTTAAGAGGGATAGAGTTTGTTGAAAGTCTTTATGAATATTTTTTAGTAAAGAATTACAGCGAAGAAATACTAGATAAAATCTTTTTTTCAAATGCTTATAGCTTTATAAAAAACTTTACAAATTAAAATGTGAAAGGAGAATAGTATGGCAATTTACACAATCTCAGATTTACACCTTTCACTTGGTGCTCAAAAATCAATGGAAATTTTTAAAGGATGGGAAAATTACGTAAACAATCTAGAAGAAAATTGGAGAAAAGTTGTTGCTCCTGAAGATACTGTAGTAATAATTGGAGATATTTCTTGGGCAATGAAGCTCGAAGATTCAAAAAGAGATTTAGAATTTATAAATAAACTGCCAGGGAAAAAAATATTTATAAAAGGAAATCATGACTATTGGTGGAGCACTACTTCTAAGGTAAACAATTTTTTAAAAGAAAACAATTTTGAAAGTATATCTATTTTGTATAATTCCTCGGTTAATGTGGAAAGCATTGGTATATGCGGGACGCGGGGGTGGATGTTTAAAGTTTTAACCGGTCAAGATAAAAAAATCCTTTTTCGTGAAGTAGAGCGGCTACGCCGCTCAATTGATGCTGCGCTCGATGCCAATTTGACACCAGTAGTATTTTTACATTATCCTCCTATATATGGTAAAGAGGAATCTATGGATATTATGAATCTTTTGATTGAAAAAAAAGTTAAAAAATGTTACTATGGTCACATTCACGGTAATGGATCTATTAAAAAAATAATAGAAGGTGATTACAAGGGCATAGAGTTTAAACTTGTCTCCTGTGACTACATAAAATTTTGTCCTATCCGTGTAAATTAAGTGATATTAAATTAACTGAAAGGAAGAGGTAAAATGGGATTAAGGTCGTCTAATAAAGTGGAAGTTAACCGTTATGAAATGGAGGTTGAGGTATCAGCTGAAGACTTCTCTCGCGAAGTTGAAAAAGTCTATAACAAGCAAAAAGGCAAAATAACTGTTCCTGGCTTTAGAAAAGGAAAAGCTCCGAAGAAGTTTATCGAAAAATACTACGGTGAGCAAGTTTTCTATGAGGATGCTATAAATAGCCTTTATCCAAAAGCAGTGGAAAATGCAGCTAAGGAAGCAGGACTAGAATTAGTTGATGACCACATTGATTTCGAAATAGTAACCTTAAGTAAAGAAGAAGGTCTAGTTTTTAAAGTCAAAGTGACTGTAATGCCAGAGGTCAAAGTTGAGAATTACAAGGGAATAGAAGTTGAAAAAAAATCTAATCCCAAAGTAACCGCTAAAGATTTAGAAGAAAAAATAAAAGCTGTTCAAGAGCAAAATGCCAGGCTGGTTTCCTGCGAAGATGGCGTGGTTGAAGACGGAAATGTGGTAAACATTGATTTTAAAGGATCTATAGATTCTGTACCATTTGAAGGTGGATCCGCAGAAGATATTGAACTGGAAATCGGGAAAAAGCAATTCATTGAAGGATTTGAATCTCAGATTATAGGTCATAAAGTAGGAGAAAAATTCGATATAAACGTGACTTTTCCCGAAAACTATCATGTTACAAGTTTAGCTGGAAAGGAAGCAATATTTAATATAGTTCTTAATGGGATTCAAAAAAAGGAGCTTCCAGTAGTTGATGATGAATTCGTCAAAGATGTAAGCGAATTTGAAACTCTTGAGGAGTACAAAAAAGATTTAAAAGATAAACTGCTTAAAGAAAAAAAGAATCGAATTGAAAATGAAACAGATGAAGAAATAAAAAATAAATTTTTATCTCTTATTGATGTAGAAATTCCCGAAGCGTTAGTAAAAAATAAATCTAAGGAGCTTATAAGAGATTTCGAATATAGACTCAAAGCTCAGGGTCTTAATTTAAAAGAGTATTTAAAATATACAGGCACCAAGGTAGAAGCTTTATTTGAAAACTTTAAGCCTCAAGCTTTAGAAAGCGTTAAAATGGCGCTGGGACTTAAAAAAGTATGTGAGCTTGAAAAAATAGAAGCTTCTGCGGAAGAAATCGAAAAAGAATATGAGCTAATTGCAAAATCTTGTTCATCTAAAGTAGAGGACGTCAAGAAATTTGTTCTTCATAAAGATGTTGAACATGAAATAGTTTCTAAAAAAGCTTGGGAACTTATTAAAAATAGCGTAGTAAGTAAATAATATCTAGCTAAAGAAAGGGTGGAGCATATGGGATTAGTACCTTATGTTGTAGAGCAAACAGGCAGAGGAGAACGGTCTTACGACATATTTTCAAGACTCCTTAATGATAGAATTGTAATGCTGAATGAAGAGGTTAATTCAAGTAGTGCGAGCTTAGTAGTTGCTCAGCTTTTATACCTCGAAGGTCAGGATGCTTCAAAAGATATAAATTTATATATAAATAGTCCCGGCGGATCCGTCACGGACGGTCTTGCCATATACGACACGATGCAATATATAAAATGTGATGTTTCGACTATTTGTATGGGACTAGCCGCGAGCATGGGAGCATTTTTATTAGCGGCTGGAACAAAAGGAAAAAGATATGCTCTTCCAAATAGCGATATAATGATTCACCAGCCTAGCGGCGGAGCAAAAGGTCAAGCAACTGATATTAATATTCATGCACAGCATATTTTAAAAACTAAAGAAAAGCTAAATAAAATTCTTTCAGAAAGAACCGGTCAAAGCTATGAAACAGTTGCTGCTGACAGCGAAAGAGATAACTTCATGGATGCTGAACAAGCAATGAAATACGGCATTGTGGATAAGGTGCTTTATAAAAGATAAAACTTTTTAGTACTTTAGAGCAGTCTTCCCACTTAATAGGTGGGTGGATTGCATTTTGAACCGCAGGACATGCGGAGATAGCTCGCCTGTGCTGTAATCATCTGGTTACTAAAGCGAGAAGCTCTGGCGATTATATGTAGACGCTAGAAGTATGTCACTTCATTATGTTAGGGAGCGGTGGTTTATTATGAATATGGATAAAGGAAGTAAAGATAGAGAGCTTTGTTGCTCGTTTTGTGGTAAGCCTCAGTATGAAGCTAAAAAATTAGTTGCGGGACCGGGTGTGTGTATTTGCGATGAGTGTGTAGATTTATGCGTCACTATATTGGACGAAGAAATTTCAGGGTTTAAAGACAGAAAAACCACTAGTACTCCTCGTGTTTCTCCGCCACAGATTAAAAAGAATGTTGGAGAAAAAATTTTGCCCAAGCCTAAAGAAATAAAAAAATACCTAGATGAATACGTTGTTGGTCAAGATCGCGCTAAAACAGCACTCTCTGTGGCAGTTTACAACCACTATAAAAGAATATTTTTTGGAAAAGACGCTAAAAATGATAATATAGAGCTAAAAAAAAGTAATATACTTTTGCTTGGACCTACTGGAGTTGGTAAGACACTTTTAGCTCAAACTTTAGCTCAAATTATAGATGTTCCATTTGCAATCGCAGATGCTACAACTCTTACAGAAGCTGGATATGTTGGTGAAGACGTTGAAAATATACTTTTAAGGTTAATTCAAGCAGCTAATTTTGACATTGCTAGAGCAGAATGTGGTATAATATATATTGACGAAATAGATAAAATAGCTAGAAAGTCTGAAAATGCTTCTATAACTCGCGACGTTAGCGGAGAAGGAGTTCAACAAGCACTACTTAAAATTCTCGAAGGGACGACTTCTGCAGTTCCGCCTAAAGGGGGACGAAAACACCCTCAGCAAGAGTTTATTCAGATTGATACATCGCATATACTCTTTATTTGTGGTGGTGCATTTGAAGGAATAGAAAAAATAATCGAGAAGAGAATAAGCACTTCATCTCTAGGATTTGGCGCTGACGTTCGTACACGCAAGGAGATTGATTCAACTGACTGGATGAGTAAAGTTGTGCCTCAAGATTTTGTTAAATATGGTTTAATTCCCGAGCTTGTTGGAAGAATGCCAGTTATTTCGTCACTTAAAGGTCTTGACGAGGAAGCATTAGTTAAAATACTTGTTGAACCCAAAAATTCACTTGTTAAACAGTATCAAAAACTTTTCTCCCTCGATGAGGTTGAACTGGAGTTTAAAGAATCAGCTCTTAAAGCAATTGCGAAAAAGGCAATTAAGAGAAACATCGGAGCTAGAGGACTAAGGTCTATAATGGAAGAAGCTTTGCAAAAGGTTATGTTTGAAGTTCCTTCTAATCATAAAATTGAGAAAGTAGTTATTGATTCAGAAGTTATTGAAGAAAAGGGAGAACCTAAATATCTTTATAATGAAATGAGGAATCCGGTTATTATTTCAATCAATCCTGAGAAACTTAAAAGTAAATCTTCGAAGGATACGGATGCTTCATGAAAGAACGGAGTTGATTAAAAATAGAAGAGTTAATTAAAGAAGAAGATATATTAATACCTGTACTTTCACTTCGAGAATTTGTTATGTTTCCTCGCGTTGTTTTACATTTTGATATATCGAGAAAAGATTCAATAGCTGCTATCGAAGAAGCCATGAGTTTAAATAAAAAATTATTAATCTTAACTCAAAAAAATGCTCTAGATGATAATGTAGACGAAAAAAAATTATATTCTTTCGGAGTTTTAGCGGAGGTTAAACAAGTTCTTAAGCAAAATGATGAAACGATTAGAGTTTTACTTGAAGGCAAATGTAGAGCTCAAGCAGTTGAGTTTATTAAAGAAAAAAATTTTTTAGAAGCAAAGGTCTTAAGTATAAATGAAAGGAAATGCGATGCGGATGCTCTTTCGGAGGCTATGATACGTAAAGCACGAGAGCTTTTTGCTGAGTATTTGGGAGCATCACTTAGAGTTACAACGGATTTGATAATAAACTTGGTGGCTTATGAAGATGTTGGAGAAACTGCGGATTATATTTTAGCTAATATGCCGATAGGATTTGAAGAGAAGCAGTCATTACTAGAGGAAAACAATCCTTTAAAAAGGCTTCAAGCGGTTACCGTAATTTTGTCTCGTGAAAATGAAATAGTAAAAATTCAAAATCAGCTTAGTATTAAACTAAAAAATACTATAGATAAAAGTCAAAAAGAATATTTTTTAAGAGAGCAAATGAAAGCAATTTCCAGTGAACTGGGCGAAGGTTCAGATCCCGGGAGCGAAGCGAGTGAATATAAAGCAAAGCTGAACGCTCTTAAATTACCACCTGCAGTGCACGAAAAACTACTTAAAGAATGCAATAATTTTTCAAAAATGCCATCTGTTTCTGCAGAGGTAAATTTGCTAAGAAATTATTTAGATTTTTGTTTATCACTTCCTTGGAATACGTCGACTAAAGAGTCACTTAATATAGAAAAAGCTAAGAAAATTTTAGATAAAGATCATTTTGGCTTAGAAGATGTAAAAAAAAGAATAATAGAATTTTTAGCCGTAAAAAAGCTAGCTCCTGAAGTAAAGGGTCAGATTATATGTTTATCGGGTCCTCCGGGCGTGGGTAAGACTTCAATAGTTAAATCTTTAGCTAAAGCCTTAGGAAGGAAATATATTAGAATATCTCTAGGAGGAGTCGGCGATGAAAGTGAGATTCGAGGACATAGAAAAACTTATATCGGTGCTATGCCAGGAAGAATTCTTTCTGCGATAAATCAAGTTAAGTCTAATAATCCTTTAATTCTTTTAGATGAAATAGATAAGCTTTCTAAGGACTATAAAGGAGATCCCGCAGCAGCGCTTTTAGAGGTACTTGATCCAGAACAAAATTTTGAATTTCATGACAGATACGTGGACGTGCCTTTCGACCTTAGTAAAGTTATGTTTATAGTAACGGCTAATGATAAAAATTTGATTCCTGCTCCTCTTTATGACCGTATGGAAATTATTGATCTTTACAGCTATAGCTATGAAGAAAAATTTAATATAGCTAAAAATCACTTGATACCTAAACAGCGCAAAAGGCATGGACTTACAAAAAGAAACTTCTCTATAAATGATGAAGCTTTAAGGAAACTTATAGAAGGATATACTAGAGAAGCTGGTGTAAGAGAGCTTGAAAGACGAATTTCTTCTTTGATGCGTAAAACTGCATATGATATTGTTGCTGGAAAGTCCAAATCATCATCAATTGATTCCAAGAAGCTAGGTCTAATTTTAGGTCCTGAAAAATATAAAAAAGATAAGCGTGAAATTGAAAATCGCGTTGGAGTAGTCAATGGTCTTGCCTGGACGTCAGTTGGGGGAGAGACGATGCCTATTGAAGTAGCTCTTATGAAAGGTAAAGGAAAAGTCCAAGTTACGGGCTCTTTAGGAAACGTTATGAAGGAATCAGCTCAAATTGCCGTAAGCTATATAAGGAGTAATTCAGAAAAACTCGGAATTAGTGAAAGCTTTTATAAAACTTTCGATATTCATATTCATGCGCCGGAAGGAGCAGTCCCTAAAGACGGTCCCTCTGCTGGAGTCACAATGACTACCGCTTTGGTGTCTGCACTTAGCCGCACACCTGTATATGCCGATGTTGCTATGACCGGTGAAATAACTTTAAAAGGTAGAGTTTTACCTATCGGTGGACTTAAAGAAAAAACTATGGCTGCTTATAAAGAAGGCATAAAGACTGTTATTATACCTTCGGGGAATGAAAATGACTTGAAGAAAGTTGATAGAGTAGTTAAAGACTCGATAAATTTTATCATGGCAGATAATTTGGAGACTGTTTTTGCACATGCTTTATCTAGTAAGAAATTTAAAAAGCTTATATCAAGCAAGGATTGTTAGTAAATGATAAATTTTAATAATGCTGAATTTTCTAAATCCGTAGGAAGTTTAAATCAGCTCGAAAGAGATAAAGTTCCAGAGATTGTTTTTTCCGGAAAATCTAATGTGGGGAAATCTTCGTTAATAAATAAACTTTTAAATAGAAAATCTCTAGCGAGAGTTAGCAATAAGCCGGGAAAGACTATAAATATAAACCTTTATAATCTAAAGGAAGTAAGGTTTGTAGATCTTCCGGGCTATGGGTATGCAAGAGTTTCGTTTTCTGAAAAGCAAAGATGGGCCACTTTATTAGAAGGGTATTTCGAACTTAGAAAAAATAGTATAGCTTTAGTGGTCCAGATAATAGATATGAGACATCCTCCTTCGGCGCTAGATTTGCAAATGATAGATTTTTTGTTTCAAAAGGGATATCCTTTTGTAATAGTAGCATCTAAATGCGACAAACTCAGAAAACTTGCAAGAGCAGAGCGCGAAGAAATGATGAAAAAAGAATTAAGAAGCTATGGAGACTTAGAAACCATAGTTTTTTCTTCTGAAACAGGAGAGGGACTTGAAAAGCTTAAAAATACAATTTTAAGTCACTGCGAAGCATAAAAGGAGTAGATATTTAAATGAGTATGGAAAAGAATTATAATCCTCAAGAAGCCGAAGACGAAATATATAAAGCGTGGGAAGAAGGTGGATATTTTGAAGCAAAAAGTGATTCAAATAAAAAGCCTTTTACTGTTGTGATGCCGCCCCCAAATATAACTGGAAACCTACATATGGGTCATGCTCTAGATCAAACCATGCAAGACATTATAATAAGGTTTAAAAGAATGCAAGGATACTGCGCTGTTTGGATACCTGGAACAGATCACGCTTCAATTGCAACAGAGGCAAAAATCGTGGAGCAAATGAGAAAAGAGGGAATTTCCAAAAAAGACATTGGGCGTGATGAATTTTTAAAACGTGCATGGGACTGGAAAAAAACTTATGGTGGAAATATAACTAAGCAGCTAAAAAAATTGGGTATTTCTTGCGACTGGAAAAAAGAGCGCTTCACTATGGATGACGGTTGCAAAAAAGCAGTAAAAGAATTTTTTACAAGGCTTTACAAAAAAGGTCTTATATACCGTGGCGAAAGAGTTATAAATTGGTGTCCTAAATGCCTTACGTCTATATCAGATTCTGAAGTTGAGCATGAAGAGTGCGAGGGCAGTTTTTGGCATATACGTTATAAAGTGGTAGGGGAAGAAAATTATATTGAAGTTGCAACTACTCGTCCTGAAACAATATTTGGAGACGTGGCTCTTGCAGTTAACCCGGAAGATGAAAGATATAAAGATTTAATTGGAAAAGAAGCTATAGTCCCCATAGTTAATCGAAAAGTGCCAATAATTGGCGATAGCTATGTTGATATTACTGTGGGAACAGGCGTATTAAAAATTACTCCTGCACATGATCCCAACGATTTTGAAGTTGGACTTAGACATAATCTACCTATAATAAACGTCATGGATGAAAGAGCGTACTTAAATAGTGAAGCGCTTGAATTTTCAGGTCTTGAGAGATATGAAGCTCGAAAGCTTGTTGCTGAAAAGTTGAGAAAAGAGGGTCACCTTTTAAAAATAGAAAATATCAAGCATAGCGTAGGGACGTGCTATAGGTGCTCCACAACTGTTGAGCCTAGAATTTCAAAGCAATGGTTTGTAAAGATGGAAGATCTTGCAAAGCGCTCACTTGCGAACGTAAAAGAGGGAAAAGTAAAATTTATCCCTGAAAGGTTTATCAAAACTTATTTTCATTGGATGGAAAATATCAAAGATTGGTGTATCTCCCGGCAATTGTGGTGGGGTCATCGAATACCTGTATGGTACTGCAAAGACTGCGGTGAAATTATCGTTTCTAAAGAAGAAATTAAAAGCTGCGGAAAGTGCGAGTCTAGGAATTTAGAAGCAGAATCTGATACACTTGATACTTGGTTTTCAGCGGCACTTTGGCCATTTTCAGTTCTCGGTTGGCCAGAAAAAACAGAGGAATTTAATCATTTCTTCCCAGCTGATGTTTTAGTTACAGGATATGATTTAATATTCTTCTGGATTGCAAAAATGATATTTTCTTCTTTGGAAATGACGGATCAAGTTCCGTTTAGTCGCGTACTGATTCATGGACTTATTAGAGACTCTCAGGGAAGAAAGATGTCTAAGTCGCTGGGGAATGGTATAGACCCCTTGGAAATAATAAGTAAGTATGGCGCCGATGCTCTGAGATTTTCTTTAATTCTTGGCAACAGTCCAGGCAATGACTTAAAATTCTTTGAGGAAAAAGTTGAGGCTAGTAGAAATTTCGCCAACAAGATTTGGAATGCAGCTCGTTTTCTAAAGATGAAAAATGAGAACGCCGAGAAAACTTCGTCTGAAGTCTCTTCTAAAATTTCGTTAGCAGATAGATGGATTTTGAGCCGCTTAAACAAGGTGATAAGCGAAGTGACTGCAAGTCTTGAAAAGCTTGATCTTGGCCTTGCTGCACAAAAACTTTATGACTTTGTCTGGGATGAGTTTTGTGATTGGTACGTTGAATTTTCTAAGCTTTCAAAGGATAATAAAACTTTAGAATTTGTTATTAAGAGTATTTTGAAGCTCGTTCATCCTTTTATGCCCTTCGTGACTGAAAAAATTTGGGGATATTTTGAGAATTCTTCTATAATGGTTTCAAGTTATCCGCTCTTTGATAAAAGTAATATTGATGAAGAAGCCGAGAAAGAAATCGAAACTTTAATGACAGTCATTAAAACAATTAGAAATATGCGAAGAGAAATGAACGTACCTCAAGGTAAAAAGACATCGGTTTATATTGAAGTAACGGAATCTAAATTTATAAACGTTTTAAAGCAAAACAAAGATATAATTTGTAAGCTTTCGTATGCAAAAGAGGTAGAGATTGAAAACTCTTTTAATATTTTAAAGTGTAAAACTTCCATAAATGAGTATTCTAAGATATATATTCCTATGGCTGAACTTATAGATAAAGACGCTGAACTTTTAAAACTTGAAAAGCAACTTCAAATTTCTCGTCAGCAGCTTGAGAAGGCTCAAATGAGACTTTTAGATAAAAACTTTATTTCTAAAGCTCCTGAGAATGTAATTAAAGGAGCAAAAGACGTGGAGGGCAAACTTAGAAGTAAAGTTGAAAACTTGGAGAAGAGTATTTTAGAAATTAAAAATTTATGACGTAATTCTACAAAATAATCTATTAAAAACCTTTATCCTAATAAATGGAGAAGGTTTTTGACTTTTATATATTTAAAGTATTAAGTGAGGAGGGAAATATGTGGGAGTAAAACTACTTGTGCAAGGAAGTACTTTAACGGCCTTTATTGAAGGAGATATAGATCACCATTCGGCCAAAGAAACTAGAGAGGCAATTGATTATTATATAGAGAAAAATACTCCTAAGCTGCTTCAGCTGGATTTTAGCGGAGTGCCTTTTATGGATAGCTCAGGAATTGGTCTTATAATGGGAAGATTTAAGTTAATAAACTCTTTTAAAGGAAAACTTAAGGTAATAAATGTACCTAAAAACCTAGAAAGAATGATAAAGCTTTCAGGACTTTCCGCGCTGGGAATATTTGAAAAGGAGGACGTAAAAATTAATGCAAGAAATAGTAAATGAAATGAACTTAAATTTTTTTAGTCGCTCATGTAATGAGGGCTTCGCTCGGACTACCATAGCAGCATTTGTCTCACAGCTTGATCCTACAATTGATGAGCTTGCCGACATAAAAACTGCCGTCTCAGAAGCAGTGACTAACTGTATAGTTCACGGCTATAAGCAGGGAATAGGTAAAATTTACATATCTTCTAAAATTTATGAAAATGGAAAAGTAGTAATTAAAATAAAAGATAAAGGATGTGGAATTGAAGATGTAGAGCAAGCAATGGAACCGCTTTTTACCACTGGAGGAAGCGAACGCTCAGGCTTGGGGTTTGCAGTCATGCAAAGCTTTATGGACAAAATAAAAGTGAGTTCTAAGCCCGGAAAAGGTACAACTGTTACTTTGCAAAAATTTATAATTCGTAGAGCTATAAATAATGAACGTCAATCATGAAAATTTTAAGTCTGATATCAATGATATAAATATAGAAAATCACTTAGGACTGGTCCATTTATGTTGTCAGAGATTTAGAAAAAGGGTAGTAGACTATGAAGAAATTTTTCAATCAGGTTGTGTAGGACTTGCCAAAGCGGCCAAAAATTTTGACAAAAATAAAGGAGTTAAATTTTCTACATATGCAGTGCCTGTAATTTTAGGAGAGATTAAATCTTTTTTTAGAGACAATGCTTTTTTAAAAGTCAGTAGAGGGCTTAAAGAGATAGCGGCAAAGGTCAAAAAGGAGCAAGAAAAGTTTTTGGATTTTTACCATCGAGAACCTACAGTAAAAGAACTCTCTTGCGCTTTAAATATCGACGCTGAACAAATATTAGAAGCTTTAGACTCGGCGCGCCCTCTAGTTTCACTAGATAGCTCGAAGCAGGAATCAGAGCATGAAAATATTGAAGTTCCTGTCGTATTTGAAGAGGAGAAGATATCCCTTAATATTTCTCTTAAAGAAGCTATTAATAGTTTTGAGCCAACCGACAAAAATTTAATTTATTTAAGATTTTTTAAATGTATGACTCAATCTAAAGCGGCTAAAATACTGGGTATGACGCAAGTCCAAGTTTCAAGGCGAGAGAAATCTTTACTTAAATTATTAAGAGCAAAGCTTGGGTAAGCTTTGCTTAACTTGATATTATAGCTTGTGAGCTAGTTTGATTAATTTTTTTAATCTATGATTTACTCCTGATTTACTAACTTTTTTCTTATGAAGTAGCGAGAGCTCATTTAAAGAAGCATACGGATGAGTAGTTCTAAGATTGGCAGTTTCTCTAAGTAGGGGTGAAAGACTTGAAAATGCGTTTGAGTCAATTATTTTTTTGATCGCTTTTATATGATTTGAAGAGGAAGAAGTTATTTTAGATAAATTTGCAGTTTCAAAATTTATATTACGATTTATATTGTTGCGCACTTCTTTTAACATTTTAATTTGCATAAACTCCATTGCGCAAGTTTTTGCGCCCATTAGTACTAGAAAATCTTCTATTTTTTCGCTTCCCTTTATGTAAATTGAGAAGCCAGATTTTCTTTCTAAAATTTTAGGTCGAAGCTTTATATTTTTTAATTGGTTAAGTGTATCTAAGAGAAGACTACAGGAATTAGGAAATGGAATGTTGAACTCTAAATGATAGTCAGTTTCAGGGTCCATAACGCTTCCGCAGGATAGAAAAGCTCCAGTTAAAAAATCTGCTATACAATCTTTTGATATATTTGAAATTCGAGGTTTATTTAATATTTCTGGATTTATGCAAAAATTACTACTTAAATCAATTTTAATGCTATAAAGACTTTTTTTAGTTAGGTAGTAATTTTTCTCGAAGTTTCCTAAATTAGAAAGGATGTTTAAAAGTAAATAAAGTTTTTCTGCCACTTTTTCATTTTCATAAGAGACTGTAAGAAATCCTTCCTTAAGTTTTGCGCCGAAAATTAGCATTCCATAAGCTTGAGCGTAAATATTTTGAGTTTTTTTTATTTCTAAAGCAGCTATTTCGCTCTTTACTTTACTTGAAAACGACATCCTCTCACCTTCAAACTTCTTATATTTTTATGTTTCCTAAGGTTTTTACTTCACACTCTAAAATTATGCCACTTTCAAGGTAAACTTTTTCTTTTATGAGTTTTATTAATTTTGAGACGTCTTGAGCGGTAGCGTTTCCTGTATTAACTATAAATCCGGAATGCTTGGTGCTTACCATTGCTCCTCCGATTTTTGCACCTTTTAGCCCTGCACTTTCTATTAATGCTCCTGCAAAATATCCTCCACCTGGACGTTTAAATACGCTTCCTGCACTTGGAAATTGAAGTGGTTGTTTAGACTTCCTTTTTAATATAGTTTGATGCATGGTGTTTTTTATTTCCTTGTGATGAGAGCGATCAAGTTTTAATTTTAAAGAAGTTATAATAAATGGGTTTTCCGAGTAAAGGCTTTTTCTATATGAAAGCATCATATTATCTTTAGTTAAAGTTTGAAGTGTTCCCTGCGGCGTAAGATGAGAAGCTTCGAGAATAACGTTTGAAATATCCTTGCCATAAGCTCCGGCGTTCATAAATAATGCGCCACCGCACGAACCGGGAATACCCCACGCAAATTCAAGACCAGAAAGATTATTTTGCATAGCAAATACGCAAACCCTTGCAAGTGTGGCTCCTGCTCCGCACTCTATAATACTATTCTCTTTTAATCTTATACTTTTGAAATCTTCGTTTAGGTAAAGGACTATTCCATTAAATCCGTCATCTGAAACTAAGAGATTAGAACCATTACCTAAAATAAAAAATGGTATTTCCCTAGAGGCGATTTGAGAAATCAATGCTGCTAAATTTTCTTGATTATTTACGTAGATGAAAAGGTCAGCTGGACCCCCTATTTTAAACGATGTATGATTTTTAAGCATCTCTTTTTCTACGGCTTTACATCCTAAGTTTTTTGCGATATTTATAATGTGACTATAAGCAAAATGCTCTATAATAAGTTGCCTCCTTTAGTGTAGTAAGTTTTTTAATACTTAATTCCAACTTGATTCGAAAAAACTGGTGTGTGATTTTAAATATGCTTCGAACCTTTCTACGCTAGAATTTACAATTAATTCTTCTGGAAAGTTTATTTCTTTAAGCATCTCTATAGCTTTTTCAAAACGTCCAACCTGAGTACAAAAATGCGAGTCGGAATTTATGATTATTTTAGCCCTGCATTTTTTGCATATTTCAGCTATTTTTTTGCAGTTTTCATTTGAACCCTTTCTTATACTAAAAGAGCTATTGTTGATTTCAACAAGTTTGTGGTTTTTTGCAAATTCTGGTATTACGTTTTCATAGTCATAAGTAAACTGAGGGAGTCCACTATGACCAATCACGTTGACAACGGGATTTTTAGCTATATTTATCCATGCTTCAGTGCAAGAACTAAAGCTACTTATTTCATTAAAGGCTACATCGTGGATGGAAGCAATTACCCAATCGAAATTAAACTTCTCGTTTAAGTCTGGAAGATCGATATCACCTTTGGAATTAAGAACGTTTGCTTCCACGCCTCTTAATACTTTTACTCCATAAACTTCGTGGGGAATTATTCTTAAATTTTCAAAGTACCATGTTCCAGGAGGGCTTGGCATTGTGCGGGCATGATCGGTAATTGCAATTGCATAAAGTCCTTTAGACTTAGCCTCGAGAATGTTTTCCATTACTGTACTATAGGCGTGGGAAGACGCTACTGTGTGGCAGTGAGTATCAGCTATAATTTTCATTTATTTATAAGCGGCAGATGCCACTATTTTTCCTACCTTTCTTTAATCTAAATATTATTTTAAATATCCCAGATACATTTTTCTATTTTTTCGTTTTCTGAATTAGGAGAGGGCATACCCAAATTTATAAAGAGTTCTCTTGCGGCACTATATCCCATTTTTCGTTGACGGTTATTCATAGCGGCAACTTCTATAATAATAGCTAAATTTCTTCCCGGACGCACAGGTATATCAATATAAGGAACTTTAACTCCTAGAATTTCTGTATACACGCATTCTGCGCCCATTCTATCGTATTCTTTATTAGCTTGCCAAACTCCTAAATTTACTACCATGTCTATAGTTTCTGTTAATTTAACGGCTCCTATTCCAAATATTCTTCTTGCATTTATTATTCCTATGCCACGAACTTCTATAAAATGTCGTACGTTTTCTGGCGCCGAACCGACTAAAGTGTTTTTAGGTATTTTTCTTATTTCAACAAGATCGTCCGAAACGAGTTTATGACCTCTTTTTAGAAGCTCTATAGCAGTTTCGCTTTTACCAACTCCACTTTCTCCAACTAAAAGTATACCTTCGCCATGTATGTTCATAAGTCCGCCGGAGCGGGTAATTCTTGGTGCGAGATGGAGATTTAAAAATGGAGTAAGTTCATTTGTAACTTCTGATGACGTATCCTTTGAGAGGATTATAGGTATATTATATTTTTCGGCCACGGCTATAATTTCTTTGCGAGGCTTAATGCTGTGCGTTATAATTAAAACAGGGGGGCTTAAAGAGAGAACTGCTTCAACAGATTTATAAATTTCTTCTGATGTCAAGGTGGAAAGGAAATGATTTTCGCTTTCTCCCATAATTATTATACGAGTATTATCGAAATGCTCTAAAGAACCAATTAATTCAAGTCCCATACGATTAATATTTCTAGACTTTATTTTTACATCATTAGGGTTTTTAGGCATTAGTGCTATGTCGAAGGACATCTCTTTCATAACGTCAGATAGTTTTATATAAAATTCTTCAGACATATTTATAATTACTCCTTTCTGAAAATAACAAAAAATTTATAACTTCTTGGGTTTCTGGGCTTTATAGGCCATTATAGTAA
Organism: uncultured Clostridia bacterium; assembly: GCA_946566955.1. Taxonomy (GTDB): domain Bacteria; phylum Bacillota; class Clostridia; order Oscillospirales; family Acutalibacteraceae; genus UMGS1491. The sequence continues at coordinate 28,038 of CAMNXD010000003.1, forward strand.
TTGCATACTTTTTTTAGCGTGCAATATTGGCATAATGGTCTTCTTGCTCTGCATATTTCTCTTCCGTGCAAAACTACTCTATGGCAAAATGCTATAGACTCGTCTTCGGGAACTATTTCTTTCATAAGATACTCAATTTTTGCGGGATCTTTTAGTTTGTGAAAGCCAAGCCGTTTTGTAACTCGTGCAAAGTGAGTGTCCACTATGATTCCTGGTTTTCCGTAAATTTCTCCGAGGACTAAATTCGCCGTTTTTCTTCCAATACCAGGTAAAGAACTTAAATTTTTTATGTCCTTTGGAATTCTTCCATTAAAACTTTCTATTATTCTTCTGCACATTTGAACTATACTTTGCGATTTTACTTTATAAAGTCCACAGGGTTTTATGTAATTAGCAACTTCATCAACATCCGCAAGAGCGAAGTCTTCGATAGTTTGGAATCTTGAAAATAAAGCTGGAGTTACTAAATTTACTCTTTTATCAGTACATTGAGCAGAAAGCCGGGCACAGATTAAAAGTTGTAAAGGTGAATTATATATAAGTGCACACTTGGCCTCAGGATAATTTTTGGAAAGGAGGTCTATAACTACTAAGATTTTTTCTTTTACGTCCATAATTTTACCTACACTAAAAAAATTTTAAAATGAATAAATCTAGGATACCATTTTTTAACTCAATAATCAATTGATTTAAGTAAGTACATGCACAAAGTGGCCTGAATTTACATATTTTAATTAAGGTCAAACACGGAAACCTAAATTAAGTTGGGTGATTAAATGTATTTTTTCAGTTTTTTCGAGTCTATTCTTAGTTTACCGTTTATAATACTGCATGTTGTTTCAAAAAATTCTTTCCCCAAGCCGCTTTCTAAAAAAGAAGAGCTTAAATACATAACTTTACTTCGCCATGGGGATAAAGTTGCTAAAAACAAGTTAATAAAGCATAACTTAAGGCTCGTTGCTCACATTTCAAAGAAATATCATCTAAGAGGAAGTGAAATGGATGATTTAATTTCAATAGGAACCATTGGCCTTATTAAAGCTGTAAACACTTTTAACCCCGACAAAGGCGTAAGACTTTCGAGCTATTCTGCTCGCTGCATTGAAAATGAGATTTTAATGCACTTTCGAAATATTAATAAATCAGCTTTGGACATTTCCATTGATGAACCCATAGAAACAGATAAAAATGGGAATATTTTAACTCTTATGGATACTATTGCTTGTGACGAATCCATAGCGGATAAAATTGACGTCAAGATGGACATTCAAAAACTAAAAAAAAATATCTTAAAGCTTTTAGGACCTCGAGAAAGAACTATTATATGTTTAAGATATGGCTTGGGTGGCGGCAAATGTTTACCGCAGCGTGAGGTTGCAGAAAAACTTAAAATTTCCAGGTCTTACGTTTCTAGATTAGAAAAGAAATCGATTAAGATTTTAAAAGATTCTTTTGTCAATTAATTCTTTAAACTGATATATATAAATAAGGAGGAACATTTCCTCCTTGAATTTTTATAAATTTAGATTTATTTTTTCTTTTTGGCTAATTTTTTTTCTTCTCTAGCCTTCCTTTTGGCTTCTTTTTTTTCTGCTTTTTTCGCTTCCTTTTCGGCTTTCTGTCTGACTTTTTCTCCTTCAGCCCTCTTTTTAGCTGCTTTTTCTTCTTCCTTTTTAGCTTCTTTTTGAGCTTTCTCTTCTTCTCTAGCTTTCTTTTTCGTTTCGTCGTTTTCTTGTTTAACTTCTTTATCTATTTCTTCATAAATTTCAGAAAAAATCTTTTTACGAATAGTTTCGATCTTTTCATCGTTTAAATTTTTGTTTAGACCTAGTTCCTCAAAAGCATCTAAAGCGTTTAAGATTTTAGTGTTTTGATCTGCATCAAGTACGAGAGAAGGACCTCTTGGTTTAGTTTCCCAATTACCTTTAGATAGAAGTTTTTGTAGCGTGTTCCAATCTAAACTTAGCGCCGTTTTATCAATGTTGCTTTCGTCGTTGTTTTTAATCGACTGCAGAAGTGCACTAAATTGGAATAGAACGGAAGCTTGATTTTCGAATTTTTCTTCAATTGATTTAAGTTTATTACTATTTTTAATATTACTTGTTCCAGAAAGCGGACGTTTGATTTTTATGATATTTTCTATAATTTGAGGTATTGCATCTTTATATTTTGTATAATTTTTATCTGGATGCTTTTTTTCGAATGCTTCTAGCATTTTATTTGCTGCTTTTTCGGGATTATCCATATTCTCATGAAATATAATAATAAGCTTTGCAATGACATCTCCAGTTTTATATATTGCTTTTAAAAATGGATCGTATTTTTTATCGTAAAGAGGTTCTATAATTACATTTGCGGCTTCTATTTGTTTCTTATCTAAACTCACAGAAGGTTTTTTCCCCTTTGATATAGAATCTCTTATAGCGAGGAAGTCTTTAATTGTCTCTTCAAGAATTTGATAATCGTTTTCTTTTATGTGATAATTTTTATGGAGGTTACATATAGGAATATAGTCTTCTGCATTACCTGATATCTTCGGTGATATTATATCTTGTAATTTCTTGCCCAATTCTGATTTTCTGTTAAATGGGTTACTATATAAGTCAACACTTGACTTTATACTTGTCGAGCTTATGTTATTAAGTTCTGAGATAAAGTTTATAATGCGGATACTAGTATTAACATTAACTGTTTGAGTAGGTAAAATGAAATCGATATAATGTGCCCATTTACTAATATCAGAATTGCTCTGTTCAGATGTGAGATTAAATGAGGGTAAATGATTGAACCCAGGCCAGCCGTCGTTTTGAAATTGGGATATATCATTTTGCGTAAGAGATATTCTTTTATTTCCAGCTATATTTTTTACTTTTTCGCAAAATAATAGAATTGAGTCTTTATATTCGAGAAACTTAAAGCCAAAGTCGTTTTGGTTATTAATAACATAGTCTACAAATTCTGACAAATGTTTAATATAAATGTCCATTTGAGCATCTATAAGTTTTTTAACTTTATTATAAATGCTATTATAGTCAGCTTCAATTTTTTTAGTTATGTTTTCTTCAATTTTGTCTCGAGTTGCCGTGCTCGTGGATTCCCAATTATTTAAATTATTTGCAGTTTGTTGTGGATCTTTAATTTCTTTTATTTCATTAAGAACTTTTTTAAAGGGTTTATTCCATTCTTCGCATGCTTCCTTTCCATACAGTTCTATTTTTTTAGTAAACTGTTGAAGGTCTGGAAGGTTTTCTTTTTTTATTTGATGTATTATCTGAGCAATGTTATTTATATTCTTCAAGTGATTATAGTACGTTACAGCAGCTTGGTTTATATTTTCCACTAATTTTTTAAGAAATTCATTATAAGTTTTTATGCTTTTATCTTTTTTATTATTTATATCTCTGTAGTACTTTCTATTTGTACCTACTCTACTTTTAATACTGAGTTTAAGCTGTCTAGTAATCTCCGAAAAGGAGTGGGTATTTTTAATTAAAAAATCTTTATTTAATTTTATGATGTCCATGGTATTTCCTCCTTCAAGTTAAGATTAGACTTATTTATCTAAGTTATAAGTGGCAGTTAGATACTTAAGAATTATAAAAGTTTCTTGAAGCTATCAAATTATCGCCTCTTTCTGAGATTAATATTTATATTATACATATTGCAAAGTTATTTGTCAATAAAATAATTAATTTTAACGATAATAATTGTAAGATGTGGATTCTTATGGTATAATAATAAAAACAAAATAAGAGTTTTATGGAGGAAGATTAAATGTGCGGAATTGTTGGATTTACTGGTGAAGTAATTGAAAAGTCAAAAGTGATTGAAACCATGGCCGAAATAATTACTTATAGAGGGCCCGACGATTCTGGATTTTTTATAGATAAGGATATTTCCATGGGATTTAGAAGATTAAGTATAATAGACGTTGAGGGCGGCGAGCAGCCTATTTACAATGAGTCTAACACTTTAGTTTTAACTTTTAACGGTGAAATTTATAATTATCGTTTGCTAAGAGAAGAACTAGTTAATTGCGGCCATACGTTTTACACTAAAACAGATTCTGAAGTTTTAATTCATGGATATGAAGAGTGGGGCGAAGAAGTTGTTAAAAGGCTTAGAGGGATGTTTGCGTTTGCCATTTGGGATAGAAAAAATAAATCTCTTTTTTTAGCTAGGGATCCTTTTGGAATAAAACCTCTTCATTGGGCAAAAACTGGAGAAAATTTTTTGTATGGTTCTGAAATAAAAAGCTTACTTGTATTTCCAAGTTTAAAGCGAGAACTAAATTTTAAAGCTTTAGATAATTATCTTTCTTTTCAGTATGCTGTACCTCCCGAAACCTTTTTCAAGGGTATATACTGCTTAATGCCAGGTCACACGCTTACTTATGCTGACGGAAATATAAATATTAAACGTTATTTCGAGGCTTCTTTCAATATTGAGGAAAATATGAATGCTCAAAAGGCAGAAGATGAAATCGAAAAAGTTTTTAGTGAATCGGTTGAAGTTCATAGAATCAGCGACGTTGAAGTGGGCTGCTTTCTCTCAAGCGGTGTGGATTCAAGTTATGTTTCTTCATATTTTGAAGGTCAGAAAGCTTTTACAGTTGGATTCGATTTCGGAGAAAAATATAATGAAATCAGTTGGGCACAAAATCTCTCCAAAAAAATAAATATAAACCATTATCATAAAGTTATATCTTCTGAAGAATTTTGGTCAGCTATAAAGAAAGTTCAGTATTATATGGATCAACCTTTAGCGGATCCTTCGTGTATTGCTCTTTATTTTGTTTCAAAGCTTGCAAGCGAGCATGTTAAAGTTGTGCTTTCTGGGGAAGGAGCAGACGAGCTTTTTGGAGGCTATAATATTTATAATGAGCCTAATTCTTTTAAGCTTTATAAACGATTGCTTCCCTTAGGTGTACGTAAATTCTTAGCATCCCTTATGAAAAAAGTTCCTTTTCATTTTAAAGGCAAAAGCTTTATTATACGTGGAGAGCATGATGCTGAAGGTAAATACATAGGTAATGCATTTATGTTTTCTAAAGAGGACAAGCAAAAGCTGCTTAAAGATTCTAGTATAGCTAGTAGTCCTCATGAGGTATGCAGGAGTTTATACGAAAGATTTTCTTCATACGATGAAATCACTAAAATGCAATGCATTGATATAAATATGTGGATGGTAGGAGATATACTTTTAAAAGCGGATAGAATGAGCATGGCAAATTCTCTGGAACTTAGAGTGCCATTTTTAGATAAAGAGGTTTTTGCAGTTGCTTCTAAGCTACCGACAGATTTAAGAGTTAACAAAGAAAACACTAAATATGCACTTCGTCAAGCGGCGAAAAGAAGACTTCCAAATGAATCGGCTCAGAAAAGAAAGCTGGGATTCCCTGTTCCTACGAGAGTGTGGCTTAAAGATGAAAAATACTATAATATCGTAAAAAAGGCGTTTCTATCTGAAACTGCCGAGGAGTTTTTTAACTGCGAGGAATTAATTGCGCTTTTAGAAAATCATTATTTAGGAAAATGCGACAATAGCCGCAAGATATGGACGATATATATATTTATTGTATGGTATGATATATATTTTAAAGAAATGAAATAGATTAAATTTAAAGTGCTTTTGGGGAGGAAAAGAGTTGGAGTATAAATTAAATCTAGGCGATTGGAGCTGTACGTTTGCAATCCCTTGTAGTGTGGTAGATAAATATATAAGTACTGCTGATATAAATCAGCTGCGTGTACTCTTGTGGGTACTTCGACATTCTGAAAGAAAAATTGATGCTCAAAAGGCTTGCATAGATTTAAATCTTACTCTTGAAGACTTTAGTAAAAGTTTTTCATACTGGCATAAAAAAGGGATTTTTTCAATTGAAGTTTCTCAAAACTTAAAGGAAAGCGAGGTAAAATCTGATTTTTTAGAATCTGAAAATGTTATTTCTGCTGAATTTCCAAAAGGAAGCAGTGTTAGATATCGCCGACCCGATGATTTATACGTATCTTCTAGAATCAAAGAATCTAAAGAAATAAGCTTACTTATGCGCGAAGCGGAAATTATGCTTGGGCGTCCCATTTCAAAAGTTGACAGCGCAGTTTTAATTATGCTTCACGATAATGAAGGGCTTCCAGTAGATGTGATTTTAATGTTAATTCAGTATTCCACGAGTATAGGAAAATTTAATTTAAGGTACATAGAGCAAGTTGGAATGGGCTGGGCAACTGCAGGCATAGATAGTGTTGACAAAGCGGAAACCAAAATTAAAAGTTTGAATCATACTTCTTTTCTCTGGAGACGTTTTCAAATGCTTGTAGGACTAGATAGTCGCTCTTACACATCTTATGAAGAGAAAATAATAACTAAGTGGTATGACGATTGGAAACTAAACGATGAACTTATAAAATATGCTTACGAGATTTGTGTAGACGTAAAAGGGAAATACGCAATTAGGTATATAGATGGGATTTTAAAAAAATGGTATGCACAAAAAATACATACAGTGCATCAAGCTAAGAGTTTTCAGGAGTCTTATAGACGTCAAAAACCTGACGTTAAAGCTATGGAAGTCTCGTATGACATTGAAGAGTATGAAAAATATAGTATTTTTAGCAATAAATAAATTTACTATGGTGGGAAACGTATGAGTTATAGTCGAGAAGTATATGACAAAGTAGAAAAGAAGCTTTATAATATAAGGATAAAAGCAATTGAAGAATTAGAAAAAAAGAAAAAAATTTTTTATATTCGTTTTCCAAGGGCGAGAGAAATAGAAACGAGTTTAGCTTCGATTTCTATCGAAGCTGCTAAAGTAGTGATAAGAGGTGGAGACGTTAAAAAAACACTTTTGTACCTTAAGAAAAAAAGTAAAGATTTAAGAAACGAATTAGATTCTTTGTTAGCAAGCGCAAATTTGCCAAAAGATTTTTTAGAAATTAAATATAGCTGTAAGATTTGCAAGGATGAAGGTTTTAAAGATGGCAAAATGTGTGAATGCATGAAAAATTTTCTTAAAAGTGAAACTTATAAAAAGCTTAATGAAATGTCGCCTATAGGGAAATCGTGCTTTGAGAATTTTTCACTTAACTATTATTCTCAATATTGCTTATCTTCTGCTGACCAGTCTCCTAGAGATCGAATGGAGCAAATTTTAGAATTTTGTAAGAATTATTCTAAGGAGTTCAGTAAAAGCTCTCCTGGTTTACTAATGACGGGAAATACCGGTTTAGGCAAAACTCATCTTTCGCTTGCAATTGCAAGTGAAGTCATAGCTAAAGGTTATAGCGTTATTTATAGTTCTATTCAAAACATCATTTCAGCAATGGAAAAAGAAAGATTTAGACCGGGAAACACAGAAACGTGTGAAGAACATCATTTTATAGAGTGTGATCTTTTAATTATAGATGATTTAGGAACTGAATTTTCCACGGCATTTTCTTGCTCTGCAATCTATGGAATTATAAATTCACGCATTATGACAAATAAACCAACAATAATAAATACTAATCTTTCGATGAAAGAACTAGAAAAAAATTATAGCTCTCGTATAGTTTCAAGATTAATGGGAAATAATATTCGCTTGGAATTTTTAGGTTCGGATATAAGACAAAAACTTATGATAGATCATATAAAGAACCATAAAAAGTAATATCGAGCTCTCATATGGCAAATTTAACAAAAACTTGTTTATAAATCCCGGATTAATTATAGAGGTAATTTTATAAAAATTTATGATAAATACTTGACATTGAATTCACTCAATGTTATTATCTAAACACTGGTGAGAGATTGACGAAAATAGAATGCGAATTAAATTTTTTGATAAAGATTTCTCGGGAGCATAGCTCAGTTGGTTAGAGCACTTGCCTTACAAGCAAGGGGTCACAGGTTCGAGTCCTGTTGCTCCCACCAGTTTGAAATTTTTGGCCCGGTAGTTCAGTTGGTTAGAACGCTAGCCTGTCACGCTAGAGGTCGACGGTTCGAGCCCGTTCCGGGTCGCCAGTATTCAAAAATCAAATTTTGGAATAAATTTATTTTTTTATTAATATAAATTTAGAAAATAGGAATTTAAAAAATAAGGTAGTGTTGATGCCTCTGTAGCTCAGTTGGTAGAGCAAAGGACTGAAAATCCTTGTGTCGATGGTTCGATTCCATCCGGAGGCACCATAGTGCGGATGTAGCTCATCTGGTAGAGCGCCACCTTGCCAAGGTGGAGGTAGCGGGTTCGAGCCCCGTCATCCGCTCCAGTTTCATTTTAAGGCGCTATAGCCAAGTGGTAAGGCAGAGGTCTGCAAAACCTCTATTCCCCAGTTCGAATCTGGGTGGCGCCTCCAAAAAGGATTAAAAATTCGCTCTGTGATGTGAGGGCTATTTAGCCACACGGGCAGGGTTCAATTGTTTTAATGTGGAATTTATTTTGTCGGAGGTTAATTAAATGAAAGTATTCTATGATTTAACTCAATCCCCTTATATAGCTAAATTTAAAAATATCAGTTTTGTTTTTTCAAGTAACTTTTATAAAGAAAAATTTGAAATGAAACTACAATCGTTTATTAGTTCTGAAACGTCAAAGTTATACGCCCAATATAACACGTTTCTAAGGATTAAAGATTTAGAAGTATTTTTTGCAATTGCACTTTATAAAAGGATAGAAAAAAGGGGTTTAAGAATAATAAATTCTGAGGGTAAAGATTATATAGAATACTCAAATGGTTTTTCTACAGGTGGTGGAGTTAATTGGAACATTTAATACGCTGGTCAAGCAAAGACGATAAAAGACTTGCAGCTGCTCTTCGAAAATTTAACTCTATTGTGGGGAAGTTGAGTAACACTCAGCTTTCCGCCATATCTTCATCTGAAATTAAAGAGTAAATATTACCTAGAAAAGAGTTAAACAGACAAATCAAAAAACTTAATAGTATCACGAAGGAGTCAAGCTTTGAAACTATTTAACATCGGATTTGGGAATTTTGTGTCTTTAGATAGAATAATAAGCGTGCTATGCATTGATTCCTCTCCAATAAAGAGGCTTATCCATATTGCAAAAGAAAAAGGAATATTAATTGACGCAACTTGTGGTAGAAAGACGCAGTCAGTTTTTTTGATGGATAGTGGACATGTTGTGCTTTCAGCTTTGAATCCGGAAGCTATTGAGGTCAGGGTAAAAAAAGAAGTTTCAGATAACTTAGATTAATTTTTAAAGCTGAGTAAAAGTATTTGTATTTTAAGGAGAAGTGTCAGGTTTATGGAACATTCAAGGCAAGGCTTATTAATAGTATTATCGGGTCCATCGGGCGTGGGGAAAGGAACAATCTTACATAGGGTTATAGGTAGAAGAAAAAATTTAAAGCTTTCCCGGTCTTATACTACTCGTGGCCCTCGTAAGGGGGAAACAAACGGAACTGAATATTGGTTTTTAACTAAAGAAGAGTTTTTAAAGGCAGTTGAGCGCGGCGAAATGTTTGAATATGCAGAGTACTGCGGAAACTATTATGGTACCCCCCGAAAGCAAGTTCAGCAGGAACTTAGTCAAGGCAATAATATAATTTTAGAAATAGAAGTCCAAGGCGGTGAACAAATTCTTAAAAAGTGTCCTGAGGCCATTGGAATATTCATCATTCCCCCTTCTGTTAAAGTACTAGAAGAACGTTTAAGGGCGCGCGGTCTAGATTCTCCAGAGGCTGTTATTGAAAGGCTAGAAGCTTCTAAGCATGAGTTTAGGTATGCAAAGATGTATGATTATATGGTAATAAATGATATTATGGATGAGTGCGCAAGTAATATTTTGAAAATTATTGATGCTGAATCCATGAAATTTAAGCATATAGGATACAAAATAGAGGAGGTATTGAAAAATGCGTAAAATTTCTGTTGATGATATGATTAATGGAAAAATCAGTAATTATCCTTTGGTAGTAGCCGTAGCAAAGAGAGCAAGGGAGATTACAGATGAAATTATTACAAGCGGTAAAATAGTGACTGAAAAGCCGGTAAATATAGCCTACAAAGAATTTAAAGATCATAAATATGAAATTTTTAGTGCAGATTTTTAAATTAAAAGTAGTAAAGGGCAAGCAATGATTCGCTTGTCCTTTTTGTATATCCAATTTTAGTAATATATACTAATAAACCTTTAAAATTTAAATTAAAATTAAGATTTAAGCTAATAGCCTATAACGTCTTTTGATACTGTTTCTATAATTTCCGCTGAGATTGAGTCAATGTTTAATGTATACACTTTATTAAGACGAGGATTATATATTCCAAGTTTTTTTATGCTATTAAATTCTTTATAAACTGAATGAACACCCATAATGTAATAAACTAGTAGCTGCAATGTATATTTAGGTTTTGGTTCGTCTTTTGATACTTTAAAATCCCAGAGCGTATCTTTTGTTAAATAATCGCCGTCTCCTGTTGATATTATATCAGTATAACCGCCTTCAAAGGTAAATCCATCTTTGGTTATAGGACCATATTCTTTCCAAAAAGAAATACTACGATTAATCATAGTTAAAATATTTTCTATTGTATCTGCATCTGGATTGATTTCTTCCACTGGTTTATATCCTATTATTCCAGCTCTAAAACAAACATCATACCCTACCAATTTACAAGCATTGATAATTGATTCTTTATCAAGTCCTTTAATATTTGATAATAGTTTTGCTGCATTTTTCGTTGCAGATTGCTTTTTATCTAGTGTAAATAAGTCTAAGGCCATAGCACCTTTTAAGGAAATTGAAAAAGCTTTTTCTTTTGTGGTGCTCATTGCAAAACGAGTCATATAATCAACTGCAAGTCCAATTAAACTTGCTTGTATATTTTCATTTTCATTTAATACTATGTCATCTTCAAGTTGAATAATATTAAGTTCTTTTTTATTTATGTAACCTCCACGAGGCTGTTTAATCATGCTAATTCTTTTAGTAACTGAATACATATCTTATTCCTCCTAAATATAATTTGATTTACCAATTTAATTATAAAATATTTTATATTATTTGTAAATTAAAGGCAGAGATTGAAATTTTTTATTTTTAAATAGTGTTAGCACAATAGCAGTCAAGACAAACTCATCAAAAATTCAACTTCAATTTAAATAGGCACGTTAGAGTGTGAAAAATTTTAAAAGCGTTTCTATTCAAAAAGAATATTTGTACTAATTTAAAATATTAAAATTTAAAGCCTTTTTTAAGTTTAATGATTAAAACTACTCCTTAAAGCTAAAAATAATCATATCTTTTAAATTAATAAGGAGGCTTTATTTTTATGGATATTAAAAGAGGAGATATTTTTTACGCTGATTTAAGTCCCGTGGTAGGTTCGGAGCAAGGTGGAATAAGACCGGTTTTAATAGTTCAAAATGATGTTGGGAATAAATATAGTCCAACTGTAATTGCAGCTGCAATAACGAGCCAAGAGACGAAATCGGAGCTTCCCACACATATTTGTTTGGCTTCGGGCTCTTCAGGACTTTCTAAAAATTCTGTTGTACTTTTAGAGCAGATACGTACTCTCGATAAACAACGTCTTAAAGAAAAGCGTGGGTCTGCGGATAAATTAGCTATGAATAAAGTAGATTACGCACTTTCTATAAGTTTTGGACTGCTTAGAGGAGTTAATCCTACATACTAGTTACTAAAACTATTAAGTTTGAGAATTTACATTGAATTTTTATACAAATAATAGTAGTAAAATAATTATTTAGTAGAAAATTAATGGCGAAATTTAGTCTTGCGTGATATAATAACGGCATGTGGTGAAATTACAACAAAAGAATTATTATAGTTAAAAATTTGTATGGTAATTTACCTTTATGGATTTTTTATAAATAAAAAATCACAGGATTTAAATTTTAAATAGTCTATGATTGTAAAAGGAGTGGGGTCGAAATGTGACGAACTGAGTTTAAGTTAATTAAAGGGGAGCTAAAGTTGGGGGGAGAAATTTACAAAAACAAAAAATCTAAATTCAAAAAAAATGGCAACGAAAATACTTTAGATGCTTATATAACTAAAAATATTTCTAAAAATTTATGGTGGAATAAATCCCAAGAAAAAGAAAATAAACAAACTGAAAGTAAATCCAAAATTGAGTTTTTAAAGAAAAATATCAAGGCTACTAAAGTCATACCTCCAGGAATGAAGCAAATTAAAGAAACACCAGACAATTTAGGATACTTTGAAACACAGTTTGGAACCGTATCTGTTGGGTACAAAAAGTATAAGAAAAATACTGATATTGTGTTTTCTCTTATTCCCGAAAGGGTTAAAAAAGAATACCGCATTCCAACTCGAAAATTTGATTCGCCCTCTACTTATTTTGGAGGCGAAATGAAGGGAAGCAAAAAAAACTTCAAGGCAAGTAAATTGAGTTTCAAGTACGATGAAGAAACAAGGAGAATCGAAAAGCTTGAAAATGACGGTGATGGAATAGTCGACAAAGAGGATAAACTTCTATATGAGGATAAAAGAGAATCCGAAAAAATAAAGGAGCTTCAGGAGTTAAGAAGCAATATACCTCTTAAGGGAAGACAACATATTAGTGAAGAAATAGAAGTACTCAGAAATATACAAGAAGAAAAGAAAGAGGATAATCTAGCACTAATTAAAGAAATACGCAAATTCGTTAGAAAAATAAATAAAGGTACACTTAAAAAAATCATTGAATCCGACGAAGCAGTTGTTCGCAGCCAAAGGATAGCAACTTTCTCCAATCTAGATGATATTATAATTCTTAGGAAACGTGCAGAAGAACTTTTAAAGCATGCGTTTAAAATATCAGGAGAAAAGCTTAAAAGCATTAATTTAAACCGTTTAAATAAGGCGCAACTGCGTGAGCTTATAAATAAACTAATTAAAAAAACAGATTAACGGTAAATTGAGGCTCATTTCCTTATTTTACATGTTAAATAAATTGATTTCTAATATATTGGTTGTTAGAAAGGAGTTGAAAGGTTCTTGCTATTTAAGTAGTAATGAACCGAGATGATTATGGCAGAATATTTATCTCCTGGGGTCTATGTTGAGGAATTTGACAGTGGCCCAACCCCGATGCAAGGCGTTGGGACAAGCACTGCAGGATTTATTGGAGTGGCAGAAAAAGGGCCTTCGATTGGAGCACCGATTCTCGTTACTGGTCCGGCAGATTTTACTCGTAAGTTCGGCGGATACTTACACGAAAATGAATTTGGTGATTACAGATTCTTAGCTCATGCAGTAAATCATTTCTTTATAAATGGTGGTTCGAGAGCATTTGTTATGCGCGTTGCTCCACCAGATGCAGCAGTAGCAAAGGCTGTGTGCAGTGAAGGCAAGGAAAATACTCTTGAAATTACTGCTAAAAACGCAGGAGCCTGGGGTAACTCAATAATAATCACCTTTGAACCTGCAAGCACGAGTAAAAGTCAAATTCTTGAAAATTTAGGCAAAGGCAAGTACCGCCTTAAAAATTCCGCCGGATTCGATGTTGGAGACGTTGTGGCCGTTGAAGGCGACGATGAGCCTCAATATGGAATAATTAAATCAGTAGCTGGAGATGCTATAACCTTTGAAGAACCTTTCGAAGGTACTGTCGTTGACAAATCTTTATTGCCAAAAATAACAATAAGTACTTGTGAGATGGATGTAGTTATTGAATATGGCGAGATTATTGAGAAGTATTCTGGCGTTTCTTTTAACGTTTCTTCGCCGCTCTTTATTGAAAAAGCCATGACTAAGTCAGAGCTTGTAACTCTAAAAGCTAAACCTATAGAGGGTGCAGTAGTACCGATTGATGCTGTAAAGCAAATTTTTGGTATTGAGGGTAGCGAGGTTAAAGTAAGTCTTAGCGGTGGACTCAATGGAACTGCTGCAAGCTTAACAGATGCTGATTTTATCGGAAAAGACGAGGGCCCGGGTTCACGTACAGGAATTCAAGCTTTTTTAGATAACACCGACGTAAGTATAATGGCGGTACCAGGAATAGTAAGTCCTAATGTTCAGCTCTCACTTGTAGCGCATTGCGAAAAGCTGTCGAGCAGATTTGCGGTACTCGATATGCCAATGACTTCTAAAACTGTTGCAGACGTACTTCAGCACAGAGACATAGTGGATAGTGACTACTGTGCAATGTATCATCCTTGGTTACAGGTATTTGATCCACTGGATAAAAAAGATACTTTTATTCCTCCTTCAGGATCTGTTATGGGAATATATGCCCGCAGTGACGGAGATAGAGGAGTTCATAAAGCTCCTGCGAATGAAGTAGTTGCGAATTGTAGTGGACTTTTTGTAAATTACAATGTTGCCGAGCAGGATTTATTAAATCCAAAGGGAGTAAATCTTATTAGGAAATTCCCTGGAGCAGGAATAAGAGTTTGGGGTGCAAGGACTGCCTCTTCAAAAGCTTTGTGGAAATATGTAAACGTTAGACGTCTGTTCATATATCTGGAGGAATCTATCAAAGCGAACACCAACTGGGTAGTATTTGAACCTAATGATGCTACCTTGTGGTCAAGAGTTAGAAGGACTATTGAACTGTTCCTTGAAGGCGTTTGGAGGACTGGCGCTTTAGTAGGTGCATCGCCAGCAGATGCGTTTTTCGTTGATATTGGTCCCAACAGCATGACTAAAGACGATATTGATAATGGTCGATTAATTTGCGTCATAGGGGTAGCGCCTGTGAAGCCAGCAGAATTTGTAATCTTTAGAATTACGCAAAAAACAGGAGAATAATTAAGTTTAATAGTTAAGGAAGGAGAATGATTTAAAATGCCAGATGGATTAGCAACTTCAGGAATTCAAGAACTAGGTACAGAAGTTCTTTCGACTAGAGCTTCAATTACAAATGGACTTTCCTCACCTATGAGAGGATTTAGATTTACTGCAAACTTTGAAGGTTTAGGTACAACTTCTTTTAAGAGCGTTACTGGATTTTCTTCAACCGTTGACTCCAGCGAATATCGTGAAGGTGGATTCGGGCACTTAACAAAAAGAAAGCTTCCTGGACTCGTCTCTTACGATGAGATAACTCTAGAAAAGGGTTTATATTCTAATCCGGTTTTATATAATTTCTTTAATGACTTTTTGGAAGGAAACAATTTTACGCCTGTAAATGCGGTTATAACTATTTACAACAATGCCGGAGAAGCAACAGCAAGCTGGAGCGTTATAAACGCATGGCCTACTTCATATAAGTCCAGTGACTTAAATGCTGAAGACTCTTCTATACTTATAGAATCCTTGACTTTAGCTCATGAAGGAATAAAGAGGGATGTTTCAGTTGCTACTGCTTAAACTTTAAGTGTTGCGCATTTATAACTTACTTCTCCTCGTTTAGTATTGGGCGGGGAGAAGAATATAAATTTTAAGAAAGAGTGGTTGTTAGATGTCTAACAGTTTCGAGACTGAATTTGAATTTGAGTTGCCCAGAGGATACGTAGATAAAAACGGTGAGGTACACAAAAAAGGAGTTATGAGACTTGCAAATGCAGCAGATGAGATTGTACCTTTAAATGACCCTAGAGTTAAGATGAATCCCGGATATTTAAGTATTTTACTTTTAGAGAGAGTTGTTGTAAAGCTAGGAAAGCTCAAGAAAATAGATGCTCATGTAATTGAAAGTCTTTTTACGTGCGATATGGCGTATTTGCAAGATTTATATCAGAAAATAAATTCTGTTGAGCCACCTGTAATGAAGATGATGTGCCCAAAATGTTCACATGAATTCAGGGCGGAAATACCTTTTTTCGGGGAAGCCTAAAAAGTTATCCCAGTGAGGTTTTATATGAAGAGATAGCTTTTTTGGCTTACTATTTTCATTGGTCGAGATGTGAGATTATGCAGCTTCCTCATAAGGAGAGAATAAGGTTTTGCTCTGAGGTATCGAAAATAAACAAGAAGATGAATGCAGAAATTAGCGGTGGAAAGAAAAATATATTTGATATAGATTAACGCGATTTTTAATATGAGGAGGAAAAAATAATGCTTGGTCTGAACACCTACGCTAAAACGAAAAACAAAGAGGCAGTAAGCGTTATACCTCAACTTCGCGTCTCTGCAATGGACTGCTTGTCGACGGGTTTTAACTTTATTGTAACTCTCAATGAGATTACTTTCGGATTTCAAAGTGTTGTGGGTCTCGGCATTAATAGAAAGGTTAGTTATTTAACAGAAGGTGGAGTAAATGATCATCAAATAATGGTAGGATGTCCTAGTGATGACAACCCCACCTTAACTTTTAAACGGGGAATACTAATGAGGAATCCGGAATCTCTAATTTCAGAGGCGCTCGCTGCTGCATCAGTTATTCCAGATAATATGGAAAGAAAAATGGCGTTAATAGCTGCGGTGTCCTGCGATGCGCAAGCTTGCCTTGAACGTGGTCCTGCGCTTGGAACAATTCAAGTATTTGATAGACAAAGGTCTTTAAAAGCTCTTTATTCTTTTTTGTCCTTAGGTATGACGAGCTGGAAATCGGATGACTTAGATGCAACTTCGGGAGGCATCATGTGTGAAGAGTTTACAATAGCTCACACAGGTCTTACAAGGCATCCTCTCGATCCTATTCCACAATTGGTACGTGCGGGAATGAATACAGTTTCAGATATAATAACCTTAAGTAATTCGGAACTCACTTACTCGAAAGCAAAAGAATCTAAAGAAAGAAGAAAAGCAGCCGAAGAGCTTAAAAAGAAAAAAGAAGAAGAGCTTAAGCTTTTACGTAAGCAAAAGGAAGAAGAAAGGCTTCGAAAAGAAGAGGAAGAAAATCTAAAAAATCTTCAGCGCCAGCTCGAAGAGCAGCAGCGAGCTTCCAAAGCATAATTTTACAAGAATAGTTTGAATTAAACTTTTAATATTTAAAGAAGGTGAAGCTAAGTGGTGCTTGAAGATGAGAAGTTTATAAAGCTAAAAAGACTTATTGAGGAATCTAAAGAGAGGCTTAAGCTTAAAAACGCTGTTTTAGATCAGATAAACGAAGAGCTATTACTAAAGAAAAAGGAAGTAGCTGAAGCGGAGATAAACTTGATAAAGTTTAAACCTTCGAAGATATTTACTAAAAAAGAAATAAAAAATATAGAAAGAGAGGAAATAGAAAAGAAACATTTAGAATTTAAAATGCTGAAGCTAAATATTGATAAAGAAACTAATAAAGCTCTTACCAGGGCTCAAGAAGTTAGATTAAATGCTTTAGGTGGCAGTAAAGAAGAAATAAAAGCCGCAGAAAACTTAGCTTACAAAATGGAAAAAGATGCTTTAACAAGAAAATCCTATATTTTAGATTGTATTTTAGATGAAAAAGAGCGAGCTTATCAGGAATTACTAGCTGAAAGGGTGTGCCTAGAGAATAATTTAAGAAAACTTAGAAGTTCTTTGAGTCCGGTCTCTAAAGCAGAGATTAGTAGTGCAAAAAGTAAAATAAAAATTCTTGCCGAGAAGTGCTGGGACTTAAATAAAGAAATACAAAATTTAAGTTTTAAAATTGAAAAATTTGAGTTTTGGGCTAAAAGGAAACGCAAGTTTATTTGAAATTACTTAAGATAAATATTTTTAAATTAGAGGTCGTGAAAAAATGGGAAAAAATCTAAAAAATAGCCCTAATGAAAGGAACTTAGCAAAAGTAAAAGCCGCTTCGAGTTTAATTACTTTGAAGTATAATAATAATTTTTGCAATAAGTTCTTTGAAAAAAGTAAAATTTCCTCAATTGTCGAGGAGCCTAGCTATTTTAACGAAGGAACTCAAAATTTAGTTTACGACCTTTCAAGAGCTTCCAGCTCAAATACAGAATTTTTTAATACTATTATTGATTTACTTTTGCAGCTTCGGGCAGCTCAGAGTGACCAAAATGTTTTTGTCCAAAATAATACAGTTTTGCGTGAACAAATTTTAAATCAACTTAAAAGCGAAGTTTTAAGGGTAAGTCATAAGCTCACTAAAAGTCAAATTAAAAGCTTGGAAGTGCTTTCGAGTAACTCCTTCGATGAAAAAGCCCTTACGGATATCTTAAAATCGTTTTTAACGAGCTCAAAAAAAAAATTCTCGGACGATGAACCTGATGGAAAATTCCATGGCTCCACTTACGCACTTTTAAATTTAGGTGTTAGGAAAATAATTTCTAGGTATACTGAAACTTTTAATAAAATTAATGAAAAAAAAGAATTTTTTAGTAAAATAATTAGCCATGTAAATTCTAGGCATCTTTTACATACCTCTAATAATCTAGAAAATATAAAACCTCAAGGTAGCGTAGCAGATGAACAATCGAACAAAAAACTAAAAAACTCTAAACCTAAAACTTATTTAATTAAAAGACATTCACTCGAATCTCACAGTGAGAAAAAGAGTTTCTATGATTTGCTTGGAGATAATATTATAAAAAGTTCTAATTTAATATTACCTCTAATTAAATTACAGACTAAGCTTTCTGAAATAAATATTCTAAGCAAAACAAGATTAATTGCTCAAAATATTGTAAATAAAGCCATTTCTAAAACCCTTCCTTCTGAAATAGAGTTAGTAAATAGGGTGATAGAGAAAACTCAGATTAGCGAAATTCAAGAAAGCTTACTCTATAGCAAAGAGCGATACGAAAATTATAAAGTTAAATACCAGACGGAAATTAAAAAAATTCAGAATCAGTTAAAGAAATTCCAGACTTATAAATCGATTACAAGCTCAAAAGAACTTGAATTAAAATCCAGCCGTGTGATGGACTTAAGTATTCAAAATGAAGTAAGAAAAAATGTATTTAGACTTATCTCTCAAAATCAAGTGCTTCGACGCATTGAGATTACTAGTGAAAATGCTGTTAAAAATTACTTAACTAAAAGTCTAATTCATAAACATAAGGTTATAGACAAACTATTTGAAAACTATAGCCAAAAACATGAAAGAAAAGCGGTTTACAATTCCAAATACATTAAGCATAAAGCTTTGAAACTTGAAAAAAGTCTAGTAAAAGATATAAATAGCGAGTACGTCTTAAAAAATGATATTGAACTTAAGAATTTAGAGTATACTAACTTGATTAAAAATATTTCGGATTATACACATCAAAACATAAAAAATCGGCATGTTAAAAAAATCTACTCAAACGCTCAAAAATTTAAGCTGCGAAATCTTATTTCTGAAAGCTACGAGGATAAAACTTTTAAGTTTAAAAGCTTAAACTACGACTTTTACAAAAAGCTTTCAAATAAATCTCAGATTCACTCCCAAGAGCTTTTAAATTTTTTGATTGAAAATAAGCTTAATAAAGAAAAGTCTTTTTCCGATTTTATAAGTAAGAAAATTAAGCTAGTTTTTGACTTTTCCGAAAGTAAATTTAAAAATAGATTTTTTAGTAAAATTCGAGTGCTTGAAAATAACCGTCATAAGGAATTAATTATTAATAATTTAGAACTTGAGCGAACTAAGATATTTAAAAACTTATCGGAAGAAGAAATATTAAAAAGTCTTAATGTTACTGAAATAACAAAAAAAGTGGACGAAATTCAAAAGCTCCAAGGGCGAACGATATCTATTGTCAATCAGAAAGCTTTACAGAAAAAACGTAATTTTATTCATAGTCTCAACTTACCTGAAGACTTTAAAAATATTTTTAAGTTTACCTCAAACGATAAAATCTATCATTTAAATAACGTTTTATATTCTCCATATTCTGATAAGTCCCATATGATTTACAAGCAGACCTTAAAGTCAGAAGAAAAAGAGGAAAAGGAACCTATCAAAAAAGCACAAAAGCCTTCTATAAAAGAGTCTGTACCGGATATTAAAAAAGTTTCTAAGCCTGCAGCTTCGCAGATTTTAGACTCAAAAGAAATAGAAAGAAAGCTTATGGCTCAAACCTTAGGTAAAAAAGAAATAATAAATTTAATAGAATCTTATATGAGCGGAATTAATATAGAAGAAATTTCAAGAAATGTTTTAAATAAGGTTGAAGGTAAGATTCTTATGGATAAAAAAAGAGTTGGGATATTTTAAAATAAAAAAGGATGTTTACTATGGACACATTGAAGAATTATTGGAAAAATAATGCACAATGCGTGGGTCCTAGAGCGACCGTGTATATAAATGGAAAGCAATGGAAATCTGATGGAATTCTTATAACTCGTGTTGAAGTTTCTAGCTCTATCGCAGGGGAAGCTAGCACTTGCTTAGTGGAAGTTGGATGGCCAGCTGTAGAGATGACTAAAGGAAAAATAAAGCTTGAATCCGATTTTGCCGAGGCAAAAGTAGGTGCTAAATTAGAAGTCAAACTAGGATATTGTGTTGACGAGGAATTAAAGCTCGAAAGTGTGTTTAAAGGATTCGTTTCGGCGTTTGACTTAGAGCTACGTAATGAAGGAAAAGTATTTTTGACGGTTCAAGGCATGGATGCTAAGATGTGGATGATGGTCAACCGGAAGACAGAACTAAAAAAAGATAAGAGAAAATATTCGATGGTTGTTCAAGAAATTTGTGGAGATTATTCAAGTAAGCTCGAAGGTCAAGTTGTAGATATAAAGGGCGAAGTAGAATTTAAAAGAGACATATACCAGAGAAACGAAAGTGACTATGAATTTTTAACTCGAATTTCAAAATTAACTGGTGCAGTATTTTTTATAAATCTAGGTAAGCTTTATTTTATAAGCCCTTCGAAGAATAAGTCTCCAAAATTTAAAATTACGCCTGGACCTGAAATTTATAATCTTAAACTTTCAACTAGCGTCTGGGGAATACCGAAATCAGTGGAAGTAGTGAGTATAGACTCTCAAGACTTTGAAAATACAATCTCTGCCCAAGCCACATCTTCTGATAATATCGGTGACGGGAAATCTGCATCATCGCTTACTAATAATATAAGTAAAGAAAATAAAATAATGATTATAGATAATACCGTAAGTTCAGTAAACGAAGCGTCGTTTTTAGCCGAAGCAGTATATAACCGGCGTGAGCTAAATTTCGTTGAAGTGACATTAGAAACTGTTGGATATCCTAAAGCAGGACTTGGAATGGGAGTGAGCTTAGAGAATTTTGGGCATCCGATAGATAATGATTACATTATTGCAGGAATTAAACACTACTGCGATTATGAAAACGTCAAATATATTACTCAGTTTTTACTCAAAGCTAATAGGATGACTCCTCAAAACAATAGCTTTATTTAAATAGAAAGGAGACAAAAAATGTTTTTAGGATCTTTAGACAAGTGTAAAGACAATATAATTGGGCTCAAAAGAGGCGTTGTTAAAGATTTAAATGACCCTGACAAGCTAAATAGAGTCAAGGTTATGCTTGTAGATGAGTCTTTAGAAACTCCTTTTGGGAACGTTATGGCTAAATTTGCTGGAGAAACTTATGGAAGTGTGTTTATTCCCAAGCAAGGAGAAGAAGTACTTGTAGGGTTTTTAGATGGAAACATAAATAGTCCCGTGATACTCGGAAGTCTTTATAACTCTAAGATCAAGCCTCCTTTAGAAATAAATGAAGATAACGAAATAATGTTTATTCAGCTTCCTTCAGGGCTTAAAATCGAGATTAATAATAAAGAAGACGATCAGAAAATATTAATAACTACTAAAGCAGAGCACGTTATTTCTTTGGAAGAAGGTTCAAATGAACAGCTTGAAGTTAAAGATAAATCAGGAAACACTAGCTTTAAAATTGACTTCAAAAACGGCGAACTTGAAATTAAAGCGCAAAATAAAATTTCTTTTTCAGCAGGTCAAGATACGATGGTTTTAGAAAATCAAAAAGGACTTAACCTCTCTACTTCAGCGGGAAAACTGGAAGTCAGTGCAAACTCGATTAGCATGAAAGCAAGCACCAACTTTGAGTGCGAAGCAAGTGCTCAATTTACAGCTAAAGGTTCGGCGGGAATAGAAGTAAGCTCCACAGGACAAACAGTTCTTAAAGGTTCTATGACTCAGATAAACTGATAATTTTTAAGAGGTGGAATAAAAAATGGAGAACTTAAAGGGATGGAAATTTCCAATTCAAGTAGATGAAAACACAGGTAAAATTGCAACTATTGAAGATAATCAAAATATCAGACAGTCCATAAAGCTTATACTCGGAACTCAAAGATATGAAAGAAAGATTTTTTCTAACTTTGGAACAGATTTAAGAGTATTTATGTTCGAAATTGTGGATCCAGGATTTATATCTACTTTAAAAAGTACTATAAGTTCTTCTTTAAAAACTTGGGAAAGCCATATTCAAGATATGAATATTTCTATAAGAGCTTCTACGGGACCTTTATCTACTGTTGAATCTATCATAGACTATATAACTGATATTGAACCTACTCAAGAGAGGGTAAGCACTAGAATTGATTCAAATGATACTCAGTAGCAAATTAAAAGTAAGCTTTAGAAAGGATGTGAATAAGGAAAATACTTTTTTATTTAGATTAGGACCGCTGATAGTAAAAGTATTTTTCCTCGATTTATGAGTGAATTACCTGAACTAGACAACAGAGATTTTGAAAAGTTGCTAAAAGAAGTTAAATTTCTAGCATCGCAGTATACTCCCGAGTGGAATTGTGACTTAAATAGCAGCGACTTTGGCGTTGTTTTTGCTAAAGTTTTTTGCAATATGATGGAAAACACTATCAGCAGGTATAACAAGACTCTTTATAATTATTACTTAACCTTTTTAAATATGCTGGGTACTAAACTTCGTCCTGCTGCATCTGCGTCCGGAATGGTTGTGATAAACGCTTCGAGGAGCCATAAAGGGGCTTATATAGATAAAGGCACAAGACTTTTTGCTCCAGCGGATACAGAAGAAGGGATGGTAATATATGAAACTCTTGACCCTGTAACTGCGATTGAAACGATGATTACGGCAATATATTTTACTGATGGTAAAAAAGACTTTGTTGGTAAGGCTTATGAGAATAGAAAAAAAGAAAAAAATAAAGTTATAAGCCCCTTTAGGATATTTGATAACGTATTTATAGAGAACTTACAAACTCATGAAATTTACTTTGATGATTTAACTGTATTTGATATGTCGAGTACGGATATAGTTTTTAGTTTTTTCAATGAACTATCAGCAATTGGACAAGCGGCTTTACCAGAAGTTTTTGCGGACTCTAACAATGCTTTATGGGAGTATTTTGACGGTAAAAAGTGGAAAGCTGTTGACTCAGTTGAAAAACTTAAGCAAGGCATAAGAGTTAAGTTTAGTGGCAGAAGTGAAGTTACGAAAATACTTGAAAAGGAATCTAGATTTATAAGATGTAGATTTAGAAAAATACCTGAAAAAGATTTATCAGTCACTTCTATAGATTATCATTCCATATCTCAAGCAATGTCACCGGATTCTCTTTTTTTTAACGAAACAGAACTTTCTGAAGATGATTTTTTCCCATTTGACGAAGAGTATACAATGTATAATAGATTTTCAATAGGATGCAATGAAGCTTTCACAAAAACGGGAGCTAAAATAACTATTTCAGCTCAGGTGCAATTTGTAAAGATTAAAACTGATATGAAAGTCCCGGGAAAAAGGTATAAATCTGTAATGAATGAATCCGATTTTGGGGATATGGAGCCAGGCGACATAAAAATAGAAGGTGTTAAATGGGAATACTGGAATGGTTCAGGTTGGGCACGCTTAGACGCCGGCAGTGAAGGAGAAAAATTTTTCGAAGCAGCTCAAGGAGCTGAAATTAAAAGAACTTTGAGTTTTATATGCCCTGAGGATATAAAAGCGGTTTCTGTGGGATCGTCTAATGGATATTTTATAAGAGCACGAATTTCTAAAATGAATCAAAGATTTAATTTCTACTCCAGCTTTGTAAGCCCTTATATTCATGATCTAAAAATTGAATATAGCTACGAAGGTAGTGACCATAGATTTAGCAGTTTAATAGTTAAATCGAATTTATCGACGGAAATAGTTAATCTTTCAGCGCGGGGCGTTTCAAATATTTTAAATAAGTATCTTTGTGAAGCTCCAGCGATGTACTTTTGTTTGAGTAAGCCGCTGATTTCAGGAATGATTCGTATCTTTATTGACATTGAAGAAGGAATTCACAGATTTAATCCCACAGTTAAATGGGAATACCTTGCTAAAAGCCATAAGGGAGGAAGTAAGTGGAAGCATATTGACGTCCTAGATGCAACAGATAATTTCGCTCATAGCGAAACAGTCACCATGATTGGAAAAAACGATTTTCAAGAATCTACAATTTTTGGCTCAACTGGATATTTTATTAGAGTTACGAATCCGGATAAAAGATATTCCCTAGAGGATGACATCGCATCAAGACCTATAGTTAATAATATAAGCTTTAACGCTGTTAAAATTGTACAGAAGGATAGTCGTCCGCCGGAATACTTTTCAATTGAACGTGGAGAAGAAAATAAACTTTGCAGACTTTCTCGTCCCAACGTTGCGAGCGTAGAGGTTTGGATAGACGAAGTGGGTAATTTGACTGCGTCTGAGCAAGAAGACTTTTTAAAACTTTCAGAGGATCAAGTTCAAGCTGAGTATGATGAAATGGGAGTTCTTGAAAAGCTTTGGATAAAGTGGAAAGCGGTACCGAATTTAGTGTCTTACAGTATGAATGATAGGGTTTATGAGATTGATTATCCAAAAGGAGAAATTCTATTTGGTGACGGCCGAAAAGGGAAAATTCCTCCGGAGCAATATAATGAAAGTATTAAGATAGTTTATTCAGTTTGCAACGGGACAAAAGGTAATATTCTTGAAGATCAGATTAAAGATTTTGTAAATACCATTCCTCATGTTGAAAAAGCTTCAAATCCTTCTCCCATAATGGGAGGCGTTGACATGGAAACAATTGATAGTGCTGCTCGCCGGATGTTCAGTCAAATTTCAGGTGGAAATAGAATCGTATCACTTAGTGACTTTGAAGAGTCTATTTGTTTTAATGATAGAAATATATATAAAGTTAAATGTTTAGCACATGTAGACGAAGACGGAAACAGCTCTGTAGGCGCAACTTCTATTGCCGTGCTTCCTCGAAGGTTTATGCAAGGGTATGAAAAGTTTCAGGGTATAAAAAATCGAATCTGGCAGTTTATGGACGAAAAAGCCCCAGTTACTCTTTCTCAGTCAACTAGACTTAAAATTTTTGAAGTGGGATATGTTGAGACGAGTGTAAGTGTAGATGTTGTAATTCGAGATTTCAATTTCTATCAAGGCGTTTACAGTAGCATAGAATCTCGATTAAAAGAGTTTCTAAATCCAGTTAGAGGAAATTTTTCGGGTAAAGGATGGGAAATAGGTCAGTTCCCGCGTAAAGAACTAATTTACAATTATATAAAAGTAGTACCCAATATAAAATGGGTAAAAAACATAAATATTTTTACTAAGCTCGTAACTCCTGAAGGGAAAAAAGAGCTTGATTTTGAAGATGTAAAAAAGAAAGAGTTTGTTGTCCCGGTTTTTGGGACTCCTGAAATAAATATAACTGTTAGTTAGATGGTTAGGTGAAGTAAATGATTGATATAAAAAACCTTAATGATATTTCTATGGAGGATATATTTGAAGAAGCTAAAAAGCACATTCTTTATCAAAGTGATCAGTGGACAAACTTTCAAGAATCTGATCCGGGAATAACTTTAGTTGAACTTTTTTCTTGGCTAAAATTTGTTCAGCATGAATATTTAAATAGAATTTCTCCTGGAGTAAAAACAAAATTTTTAAATCTTTTAGACGTCTTTCCTTATACAAACAGAGGCTCAGAAACGCTTTTAGAGGTCTCTAATATTAATAAAGATATCGAACTCCCTATTAGAACTAAGTGGAAGTCGCGAAGTATGGTATTTGAAAATTTATATCAGCAAATTCTAATAAAATCTAAAATACTCAGTATAGTATTTGAAAACCCCGAGTTTCCTTCGTATGAGGAATACTATAAACTTGGAAGCAAGAAAGCATTCTTTCTCTTTGGAAAAGATATAGACCGAAAAAATGATAAAAACGCTGTAAGACGTTTTACTATTAATTTTGACTCCCCTCTTCCAACTGATTCTATAATTAATATGTATTTTTCAATTTATGTGAGCAAAGGCCTTGAGCGAAATCCAATTGGACCGGAAGATAAGTTCGAAGATATGGCACATGTAAAATGGGAGTACTACGGTAAGCAAAATGGCAAAGAAGGCTGGCACGAACTTGAAATAGTGAATGATGAAACTTATAATTTCCTTTTTTCCGGGATTATTAAAATGAGAATTAAAGGCAAATCCTTGCCGCTGGAAGAAGAGTACAAGCTGCGAGCTACTTTGGAATCCGACGAATACGATTACCCTCCGCGAATAGATAATATACTTCCTAATGTTTTTAGAGTTGTTCAAAACGAAAGTAAATGCCAAAATGTGATTATTAGAAAAGAAGATATTTTAACTAACCGCACAATTAAACTTCTAGACAACTTGACTTTATACGGTGAAAGTGAAATTTACTTTAAAGCACATAGCGGGTGGGTAAAAACAACAGTTCCTACTATAAAGCGCAGCATAAGCTTAGGAGAAACTATAGTTGAGCTTCATGGCATTTGGGATAAAATCAAAGCACAGCCTCATAATGAAGAAGTTATAATGATAGTTTCTTATGAAAAAGATTTAGCAAGTAAAATGGTATTAGGGAGCGGAACTAATATTTCAGGACAAAACGTTTCGATAGAATTTAAAAATATCCTTATGGATGACTTAGAAATAATGGTTTCTGAGAAAATTGAAGATGAAGAAGTGTTTTATAAATGGAAACGAGTTGATAATCTTTTTTCGTCTAGTAGATACGATAGGCATTATGTTTTAGACAAAGAACAAGGTACAATTATTTTTGGTGATCACGAACACGGCATGGCCCCTCGCAAAGGGGAAGGGAATATTAAAATATGCAGCTTAAGAGAAACTCATGGAGAAAACTCCAATACTAAAGAAGATATGATAGACAGAGCTATAAGCAAGAATAATCAGCTCCAAAATTGCAGAGTGAGACAAATTAAAGAAGCGGTTTTTGGCAGAAATGAAGAATCTCTTTCCCATGCACAAGCCAGGGCAGCAGAAATATTTAGCAATCCTCAAAGAGCTGTTACTAAGGAAGACTATGAACGCATAGTCAGAAGTACTCCAGGCCTTACGTTTACAAATATTAAAGTCCTCCCAAATTATATTCCCGGTGAAGAAATTTTAAATCAAAACTGCGTGACAATTGCCGTTAGGTGGAATAGAAAAGTTGGACTTACTTTGCCTCCAAGCTTCGAAAAAAATATTATGAACCATTTGGAAAAATATAGACTAATAAACACTCAAATAAAAATAGTAAGTCCCGAGTATATAGGACTAGTAATTGGAGGAGTAGTAATTGTAAATTCTTCTTACCGCGTGGAAGATAGGCTTATTGAATCGGAGATAAAGCAATTTATTAAGCGACTGAATTTAGAAATGGGAAGTACTCTTCATTTTGGAGACCTTTTCGGCATGATAGATCGTTTAAAATATGTTTCGAGTCTCAGTAAGCTTAGAATATCGGCCATAGGAAACAATACTCAAAAAGATGCGTCAGAGGATATTTTAATCCCCCCTAATGGAGTTTACTATATTGAAAATATAGATTTTAGCTATATAAAAAGTTCTGAAATTTATAGAAGTTAGGAGGAAGTCACTTGGCTTCAGGAGCTAAATGCTTTATACTCAATCGAAAAAGCGACTGGAAGTACGAAAGCACTTTAAAAAATTTAGAATTTGAAAGCGATAGATTAGTATTTAAAAGTGCTGGAGGCGAAAATGGAGTTTATATCTCTGGAGCTTTTGATAGTTTACAAAGAGAAACTATATGGCATCGCCTTAGAATGGACGTTAATTTGCCGTCAAGCGCAAGTTATAAGCTTAAAATTTATTCCAGTGATACGCCGGAAATAATAGTTCCTTCGCTAGAAGATGGCAAAAATAAAAGTATAGATTTAAATGATTATCTCGCAAATTCCTCATTTGATATAAGCAGAAAAATAGATATATTTGACTATATAGGCGCTAAAACTTATGAAAATTCTACCGATATTCTTCTTTACGATTTTAAAGGACGATATCTATGGCTTTGCTTAGAAATTATTAGTTATGATAAAAATCCTGTTGTGATAAATTCTTTAAAGCTAGAATTTCCTCAAGTTACATTTTTAGATTATTTACCAGAAATATATCGCAAAGAAGCAACCCCTAATTCTTTTTTAGCTCGGTTTTTAGGAATTTTTCAGTCCCTTTATGTTGATCTTGAAGATGAAATTGACTTTATTCCCCTCAAATTTGATGCCGACCGTACTACGAAAGACTTTCTAAATTGGATGGCAGCTTGGCTTTCGATTAAAAATGCCGAGCTTTGGGGTGAAAAAAGACTTCGAAAGCTCATAAAAGATTCCGTTAAAATTTATAAAATGAAGGGAACAAAAAAAGCAATTTCTAAAATAGTCCAAGAATATATAGGAGTGGAACCGATAATCGTAGAACAGTTTGACGTTAAAAAAAATATGTATTATCATAAGCAGAAGGAAGTTGTTGAAAATTTATTTGGGGATAATGGATATGTTTTTACTGTCATGTTGCCGGAAGCTCATGTCAAAGATGCTGAAAGTTACGTTGAGCTTTTAAAGGTAATAAATAGTGTTAAGCCGATTGACTCAATTTGTAATTTAGTAGTGCTTAGCGACCAAATTTACTTAGATCACCACTGCTATATGGGGATAAATTCATTTATAACAGCTAATCAAAGGCTCGTCCTAGATAAAAAGCGCAGAGACGTTAGTAATCTTATTATATCCGAAGAAAGTGAGTAATAATTCTAAAGCGCTGACTTTAAAAACAGCTGAAAAAGGAGAAGAAAAATGAACAATAAACAGTACTATTCATGCGAACGAAATAACTATTTCTTTGGAAAACTCATGACAGTTCGAGATTTTCAAGCTGAACAAACTTATATGAACTCTAAAAGACGACTTGGCAATAAGATGTTAAACGGTGTTGGAATTGTTTCTGGACTAGACGTTATCCTCATAGATAACAAAACCTTTTCTCTTGAAACAGGTATGGCACTTGATTATATGGGAAGGGAAATTGTAGTTTCTGAACCGTACGTTCGCAGACTTAACGTTATAAAAGGTTTCGAAGAAAACAAGGATAAAGGCGTGCTATACCTTTGCATAGAATATAAAGAAGATTTAAAAGAGACTACTTTTTCAGTTTCTGGAGCAGATGCCGCGGGGGGAGTTAGTGAAAAATACAATCGTATAAGTGAAGGATATGAACTTTTCTTAACTTCAGAAAAGCCTAAAGAAGATTCTCTAAAGCTGGATAGTCTAATTTTTGAATCTAAAGAGCTTTATAACAAAGATGGCATTAAACTAACTTTAGAATTGAGCAAATACGTCAACCCAGGGAAGACCTTAAAAGCCACAGTAATTTTTGAAAAAGAAAACACAGAAGCACCTGTGAGCTACTCATTTGATATTCAAGGTGAGTTTTTTAAAGATATGTCAGGGGAGAAAGCTGTAAATGTAAACTTTCAGGAGACTGAAATTTCCACTTATAAGACTCTTCGCAAAGAATACTTCTTACGCTGCGATGCCGTCACAGATGCAATGACAAACGTTATTGTTACTAAAAAATCGTTTAAATTGAAAGTGGGTAAAGATGAAATTTCGCTAAATAAAGATTTTGAATGTCCTGTTTCTGTGCGTAGCACTCCCATTAAGGATATAATAATCAATGATTACTATGCTAAAAACTTTAATGAATTAATTGAGAAAGTGGATAATAAGTTTATATATTTAGCTAAGTTCCACATAGTGACCAATCAGTTAACTTACTTTATTGAAAGTTTTGAAAAGCATCCATTTAAGCAATACTTATACAGCAATGAACTTATAAATCTACTTTGCTCTTTAGAAGATGGCGAAAGAACTTCTCCGGCATCTTTGACTAATGCAGAGAAAAAACCCGAAGAGACCGTCCCTCAAGTTTTAGATTTACCCGAACCGCAGATAGATAATATTGTAACTGGAGTTGAAAGAATAAATCTTGGATTTAATCCTAAGGTTGGAAAATCCTACTTTTCTTATGAGTTTGTTCATGGCTTAGGAGAGGGGAATGTTGCAATAGTAACCGCTATCGACAACAAAGCTAATTCTGTTGTGGATGAAAAAGGACTCTTAGTTTTTGGGGATAAAGGTATATTTACAAAAGAAGAAGTTTCAATTTCTGCTCCTGATGTAAAGATTGGAGCTATAGTAAATTCAGAAAAAGGTACTGTGAGACTTGGAGTTAAGCTTCAAGAAAAAACCACTGCACAGGCAGTCGACATTCGTTGGTGGGCTTTAAAGCCTGTGGAAATTCAAGTGGAAGAAGAGGATTTAGTAATCGACGAAAATGTTCGAGTTGTTATCACGCCTAATACCAAAAGAATAAAACCCCTTGAACAAGTTAGATTTGAAGCTCACATTGAAGGTGCGGTTAGTCAGGAAGTTCGTTGGGGTATGGCTGAAGAAAATACCGGCACTATTGATAATAACGGTCTTTATACAGCGCCTTCAAAAGAAGGAGTTTACGAGGTAAAAGCGTACAGCGTCAAATTTGAAAACAAATCCGATTCGGCTTATGTAGTTGTAAGTTCAGTAGAGTAAATTAAAGGAGGAATTTTTTATGAAAAAGATGTCAACTGGTGCGATTGTAGGGATAGTTATTGCAGGAATACTAATTTTAGGAGGGATATGGGGAGTTGGATGCTACAACAATTTAGTTGTGCTTAAAGAAAATGTAGATAGCCAATATTCTAATATAGACGTTCAACTTCAGCGCAGATCAGATTTAATTCCCAATCTTGTAAACACTGTAAAGGGATATACCTCACATGAATCTCAAGTTTTAAGTGAAGTTTCTCAGTCTCGGGCTAAACTTTCGGGTGCTTCCACTGTTTCAGAAAAAGCGAGCGCAGATGCAGAGCTTTCGAGTTCTCTTAGTAGACTACTTATGGTAGTGGAAAATTACCCTGACCTTAAAGCGGACACTCAGTTCCAAAGTCTTTCTGATAACCTCGAAGGAACAGAAAATCGAGTAGCTATTGCTCGTAAAGACTACAATGCAGCTGTGCAGAGTTATAATCAGCAAATCAAAAAATTCCCATCGGTTTTAATAGCTTCACTAATAGGATTTAGTAGTGCCGAAAGATTTGAAGCATCTGAGAAGGCAAGTGAAACTCCTCAAGTAGACTTTTCGTAATTTTATCTAGGAGGGAAAATAATTGCTTAGAACTAAAAAACGTTTATTATTAATCTTATTTAGCGTAGGTTTTCTAATTTTTAGCGCACTTAATGTAATTGCAGTTGTTAACCCTACCAAAGATTTTTATGTTAATGACTATGCTAATGTTCTTGACGATGAAACTAGAAGTTATATTTTAAGCAATAGCGCTGCACTTGCTGAAAAAACTAAAGCCCAAATAGTGTTTGTCAGTTTAAAATCGCTTGAAGACGAGGACTTAGAAGAATATGCTGTGGAATTATTTAGAAATTGGGGAATAGGAGATAAAAACTTAAATAATGGTATTCTCATTTTTTTATCAGTTGAAGACAGAGAAATTAAAGTTAAAGTTGGAAATGGCCTTGAAGGACGCATAAATGATTCTAAAGTAGGGCGTTTTTTAGACGAATATGCAATTCCATTTTTTAAAAATGATGATTGGAATCGAGGTTTAAAAGCACTTTACTCTGCTTTAATGGCTGAAACTTATGCGGAATATGGTATGGATGTACCTGATGAAGTTGCAAATGTAGTATCTGAATGTAATTCGGCTTCTCAAGACTCAGAAATTAGCATGGTAATGGGGTTTATTATATTTGCTTTGATATTCCTTTTTGGAGGAATTTTACCTCTTATTTATAGAAGGAGATATTTCTTTAATGATTACCATGGTCCTCATGGAGGCCATTGGGGAGGTTTTGGCGGAGGTTTTGGTGGAGGCTTTCGAGGCGGTGGATTCTCAGGTGGTGGAGGTACTACAAGCGGCGGAGGAGCTTCCAGAAAATTTTAAAAATATATTTGAATAAAACATTTAAAAAGTGCCCAGAATTCTTTGCAACAAGGAAATAAAGAGAGGGGCATTTTTTTGAATAGTAAGATTAAAGCCTTGGCTTTGGGACTTATTTTCTCAGTTATATTTTCGGTGCTAGACTTTTCTGGCAAGTGTGAAAGTATAAGCGATAAAGTACTTAGATTACATATAATAGCTAATTCAAATTCTAAAGAAGATCAATATTTAAAAATAAAAGTCAGGGACAAGCTTATGGCAGAATTTGGAGAGGATTTTAAATTACTCTCTAATATTAACGAAGCTAAAAGTAATGTTCAAAAGAAAATAGAGCAAATAAAAATAGCTGCACAAAATGAAGTGTACAGCCAAGGCTATAATTATAAAGTAGATGCTAAAACTTCTAAATCTTATTTTCCAACACGAAAATATAATCAAATCACTTTGCCTGCTGGAGTATACGAAGCGCTTAGAATTATAATAGGAGAGGCCAAAGGGGAAAATTGGTGGTGCGTGATGTTCCCGCCTATGTGTTTACCAGCAGCTCAGGAGAAACCGGAGATAGAAGAAATTTTAAGTCCTGCTGAAACAGATATAGTTGAGAATGAAACAAATTACATTTTTAAACTAAAGCTTTTAGAAATTTTTATGGAAGTAAAAAAATTTTTTGAGGATGTAATTTGTAAAGGTATTGCGGATTATTTTGAAATTGTTTCTGAGAGTATTGATAGCTACGAAATAAAATTTAAAACGTCTGAAGTAATTTCAAATTTAAGCTTTTTCGAATAAATCTTTGGCATTCGTTCTGCAGTAGTGAAAAAGATACTGCTGAGCAATTCCCGCATACTTTCCAAATATTTCGGGAGATTTACCAGGAAAATATTTACTCATTATTCTTTTCATCCAGACGTCTAAAGGAAAAGCTTCTAGCTTATGGAACCCATAAAGTAAAGTGCACTGAGAAACCTTTGGTCCAACACCTTTTATTTTCATTAATGTCTCTTCTGCACAGAGCAGTGGCATTTCTGAAATAGACTCTAAATTTATTTCTCCTCTTTCAACTTTGCTTGCGGCATCTAGAATATACTTAGCTCTAAATCCACATTTTATGGGTAAAAGATCTTCTTCCTTTAGTTTAGAAATGGCTTTTACAGTGGGAAATGAAAATTCTTCAGTTCCCTCGATTTTCTCTCCGAATAAGCGGCATAGTCTTTGAATTATTTTTTTAATTCTAGGTATGTTATTATTCTGAGAAATTATAAAGGAGCAAAGTGCTTCCCAAGGTTCTTGCCTCAAAATGCGTATTCCTGGGCAAAAATTATACGCCTTTAATAAAATGGGATCTATACTTGAAAGCTCACTTGCAATAGCAAAATAATTTGTGTTTAAGTCGAAATAATCTTTCCAGACTTTATCAAATTCTTCCGTGCTTGTTTTTTCAAGTACTATGTCGGCATTATCTTGGTAGATTTTTAATTTTCTTCCAAAAGCGATTCCTTCAAAGGTGTTTTTGCCAATTTTTTCCCAACGAAAACACTGACCACAGTCAAAAGTTTGACTAAGGTCAAAGTTTTCAGCATTTAAAATTCTAATATCTTCTAAATTTTGCTTAATTTCCATTTTAAATAGCTCACTTGTTTCAGTAAATTAAGCACTTGCAGAGATTTTTCTCGAACGCATACAACGAGTACAAATATAAATATGTTGAGGGGTATTGTTTATAACTGTTTTGACTCTCTTAATGTTAGGTTTCCACATTTTATTTGAACGCCTATGAGAATGCGAGACCTTTATTCCGAAAGACACACCTTTGTTGCAAATTTGACATTTAGCCATAACAACTTCTCCTTACTTTACATAAATTAATTAG
This sequence comes from uncultured Clostridia bacterium, assembly GCA_946566955.1. Classification (GTDB taxonomy): domain Bacteria; phylum Bacillota; class Clostridia; order Oscillospirales; family Acutalibacteraceae; genus UMGS1491. Next base: position 61,933 of record CAMNXD010000003.1, read on the forward strand.
AGGAACAAATTTATAGTTTAAATTGATATCCTCTCGCTTGCACTATTTTATCAGACTTTTGGTTTAATTGCAAGAAAATTATTAATAGTATTTTTAAGCTTAAAAATAATTAGAGTATTTTAATGTTTAAGGTATCGCTTTAATATAGGGCTAATTAAGTAGTGAAACACTTTAAATAATAATTTTTGCGAGTGAATTTGTATATAAATCATATATTTGAAATATGTATAAAACTTTTATATAATAAAAATGATTTATGTGGTATAATCCAATTATAGAGCTTGTTTAGATATATGGTCGCTTCGAAATTTGTCGTTTAAAAGAGGGATAGAGCGAAAATGAAGCAAAGTAGATTCAAAGCTCAATATTTTAGAAAGGAGAGAAATGCTAATATGAATGAATTTAACCAAAGCGGCAGTGAACATGAATTTAGTAGATTAAAGTCGATATTTTGGCCTATTCATAGATACGAACTTAAAAAGTTTTTGCCGATGAGTTTGCTGATGTTTTGCGTGCTATTTGTGTATACTATGGTTAAAGACTTGAAAGACGTTTTTATTTTAAGATATGCTACTTGCGGAAGTACGGAGCTATTACCAGTTTTAAAACTATGGTTTGTTATGCCAACTGCATTCACGTTTGCAATGCTTTTTACTTTTTTAGTTGGAAAATTCGGAAGCCGGAAAGCTTTTTATATAGTAGTTTCAACTTTTATGTTATTTTACCTGGTATTTGTGGTTGTACTTTTCCCTCACGTAAAAGCTGGACATTGGCATGCAAGTGCTGAAACTATACGGCAGCTTCAAGAAACTTGGCCAAAAATTTTTTATTATGTTATACCATGTTTAACAAATTGGAGTTATACACTATTTTATTGTTTTTCGGAAATTTGGGGGACTGCAACTATTGGCTCTTTATTTTGGCAATTTGCAAATCAAGTAACTAAAAAAAATGAAGTCAATAGGTTTTATGGTCTTTATGCGATGATTGCTAATATAGGAGTAGTGCTATCTGGAGGGGCTTTAGAGCGTATGTCTAAAGCAACTGAATTAGACTTTGATAGAAATGTCAAGATTTTGGTAGGATTATGCATATTCTTTGGAATAGCCTCTATGGCGGTTTTTTACTATATAAACAAGGTCGTTTTAAAAGACCCAAGGTTTTATAATTCTTCTATATTTGAGCACGAAAACAAGAAAAGCAAGGTGAGCTTTATGGAAGGTATAAAGCTTTTATTTACTTCTTCGTATATGGGACTAGTTGCAGTTTTACTTTTATCCTATGGCACTACTGTTAATTTTGTGGAAATTCTTTGGAAGGATTATCTCAGGTCAACTCTTGTTAATCCCAATGATTGTGCGTCAATGCTTGGAAATCTTTCGATGACTACAGGCGCTTTGACTATATTTATGACGTTTTTAAGTACGAACATAATGAGAAAATTCAAATGGAAAGTTCCTGCTCTTATTCCTCCTTTGTGTATGGCAGGGCTTGGACTTATATTTTTTTCGCTTGTAATTTATAACAAACAAGGGGCGAGCCATATAATGGGCCGTTCGGTTCCAATGATGATTCTGTGGGTAGGTCTTTTTACCGATGCGATAATTAAAAGTGTTAAATACTGCTTATTTGACCCAACTAAAAATATGGTCTTCCGGCCCTTAGACCATGACACTAAAACTAAAGGTCAAGCTGCAGTTGAAGTTATAGCTGGACGTGCAGGTAAAGCTGGAGCCTCAACAGTAAACTATGTTTTAACGAATATCGTATCCGTGGGAAGCAAGATTTCTTCTCATTTATTTACTATTGTTCCTATTTTTGCAGTAACGGCAGTAGGATGGATTTTTGCCGTATTTGGGCTCAGCAAAAAATATGAAGCAAAACTTTTAAAGCAGTCAGAAGAAGTTTAAAATTTAGGATTTCTTTTAAGCCTCCTGGACATTTAAAGTCTAAGAGGCTATTTATATATTTAATTCATAAATACATGAACATTAAATTAATTTTTTTATATATTTTAATTGTATATGGTAAATTTTTAAGTAATATGATATTATATAATTTTCATCAATACAAAGTTTTATAAAAAGGAGTTGAGCTTAAAATATGGAGAAAAAACAAATAAGCAAGAAATGGATAATAGTAGTTCTTATATTAGCAGTAATAGGTTCAATTGGAGCTATTTTCTTTTATGAAAAGACTTCAACTCGTGTTTTTACTAAAAGTGAATATATAAAAGAAGTTATAGTACAAAACCAAGATTTTGAATCCGCACTAGATAGTTTCCTCGATCAAGTGGCGTCGTATAATGGAAGCGCATCATCAACTGAAAAACTTGAAAATACTGCTTCAAAATTTCCAGAGTTTGTAAAGGATTTGGAGGAAAAATTAGGACCTCGTGTACCTCATGAATCTAAAAGTCACTATACTCAAATGATATCAGCTTATAAAATATATTTAGAGGCCATAGATATGTATAAAAGGTACGTCCCTAAAAACCCAGGAGACGAACGATCCGCTCTTATTAAAGAAGCTGATAGTAAATTAGCAGAGGCTTATGAAGCTATGAAGAATATTAAATAATTAGAATAATTATTTTTGAAGAAAGGAGAGAGAAGCGATGAGTGAAATTGATGCTAAAAATATAATACTAATTAATTTTATACTTATGACTTTATGGCATTTAAGTATACTGTTTTTATGCATGAGATTAGACTCTTCATTCTTTGATCCTCGCAAATTTTTATATATAGCACGTAAATGGGAGAAAAAAGGTAAATTTTATACAAGCGTCTTGAAAATAAAAAAATGGAAAGATAAACTCCCTCAATATGTTTCTAAAAATGGATTTTCGAAGCGGTCTTTAAATTCAAAAATAGATAAGCAGTATATGGAAAAATTTATAGTAGAGACCTGCAGAGCTGAGTGGAATCACTTTATGTGTTCTATGTACTGGATAGTATCAATTTTTTTAAATTCTTCAATTTATGCTGTGATTTTTTCATTAATTCCTATACTTGCCAACTTACCTTTTTTACTCATTCAGCGATTTAATCGCATAAGACTTAGTAAACTAATTGAGCACAACTGTCACGGTCAAGCGGTTTTTCAAGATACTCGAGCAACTTGAAAAGTACATTCAAAAATGGTATTGTAAAATTAGAAGTTTTGTTGTACAATAATTATTACGTGTATAAATTCACTAATTTCACTATAACAAAGAGGTGATAAAAACCATGAAAGAAAATATACATCCTAAGTATGAAAGTACAAAAATTAGATGTTCTTGCGGCAACGAAATAGAAACTCGTTCCACACACGCAGATATGACCGTTGAAGTGTGCTCTAAGTGTCATCCGTTTTATACCGATAAACAGCGCTACGTTGATACTGGCGGACGCATAGGTAAGTTTAAAAAGCGTTTGGCTCAGGCCCGCTAGCACTAAGCTCATGGTTATTATAATTAGGCGACGCATTGGCGTTGCCTATTGTGTTAAGTGTGGTGTGTTAATTTATGGAGTATATTACTATAGAAAATGAAAGCGTATTTGAAGAAACAGAAAAACGCTCGAGGTTTATATCATATAGTTTAAGCGTAGACTCAAGTAAAGAAGCTAGGGAAAAGCTCCAAAAAATTAAAAGCTCTCATAAAAATGCAAAGCATCATGTTTATGCATACATAATTAAAGATGAAGTAGAAGAAAAGTACTGCGATGACGGTGAACCTTCAGGAACGGGAGGACTACCTATATTTAACGTAATTAAGGGCTTTAAGCTTCAAAGGGTTATGGTAGTAGTTGTGAGGTATTTTGGAGGGATATTACTAGGAACGGCGGGCTTAAGAGAAAGATACAGCGCTGGGGCAAAAGGCGTTTTAAATAAGTCTAGGACTAAAACACTTACTATAGTAAATGAATTTTTAGTGGAGTGCAGCTATAGTCAATACAGCAAGGTTTTAAACATGATTTCTGAATTTAAAGGTAAGGTTGTTAAACTCGATTACATTCAAAACGTAGTGATACGGTTTTATATTAAAAAGGAATTTACGAAAGAAATTTTCAAGAAACTTGAAAGTATAATGTGCGGTAGCGAGGGTATTACTCTTCTACCCGAGAAATATGAAAGTATTTAAAGGCGGTGGATTGAAATGCTTAGTATAAGAGAAGTAACTGAAAATTCGGAGCTTAATAATCTATGTAAAGAAGCTTCTTGCGCTAAAAATAGCTTAGGGAGAAAAGTTTATGAGTCTCCCTGCTCCATAAGGACGTGCTATCAACGTGACAGAGATAGAATTCTTTACAGTAAATCCTTTAGAAGGCTAAAGCATAAAACTCAAGTATTTATTTCTCCGCTGGGAGACCATTATCGCACTCGTTTAACACACACTTTAGAAGTTGCTCAAATTTCTCGTACTGTGGCAAGAGCATTAAAACTCAACGAAGACCTCACGGAAGCGATTTCTTTAGGGCACGACCTTGGTCATACACCATTTGGTCATGCAGGAGAAGAGGTATTAAATAAACTTTGTCCAGAAGGCTTTAAGCATTATAAACAAAGCGTTCGCATTTTAGACGTACTTGAGAACGAAGGCACTGGGCTAAACTTAACTGAGGAAGTTTTAAATGGAATTCGTTGTCATACCGAAGGTGAGGAAGCTTTTACATTAGAAGGAAGATTAGTTCGTCTATGTGATAGAATCGCATATATAAATCACGATATCGAAGACTCGATAAGAGCAGGAATTTTAAATCCTGATTTTTTACCCAAAAGCTTTAAAAGCGTTATAAATAACAATGCTTCTTCAATTGTAAATTCTTTAGTTACGGCCGTAATAAAAAATAGCTTATATGGAGATATAAGTATGGGCGAAGAAGTTGGACAAGCCTTTAAAGATGTACATAAATTCATGTATGAAAATGTTTATTTAAATAAACGTTCAATTTCTGAGGAAGATAAAGTCCCATTCGTGATTAGTTCCCTGTATAATCACTTTTTGCAGCACGCCGATCAGATTCCTGCGTATTTAATAAAAATAGGTGAAAAAGATGGCAAAGAAAAAGTAGTCTGCGACTACATTGCTGGAATGACGGATAAATTTGCAGTAAGCTTATTTAAAGATATTTTTCTTCCAAGGTCATCAAGAATTTTCTAGTAAATCTGTTAGTAGGAGGCGAAAGCTTACGTGATTCTTTCGGATGATTTTATAGCTGAACTGAAAGAAAAAAACGATATAAGCGAAATAATTTCTCAGTACGTTGACATTCAAAGAAAAGGCAGAAACATGATGGGCTTGTGTCCATTTCATGCTGAGAGGACACCATCGTTTTGCGTGTATCCTGCGAGTGGCTCGTTTTACTGTTTTGGATGTGGCGCTGGTGGAGACGTTATAACTTTTTTGCGTCTTATTGAGCACTACGACTATTTAGAGGCTGTAAAAAGTTTGTGCGAAAGATGTGGTATGAATTTTAGTGTTAGTGATGAAGAAAATGAACTTCATAAGAAAAAATTATTGATATATGAAATCAATAGAGAAAGTGCACGGTTTTATTATAAGTGTCTTTTAAGCGAAAAAGGCAAAAATGCACGTGACTATCTTAAAAATAGAGGTATAAATTCGTCAACTATTACTCATTTTGGGCTAGGATATTCTCCAAATAATAGATTTTCTCTTGTAGACTACTTAAAAAAAAGAGGTTATAATGAAAAAGACATTATATTGTCTAATTTAGCGTTTAAATCGCAAAATATGAGGGAACTTGACAGATTTTACGATAGATTAATGTTTCCGATAATAGACGTACGAGGCAACGTTATAGCCTTTGGAGCCCGGACTCTTTCCGGAAAACAGCCGAAGTATTTAAATACTTCAGATACATTAGTTTTTAAAAAAAGTAATAATTTGTTTGCTCTCAATTTTGCTGCGAAGTCTAGCGAAAAATACATCATACTTGCGGAGGGATATATGGATGTTATAGCTCTTCATCAAGCGGGATTTACAAATGCCGTAGCTACGCTCGGAACCTCGCTAACTAATTCTCAAGTAAAAATAATTTCACGCAACTGCAGCGAAGTAATGCTTGCGTACGACTCAGACTCTCCTGGTCAAAAAGCTTCACAAAGAGCTATTTCTCTTCTTAAAGCTAACGGACTTAAAGTTAAAATAATTTCCATTCCACATTTTAAAGACCCAGATGAATTTTTAAGATCCGCAGGAGAAAATGCCTCAATTAAATTCGAAGGTCTTATAAAAAACTCAAAAAATGACTTAGAATATCAGCTTTCTGATTTAAAATCCAAATGCAATATAAGTACGTCTGAAGGAAAAGTTAAATATCTTACGGAAGGAGCGAAAATTCTTGCAAACTCTGCAAGCGAAGTTGAAAGAGAAATTTATTCAATGGTGATGAGTTCGGAAATAGGAGTTAGAAAATCAACGGTTTTAATTCAGGTGGAAAAGTACATAAAGCAAAATTCTTATAAAATAAAATCTAAAGAGATGAAAAATATTTTAAAGCTCACAGCTGCTAAATCGGATGAAGTAAATAAGCAAAAACAAAGTAACTTGCGGGCTGCATTGGCAGAAGAGAGCTTAATCGCTTGTATTATAAATAATCGTGGGTTAGCCAATACTATTATTTCAAAGGTTTCTTCTGATCTATTTGTTACTGAATTCAATAGAAAGGTTTTTGACTCTATAAAAGATATAATTTCAAAAGGTAAGAACCCAGAAATATCTAGCTTATCATGCTATGAATTTTCTTTTAAAGAAATAGGAAGAATAACTAAGATAGTATGCAGCTACGATAAAACTATGGGACGTGAGGAATGTATAGCTGAGTATATAAAAATTCTTGAGGATGAAAACAAAAAAAAGAAATTTCAAGAATTATCGGACATTCCTGCAAATGAAATAAAGCTTTATATTGAAAATTTAAAAGGAACATAGTGCTTGCTGGCTTAGTACGGAAAAAATAAAAGTGTTTTAACTTTTAAAGTTAAGGAAATGGAGGCAGAAAATGGAAGAAACAACACAAAAAACCGGTGATGTAGAAGACGTTATAAAAGACTTGGCTCAGCATGGTAAGTCTGCAGGACAAGTTAGTACGGGTGACATACTTGAAGCAATGGGCGAAATAGAATTTGACCCAGATGAAATAGAAAAGCTATACGATTCTATGGAGTCAATGGGAGTAGAAATAGTCGAGGGATTAGAAGAACCTGAGGAAACTTCTTCAAGTTCAGCAGGGTATAGCGCTGATGACGGTGCCTTACTTACAGACGACCCTGTAAAGGTTTATCTTAAAGAAATAGGATCGGTTCCGCTACTTAGCAATGAAAAAGAATTAGAACTTGCAAAAAGAGTAGCGGCAGGAGATGAAAAAGCTAAAAAAAGATTGTCTGAAGCCAATTTAAGATTGGTTGTTAGCATTGCAAAGAGATATTTAGGAAGAGGAATGCACTTTCTTGACTTAATCCAAGAGGGCAATTTAGGACTTATGAAAGCAGTTGAAAAGTTTGACTATTCCAAAGGCTTTAAGTTTTCCACATATGCCACCTGGTGGATTCGTCAAGCGATAACCAGAGCTATTGCAGATCAAGCAAGGACAATAAGAATTCCCGTTCATATGGTAGAGACCATGAATAAAGTCCGCCGAGTTTCAGGTCAGCTTTTGCATAGTAATGGTCACGAGCCAACACCTGAAGAGGTTGCAGAAGAACTTAATATGCCTGTTGATAAAATAAGAGAAATAATGAGAGCGTCGCAGGATCCTCTTTCTCTAGAAACTCCAATAGGTGAAGAAGATGATACTCATCTAGGAGATATGGTCCCAGATAGCGACGCGCTAGCTCCTGTGGAAGAAGCCTCCAATGTGCTTCTTAGGGAGCAACTTATAGAAGTCCTCGACACTCTGACTCCTCGTGAAAGAAAGGTTCTTCAAATGAGATTCGGAATCGACGATGGGCGTCCTCATACGCTCGAAGAAGTGGGAAAAGAATTTGATGTCACTCGAGAAAGAATTCGTCAGATAGAAGCAAAAGCACTTAGAAAGCTAAGACATCCTAGCAGAAGCAAAAAGCTTAAGGATTATTTAGATTAATTATCATTGACATTTTTAAAACTAAATGATAAAATTACCATACCGCATATTGCAGGTGATGAAATGACATTTTAAATGTCTACCTGAATCAATAGCGAGATAAAGTAAAGGCAGGTGCGTAAGGAAGAAATGTACGCAGTTATAAAAACGGGAGGCAAGCAATATAAAGTTGCTGAAGGTGAAGTTATTTATATTGAAAAGCTAGATGCTGCTGAAGGTTCAGAGGTTAGCTTTGAAGTTGTTGCAGGCCAGGATGAAAAACAATTCTATGTTGGCGCTCCAACAGTTGCTTCTGCAAAAGTAACAGCTAAAGTACTTAAAAATGGCAGAGCAAAAAAACTAACGGTATTTACTTATAAACCTAAAAAAGGCTGCAAACGTAAACTGGGTCATAGACAGCTGTATAGTAAGGTTCAAATTAAAAAAATAAGCTTCTAATTATGGTAAAAGCTAAAATTTTTAATTTAAAATCGGGTAAAATTATTGGATTTGAAATTTCAGGTCATTCGGGTTTTGCTGCTTATGGGAAGGATATAGTCTGTGCGGCGATATCTTCAGCTGCATATATGACTATAAATATAGTAGTAGAGCTATTAAAGGTAAGCGCTGATGTAAAAATAAACGAAAATGAAGGACATATGCGCTTTCGAGTATCTGAGGATAACGCTTTAAAATGTAAGCTTGTTTTTGAAGGGTTAAAGCTACATCTTATTTTACTAGAAGAAATTTATCCAAAAAATTTAAAAGTGAGCTATGAGGAGGTGCAGGAGAATGTTTAATATTAATATACAGCTTTTTGCTCATAAAAAGGGAATGGGATCTACCAGAAACGGACGTGATTCAGAATCCAAGCGTTTAGGCGTAAAACGAGCAGACGGTCAAACAGTTCGTGCAGGGAATATTCTTGTTAAACAGCGCGGTACTAAAATTCATCCTGGGGTCAATGTTGGCAGAGGCTCCGATGATAGTTTATTCGCTCTTATTGACGGAAAAGTTAGATTTGAGAGAATGGGTCGCGACCGTAAATGCGTAAATGTTTATGCTTAAGAATCTTTTTTATGCGGATCTGGTGATCCGCTTTTATTTTTGACTTTAATTTCTTTTTATATAATATAGATAGTGAGGATGTGATGAGAAGTGTTTGTAGATGTTGCAAAAATAACGGTCAAAGCTGGGAAAGGAGGAGATGGAGCAGTCTCTTTTCATAGAGATAAGTATACGGCTCATGGTGGTCCAGACGGCGGAAATGGCGGATGTGGTGGTTCTATAATTTTTATTGCGGATAGTAATCTTTCTACATTATCGGACTTTAGATATAAAAAGAAATTTTTTGCTCAGAACGGTCAAAATGGAACTTCTGGTAAAAAGAGCGGAAAAAAAGGAGAAGATTTAATTATAAAAGTCCCTTTTGGAACGCTTATAAAGGATTTAGAAACAGGGAAACTTTTGTGTGACGTTTCTCAAGCTAAGCAGTACGTAATTTCTCACGGAGGACGTGGCGGAGCCGGAAACATGAATTTTTCAACTTCTGTTAGGCAATCTCCGAGATTTTCAAAGCCTGGTGAAGAGACTAAAGAATTAGAGCTTAAACTTGAACTTAAATTGCTTGCAGATGTAGGATTAGTTGGTTACCCCAATGTTGGAAAGTCTACTGTTATTACTATGTGCAGTGAAGCAAAACCACAAATTGCAAATTATCATTTTACTACGTTGTCTCCGAAGTTAGGGGTCGTAAAGTATAGCAAAGACGTTTCTTTTGTTATGGCAGATATACCAGGGCTAATTGAAGGCGCTTGGAAAGGTGTGGGACTAGGCCATGAATTTTTACGTCACATCGAAAGGTGCCGGATGCTTGTCCATATTGTAGACGTTTCTGGAAGTGAGGGAAGAGATCCTGTAAAGGATTTTGAAAATATAAATGAAGAACTCAAAAAATTTAATCCTGAGCTTTTAAATAGACCTATGTTAGTGGTAGGAAATAAATGTGATATTGCTGAAAAGGGAAGCGTGGAAAGATTTAGAAATTATGTTGAAACTAAAGGGTATTTATATCTTTCGGCTGCAGCGTCTTCTAACACTGGAATAAAAGATATGCTAAATTTGATCGCTGAAAAGCTTAGTCACCTTCCGCCAGCATTTTTGTTTACTCCTGATATAAGCGACGAAGAAAGCATTGACGACAAATTGGAAATAAAAAATAAAAATGGAATTTATTACGTAAAATCTATATGGCTTAAAAAACTAATAAAGTCCGTTAATTTTGATGATTACGATTCTATGAATTATTTTCAAAATTCAATCGCCAAATCAGGTCTTACAGAAGACTTGAAAAAAGCTGGTATCCAAGAAGGAGACACCGTCAACGTAGACGACATAGAGTTTGAATTTTATGAATAATGGGTTAGATAAGAATAACTTCAACAAGTATTTTCTAAAATTGCCGCAGCGGGAAATTTAAAAAACTAAATTAAAAAGGAAGAATTTTATTTCATGGATAATGTATCTCAAATGAGTGCTCAAAGACTAGCATTTTTGGGTGATGCAGTCTATGAGCTGTTTATCCGAGAAAGGATAGTAAACGAAGAAAAAGGACCCATCGGTGAGCTCAATAAATTGAAAGTTGGAAAGGTGTGTTGTGAGACTCAATCTGAAATGTTTAAAAAAATAGAAGGGATCTTAACCGAAGAAGAGTTTGCGATATGTAGACGTGGGAGAAATGTCCGCACGGGGAGAGTGCCAAAAAATAGCTCTGGGAGCGTTTACCATCAAGCAACGGGTTTAGAGGCGCTTTTTGGGTATCTTTATTTAAAAAGAAGAATACTAAGAATAGAAGAACTTTTAAAAATAATGAATATATAACAAAAACGAGTTGAAAGTTAAGGCTATTTTATAATGGTAACTTTTAATGCTCATTGATTATTCTTAAACTTTATGATACAATGTTTAAGATCTTAGATAATCAAAATCTAAATTCAAGAAAGGGTAGGAGAAATTATGGATCCTTTGCAGGTACTTTATTGTGGCTTCGATTTTTTTGCCAAGCTAGGAGGATTTATCGACGTAGTTAAAAAATTTACTGGCAGATTAATTGAAGGAATTAATCCAAAATAAATTTATAACTAAAATTGAAAGGTAGGTTAATAACGTTGAGTAAACATTTAGATGTAGCTAAACAAGTTTGGGGAGACTTTTTAAACTGTGCTAAGCTTTTCACTTCTTTTAGTGGACTTATGGCTGCAGGTATAGCTCTTGTTAATGCCTTTAGACCAGATACTTTGAACGATTTATCTTTTACTAAGCCTAAGTCTAAGTCTAAACCAGTATCAAACCAATAAACTTATAATTTTAACTAAACGCTTTATGATTTTACGCCCGGAAGCTTTCGAGCTTTTGGGTGATTTTATTTATTTTACTATAATTCATAGAGTGCGTGTATAGTGACTCGATTTTATCGTGTACTTCTCTTGCGTGATATAAATTATTTATGGACTCTTTGAGAAATTCTTTGCAAATTTTGCTATTAAAATGAATAAGATTTTTGTTTTTTAATTCTAAAAATCTCTTTGTATACATTTTTTCATGCTCTATATTTAATTTGCTGAAAGTTTCTGTAGGAGTAACGTGATTTTTCACAATAAATCCTAACTTAGAATCAGTGACTATAAGTGCTTCGAGGTGATCCTGAGGTGCAAAAGGAGACGGGCAAGCTATAACTTCATGGTTAAAACTTAATGCGTATGTTTTTAAAAATTCCAAAATTCTGCTTCCAACAACGCTATAAGGATCATCAATAATTATTATTTTTTTACAAAGTTCATTTAAAGTATTTTCTAAAACTACGTATCCATCTGGAGTAACGGAGCTTATAAATCTTAGTTTTTCTTTTGGACTTTCAAAAGAAGTTTTTTTAATCAGTTTTTTGGCAAGTCTTTTGCAAAATGCATTTAGCTTTTCTAAGTTGATGCTTTCTTCAATTATTCTTGAAGTGGAATTATAAGCATAACCGTAAGCAGAGAGATATTTTTGAGAGGTTTTATGGAAATTTGAATTTTCTAGACATAAACCAATTATTTCTTTTTTAGAGAAGCTAAGCTTTTTGGAATCCCAATAATCGCCGAGGTTTATTATTTCATCTGCAACTCCTGGGAATATAGGGTCCATTACGTGCGGAGCAGTTCCATCTACTATACATCTTTTTTCTTTTTGTAAGATTATAGCGTCTAAAGATTTAGGATCTGAAGAGCATCTTATGATTTCGTGAGAAATCTTTTTTTTATAGGATTTTTCGGCTATCTTTTTCATCAAAGTAGATTTTCCTGTACCGGGTCCTCCTTTGAGAATATGGCAAAACCATCCTTCGGTTGGAAAATATAGCTGATCGAACAAAGAAAAAAATCCAATGGGAGTATTAGCTCCTAAAAAAAATTCAGGGACGCAAAAATTAGTTTTCATAATAAAATTCACTCCTTTTTGAGTATATTATGAATTTAGTTATTTTACTGTGACGACAAACGCTAGAAAACTCTTTAAATTTACTTTTTAAATACAGAATTTTTTAAGTGATTTTAGAAAGTTACGTATAAAAAAAGAAGATAAGTAAAAGCCACTTATCCTCTAATTATTATTGTCAACAAATTGTATTTTCCCTTTTTTAATTCTATTCAGAAAATCTTCAATTTCCATTAGCCGCTCATCGAATTTTTTCTTTTGTTCAGTTTTTAATATAGAATTTTTGGAATCAGAGTTATTGATTGAATTTATTAATTTGTCTAACTTTTTCATATCTTTTATAATCATATAAAATACAGTTTCTACATGCAGGATAGTGCCTTTTAACCTATTAGTATAGTATTCAACTGTATTAAATTTAAATTTATCTTTATTATACTCAGTATTAGATATTTTTACTAAATCGTTCGCCGCTTTTGCACAATCACCAACTGTTTCTCTCATTAGTTTTAATGCTTTTTTGTTCAAAGTTCTTTGTTTATTTGATGCAATATATGACAAATCCCGAGCTAATAAATTTATTTTCAAATTTTGATTTATTTTACTCGCTGATGAGTTTATCTGATTATATATATCATTAATATTTTTTAGAATAAATTCCTTATTTTCTTCCGATTGAGGTATGTTAAATTGATTGAAAAGTTCCTTAAATACTTTCTCTAAGTTGTTATCTATATCACTTAAATCTAAATCACTTTTGTTAAGTTCTTTCTTTTTGTTAATGATCTGTTCCTTAATCTTAAATACAACTGGAATTAATGCTGCCAATTTATTAGTGAAATTTCGAAACGAAGATTGAGCACTGCTGTTTGAGACGCATTTTCCATCGAGAATTTCATTAGCAGCTTCTTCTTTGGTAATTTTTCCATGTTTATATTCACTGTATGAGTTTAATATATTATCCTTAACTTCTAAAGGCTTAAATGTATTATAGACCATTTGCTCCGTTAAACTAAGATTTCCTTTGCCGTAATTTATTAATTCTTTGCAATAGTCGCAAGTTGCGCTCACTATTTCTGATAGCCTAACTTTCTTTCCTTTTTTATTATACTGAACTTTAATTTTTGTTATTTTTAAGTCATTCATTTTTGTCACCTTCCTTAATTAGTTCAAATGATATTTTTCTTATATTTTTTTAAATGCTTCCATGAATGAATTTTTAACTTTATAGTAGTCATAATATGTCTGAGAACGCTTTATGCTTGGTCCGCCATTTTCAATTATTTTTTTTTCTAATTTTTGCATACGATGGAAAATTGATTCGTATAATAATTTATAATGTTCTTTAGTTAGTTTTATCACATTAAAATAATAATTAGGTTCTTTTTTCTTAATGCCAGTATCAAGGTTGCAACTTTCAGCTTGCTCAATTAAATTGTTTATAGCTGTTGCCATTTCAGAAACAGTTTTTTTAGTAGCTTCTAGCTCTTTTTTTAGATTTTTCTTGAGTATGTTAGATGAAAGGTATTTTAAATCTGCAAGAGCTAAACGTATTTTTGAATTTGTTTTAAGTTTGTTGCAAAAATTGATTAATTTTTCAGACACTTCAGATATGTTGTTTATAATAGTAACTTTATATTCGTCGTTAACTTCTTCAAGGAAATTAAGACATCTTTTAATTTCGTCAATGCTATCTTGGATAATTTCGTTTTTATCTCTTTTTGTGAAATCATTTAATTCGAAATTTCTCTGCATTCTTTTTTGATAATATTGAACCGAAACAGCACATTTATTAGTTTCATATCCAATTTTGATAATATTATTAATTAAATTATTGAATGCATCATAAATTGTTTTAGCACACTTACAGCGGCCGTTAATAGAATGGCGGTTTTTATATGCTTCTTCTATTACTTTCTTTGTTAACTCTGGTTTAGCGTATACATATATAATCTGTTCAGATATAGAATTTGAACCTTTAAACTTTTCCAACTCATCACAATATTCTTTAACGGCGTTGAATATTTCTGATAGATGAATCTTCTTTTCTTTTTTCGAATAGTTAAATTTGACTTTTCTTATATCTATTATATCATCTATTTTACCCATTTTAAATAACCTCCTCAATAAAATGTTTCAATACAAAATAGATTTTATTTTGCATCTTATAAATTTTATCATTTATTATGGAGATTGTCAATAAAAAAATTCTAATTTATATATGTATGAGTACAAATTTCTAAAATTTTTTGCTTCAAATTTTGAAAATCTTCTTCAACCATTGGCTTTTGAGCAGGGTTGCGTAAAAGAGAAGCAGGGTGAATTGTTGGCATCATCCAGATTTTCTTTTTTTTGTAAAAAAAGCCGTGCTGTTTAGTTATTTTTATAGAGGGATCTATAATTTTCATAGCGGCGATTCTTCCAACAGCTACTATTATTTTGGGTTTAATAAGTGCCACTTGATTTCTCAGCCAATCTATGCAGGAATCTTGTTCTTCGGGTAAAGGATCTCGGTTTTCCGGAGGTCTGCATTTAACTATATTAGCTATGTATATATTTTTGTTTCTATATAAATCAATTTCGCTTAGCATTGAATCCAAAAGCTTACCGGATCTTCCAACAAACGGTTCTGCAAGGAGATCTTCTTTTTCTCCGGGACCTTCTCCTATAAACATAACTTCTGCTTTCATATTTCCGCAACCAAATACAATATTATTGCGTTTTTCGCATAGTCCACATTTTTTGCATTCTAAACAGTTTAATCTTAATTCTTCCCATGAATCGTACATATTTTACCTCCTAAGTTTTGTTAAACGTTAAATCTAAAAAGTACAACATCGCCGTCTTGCATGACGTAATCTTTTCCTTCAGAGCGAATTAGACCTTTTTCTCTTGCTGCAGAAAGCGAGCCACACGAAACTAAATTTTCATACGATATAACTTCAGCTCTTATGAATCCGCGCTCAAAATCGGAATGGATTTTACCTGCGGCTTGAGGTGCTTTAGTCCCTTTATTTATGGTCCAAGCTCTAACTTCTGGTTTACCTGCGGTTAAATATGAAATTAATCCGAGTAATTTATAGCACGCGAAGATTAATCTATCGAGCCCAGAGCTTTGAAGGTTCATGTCGGAGAGAAACATCATTTTTTCTTCAAGGTTCATTTCAGAAATTTGAGATTCAAACTCTGCGCAGATTGGAAGCAGTTCTGAGTTTTCTTTTTTAGCTATTTCTTCTACTTGTTTGAAAAAGGGATTTTTTTCTATACTCTTTGAAAAATCATTTTCTGATAAATTGGCTGCATATATAGTAGGTTTAGAAGTAAGGAGATCTAAAGAAGATAAATGTTCTTTTTCTTCGTCCGACCAATCCACTGCTTTGAGCATTATTCCCTTCAAGAGAGCTTCATGTGCTTTTTTACACGTTTCTAATTCAGAAGAATATTTAGAGTCAGACTTTAAAAGCTTATTAATTTTTTCAATTCTTTTTTCAATTAATTCTATATCCGAAAAAATAAGTTCCATATTTATGACTTCTATATCATTTTGTGGATTTACTTGATTATTTACGTGAATTATATTTTCATTTTCAAAACATCTTACAACATGTACTATTGCATCAACTTCACGTATATTAGCCAAAAATTTGTTTCCAAGACCTTCTCCTTTTGACGCTCCCTTTACTAAACCAGCAATATCTACAAATTCTATGGTGGCATAAGTTACCTTTTCTGGGTGATAAATTTCTGCTAATTTTTCTAGTCTTTCATCGGGGACGGCAACTATTCCTACATTTGGTTCTATAGTACAGAAGGGATAATTCGCGCAGACAGCACCCGAATTTGTTATAGCATTAAAAAGAGTGCTTTTCCCAACATTTGGTAGACCTATTATTCCAATTTTCATTAAAGACTTCCTCCATAATTTTGATTGAGTAGATAACCTTATAATAAGATAAAATTGAGTTTTTATCAATAAATAATTTTTGAGATGTGAATCACTATTGATTAAATTAATTTAAATTTTCAAAAGAATTGTTATTTTTTAATAAAAATATTTACAAATTATATAAATATGTTATAATGGATATAAATGTCGTTATTTTTAAGACAAATTCTGTATAAAGGAGGGAATAAATTTCTTTTTATTTTTAATAAAATTTGGTAAAACAGGAGGAAAGTCAGATGAGAAAAAATAATTACATAAAAGCATTATCAATTTTGATGGGGTCAGTTTTTATGGGTGCTTTTTGGGGGCCAGCTGTTTCGGCCTTTAACTCTGAGACTCATAAATACGTCACGCAATCTAGTTTAGGTTTTATGAATGATTTAAGCGGAGATTTGAAAAACCACAAAAAAATCTCGAGTGATTTAGAGCTTTCAATTCTTAAGGATTTAGAGGAAAAGTATAAAAATCATATAATAGAATTTAGTTTAAAGCCGGATTCCGATGAAAACGACGGTGCTTTTAAAAAGCATTTTTATAATCCAGTTACAGAAAAAAACTTTATGAATGAGGAAGAAACTGCACTTAAAAAGTGTAAAACTCATTTTGAAGCTGCGCTTGAAAATTTTAAAAATGGAGACAAAGATAAGTCTTATGAAGAACTTGGAAGATCAATTCACTTTCTGGAGGACTTGAGCACTTGCGTGCATACAGGATATGATCAACCTATAGATGCAATTGCTAAACTCTCACTTCATGTAGAATTTGAGAAAATTTGTGATGCAGTTAGTTCTAAGTGTAAAGCTGTTATACCTATAAGCAGCCTTGATTACTATGAACAAAACACCTTAGAAAATATAGCTAAATCAGTGGCGGTTTTATCTATGGATAACTTTTATTTACTTGAAAATATCAGCTTAGATTCTCAGGAAGACTTGGCATCAAACGCAGTTTTGAATGCTCAAAAGAAAGTAGGGGGGCTAATCTACAAATTTATAAAAGAAGCAGCTAAATCAGCACTATATTAAGTTATTTAGGAGGTAAACATATGAGAAGTCTAAAAAAATATTTAAAGAATTTTTTATTTGTTGCTGGAATTTTGTGCGTTGCAACTTTAACTCATATTTATGCAGAGGAAGGTGAAAAAGGAGAGAATATTTCGAGAGGGAAGATAGTTTTTTCTAAGTATTTAAGCTTAGAGGATATTAATTTTAATCCGGAAATTGAGTTCATTTCTTCAAATGGAGATAAATACTATAAAAGAAATATATCTACAAAGAAAAAGTTTAGAAAAATAAGTAATAGTCAAGATTATAAGCTTAAGGGAAGCTTAGACTTAGACGTCACTTTTACATACGATAAAAAATCATTTGTAAAGGTTGCGTCTCCCGAAGAATTAAAATCTTCCAAGAGCAGCAAAAAATGGAAAATTAGAAACACTTCGGATATTCATCCTTCAGATAAAACATGCTTAGTTTCTAACAGATATGCCGTATACAAAAAGGCTACTCTTGGAGTGGGAGACTATTTAATGGATGGACATATAGATTTAATATGCTCGCACCGAGGAGAAATTGGAGTAAATACAGAGTTAAATTAAAATAAGGGGGAATAAAATATGAAAGGTATTTTTAAACTTATAGGATCTATATTTGGCTCGATGATAGTAGGGTGCTCTTTAAAGGCAGCAGCGGTAGAAGTTAAGCAAGTGGCACTAGTTTATGGCGTACCTTATGCAGGCTCAAGCTCAGTTGGTATGATAAACGATTCTATAGAGAAAAAGGAAGATGTTTTAGTAAAAAGCTTTGAGTTTCTTGGAAATCTTGGAAAATCTGATTATAAGTACATAAAAGTACTAAGAGACATCACCTTTTCCGATAGTTCATCTAGAAACACTATTGCAAAAGCCAATACAGAAACTAATTTTAGATATAATGCTTTAACTCGTGAATCTGAATGCTTAAGCTGTAACTATAATTCTAGTAGTGACAGTGGTAGCTTATATACCATAAGCTCTTTTGCTAGACCAGCCAATAAAAACACCGAACTTGGATCGGGTTTATCTAATTTTAAACTTAAACATTTAGGGCTACTTGTTTGCAAAGATTCTAAGGAAATAAATTGTGATTATACGGGCAATATAGAAGTTAAAGCGGTTGAACTGAATAGTTAAATGATTTGCAATTTGATGGTTGGAGCGAGATATAGCTCGCTTCAATCGTCACTGTTTGATTAGAATAAAAAATTTTTAAATTTATCGTATAAAATATTATATTATATAAATTAAAGAGTAGATGTCTTCTAAAGATTGAAATGATTCTTACTCTTTGCTATAATAAATTTTAAGATGGACGTTTAGCTCAGCTGGTAGAGCATTCGCTTGACGTGCGAAGGGTCAGCGGTTCGAGTCCGTTAACGTCCACCAAAATTAAAGCTTCTATACTCTGCTTATTGAAATATAGACTGGATGAAAAGTCCTCGCCGGGGGACTATATTTTTTGTTTTTAAAATATATTCCTTTTCGGAATTGTGTACCCAGTGGGAAATGACTTATAAAGGAGGACAAAACGGTGAACAAAGAATGGGAAAGGTTATATGAAGAAGCAATGAGCGTTTTGAATTCCCATGATGTTTCAGATAAAATGTGGGTAGGGAGTGTGGCATCTGCTGTACTCACGAAAAAAGGTAATATTTATAAGGGTATATGTATTGATACGGATGGCTCTATAGGAATGTGCGCGGAAAGAAATGCTTTATCAACAATGCTTACATATGGCGAAAGTGAGATTACAAAAGTGGTTTCAGTATATAAAGATGGAAATATAATTCCATCTTGTGGTATTTGTAGAGAATTTATGATGCATTTAGGCGGAGATGTGGAAAATATTGAAATTCTATTGGATAAAGAAGGGCGGACAATAAGATTGATTGATTTGATGCCTGAATATCCACGACATAAATAACTTCCAGATTGTAGAACTGTTTGGTTGTTAACGATTATGGGGAACACTTTCCCGAAAAGGGAGTAGAATATTTAAACAAGGTGAAAAGTATGAATTTCGGCATTCTTACGTTTGGATGTAAGGTAAATCAAGGAGAAAGTGAAAACATAGTTTCTAACATGATTAAAAACGGATACGAGTTTTCGAAATCTAATTTTAATTTAAAAATTATAATTATAAATTCTTGTACTGTAACTGCGGAAAGTGATAGAAAGCTGCGTCAGAGTATTCGAAGATTAAGAAAGCAAAATCCGGATTCAATTTTAGTTTTAACGGGGTGTATGCCTCAGGCATTTCCCGAGCTTGCTTCAAAGCTTGAGGACGTGCAGATTGTTGTTGGGAACAGTAAAAAAGAGTACATTCCAGAACTTATAAAAAAATATATTCAAAATAAAAAACTAATTTTTGAAGTTGAGGATATTTTTAAAATTAAAAAGTTTAAAGAAATAAGCCAAGCTTATTTTGGGAGCCGTTTAAGGGCTTTTCTTAAAATTGAAGATGGATGCGATAGATTTTGCTCTTACTGCATTATTCCCTATGCTAGAGGCAGGGTACGGTCTAAAAAACTTGAAGAAATCGAAAAAGATATAATAAGTTTATCGAGAAATGGATATAGAGAAATAGTTTTAACAGGAATTAATCTTTCATCCTATGGCAAGGACTTAAATCTTAAGCTCGAAGACGCAATAAAAAAAATATCCTCCATACCTGAAGTAAAGAGGATTAGATTAGGCTCGCTAGAACCAGATTTAATTACCGAAGAATTTATAAACTCTCTGGCAAGAGAAACTAAAATTTGCCCGCAGTTTCATTTGTCTTTGCAAAGTGGAAGCAATAAAGTTCTTGAAAAGATGAGAAGAAAGTATAGTAAAGAAGATTATTTAAATTTAGTAAACTTAATTAAGCAAAAAATCCCGCTCGCTACTTTTACAACCGACCTTATGGTTGGCTTCCCTGGAGAAACGAATGAAGATTTTGAAGAGTCACTGAAGTTAGTTGCGGAAGTGGGATTTTTAAAAGTACATGTTTTTCCTTATTCCATCAGGTCTGGAACTCTTGCTGCAAAGCTTAGTAATCAAATTGATGGACATATAAAAACAAAAAGAGTACAAAAAGCAATTGACATTTCTAAAAAAATAAGTAAAATTGTTATAGAAGGGTTTACAGGCTTGGAAATGGACGTACTCTATGAAAGCTATGAAGACGGATTTTACAAAGGATACACAACCAATTATATTCTTGTAAAATCTGAGTGCTCTTGGGACGTTCGAGGTAAAATATTAAAAACCCTTTTAACATATACTACTAATGGTGAATTTTGCATAGGAAAAATAATTCAAGAAAGGTAGGTCATAGTTATGAACGATGAAAGCAAATTCTTAGAGGTTGAAAATCCAAGACTGGAGATGGAAAATTCTAAAAGTGCAATGATGGTAGATTTCTTTGCTACATGGTGCGGACCTTGCAAAATGATAAGTCCTCTCATAGAGAAAATACACAAAAAATATGGCGAAAATCTAAAAGTCATAAAAATAGATATAGATAAGCATGGTGATCTTGCAGATGAATATCAAGTTATGTCTGTTCCAACGATTTTGTTTTTCCTAGATGGAAAGGTCGTTAAGCGAGAAGTTGGATTTTTGCCGGAAAATAAACTCTGCGAAATAATTGATTCTGAACTCGTTTTAGCAAAACTTTAAAGAAAGAAGATTAACATGAAGGATTTAGTAATAATCGGCTCTGGACCGGCGGGAATTACAGCAGCTATATATGCATTGCGAGCTGGACTAAACGTAACTATTTGCGAGGCCAATATTTATGGCGGACAGTGCTCTATAATAGGTAAAATCGAAAATTACCCTGGAATTGAAAGTATAAGTGGTCCCGATTTTTCTGTAGCTCTTTATAATCAAGCAAAAAAACTAGGTGCGGAATTTATATTTAATAGAGCTAAAAATGTTAGTCTTAAAGGCAGTGAAAAATCAGTTACTCTAGACGACGGCATGACTCTAGCTTGCAAATCAGTGATTATTGCTAACGGTCTTAAAAGAAGACGTTTAGGCTGCACAGGTGAACGAGAGTTTTCGGGAAGAGGAGTTTCGTACTGCGCTACATGTGATGGATCGTTTTTTAAGTCTAAAAAAGTTTTAATAGTTGGGGGCGGTAATACTGCTCTTCAAGATGCTCTTTACCTTTCTAATATTTGTGAAAAGGTTTTTATTGTACTTCGCAAAAATTCTTTTAGAGGCGAAAGTTTTTTAGTAGATGCCGTGAAGCATCGGAGTAATATTGAGATAAGGTTTGAAAGTGTGTTAGAAGAAATAAAGGGCGAGAAAATCGTAAAAGGTGTGGTGCTTAAATCTAAGAATGGAATTTATGAAAACTTATCTATCGATGGAGTTTTTATAGCTATAGGGTATGAACCAGATAACGCTATTTATAAAGACCAAATAAATATGGACCCAAGTGGATATTTTATTGCGTCTGAAGACTGCAAAACAAATATTCCTGGAGTTTACGTTGCAGGAGACTGCAGAAAAAAGCCACTCAGACAAATTGCAACTGCTATTTCCGATGGAGCAGTGGCGGGGAGTAAGGCGGCTCAGTACGTTTTTAGAATGAAAAATTAAAATATTTTAAGGATAAAAAGTAAAACTAGCTTCTGTTTCAACATGATAAAGTGTTGGCAGAAGTTATATTTTTTGATTTATTATTTTTATTAAATAAATATCTTGAAATCACATGATTTAAATGATATAATCTTCACAAAATACATTTAGGGATGTCTTTATAAATGAAGTAGGGAATGGTGGTTTTTATGATTAATTTATTTAAAGGTGGGTTTAAAAGGGTCTCTAGACTTTTTAATCTTTATAAGCCGGGAGCTTTTTTACTGGCTTTTTTAATGATTTTTTTAGGAACTTTTTTTGCATTTGAAGTCTTTGGAAAAACAACGCATAGTTTGAGTTTTTCTTTTAACTTATTTGAAAACATAGAAGCGGACGAAATAGCTCAAATTAAAATATCTACCGAAAGTGGAAAAGAACAAATAGTTAGAGGGGGTAGAGTGACTGTAAATTCAGGAGAAAAAATCAAATTTCAAATTATTTTAAAAGAAGGTTACGAAGCATTCACCGATGAAGATGGAAACCAATTGCTTTATGCCTCAAATATAAAAGAAAATTCTTTGAGTGAAGAAGTCTCAAAAATTAATAACCAAAGTTATTTTCAGTGGAGCACTGACCAAATTACTCAAAATAGATCTATAGAAATTCGAGGGGTACAAACTAAAAAACTTAGGTCGGCTGTTCCAACAGTTATAACTTCTGAAGGAGAAACTCTTAAATTTGAAGATTTTCAGAGCGATTACCAACCAACTTTCGATTACAATAATAAATATAGATTTAAAATAAAGCTTGAAACAAATGAAGCGCTTTACGACTTAAACCAAGTTACTGCAGATATAATTCGAAACGAAAAATTGTATTCTGTATCGTGTGAATCAAAAAAGCTTGATGAAAACTACTATGAAATTATCATCTATGATGACCAAACCAAAGGAGGTGGAATTCGAAACCCCATAAACAAGATAGAAATGGTTGTTTCAAAAACGTATAAAAAAGATAAGGTACCTATTATCTTCGCCGAAGGTGATGTTTCTGCAGCAGAAGCAACTCAAAGTACTATAACAATTAAAGCAGTAGATGATTCAGATGTAGATATGAATTTAACGTCTGATATGATAGATATTTATTTATGGAGCGGGAGTGCAAGTGCCACTCCTCCAGATTCTCCTATTTACGAAAATGGCAACACTTTAGAAGGAGTTACAAATTTTATTTCTAAAAGTAGCAACGATTTAAATTTTTTTGAGGTTTCGGTGACGCCTTCAGATAAAACTTCGATTTACGTTAAAGCTAAAGCTAACTATAGTAATTCTAATTTTAACTTTTATAAAGGTGCTGAAAATTTAACTGCAGCTAAAAAAGATGTGTTTAGCAGATATGATATTGACATCACAGAAAACACAGAGTTAAAAATTAAAGGAATAAAGCTTAATGAAGCTAAGGTTACATTTACAGTGGCCGCAGGTGAAAAAGACCCTTCCATAGAAAGCGATATTATAGACACTATAGAAAATGATGCTGTAGAAATTTATGTATATGAAGGTATAAGCATCGCTCCAGATTCACCTTTAGATACGGGTAATAACCTAAAAGAAGGATGCTTAAGAATAAATTATGATGAAACAGATAGTAATTTTAGTTATACTTCCTACGTCACAAATAATTTAACTTTTTACATTATAGCTAAGTCTAAGTATAGTCAATCGGATTATAAAGTTTCCTATGGTGAAAATCTAAACAAAGTTACGCTCGAGTCACAGACTTCTGAAGAGGGATTTAATAAATATGCTATAAACTTAGATTCAGATTATTCTTTTTCCATTGAAGATATAAAAATAAATGAATATAAAATTACATTTAGTTCAGAAAATAACCCCGGCGCTCTTTTGATAAATGATTACGTACGGTTTACAAATGAAACAGACCAAGGATTCTCAACTGAAAGTAGTGGCGTCATTACTTTCAAACATGGGGAAAAACCTACGATTAAATTAAAAGCTAAAGAACACTATAATTTATCTGAAGCAACTGTGGAGTTTAATCCTTTTGACAACAATTATTCGTTTAAAAAAGGAGAAGAAACAGGAGAAGAAGGAAGAAAAATAGTATCAGAAGGGTCTATTAATTTCGGAGAAGACGGAATAACAGAAAATATTGAAATCAAGGTTTCAAATATAACTTTTATAATGTATAAAATAAGTTTTTTAGATAATGCAAATGTCCCTATTGGAGAAAACCAAGCAAATATTTTCAGGTATCCTAAAGTAAGTAATTCTGCATCAATTATAAATGGTGGAACTGAAGTGTCGAGCGGTAGTGATTTTAGCTTTATTATTGAATTTAAAGAAGGGTATGAAGGGTTAAACAATCTAGTTGTTACTACTGTTGGTGGCGGTGAATTTATCAAAGACGCAAATTCCAAAAACATATTTTCTTATAGCGGCAAAATAAAAAGTGATATAACTGTTCAAATTGGGGGTATAAATAGAATAAAGTATGGACTAACATTTACTTGCCCAAGAAGTTTATACAAGGAAAATGTTGAAATATCTTATGGCGGCTACACTACTAATGAAAAAGGAGACTTCATTCAAAGCGTCACGCGTACAGAAGAAGTTAAGTGGGGAAAAAATATTAACGATTTTATTCCTTACGGTTCTGATTTTACATTTCATATTAAAGTTAAAGATGGGGATTACATTCTGCCTGATATGACGTCAAAGGATTTTAATCTTGACGACTATATCACTTATAAAAATGTGTCTGCGACAAATACTGAAATTGAAAAAACAAATGATAATGAATTTAACATTACGTTTAAAGAAATTAAATTTATTGGGGAAGAAGAGGATAATAATCAGATTATAGAAATAGAACTTAAAAAATTACTCTTAAGAACACACATAATTACATTCAATATAAATGAAGCTGATGCTGAAAACCGAGTTTTAATTTATTCAGTAGAAAATACAGATGAAAATACAATTAACTTACTGAGTAAGGACGTTGTCTTTAACTCTAATTCAGGAAGAAACGAGTATGAGATTAAAAAAGGCTCTAATAAGTATATAGCTGTAGAATTACAGGAAGGAATTAAAAAGCCCACTGAAAATGATTTAAAGTGTCAAATTAAGGATAAAGCTTGCACATTAATTAAGGGGAAATCATTTACAAAAGACGGTAAACCGCTTGATAATAAAGTATATCTATTCGAGATTGAGGACAATAACATGCAGGGAGATAGTTCGATAATTTCAATAGAAAAAATTGAATTAATTCCATACGACGTAGTATTCGAGGGCTTCGAAGAAACGGCAACTATAAAAGCTTATGTCAATGAGTTGGCAGAAAATATTTATGTAGAAGGTAAAGCTTCAGTGAAATACGGAAAGAGCTTAAATGCTGAAATAGAAATCCCAGGGGGGAATTTGTCTTCTTCTAGTATAATAGTTAGGTCTAAGGACTCAGGATCAAGTGTTAATTACAAAAAAGACGATATTTCAGAAGAAGTATGCAAAATACGTATTCCAAGTATTACATCGGATTTGATTGTAAAATTTGTGCCTGATATTGAAGTAAATACTATCACTTTTGAAGATGTAGAGGGGTTAAAGTACTTTAATATAGATAGTAACAATAAACCTTTAGATCCTATAAGAGGTTCTGTGACAGTTAAAAAAGGTGAATCATATGTTTTTGCTGTAAAAGCTGATACAGGCTATGACCTCAAAGCTTGCAAAATGGAAATAAAGGAGCGTCGAGAAAGAGATGCGTTTATACCTGATTCTAGCAGCACTAACGACATGCTTATTTTTAAGATTGAAAACGTTGAAACCTCGCTTACAATTAAAGGAACTATTGAAAAATTACGTTGTTGCATTAAACTGACTTCAACTTCTGAACTTTTAGGAGAGAGTAGTCTTGGGAATAATACTACTCAAATAAAATATTACCAAAATAATACTGAAATTACTGATGGCAAAATCTTGGTGGAATATGGCAGCGGTACTGAGTTTTCTATATTACTGGAGGATAAATGTAAGAATTCAGAATTAAAAGTTAATCTTTATAAATGGAATGAAGAAGAAAAAAAAGAAGGGGAATTTATTGAAGAGCTTCATTCTATTAATGGAATTTATAAACTCCTAGATGTTAGGCAAGATGCTACTATAAAAGTAGAAAATCTAAAATGGAATCAGTATGTTTTAAATTTTGTCAAAAACGATTATGCTTGTTTTGTAAGCGCAGATAATTCGTCTATAGTAATAGATGGGACTCAAAGCGTTATACATGGAGAAGAATATAAATTTAAAATTGCTGAAAGGTCAGGTTATGTTTTAGGAGACTCAACAATTGTTAATGCTGTTTCTTCAAGCGGTGAAGCTCAGGAGCTCTTAACTGACTCTTATGGTAATTACATCTTAACTAATGTTCAAGAAAGTTATACGATTAGTATTGAAAACGTAGATAATATAGTTTATACTTTAAACTTTACCCCTGTAAATGGAGTAACTTATTTAAATGATCAGGGAACTGCTATTACTGGAAAAGTTCGTGTAAATTATGGAGATAACTTTGAATTTAGCATGGAAGTAGACGACGCATATTCTGATTCTCTTGCTGGAGCTTACGTGCTTCTTAACGACGGAAAAAATACTAATGTTCAAGTTCAAAAGTTAGCTTCTGGCAGATACCTTTTGCAAAACATAACAGAAGATTTAAAAGTTAAAGCGGCAAACGTAGTAAAAAATAAATATGTTATAACTTTAACGAAAGATGAAGGAATAGACTATTATACGGTTTCTAATAATATCTGTACTGGAGAGAATGAAGTAGGACATGGAGAAACCTTTTATTTCCGCGTGAAGCTACATTCGCTGTACTTAGATTCTAAAATTAGAGTAATGCTTGGTAATCAAGAACTTTCTGCAAACGAAGAGAAAGTTTACAAAGTGGAAAATGTAAAGGAGAGTAAAGTGGTAACAGTTGTTGGAATAGAAAAAAACGACGTTGCAACTATAATAGAAAATATTGAGAGGTTACCTAGCACTGCCAAAGATGCTAATGATATTGAGCAAGTAATAGAAGTTACCCGGCAGTACAATGCTCTTGATGACTATAAAAAGTCTACCGTTACAAATTATAGCGTTTTAAAAAACCTCCAAGAAAGTTTAGCTGAGTTTCACCATGTATATAACGGAGTGGAAGTTGAGGGACTAGATTGGTACATTAAAATTGTGGCAAATCCAATTTTATCTGATATGGATGCTTGCTCTCGAATATATGATAAATTAAAGTCTGAATATATATTGGATTTATATGACGTTTATCTTTGGGACGTAATAAATAATCGCAGGTATACTCTGCCAGAAGGGAAAACAGTAGTTGTTCATTTACCTACACCGGATATGTCGTATTTCGAAAATCTTACAGGTATACATGAAAATACTCAAGGAAATTTAGATTATTTGAATTTAAATATAAGCGGTGGAACAAGTTCTTTAGAAGTTTCTTCATTTAGTCCTTTAGGAATAGTTGCGAATCGTTCGATTCAGCCCGGAAGATCTTCTCTAATAGATGCGGCAGATGCTAACCTTTCTACTCTCACAGACTATGCTTTAACAGCTCTTAGCGGAAGTTCAAGGGGAAACTCGGATAATTCAAATAGCTTGAGGAAGTCCCAGGATGAAAATGAAGGCTTAGCTGTAGATGAAGAGATGAAATCACCTGCAGAAACTGAAAGTAATAAAAATGTGGATAATAGTGTTACTCCTCTTGGTAGTGCACTGAAGTTAGTTTTAATTATAATGATTATAGGAATAATTTTAGCTATAGCTTTTACTTTTGTTAATAAACGCAAAAATAGCAATGACAAAAACCGCGATTAATTTATTTTAATATTAAACTATTGCTAATTTAAAAATAATATGATATAATTAATTCGAATTTTTTATGAAAGGGAGGGATTAAAATTATCTCACGAATACCAGAAATAATAAAAAGACTTAGAGTAGATTGCAATTATACTCAGAAGCAAATTGCGGATATACTACAAATAGACCGTTCAACTTACTCTTATTATGAGTCCGGCAGAATAACGCCAGATATAAGGACTATACTAAAATTATCTCAGATATTTAATGTAGATTATACTGAAATACTGGATTCAGAAGAAGAGAATGTCTGCGCAGACGTTATTAAAGGTTTTAGGGATTCCGCATCAAGAGCTGGACTTTCGCCTTCTGAGAATAATCTTAGTGAAATGGAAAAAAATATGCTGCTTGGTTTACGAATGTTACCTGAAAATGTCCAAGAAGATATTTTAAAAATGATATCAGAAAAAATTAAAGAGAGTCGTAGAAAAAATAGGAATCGCGCTGAGAAAACTAAAAATGAGTGGTTATAAGCTAAAGAAGCTTAAGGTGAGTTTTTGAAATATAGGTATAAACTTTATTTTTGAAACTGCCGTTTGAGCTATTACATCGCACATACACATAAACTCATCGCCTTGACGATATATTATTTCTCCAACCTTTTTTCCTGCAGGAATTGGAGCCTCTAAACTATCATCGAGTATTATTTCTGAGTGAATTTTTGATGAATTCTTTTTAGAAATTAAGAAGCTTTCGTCTATAAGAGCGCTAATTTCTACACTTGGATTTATACCGTTTTTTACTTTTAAGTTTTTAGGAAAATTTTCTGGTAATTTAGGTGAAACTAAAGAAAATTCAGAGAAGCCATAGTCTAAAAGATTAATGGTTTCTTTATTTCTTTCTTCGGGATTTTGGCATCCTAAAACCACGGCAATTAATTTTATTCCATTTCTTTCAGCGGAAGCACAAATGCAGCTACCCGCTTCCTTGGAGGTACCTGTTTTAACTCCGGTTGCACCTTGATAAATTTTTAAGAGTCTATTAGTGTTTACAAGCTGAGTTTGCTCATTTCTTATATGATCAATCCAAGAAGTTAAGTAAGGTGTGGCATTTTCGTACTCCAAAAGCTTTTTTGCCATACATGCAATATCATGTGCAGTACTGACGTTGCCATCTTGGTCGTCTCCTATACAGTTTTTAAATATAGTATTACTGAGCTTAAGTGTGGTTGCAACGTCATTCATTTTAGCTATGAACTTTCCTTCTTCACCAGAAATATGTATTCCTAAAGCATTACAAGCGTCATTGGCCGAAACTAAGGATATTGACTTTATAAGATCTTCTACGGAAATTGTTTCGTCTTTTTTAAGCCAAACTCCTGGTCCTACCACGGCTTCTGTTTTATCTGTGATTCTGACTTCATCTTTTAGACTTAAATTACCTTCTTCTATTTCGCTAAAGCAAACGATTAAATTCATTATTTTCATTAAAGATGCAGTGTACTTTACTTCATCTGAATTTTTTTCATATAGGACTTTTCCGCTACACTGATCTATAAGTATTGCAGAAGGAGCCGAGATTTCTAAACTTTTAGATTCATTATCATTAGCGCAACAAATTCTTGACGAGTAAAGAAAAAGAGTAATAAATGCAATGGCAAATGCTTTAATTTTTAATTTCATAGCTTTAACCTCATTAAAGTTTCGTTTGTAATTTATAGCTAATACTATGAAGTAAGGGGTATCTTTATTCTTTTTAAGCCTTAAAAGCGCATCCCATAACGTTTTGAATTTTATGTTTGACTATGTTTTTTATTTGCTTTCTTGCTTCTGCAAGGTATCCACGAGGATCGAATTTTTCGGGATTAAATTTAAAATACTTGCGAATAGAAGCAGTCATAGCGAGACGCAAATCTGAGTCTACGTTTATTTTGCAAACTGCCATTTGAGCGGCTTTTCTAAGTTCTTCTTCGGGTATTCCTTTAGCGTTTTCGATTTTCCCTCCGCAATCATTAATTTGATCTACCAGCTCCGGTATGACGCTAGAAGCACCATGTAAAACTATAGGTAGTCCGGGAACTTTAGCTTGAATTTCTTTAAGGATATCAAGTCTTAGCCGAGGATTTTGACCATGTTTAAACTTGTATGCTCCATGACTTGTTCCAATAGCAACGGCTAAAGAATCAACTTTAGTTTGCTTGGCAAATTTTTGAACTTGATTAGGGTCGGTATAAAAAGATTTTTCTTGAGGAATTTTTACGTTATCTTCAACTCCAGAAAGGCTTCCAAGTTCTCCTTCCACAGTTACACTGTATTTATGAGCATAACTTACTACTTTAGCGGTAAGCTCTATATTTTTTTCGTACTCTAATGAAGAGCCGTCAATCATTACAGAAGTAAAGCCGCTGTCGATACAATTTTTGCAAATCTCGAATGATTCTCCATGGTCAAGATGAAGAGCAATGGGAATACTGCACTGCGCTTCAGCAGCTTCCACTAATTTTTTTAAGTAAGTTTCACCGGCGTACTTTCTTGCACCCATAGAGGCTTGAAGTATTAAAGGCGACGAAAGTTCCTCAGCTGCTTGAACTACTCCTTGAATAATTTCCATGTTATTAACGTTAAATGCTCCTATAGCATAGTTACCTTTGTAAGCCATTTCAAGCATTTTTTTAGTGTTTACTAAACTCATAATGCACCTCATTGTTTATAGCTGTTTTTCAGTCTAATATTATTATAAGTATACGTGAGTTGTCAAAAATATATTTTTAGTAATATATTTGATAAAATGTATTGACTCTAATACGCGATCTATATATACTCTATTTATAATTATATATGCTACTGTGGCTCAGTTGGTAGAGCAGCTGATTCGTAATCAGCAGGTCGGCGGTTCGAGTCCGCCCAGTAGCTCCAAAACTTTTAAAACTTAAATCATCGGTCGGGTTTAATAATCTTTGGGTGACTGCTATTTATATTAAGCGTCATCCAGAGTTTGTATGGATATGTTTAGAGTAAGAAGTAAGACTAGAGTTTTATATTAAATTGATATATATATATATATATATTGTTATTTTATAATTATAAATACTAAAAATATATTGACTTAAATATAAGCTATGTGCTAGAATAACCGCATAGTATATAGTTTAAAATAAGAAAGCGAAAAAATAGTTGAAATGGGAGGAAGTCAACATGGTAAACACTTACAGCAATAATCTTAAAGAAGTCATGGCGAAAATTATTTCCGATGACGAAATGCTAAGCAATTTTTCAAAGCTGAAAGAATTTGAAGATATGTACCTCTTCTGCGTGAGAATAAAGGGCGGATATACTTTTAAAGAATTCGTGGATTTTTTTGATGGCGTTGCAGATTTTGCCCTTAACTTTCAAGTTGGACCTAATGTCCTGCAAGAATTAGGCGACAATGATTCTAATCTTGTTGCGGGAGGAGTAGGCGGGGTGAAAAAGTGGCTAGCTGGAAGTTTGGCAGCAACTTCACTTCTCGCTGGGAACACAAGTACTTTTGCAGCAGATGCTGGCGAGGTAAGTAGCCCATCCGGTAGCGTAAGTGTGCAAACTATAAAAACAGATGAAAGCTCAGATTCTCTCGAAGCTGCTAAAGAATTAGTAGCGTCTGTGAATAAAGAGGCAAGTGGAGGAAATGATGAAGAGAAATCCGAAGAAACTAAGTCGTTTAAAGAAGCCGCTAAAGAAAAACTAAAAAAGTTTGGTAATTTTGTTTGGCAAAATAAAGGCAAAATAGCTTTGGGAGGCGCCGCTGCTGCAGCAGTTATTGCAGCTTTGGCATTCGGAGGGTATGCTATTTATAGAAAAAGCAATGGCCAAGAGGTAATTCCTGAGAGTGTTAAGAAAAAGCTCCCAGGATATGATCAAAGGATATGGGGAAAGAGAAAAGAAGCAGACCGCAACAGAGCGGCAGAAATATTAACCAATGGACCTACAGAAGACGATGGAAATGGTGGTAAAAAATATAAAGATACGGACATTACATTTCTTAGAGACGCATATACTTTATTTCAAAAGCACTACCCCAGTGATCAATCTGTAATTAGTGCAGTGCAAACCAAAATATATGAGTATGATAAAGAACACAGTTTTTTGGGAAGAACCCTTAGCGCTATTCCGGTGGTAAGTGGTGTTGCCGCTTTAGGAGGAATTGGCATAGGAGGAGTTAAAAGCGTTTGGCATTTAATAGAAAAACCGGTAAATGAGCTTGGTAAAGCTTCAGATAGCTTAGATAAAGTGACGAAGGTAGGAAGATCGGTTTCAGATATATATGAAATGGTTAAGTATAATAAAGAAGTAGCAGAAAAAAAGCTTAATGAAGCTGAATACGACATTGATGAAAGACGCGAGCAGCTAAAAAAAGATTTAGCAGAGATAAAAGGTCAGGAAGAAGCTAAAAAAGAAGCTATGGCCGTATTTAATTCCATAAACATGGAAAGACAAAGGCTGAAGGCACTGGGTCAAAAGGGCAGGACTAACGTCATTGTATTTAATGGTCCTTCGGGAGTAGGTAAATCTATGTGTGCTAAAGCTTTGGCAAAGGCACTAAGTCCTGGTGAAGCTTACGAGATGTCCGGTCCGGCCGAAATAGATCCCGCAAAAGGAAACCTAAAAGAGCAAGTATTTGGTGATGGTTCATATAGTTCCTGGGGCGGATTTAATTTCGATAAAGTAAAACGTGGTCTTGCTAATTATATCACCGATAACCCTCAAGGCGTTGGCATTATAAATGAGTACGATAAAATAAACAATCCTTCTAAAACTAGCGCTCATCCTGTTGACGAAATTTTGCGTCCTGTTATAGACGACGGAAAAGTTTTAAGTGGAGGAAAATTCGTAGACGCTTCAGGCTTTACTTTCATTTTAACAACTAATGAAACCGATGGATCCTTAAAAGGCTTAGCAGAAAAACAGGGAGGCATATTAGTAGACCCTACTTTAAAAGACGACGACACCGGTTCACGTACTGTTGTAAAGCATGATAAATCCTTTTTAAACCGCTTAAGGATAATATCATTTAAGAATTTGAGCAAAGAAGCTTACAAGGAAATTGCTATGCAAGAATTCAAACCCAATATTGATTTCTTTGCTTCTGACCTAGGAGGTAACCTCCATATTGAAGTGAGTGACGACTTTTACGATAAAATTGCTGAATTTACTGCTGCTAGAAATGAAGGTGCAAGGCCGATTGCTAAGTTGGTTTCTGAATTTAGTTCTGAGATAATTACTAGTATGCTAAATGCAGCAGAATCAAAAAATATTAAAAAAGGGTCGCAATTAGATAGTTCACACCTAACATGTACTTTTAATTTTGAAGGAATTAACAGAACCTTTAAAGCAAATGTTAAAACTCCGAGCTGATGTAAATCAATTTAAGAAAATTAAGTCAAATAATAATCATTTTCGGCTATGCTGGAAATGATTATTTGTGATATAATATTGAAATCACGAAAATTAAGCCTTATGAAAAAATATACTCTTGACTTTAACTCACATATTGGTTAGAATACTTGTATAAAAAAAGCAATAATATCAAAGGGGATTTGGAATGGAAGACTTTATTATGGAGGATTTGCATAAGATTCTGGAAGAAGAGGATTCCTTGGGTGATTTTCTTAAGATGAATGATGTAGATGACATGTACAAATTTTGCAAAGAGAAGAATGAAGCAAAGGAGCACTATTACACTGAAGAAGAGTTTGAAGATAAAATAGAAGATATTCTAACTATACTTGCTAAAGAAACAGACGATGGAGAATGGTGATATAATTAGGGTTTTTCATTCCTTAAACTTATAATTTATTTACGTATTTATTATAAAAATCTTTAAACTTACCTATATCTAAAGAATCTCGAATCTTTTCTAATAAAGTATTGTAAAAATAAAGATTATGCATAACACATAGCCTCATTCCAAGCATTTCCTTACTTTTGAGAAGATGTCTAATGTAAGCGCGTGAATAGTGGGAGCATGTTGGACATTGACATTCGGAATCTAGCGGAGAAGAATCTTTTTCGAACCTAGCGTTTAAAATATTTATTTGACCACTCCACGTAAATATTTTTCCATGACGTGCATTTCTACTGGGCATGACGCAATCGAATAAATCAACACCGCGTGCAACGGCTTCTATTATATTTGAAGGGGTTCCAACTCCCATAAGATATCTTGGTTTATCAGGCGGCATGTAAGGTTCTACTTTTTCTATAATATTGTACATTTCTTCTGCAGGTTCTCCAACGGCTAGTCCTCCTATTGCAAAGCCATCTAGATTTATTTCGCTTATTTGTTTCATATGCTCAATTCTTAAATCTTCATAGGTACTCCCTTGATTTATTCCAAAAAGCATTTGTTTTTTATTTAAGGTGGTGTCTAGAACATTGAGCTCGTCCAGCTTTTTTTTGCATCTTTTTAGCCACCGTACAGTTCTAGCGCATGAATTTTTAGTGTACGAATACTCTGCAGGATTAGCAATACATTCATCAAAGGCCATTGCAATAGTAGACGCTAAATTAGACTGTATTTGAATACTTTCTTCAGGGCCCATAAATATTTTATGTCCGTCTATATGAGAAGAAAATTCCACGCCTGATTCCGTAATTCTTCTTAGTTTAGCTAAAGAAAATACTTGAAACCCACCGCTATCCGTTAAAACAGGTCCTTCCCAACGAGTAAACTTTCTTATTCCTCCTTGACTTTTTACTGTTTCATCGCCTGGTCTCAAGTGAAGGTGGTATGTGTTGCAAAGCTGGACTTGACATTTTATATCTTTAAGATCGAGTGCAGAAACTGCTCCTTTGATTGCTCCACATGTTGCAACGTTCATAAATCCAGGGAGTTCTATGTTGCCGTGAGGTGTTTGAAAGCTTCCGCGGCGGGCGCTTATTTCTTTTTTTTTCAGAGTATACAAATTTAAACAGCTCCTAAATATAATTCTAAAGGGTGGTATTTTATGAAAGCTTTTTTATCTATAAAATATTTTGATGATATGAGGAATAAAGAGATAATTGAAAAAATATGTTTTGCACTTGAAAAGTCTTTTCTAAAAACCTTTGTTTTCGCTAGAGACGTGCAAAATTATAAAAAATGTACTCTCACCGCTTCGGAAACAATGAAAAGAGCTTTTAGTGAAATTGAGTCCTCGGACTTACTTGTAGTTGAAGCTTCGGAGATTAGTATAGGGGTAGGAATTGAAGCAGGATACGCTTACTCTCTTGGAATTCCTATTTATTTAGTATCAAAAGAGGGGACAAAGGTTTCGAATTCTATAAAGGGAATAGCTAAAAAGCATATGGTTTATAAAGCTTATGAAGAAATTTCTGGTTTATTTACTTGAAGCATATCCTCCATGGAATAAAGTCCTGCTGGCTTACCGCAAATAAACTCAGCGGCTTTTATAGCTCCTTCTGAAAATACGTCTCTTGATTGAGCATGGTGAGAAATCGTTAAAATTTCGTTTTTACCTGCAAATATTATTTCATGATCTCCGCAAATGCTTCCACCGCGAATTGAATGAATTCCTAGTTCTCTAATACTTCTAGGTGACCGATTTTTAGTTCTGTCGAAAACGTACTTTGGTGCAGTGGTCAAGGACTGAGAGATTTTTTCTGCTATCATTAAGGCTGTGCCGCTGGGAGCGTCGATTTTTTGATTATGATGTTTTTCTATTATCTCTATATCGAATCGATCTCCCAGAAGCTGCGTGGCTTTTTGAACTAAATTTATAAGCACGTTTATCCCTAAAGACATATTTCTAGAGTAAAAAATAGCTATTTTTTTGGACGCAGATTTTATCTTTAATACTTGTTTTTCAGAGAGCCCAGTAGTGCAGATAACTGTTGGAGTCTGGGTTTTAAGACAATGCTCCAGCATAGGTTCCAAAGCTGAAGGATGAGAAAAATCTATGAGGACGTCAGCTGCATCTTCAACTTCATTAAGTGAAGAATAAACTGGAAACTTACTTTCTTTAATAATTTTTTTGTCTACACCTGCTATAAGCTGATGCTGAGGATATTTTTTTATGGTTTCCACTAGAGAAGTGCCCATTTTACCATTGCATCCTGAAATAATTACTTTCATTTTTTCTAAATGATTCTATCTCAAACTAATTTTTTGAGAGATCATTTATTTTCACCGTCCATTTTAATTTATATAATGCCAAGCTCTAACATTATATTTTTTAAGTTCTCTTTTAATGATTCATTTAAAGTTCCAAGTGGCATGCGGCACTCTCCGCAAGAGAAATTCATTAGATTAAGAGCCGCTTTAACAGGTACAGGATTTACGTCGCTAAAAAGTGCGTTTATAAGATTTATGTATTTTATTTGAAGCTCAGTAGCTTCAGAAGTGTCTCCGGATAGATAGTTTTTTACTATATCATGACACTCTTTTGGGCAGACATTTGAAAGTACTGATATAACTCCTATACCTCCGAGTGAAAGCACAGGCACTATTTGGTCATCGTTTCCTGAATATACATTTAAGTTTTCGCCGCAAAGGGAGATGGTTTTAGCTAGGGAGGAAAGATCTCCGCTAGCTTCTTTAGTTGCGCAAATGTTCGGATGCTTAGAAAGTTCGAAATAAGTTTGAGGCGAAATATTCACGCCAGTTCTTGAAGGAACATTATAAAGAATGATTGGAGTATTAACTTTATCTGCAATGTGATTATAGTGGCGTATGAGGCCGCTTTGAGAAGTTTTATTATAATATGGAGTGACTATAAGAAGTCCGTCCACTCCCATGCTTTCTGCTTCTTTAGCGAGCTTTAAAGCTGTTTCGGTATTGTTGCTTCCGGTACCCGCTATAACAGGAACTTTTCCTTCGGCTTTTTTTAAAGTAAATTCAATTACTTTAGAATGCTCAAGCGGAGAAAGCGTAGCGGACTCTCCTGTAGTACCGCAAGATATAATGGCATCAGTTTTATTTTCAATTTGAAAATCAATGAGTTTTCCAAGGGTATCTAAATCTAAAGCACCATCGTTTTTCATAGGAGTTACTAATGCAACTCCAGCGCCTTTAAAGATAGTTTTTTTCATATCAAGTCCTCCATAATTATATATTATTTATGTAACCTTCTCTGCAAAGCATCTCTGCGAGTAAAATTGCACCTCCTGCTGCTCCTCGGATAGTATTGTGACTCATACAAACGAATTTTATATCATAGTGAGAGTCCTCACGAAGTCTACCAATTGATATGCCCATACCCTGTTCAATATTTCGATCCAAAAATATTTGGGGTCTGTCATTTTCATGGAAGTAATTTAAAAATTTTTTAGTAGAACTTGGTAGCCTCAAGCTTTTTTCGTGAGGTTTAAAATTTTGCCACTGATTTATTATTTGATCCACTGAGATTTTTTTCTCAAATGATGCAAATACTGCGGCTGTATGGCCCTCTGTGACGGGGACTCTTAAACACTGCGAGGTTATATTGGGAGTTAAAGAAGGAATGATTTTTTCGTTTTCTAGTTTCCCCCAGATTTTAAGGGGCTCCTTTTCTGATTTTTCTTCTTCTCCCGAAATGAATGGAATTATATTATCTCTCATTTCAGGCCAAGAGTCAAAGGTTTTTCCTGCGCCTGAGATTGCTTGGTAAGTACAAACAAGCACAGACTTTGGATTCCAAGAGTTTAAAGCGTATAGTGCAGGGACATAGCACTGTACAGAACAATTAGATTTTACTGCTATAAATCCTTTTTTTGTTCCAAGACGTTTTCTTTGATGTTTTATAACCTCCATATGATCAGCATTGAGCTCTGGGATTATCATTGGCACGTCCTCGATATTTCTGCTAGCATTGTTATTTGAGACTACAGGGCATTCGAGCTTGGCATAAGTTTCTTCTAAAAGCTTCGTTTCGTGCTTATCCATATTTATTGCGCAAAAGATAAAGTCTACGCTACTAGCTATTTTTTGAGCGTCTTTTTTTGCGTCAAGGACTTCTAAACCTGAAATGGCCTTAGGTATACTTTGGTTCATTATCCATTTATCCTTCACAGCCTCTTCAAAAAGCTTTCCTGCCGAACGAGTGCTGGCTGCAACGACTTTAATTTCAAACCATGGATGATTTTCTAAAAGAGAAATGAATTTTTGTCCTACGGTTCCTGTAGCTCCTATAATTCCAACTTTATATTTTTTCATAAATTCTGAGCTTATGATCTATTAATGTATCCTTTTTTAATTTGTGGAAATAAAAATCATGTTGCTCATTTCACCACCCTAACTAACTTTGATTTTTTATATTTAAATAATTTTATTTTACTATTATTAAAGCTTATAATATCATTGTATTTGGAAGGATGTCAATTTGATTATTTAGTAAATATAAAAAGGAGAACAACGTGGACGCCGAAAACTTAGAAGTACTTAATTTAAATAAAAAGAGTCAGTTTAGTTACTATTTACCCGAAGAGCTTATAGCTCAGCATCCTCTACTTAGTAGAGACTTTTCTCGTTTGATGGTTTTGCCTAAAGGCTCAAGAGAAATTAAGCACGATAAATTTTATAACTTATGTGATTACCTTCAAGAAGGGGACTGCTTAATTTTAAATGATTCAAAGGTTTTGCCGGCAAGACTCAGAGGGAAAAATATCGACACAGGATATGAAGTTGAGTTTTTGCTTCTTCGCCAAATTAAACTCGGTGTTTGGGAAACGCTTGTGAAGCCCGGCAAAAAGGCAAAAGAAGGATATAGATTCATATTCGGCAGCGGTGAAACTACGCTCACAGCCTACATCTCTAAAATTCTACCAGATGGGAATCGAGTAATTGAGTTTGAAAATACCCTAAATTTTTTTGAAAAGCTTGAAAAAATAGGTCAGATGCCGCTTCCGCCATATATCAAAGAAAAACTCGAAGATGGTTCGCGCTATCAAACTATTTATGCCCGAGATTTAGGTTCTGCGGCAGCTCCTACTGCTGGACTTCACTTTACCCCAGAGTTATTTGAAAAACTTAGGGAAAAAGGTATAGGATTAGGATTTATAACGCTTCATGTGGGACTTGGCACTTTTCGTCCGGTAAAATCCGAAAATATTTCTGACCATAAGATGCACAACGAACACTTTGTTTTACCTCCGGAAACAGTAAAACTTATAGAGTCTACTAAAAATGCGGGCAAAAAGGTTATTTGCGTTGGAACAACCAGCTGTAGGGCTTTAGAATCTGCATACGAAAAATATGGAAAATTAGAAGCGTGTGAAATGTTTACAGACATATTCATAAAGCCAGGACATAAATTCAAAGTGATGGATGGTTTAATAACTAACTTTCATCTTCCTGAAAGTACGCTAATTATTTTAGTCTCTGCATTTGCAGGCTACGGTGAAACGATGCACGCTTACAAAGAAGCAGTTAAAAATGGATATAGATTTTTTAGCTTTGGAGATGCGATGTTAA
This sequence comes from uncultured Clostridia bacterium, assembly GCA_946566955.1. GTDB lineage: Bacteria > Bacillota > Clostridia > Oscillospirales > Acutalibacteraceae > UMGS1491. The sequence goes on from CAMNXD010000003.1 coordinate 101,347, forward strand.
TTATTTAATAAAAGTATTGCAGATTAAATACTTTTGTGTTATACTTTTTTCTCAAAGTACACACGTTCGCAGCTTATGCTCAATGGTTGGCCCATGAGGCTTTAGTAGTGGACGGAGGAAAAAACCAAGGAGGAAAAAGTTTATGTCAGTAGTATCAATGAAGCAACTTTTAGAGGCGGGTGTTCATTTTGGTCATCAGACTCGCAGATGGAACCCTAAGATGTCGAAGTACATCTTCACGCAAAGAAATGGTATTCACATCATCGATTTGCAAAAGACTGTAAAAAAACTTGACGAAGCTTATAGCTTTATAAGGCGTCTTACAGAGGAAGGAAAAAGCATTTTATTTGTTGGAACTAAAAAGCAAGCTCAAGAGTCGGTAAAGCTTGAAGCTATGAGATCGGGTTCATCTTATGTTAACGCTAGATGGCTCGGCGGAATGCTCACTAACTTTTCAACGATTCGCAAAAGAGTTAGCAGACTTAATCAACTAAAAGCAATGGAATCTGATGGAACTTTTGAATTGCTTCCAAAAAAAGAAGTTATAAAGTTGCGCCTAGAAATAGAAAAGCTAGAAAAATTCTTAGGTGGAGTTAAAAATATGAAGGAGCTTCCAGGAGCTTTGTTTATTGTGGATCCTAAGAAAGAGCGCATAGCTGTTGCAGAAGCAAGAAAATTAGATATTCCTGTTATTGCAGTAGTGGATACAAACTGCGATCCCGATGTGGTTGACTATGTAATTCCAGGTAATGATGACGCAATAAGAGCTGTAAAGCTGATTTGTTCGGCCGTTGCAAGCGCTGTTATGGAAGGCAAAGAAGGAAATGTTTTAGAGGACTCCACTGCAGCAGCTAATGAAATAGAACAAATTGCCAAAGAAATGCTAGAAGGTTCTCAGCTGGCTCCAGAGAGTCACTTAAACTAGATTTAGGAGGAAATTTTATGAGTTTTACTGCTCAAGATGTAAAAGAGCTTAGAGAAAAAACCGGTTGCGGTATGATGGATTGCAAAAAGGCGCTAGCTTCTTCAAACGGTAACATGGAAGCGGCGATAGACTTCTTAAGAGAAAAGGGACTTGCAGCAGCTACTAAAAAATCTTCACGTATTGCCGCAGAAGGTCTTGCTATGGCATATACAAACGATGACTGCTCAGTAGGAGCTGCAATAGAGGTAAACTCTGAAACAGATTTCGTGGCTAAAAATGCCGATTTTCAATCATTTGTAAAGCTTTGCGGAGAAACCGTGATGAAAGAAAATCCAAAGACAGTTGAAAAGCTTCTAGCCACAAAAGTTTCTGAAGGAAAAACAATAGAAAATGTTTTACAAGAAAAAATTCTTACAATAGGTGAGAATATAAAAATCAGAAGATTTCAGCGCTTTGAAGGCTCCGTTGGAGCATACGTTCATGCTGCAGGTAAAATAGGCGTACTCGTTAAATTTGAAGTTTCAGATAAAAGCATTATGGCTAAAGAAGAATTCCACTTATTTTCTAAGGATATTGCAATGCAAATTGCTGCGGCAAACCCTCTATATTTAAATTCGGAAGATGTGCCTAGTGAGGTTGTAGAGCACGAAAGAAAAATTCTTAAAGAGCAAATAGTAAACGATGGCAAACCGGAAAATATTGCTGATAAAATCGTTCAAGGCAGAATTTCTAAGTACTTTAAGGAAGTTTGCTTAACTCAGCAGCCATTCGTTAAAGACGGAAATATGAGCGTGGCTCAGTACGTTGAAAAGACTGCTAAAGAGCTTGGAAGCAACATAAAAATAGATTCTTTTGTAAGATTTGAAAGAGGTCAAGGCTTAGAGAAAAAAGAAGATAATTTTGCTGATGAAGTTGCTGGAATGATTAAATAAATTTAAAAGTAATAGAGAAAATATTTGATTTCTAAAGTGCAAAGCTAAATTGCATACAAATTCTAAGAAGATTTTTAATATCCTAAAAAAGCTTTATAAAATTCGTAAATCTAGTCTCCGGATATTGAATTAATAAATTTGAAACTTCAAAAATTAAAGCTATGCACTCTAGGATCGCTATATTTAATTGCCAATAGATATAGGAGCGGGTATTTAGCTATATGGTTAAATTGAGTACTCGATATTTAGAGAAGTTTATAACCGAAAAGGATATTAATTCTTTTCAAAAAAAACTGACTACAGCTCACTTTGAACTCCACAGCAATGATATTGGAGGCAAAGGATGGCTTAATTTACCTGCAAATATTAGCAGTGAAGAGCTTTTGAAAATTAAATCAGCAGCTCAAAGAATTAATAGCAGCTCTGATGTTTTAATAGTTATAGGTATCGGTGGCTCTTACTTAGGGGCTAGGGCGGGCATAGAGTTTTTAAGGTCTTTAAACTACAATTATTTCTTAAAAACAAAGATCTTCTTTATTGGAAACAGCTTGAGCTCCGCAGATATATTTGAGCTTCTCAAATTTTGTGAAAGTAAGGATGTTTCAATAAACGTTGTGTCTAAGTCTGGTGGAACCATAGAATGTGCAGTAGCATTTAGAATATTTCGAAGATTTTTAGAAAAAAAGTACGGTAAAGAAAAATCAAGAGAAAGAATCTACTGCACTACTGATCCAACAAAAGGCCTACTGAAAAAAATGGCGTGCGAAGAAGGATACGAAACTTTTGAAATTCCTCCAGATGTAGGGGGAAGATACTCAGTACTGAGTGCCGTTGGGCTTTTACCTTTGAGCGTTGCAGGCGCTGATGTAAATGAAATTTTGCATGGTGCTAGTGATGCTATGAATACATTTAATTCATTGGAAATTTCAAAGAATGACTGCTATAAGTATTCAGTTTTAAGAAATATTCTTTATAGCAAGGGTAAAGCCGTTGAAATACTTGCAAGCTATGAATCTAGACTAAAATATTTACTGGAATGGTGGAAACAACTTTTTGGGGAAAGTGAAGGGAAGTGTAAAAAAGGAATTTTTCCTTCTTCTTTAGTTTTTACTTCTGATTTACACTCTATGGGCCAATTCATGCAAGACGGAAACCCTATATTTTTTGAAACTATTATAACAGTTTTAAATGACCCATATAAAATATTGGTGCCTCATGACTCCTTAAATGTAGATAAGCTAAATTACCTTGTAGGAAAAACAGTTGGATATATAAACTCTCAGGCATTTTTAGCAACAGCTGACGCTCATACGTATGCTGAAGTTCCTAATATACATTTACAGATTGATGATACCAATGAGTATGAGCTTGGATATTTAATTTACTTTTTTCAAAAATCTTGTGCTATATCTGGATATATGCTAGGAGTTAATCCGTTTGATCAGCCGGGAGTAGAAGCTTATAAAAGAAATATGTTTAAACTTTTAGGTAGGCCAGAGGATACTTAAAACAAAATTGAGTTGACAATAAAACAATTTTTTACTATAATAATTTTACTTTATTGCAAATAATAATTTTTTATTCGCATATAAAAGGAGGTGCCAACATGGCAATAGTTCCCAAAAGAAAAACCTCTAAAGCTAGAAAAAATTCCAGACGTTCTAATGTATGGAAACTAGAAGTTCCAGCACTAAGTAGATGCGGTAAATGCGGATCTTTTAAGCTTATTCATAGAGTCTGTGACGCCTGCGGATACTATAGAAATAGAGAAGTTATAAAAAAAGAGGCATAAACTTTAGCTAAGTGATGTTTATATCGAAATGGTAGTGTAGAGGAGGAGTAATCCTTCTCTATTTTCAGTAAGTTTCGAAAATTCATATAGAAGGGACATTAAAAGATGTCAAAACCAATAGTAGCATTTTTGGGACGCCCGAATGTGGGTAAGTCTACGCTTTTTAATAAACTTGCGGGTAAACGTATATCTATTGTAGATGATACGCCAGGAGTTACTCGAGATAGAGTTTACGCTGATTGCGATTGGAGAGGGAGAAGCATTTCTCTGATTGATACCGGAGGTATTGAGTTAGACGTAAAAAACGACGTTATAGCGGAAGAAATTAAAAATCAAGCTGAAATTGCCATTGAGCTTTCAGATGTAATAGTATTCGTAGTGGACGTAAAAGCAGGGCTAACGCTTTCCGAAGAAGAAATATCTCGCACGCTTAAGAAATCTGGAAAACCGGTTGTTTTGTGTGCGAATAAGGCTGATAAAACTGGAAATATAAACTATAATATTTATGAATTCTATGGCTTAGGGCTCGGAGATCCTATAGAAGTATCTTCGGTTCATGGACATGGTACGGGCGATTTACTTGATGCCATTTTTAAATTTTTACCTGAAAACTGCGAAACTGAAAACAAAGAGTTTATTTCTGTTGCAATTATCGGAAAGCCAAATGTAGGGAAATCTTCTCTTGTAAACTTTGTTTCTGGAAGTAGCAGAAGTATAGTTTCAAATATTGCCGGAACCACTCGCGATACCATCGATACTTATCTTTCTAATTCTTATGGAAATTTTAATTTTATTGATACCGCTGGGATACGTCGCAGAAGTAAGGTAAGCGAAAAGATTGAGAAATACAGCATTATAAGGGCAGAAATGGCTGTTGAAAGGTCTGACGTCTGTGTGATAATGATAGACGCAATTGAAGGTCCTACAGAGCAAGATACCAAAGTTGCGGGGATGGCACATGAAGCTGGTAAAGGATGTATAATAGTTGTTAATAAATGGGATGCAGTTTCTAAAGATTCAAAAACTCTTGAAAGTTATAAACAAAGAATAAAAGAGAAATTTTTGTTTATGTCTTATGCTCCAATACTGTTTGTTTCGGCTAAAACCGGTCAGAGAGTTAATGAACTTTTCAAATTTATAAAAGAAGTGAGTGGGTTTAATTCCCTTCGCATTTCAACAGGAGTTTTAAACGAAGTACTTGCACGAGCAGTTACAAAAACCCCTCCAACAACTCATAAAGGTAAACGTTTAAAAATATACTATATGACTCAAGTAAGCGTAAGGCCTCCGACTTTTGTGTTTTTTGTTAACAAAGCAGACTTATTTCATTTTTCTTATAAGCACTACATCGAGAACAATTTAAGAGAAACTTTTAAGTTTACAGGTACACCTATACATTTTATCGTAAGAGAAAAAGCTGAAAGAAATTTTGAACCTAAAATTTAAGATAAAGCTTTAGCAATAAGGAGGTAAAAGGTATTTTTTCGTGCGTGATACAGTTTTTAATTGCAATATTTATTTCGTATTTAATAGGATGCATAAATTCTTCTATTGTTGTAGGTAAGCTTTTAAAAGCTCAGGATATTAGAACCCTTGGAAGTGGCAATGCAGGTTTTACTAATGCTCTTAGGACTTCAGGAAAGAAAATGGCTTTGCTTACCTTCGCCGGCGATTTTACTAAGGGAGTAGTAGCCGTCTGGGTGGGAATAGAGCTTGCAGCTTTTAGCTGCAGCGACTATAAAAGCTTTATATTAATCAAGATATTCTCTTATACTGCTGCTTTAGCATGCGTTATCGGGCATATTTACCCATGCTTTTTTAAATTTAAAGGGGGTAAAGGTATTTTGACAGCCTGGGCTACTTCTTTGCTAATTGACTGGAAAGTATTTTTGATACTTATAAGTGTATTTTTGTTAGTTTTTTTATTTTCTAAGATCATTTCACTTTCTTCAATATTTGCAGCGGTTTCTTACCCTATAGCAACGTTTTTTGTTTCTCATATAAGATCTTGCAGTTTTAAGGAAACATTGATTTACACCCTCTTTACGCTCGCAACAGGTGCAATTGTAGTTTATAAACATAAAAGTAATATACAGCGTCTTTTAAAGAGAGAAGAGAAGAAAATTTCAGTAAGTAGGAGTGAACTCAAATGAAATCATATACGCTTCATTTTATTCGTCATGGATTAACAGAAGCAAATTTAAGTGGGCAGTATGCTGGAGTATGGGATGTTCCAGTATGCGATGAAGGGAAAGAAAAACTTAAGACTTTAAAGCTAAAGTTTGAATATCCTAAAGTATTAGAGTGCTATAGTAGCCCTCTTACAAGATGCTTGCAAACTTCTAAGATAATATACCCGGAACTAGAAGCCAAAGTAATTGAAGACCTTAAAGAATGGAATTTTGGCAAATGGGAAGGAAAAACTCCCGCGCAGTTATTAAAAGATGAAGAGCACATCTCCTGGGTGAAAAGTGGCCGAAAGTCTAGTGTTCCGGGAGGGGAAAGTGGCGAAGAATTTGGTAAAAGAGTGTGCAGTGCACTGGAAGGTATTATCGATTCCATAGTAAGAAGAAAAATTGATAGTACGGCTATTTTTACGCACGGAGGGGTTATCATGAGCCTCTTGACTACTTATGGAATCCCCCGAGCAGAGCTTTTGGATTGGGCTTGCGACAACGGATGCGGATATTCTGTAAGAATTATGCCAAGCTTATGGATGAGAGATAAAGTTTTTGAGGTTTATGAAAAGATTCCTAATGGCGCGAGTGGAAATATAAAAGGGAAATTCAAAGACTTAATAGATAGCTTAGATAACCACTAAAATTTATTTAAAAGAAAGGAAGTATAAAAATGAAAAGCAGTAATTTAAGAAACATTGCCATTATAGCTCACGTTGACCACGGGAAAACTACGCTTGTGGACCAAATGCTTAAGCAAAGCGGAACTTTTAGATCAAATGAGAGCGTTGTTGAAAGAGTTATGGACTCAAATGACCTTGAAAGAGAAAGAGGAATAACCATTCTTTCTAAAAACACGTCTGTGTTTTACGGAGACGTTAAAATAAATATTGTTGATACCCCAGGTCACGCAGATTTCGGTGGTGAAGTTGAAAGAATACTTATGATGGTTGATGGCGTCATTTTACTCGTTGATGCGTTTGAAGGATGTATGCCTCAGACTCGGTTTGTACTTCAAAAGGCTTTAAAACTCGAGAAAAAACCTATAGTTGTTATAAATAAGATTGATCGAGAGGGTGCTCGTCCCGAAGAAGTTATAGACGAGGTTTTAGACCTATTCATTGAGCTTGGCGCAGATGAAAACCAAATAGATTTTCCGGTTGTTTATGCTTCAGGCAGGGAAGGGTTTGCATTTTTAAATAAAAACGACGAAAAAAAAGATTTACGTCCTCTTTTTGAAACTATTGTAAATGAAGTACCTGCACCTCAAGGAAACGATTTAGAGCCTCTGCAGCTCCTAATTTCGAATATTGATTACGATGATTATGTGGGAAGAATAGGAGTCGGACGCGTTGAAAGAGGTAAAGTCCTTTCAGGTCAGACTGTTTCTCAGTGTACGCGTGAAGGAGAAGTTAAAAGCGTAAAGATAGGTAAAATTTATAAGTTTGAAGGACTTAAAAGAGTAGAGTGTGAAGAAGCAGAAGCTGGAGAAATAGTTTCAATTTCGGGCATTAGCGCCTTGAATATAGGCGAGACTTTATGTTCTCCCGAAAAAATAGAGCCTCTTCCATTCGTTAAGATAGATGACCCTACAGTTTCGATGAATTTTATGGTAAACAATAGCCCTTTTGCGGGTAAGGAAGGCAAGTTTGTTACTTCTAGAAATATAAGAGAAAGACTTTTTAAAGAAGTTGAAACAAACGTTTCTATGAAGGTAGAAGAAACAGATTCCGCAGATACATTTAAAGTTTCCGGGCGCGGTGAGCTTCATCTTTCAATTCTTATAGAGACGATGCGCAGAGAAGGATTTGAATTTCAAGTTTCAAAACCAGAAGTAATTATGAAGGAAATAGATGGTAAACTTTGTGAACCTATAGAAATACTTTCTGTAGAAGTTCCCGAGGGATACGTTGGAGCGGTTATAGAAAAAATAGGTGCAAGAAAAGCAGATATGATTAACATGAGTCCTAAGGATGGCGGTATGACTTTACTTGAATTTAGAGTTCCGTCCAGAGGTATAATAGGATATCGCTCTGAATTTTTAACGGATACTAATGGTAAAGGAGTTATTAATCAACTTTTTGATGGATATGAACCATATAAAGGCGAAATAACTCAGCGTTACCATGGCTCTTTAGTGGCTCACGAAACAGGTGTGAGTACGGGATATGGACTTTTTGCTGCACAAGATAGAGGAAAGCTATTTATTGGACCGGGAATAGAAGTCTATGAAGGCATGGTAGTAGGGTCAACACCTAAAGCTGAAGATATAACTGTGAATGTGTGCAAAAAAAAGCACGTTACAAACATGCGAGCTGCAGGTTCTGATGAAGCTTTAAAGCTTACTCCACCTAGTATTTTGAGTTTAGAGCAGTGTATAGAGTTTATTGACGACGATGAGCTTTTAGAAGTCACTCCGAAATCGCTGAGAATTAGGAAGAAAATCTTGGATAAAACGCTTCGGCTTAGAAGTAAAGTTAATAAGTGATATAAAAATCTAAATTAAAATTCCCTGCACTTTTAAGTGCGGGGCTTTGATATTTTACGTCTATAATAAAAAAGACACTTTTGGAAGTGTCTTTTATGTAGAAAATAATTTTCTAAGTTTATTTGCACTAAACTATGAAGCAGCCGTCTTTACCTTGTTTTTTCGCCAATTTTTGTTGCTCTTCTTCTGCTACCATTTTATCTATTGCAGCTTTGTTTTCTTCTGTTAAACGCTGACATTGATTTTCGATAACTTGTTGAATATTACCATTAATCGCTCCAGGAACTGGAGTATGGACCTTAATGTACTTTTTTTTATATTTTTTGTTATTCGTCTCGTAAAATGGTCTTTCGTAGTGTACTATGTTCATATCAGACAAGGTAAAAATTTGAATGTACTCAGGGTTCACATTTATTTCTTTGAGGTCTCCACATAACCTAAATGCACCGAATGGAATCTCTTTTATTTTGCTATTTGTCATATCAACGGTTTTTAAGTTGTGAACACCATAAAAAAATCCTTTTGGAATACTTTCAAAATTTCCTTCAATAATTAATTTATTAGGAGCATTATCATAATTGGTTTTGTCTGGAAGGATACATCTTGACCTATTAGGATCCATACAAATTTTTTTAACTAGTTCAAAGCACGCTGTGCAACCCCCTGAAATTTCAGGATTTTGTGCATTAGAAGTAATCTTCATAACACCATTTTTAAGCTCATAGACTACATCATTAAATGTAACTGTTTCTGGATAAAATTTATATATCGTGAAAAAGTCAGGTTCCGGTTTTATTTGACCGTTAACTCTTCTTCCTCTTAAATTTGCAAATTCATTATCGCATCCTAGTAGAACTCGACTATGTAATAAATCTTGAATGTCGTCTTCTACGCCTTCGTCATATGGTCGATCAGTTTTAATCACTACTGATTTTTTGGTTGTATCGCAAGTCATATTTAAACCATCTTGGTTTTTATTGATTATTTTGGCCGAAGCAGAAGCCAAAGAGATAGCTGCAAGGCAGGTGCTTATATAGAGCATGCGGAGTAATGAGGATTTAAATTTTTTCAATTTGAATTTTCCTTTCTGAATTTTAATTTAACAAATTAACAATTCTAAAATTTAAAAAATATAGAATTTTAAGTTCAGTAGCAGTTACCAATGGGGTTTTAAATTTTGAAATTACTTTGCGAGCATTTAACCGTTATATATCATTAAGTACTGCTACTATGTAAAGTAACTTCCTCTCGAGAGTAACTATAGTTTAACATATTCGGAAAATAATGTAAATATATTTTGGATTAAATGTAAATTAAAAGTATTTTTGGGAAATTTAGTAATAATAATTGTAATATATTGTCTATTGGGTTTTAAGTTGTAGAGAATTGTAAAAATTAGCGTAAGTTATTTGTGTATAAGGGATAACGTATATATAAGCTATTCCAAAAGTCAAAACTGCGAGTATGTTCCACCATATAAACGATAGACCAAGCACAAAAAATTTCCATTTGTGGCCTATCATCAATCTTTGACTTTCCTTTAGCGCTTCACAAGGAGTCATGTTAGGGTTATCCATAAGAACGTAGTAAGACATCGAATAAGAAAAACTTTTTATAATTCCTGGAATTATAAATAGAAGCGTCCATAAAACTATTAAGATTTGCTGTAGTAACGCCAAGAGGAAAATTTTTAAGATAATTCTAAGCTTACTTATATTTTCAAAAAAATTGCTAAAGCTTATTTCTTTTCCCCTCGACAGTTCCAAACATAATTTATTAAATGAAAACTGTAATGCAGGTAAAACGATCGATGAAAATATAATAATTATAGCTGTCCAAACGTAAGTAATTGGAGGTATTGATAATAAATTAGAAATCATAAAGCTTTTAACGTAACTAAGGCTCATTTCAGTGTTGAGCGGAAGCTTATTTAAAATTTTCAACATAGGAGCAAACGTCAAATTTACAGAAATATTTGTGGAGACATAAGAAAAAACCGCTATTACTAATAAGCATAAAAATAATTTAAAAACATTGCCTGAAAGCTCTTTTCTGGATTTAAGCTTTAATTCTTTTCTTTTCATTTACATCAATTCCTTTCCTTTAAGTTTATTAGTAAATGATAATATAAAAGCTAGGCAATGTCAAGAATAATATGTGAGTTTTAGGTATAAATTTTAGAATTTTACATAATTTTATATAAAAAACGCCCTGTATATGAACTGCTGATTTTTGAAACTTCTTCCGGAGTGCCTTCTGCAACAATCATTCCGCCTCTTTCTCCTCCTTCGGGTCCTAAATCTATGATATAGTCACTGGATTTAATTACATCTAAATTGTGTTCTATGATAAGGACAGTATTTCCGCAGTCAACTAGCCGCTGAATTACTTCTATAAGTTTATGCACATCTGCAATATGAAGGCCAGTGGTAGGCTCATCGAGGATATAAAAAGTTTTTCCGGTTGGACGCCTGGAAAGCTCGGTAGCAAGTTTTATCCTTTGCGCTTCTCCGCCCGAGAGGGTTGTTGAAGGTTGTCCGAGTTTTATATATCCCAGACCAACATCACAAAGAGCTTGAAGTTTTCTTTGAATTGGAGGGATGTTTTCAAAAAATAAAAGTGCATCTTCAGCCGTCATGTTTAGGACGTCATTTATATTTTTATTTTTGTATTTTATACTCAGCGTCTCAAGGTTATATCTTCTGCCCTTGCAAACGTCGCAAGCAACATAAATATCTGAAAGAAAGTGCATTTCTATTTTAACGATTCCTTCTCCCTGACACGCTTCGCACCGACCTCCTTTGACGTTAAACGAAAATCTACCACTGCTATATCCCTTAGCTTTTGCATCAGAGGTAGCTGAAAACAATTTACGTATTTCATCAAAAACTCCTGTGTAAGTGGCGGGATTAGATCTAGGAGTGCGCCCTATGGGAGATTGATTTATATTTATAACTTTATCTAAATATTCTATTCCGAGAATTTTTTGGTGTTTTCCGGGCTCACACTTAGAATTGTTTAAAGACTTCGAAAGCTGTTTATTAATTATTTCATTTACTAAACTTGATTTTCCTGAACCCGAAACTCCAGTTACGGCTGTTAAAGTCCCTAGGGGAATACGTACATTTATGTTTTTTAAATTATTTTGAAGGGCTCCTATAACTTCTAGAAAGTTTCCGCTACCTTTACGTCGATGCTTAGGTATAGGTATTACTTTTCTGCCGCTTAAATAATCTCCGGTTAAAGAATCTTGGCAAGCTTTTATCTCTTCAACGCTTCCAGCGCAAACAATTTTTCCACCATGTACTCCGGACCCTGGTCCTACATCCACAATATAATCCGCTGCATACATCGTATCCTCATCGTGTTCAACGACTATGACTGTATTTCCCATATCCCTTAGATTTTTAATTGCTGCAATTAGCCGTTCATTGTCACGTTGATGTAACCCTATACTTGGTTCGTCTAGGACGTAAAGAATTCCCATGAGTGAGGACCCAATTTGAGTGGCGAGCCTTATTCTTTGAGCTTCACCGCCTGAAAGAGTCCCGGAGCTGCGAGAAAGCGTAAGGTAGTCGAGCCCAACGTTTTTAAGAAAGCTAAGACGCTGCTTAATTTCTTTTAATATTGGCCTTGCGATAGTTAAAGCATTACTTTCAAGCTTTAAATCTTCTAGAAATTCTATAGCTTTGACTACTGTCATATCGCAGAGCTCAGATATGCTTTTCCCTTCGATTTTAACGCTAAGGGCACTTAGGGAAAGTCTTTTGCCTTTGCATTTATTACAAAGAGTTTCAGTCATATATAGTTGAATTTCTCGTTTTATCCATTCGCTTTTGGTTTGAGCGAATCGCCGTTCTAAGTTATTAATTATTCCTTCAAATTTGTTTTCATATTCAGTACTGCCATAAGTGTTTTTTCTGTTTAAAATTAGAGTTTCTCCTTTAGTTCCGTAGAGCAAAATGTCTATTATACGGTCGTCTAAGTTGCTGATAGGTTCGTCTAGAGAAAAGCCGTACTTTTTTGAAAGAGCTTCAAAGTACATATTTGCAATTGAGCTGCCTTCCATTGACCATCCACTCGCTTTGATTGCTCCTTGATTTATTGATTTTGTTTTGTCTGGGATTATAAGATCTGGATTTACTTTCATAAAAACACCAAGGCCCGTACATTTTTCACATGCTCCAAAAGGACTATTAAACGAAAACATCCTTGGAGAAAGTTCTTCAATGCTTATATTATGTTCAGGACATGCGTAGTTTTTAGAAAAAATGAGTTCTTCTGAATTTGAATTTACTATTATAATTCCACCTGAAATTTGAGCTGCTGTTTCGACGGCTTCGGTAAGGCGTGAGCGAATAGAGTCGGACATTACAAGTCTATCAATCACGATTTCAATGTTATGCTTAATATTTTTCGGCATAGAAATTTCCTCGGATAAATCGTGAATTTCTCCGTCTATTCTTACTCTTACAAATCCATTTTTTCGGGCTCTACTAAGTTCTTTGGAATGCTCCCCTTTTTTTCCACGCACTATAGGAGCTAAAATAATAAGTTTGGTTCCGTTTTCAAGGGCCATTATTTTATCAACGATTTGATCAATCGTTTGGTGCTTGATTTCTTTACTACAAATTGGACAGTGTGGAATTCCTATTCGTGCATATAAAAGCCGGAGGTAGTCGTAAATCTCTGTAACTGTTCCAACAGTAGAACGAGGATTTTTGGAGGTTGATTTTTGGTCTATAGATATAGCTGGCGAAAGTCCTTCTATGCTTTCGACGTCTGGCTTTTCCATTTGACCCAAAAACTGTCTTGCGTAGGAAGAAAGAGATTCCATGTATCGCCGTTGGCCTTCGGCGTAGATGGTATCAAAGGCTAGTGACGACTTACCTGAACCAGATACACCTGTAAAGACTATAAATTTATTCCGAGGTATGATTAAACTGACATTTTTTAAGTTATGAACTTTAGCTCCTTTGACTACTATATTTTCAGACATATTTAATTCTCCTTACGTATTTTTTCTATTTCGTCTCTTAAAAAGGCGGCGTGTTCAAATGCCAGCATTTTAGCTGCTGACTTCATTTCTTTAGTAAGATTAAGGATTATTTTTTCTTTTTCTTCTTTGCTCATTTTTTTTCGTAAGACTTTATCTTCTATGGAAGCTTTATCGGATATTTCAATTATTTCCGAAACTTTTTTAACTATAGTTTTAGGTGAGATATTATTTTTAATGTTATACGCTTTTTGAATTTCTCTTCGGCGAGCAGTTTCTTTTATAGCCATTTCCATTGAGGGAGTCACTTCGTCAGCATACATAGTTACTTTTCCGCGGACGTTTCTAGCAGCGCGTCCGATAGTTTGGATAAGAGACCTATGAGAACGTAAAAAACCTTGTTTGTCGGCATCAAGAATTGCCACGAAAGAGACTTCTGGAATGTCAAGTCCTTCTCTTAAGAGATTTATACCAACTATAACGTCTAAGAGGTTTGTCCTAAGATTTTTAATTATTTTCATTCTTTCTATAGTATCGATATCGCTGTGCATGTAAGCAACTTTTATTCCCGCTTCTTTGAGGTAATTTGTTAAGTTTTCAGCCATTTTTTTAGTAAGAGTTGTAACTAAGGTTTTTTCTCCTCTAGGAGACCTTTCGCTAATTTCGTTTATTAAATCGTCCACTTGGCCTTCAATAGGTTTAACATCAATTTCTGGGTCGAGAAGTCCTGTGGGTCTTATAATTTGTTGAGCAATGTTTTTGCTTTTTTCAAGTTCAAAGTCTCCGGGGGTCGCGCTTACGTATATAACTTGATTTATTTTAGAGTAAAATTCTTCAAAATGCATGGGGCGGTTGTCGTAGGAGGAAGGTAGACGAAAGCCGTGATTAACTAAATTATCTTTACGCGCACGGTCACCAGCGTACATTGCCCGAACTTGAGGTAAAGTAACATGGGACTCATCTATAAACATTAGAAAATCTTTAGGGAAGTAATTAAAAAGCGTACAAGGTGTGCTGCCTGGTTTTCGGCCGGATATAACTGGAGAATAATTTTCAATTCCTTTGCAAAATCCAATTTCTTCGAGCAGTTCCATATCATAATTTATTCTTTGCCTTAACCTTTGAGCTTCAACTAACTTATCTTTTTTTATAAAATAGTTTACTCTTTCTTCCATTTCTTTTTTTATGTTGTCAATTGCTATATATAATTTTTCTTTTGGAACTAAGTAGTGCGACGCTGGATATATAGCAACATGTTTTAGCAAAGAGGAAGTTCCTCCGGTCACGGAATCTATTTCTGATATTTTTTCAATGTAGTCGCCAAAAAACTCAATTCTCACTGGTGAAGAAGATGACGAGGGGAAAACTTCTATAATATCTCCGCGAACTCGAAATTTATTTCGGGTTAATGATGTGTTGTTTCGTTCGTACTGAAGTTCAACTAATTTTTTTATAATTTCATCTCGATTTTTTTCCATTTCAGGTCTGAGTGAAATAACCATATTTCTATAATCTATAGGGTCGCCGAGACTATATATACACGACACGCTCGATACTATTATAACGTCACTTCTTTCTGAAAGTGCTGAAGTTGCAGAATGGCGCAATTTATCAATTTCATCGTTTATAGAGGAATCTTTTTCAATGTAGGTGTCTGTGGCGGCGATATAGGACTCGGGTTGGTAATAGTCGTAATAAGAGACAAAATACTCCACAGCGTTATCTGGAAAAAATGTTCTAAATTCATTGCAAAGCTGAGCTGCTAAAGTTTTGTTATGAGCTAATACAAGTGTGGGCTTTTGCACTTTTTCAATTATATTTGCCATGGTAAACGTTTTCCCTGAGCCGGTTGCTCCTAATAAAGTCTGCTCTTTAAAACCTTTAAAAATTCCTTCGGTTAGCGAATTTATAGCTAAAGGTTGATCTGCGCAGGGTTTATATTCTGACTTAATTTTAAATTTCACTTTTTGCCTCCTAATTTTAGCTTTAAAATTTTAGTATATCATATTCTCTTGCTGGTGAATGCAAAGGGGCTATCCTTTATTGACAACAAGTTTTGAAATCATATAAAATTATTTAGAGTTTTTATTCCGGCAGCCTGTCAAAGGTACGTAAGGAGGAATTTAAGGCGATGATAAAGATTTTAAATATTTCTAAAAGTTTTAAAAACATAGAAGCTTTGAAAGATATTACCTTAGAAGTAAATGACGGCGAAATACTCGGTCTTCTTGGAGAAAACGGAGCAGGAAAATCGACGCTTCTAAGAATTATAAGCACAATGCTAAAACCTTCTTCGGGCACCGCTTTAATAAATGGCCTCGATTTGATTTCTAATTCTGAAGAAGTTAGGAAAAATATCGGAATACTGTTTGGCAGTGAGGTGGGTCTTTACGACAGATTAACTCCAAAAGAAAATTTAGAATATTTTGCCAGATTAAATGGAATGAGCAAAGACGACATAAACTTAAGAATAGAATTTTTAATCGAGGAATTTGATTTTAAAAAGTACTTTCAAAGGCCTTGCATGGAGCTTTCAAAAGGTATGAAACAAAAGGTGGCAATAGCAAGAGCTATAGTTCATAATCCTTCGGTGATGCTTTTTGATGAACCAGAATCCGGCCTTGACTTTAAAGCTTCAAGAACTGTTTTAGAATTTATGGAAAAATGTAAGCTTGAAGGTAAATGCGTTATTTTTTCAAGCCATTCCTTAGAAAACATAAAAAATTATTCCGATAAAATAGCAGTACTTAGCAAAGGACAAATTATGAATATATTTAGTGTTAAAAAGTACCGAGCAAAGTACAATGAGCGTCAAATTAACGATATAATTCTAAATTGGGTTTGCAAGGAGGATAAAAATGATTAAATATTCACTTATAGTCTTTTTTAAAGAAATGAAGTGCATTTTCAGAGACAAAAAAACCTTTATAATAGGGGTGTTAATTCCCTTAATTTTAATGCCTGCTATGATTGCTTTAACGGATTTCTCATTCAATAAAAATAAGAATGCTGCAGACAATTTAATTATCTCCATAAGTAATACCGATAATTCTTTTTATAAATTTTGCCATCGCTGTAAAGGTATAACTGTAAAAGATGTTAAAGACGCACCTTCAGCAATTAAAAATGGTGAAATCGCCATTTACGTTTTAATAGATCAAGATTTAGATCAAAAAATTTTAAGCGGAGAACCTTTTAAATTTAATATTGATTATAATCAGTCTTCTTTAAGTTCAGTAGCGGCAACTAGAGCTATGGCTCAATATGAACTTGATTTTAGAAATCTTGTAATGAATAAAAACTTTTCAAGTTTAGAGGAACTTAATCAAGCAATTTCGGAGTATAGTAATTTTAAAACTGAAAGCACAGATTCGAGTATTAGCAATAGTTTACTTTACCTCGTATTAATTGCGCCTTTAATGATTATGATTTATTGCTTTGTTGGATCTTCTAGTACTGCATTAGAGCTCAGTACGGGAGAAAAAGAAAGGTCTACCTGGGAGCCGCTTCTTTCCACGGGGATTAGTCGCAGGTTTATAATAGTTGGTAAGCTTTTAGCGGCTACTTTTACTGGTTTTATGAGCACGCTTTCAACTATAATCGGTTTTTTAGGATATTTATATTTTGAAGGCACTTTAAAGAGTTCAGGGATTTCTTGGGCAGGAATGATTATTCTAATAATTATCAGCTTATTTATATCAGCTTTTATTTCCTCGATTTCTCTTGCCTTGGGAATATATTCTAAATCTAATAAAGAAGCTCAAACCTATTTTGTACCTGTTTTGGCTTTTATTGTGGCTCCTGGGTATATGGCAACGTCTATGGATGTTCGAAATGTTGGACTTTTTGAATTATCTATTCCCATGCTAAATATTGTATGCGTAATTAAAGAGTCTTTAATCGGCGTAAGTAATTGCTTTCATCTTTTTGTAGTTTCTCTGTGGGTTGTTATTTACACCTTCATAGTTTATAAAATTGCTTGCAGATTAATCGAAAAGGAAAGTATAATTTTTAAAAATTAAATTTTCGTTTTAAAGGAGACATTTTTACTTGGAAAATCCATTTTTAAGAACTCAAATGTTGATAGGTCAAGATAAGCTAGAAATATTAAACAAAAGTCACATAGCAGTTTTTGGAGTAGGTGGCGTGGGGTCTTTTGCTGTAGAAGTGCTAGCCAGAGCAGGAGTAGGTTATATAGATATTTTTGATGGAGATAAAGTTGACGCCACTAATATAAACCGGCAATTAATTGCTATGGCGAGTACTGTGGGAATGAATAAAACTGAAGTTATGAAAAGTCGGATTTTAGAAATAAATCCTTTTGCGCACGTCGGGGCACATAATGTAGTATTTGACAGCAGCAACTATAAAAACTTTAGCTTTGAGCTTTATGACTACATTCTCGATGCTATAGATACAACGACTTCAAAAATTTTAATTATAACTGAAGCTCAAAAGCTTGGTAAAAAAGTAATTAGCAGTATGGGAATGGGTAATAGAATTGATCCTACAAAAATAGAATTAGCCGATATTTATTCTACTTCTGTGTGTCCGCTAGCGAGAGTAATGAGAAGAGAGCTTAAACGCCAGGGAGTAAAGTCTCTTAAGGTGGTTTATTCAAAGGAACCGCCTATGTATGTTCCACGGAATAAAATAAATGCGAGTATTTCGTTTATGCCCTCAGTGGCAGGACTTATAATGGCGAGCGAAGTAGTTAGAGATTTAATAAAAGTAAAATAAATTAAGGTGGAAATGCAAGTGGGTATATGTGAGTGGATTATAAGTGAAGTCGACGAAAAGGAAATAGTTTCTTATGCATCAAATTGGGAAATCCCTGAAATATGTGCTGCCATACTTTACTCTCGCGGGGCTAAAACAAAAGATGACGTAAGCAGATTTTTGAAATTTTCAGCTCCTATAGATCCTTTTGAACTTACGGATATGGACAAGGCTGCCAACTGCTTAAAACTTGCTATAAAAAACGGTGATAAGATTTGCATATATGGGGACTATGACGCAGATGGTATAACCTCTACTGCACTAATTTATTTATATCTTACAAGTATTGGAGCAAAAGCCACTTGCTATATTCCAAGTCGAGAAGAGGAAGGCTACGGGCTTAATGCAGAAGCTATAAAAAAGATACATAAAGAAGGAACAAAGCTATTGCTTACCGTCGATAATGGAGTTTCGGCGTATGATGAAGTTAAATTGGCCGTTTCTTTAGGAATGAAGGTAGTTATAACCGACCATCATAAAATGCCAGAAAAGTTGCCAGCAGCCGAGGCAATAGTAGACCCTTGTAGAGAAAATTGGGATTTAAAATATAGAAATTTAGCGGGCGTTGGAGTTGCGTACAAGCTTATTGAAGCAATAGAGGGAAATAACTTTATTTCAAGTCAGTATATTGATTTAGTTGCACTTGGAACTGTTGGTGATTCGATGCCACTTTTTGGGGAGTCGCGGGAGCTTTTAAAGAAAGGACTTAAATCTATTAAGAATTCTAAAATAAAAGGAATTAGATTTATGCTTGAGCACTCGGGACTTAAAAATAAAGAAATAAGTTCTATTGACTTAGCTTTTAAATTAGTTCCAAGGATTAATGCAAGCGGTAGAATGAAAAGCGCTCAGCTTGCTCTTAAGCTTCTTACAAGTGACGACGACGCGGAGTGTATGGAAATCTGTACGATTTTAGAAGAGCTAAACACTTCGAGAAAATCCGTGGAGCAGATGATATTAGAAGAAGCTGAAAAATATTTAAGAGAAAATCCTTTTAAAAAATACGAAAACATTATAATTATAAAAGGGAAAAATTGGCACCATGGTGTTTTAGGTATAGCAGCGTCGAGGATAGTCCAAAAGTACGGAAAACCTTGTATTCTTATTTCATTTTCAGAAGATGGAGAAGCACGAGGGTCATGTAGAAGCGTTGAAGGATTTTCTATTTACGAAGCTATAACCTTGTGTTCAGAGTACCTCGAAAGATTTGGAGGTCATACGCTTGCAGCGGGAATAAACTTGAAAGCTGAAAATGTTGATAAATTTTCTGAGGCAATTTTGGAAAGAACTAAAAATCAAATTCCAAGCTTACCTAAAATCAATATAGATCTAGAATTAAACATTAAAGCGTTGTCGAAAAGCACCTTGGAATTTTTGGAAATACTTCAGCCTTTTGGAAACGGCAACCCTGAACCTATATTTTTAATCAAAAAAGCCAGGCTCAAAAAGATTATTGGAATAGGTAAAGGGTCTCATCTTAAACTTAATTTTTTTATTGGATATAAACCCATAGATTTAATTTACTTCGGAAAAACTCATCAAGATTTTTTATATAAAGAAGGAGATATATTAGATATTGCTGTGACGCTACATCCTAATATATATAAATTCGGGAGCTGCGTTTCGATGCATGTTGTTGATATAAAGCTATCGGGTATTGATATTCAAGAAGTAGCTAAGCACAAAAAAATGTATGAGCAATTTAAACTAAATCTGGATTTAACTTCTGAAGAATTAAAAATTCTTTTGCCAAGCAGAGAGGACTTTGCCGGTGTTTATAGATATTTGGTATCAAACGAAAAATACAAGCTTAGAGTAGATGTCATTAGCTTTAAGGTATTTAAAGATAGTAATCACTCAGGAAAAATTTACGTCATTTTAGAAGTACTTTGCGAAATGAATTTAATAGAGCTTTTTTGGGATGGTGATGAATTTAACATTCGAGTAAATAGGGCAAAATCCAAGGTAGACCTTAATAGCTCAGAAGTTTTAAAAACCTTGAAAAATTTAAAATGTAGGGAAGGATCATAATGGAGTACTGCCTTAGTAACTATCACACTTATAAAGATTTACTTAAAATTGCGAAACAAAGTGGTAGAAATTATGATTTGAGTGTTATTGAAAAAGCTTATCAAGTTGCAAAAAAGGCTCATGGAGATCAAAAACGAGTTTCTGGAATAGAGTACATTTTGCATCCCATTTCCGTGGCTTATATAGTTATTGAGCTTGGCATGGATACAGCTTGTGTGGCAGCCGCTCTTTTACACGACGTTATTGAAGATACATCTGTTACTAAAGACGATGTAAAGAATTTATTCGGTGAAGAAATTTGTAATCTTGTTGATGGTCTTACTAAACTTCGGCGCATTCGATCTAAATCTGCGGAGGAGCAGCAAGCCGAGAACGTTAAAAAGATGCTTTTGGCGATGTCGCACGACATAAGAGTTATAATAATAAAGCTGGCCGATAGACTTCAAAATATGCGCACTATAGACTGTATGCCCGTACAAAAGCAGCGAGATAAATCTTTGCAAAACATGGAAGTCTTTGCCCCTATAGCTCACCGACTTGGCATTAGAACTATTAAAGATGAGCTTGAAGATATATCCTTAAAATGTTTAGACCCTATAGCGTATAAAGAAGTAGAAAGTTCATTAGCGCTTTGCAAAGCTGATAGAGAAAAGTTTCTAAATCTTATTAAAAAACGTGTTATGGATAGAGTACAAAAATATGTGCCTGATATATACATTGAAGGAAGAGTAAAAAGTGCAAACGAAATATATAAAAAGATGTTTATAAAAGGCAAGAATTTGGATCAGATTTATGATATTTATGCAATTAGAATAATAGTAAACACTATAAATGACTGTTATAATGTGTTTGGAATAATTCATGACATGTTTCAGCCTATTCCAAGCCGATTTAAGGATTATATCTCTACTCCAAAGCCGAATATGTATCAATCGCTGCACACAACGGTACTTACTAAAGAGGGAATTCCGTTTGAAGTGCAAATCAGGACTTGGGAAATGCATCGTACTGCTGAATATGGCATAGCGGCCCATTGGAAATACAAATTGGGACTTCTGAGCAAAAGTGGTTCATTTAGTGATTCTCTGGCTTGGGTCAACAAGCTTTTAGAGAACTATAAAAACATAGAAGACGTCACTGATGTGGTTAAAAGTATTAAATCCGATCTAGTTCCTAAGGAAATATTTGTTTTGACGCCAAAGGGTGGTGTCATAACTCTTCCTGTGGGGTCCACCGTAATAGACTTTGCATATGCTATTCACACAGAGCTAGGAAATAAAATGATTGGAGCTAAAGTAAATAAAAAGATAGTCCCTATAACTTATGCTTTAAAAACAGGAGAAATAGCAGAAATTATATCTACTAAGGATCCTCAAAAAGGTCCGAGCAGAGACTGGATAAACACTGTAAAGACTAGTGAAGCTAGAAATAAGATTAAACAGTGGTTTAAAAGAGAGTGCCGAGAAGAAAACGTAGTAGAAGGAAAGCTTAAATTTGAAGCGGAAATGGACAAGCACAAAATATACTTACCTCAAGAAGGACTTAAAAATTTTTTAGGAACTATACTTAAAAAAAATAATTTTGGAAGTCTAGACGATTTTTTTGCAGCGGTAGGATATGGAGGAATTCAGCTATGGAAAATAATGCCCCGGCTAAAAAAAGACTATTCTGCTTTAAACGGATTCGAATGTGGTCTTGAAATAAAAAACAAATCTTCAAATAGCGGTATTGTTTCTAGAGAAAAAAGCTCAGAATTTTCTAGTGGAATTATAGTTGAAGGTATGAAAAATTGCAGAATAAAATTTGCAAAATGCTGCAATCCCTTTCCGGGAGACGAAATAGTGGGATTTATCACCCGGGGCTATGGAGTATCTATTCATAAAAAAAGCTGTCAAAATTTTTTACTCAAACAAAAAGATCCTGATTTAGAAAACAGATGGATAAAAGTATCGTGGTGCGAAAGCAGCAGACTGTTTAATACGAGTCTTGAGATTGAAGCTAAGAACCGAGAAGAATTTTTAACTAACCTTACTCGCAAAATCTCTGCTATGAACGTAAAGCTGATTTCACTTAATTCTAAAATTATTCCAGACAACAAAATTTTAGCTTTAATTACTTTAGAAGTAAAAAATCAAGAACATTTAAACTTTATAACCAGCAATTTACTTAGAATAAATGGTATAATATCATTAAGGAAGGTGTAGCATGGAAAATATAGAAATAAAAACCTACAAGGTAGGAAAGCTTGCAACGAACTGTTATTTAGTAACTAACTTTAAAAGTAATTGTGCGGCTATTGTGGACCCTGGAGGAGAGTCAAGTGAACTTGAAAAAGAGCTTTTAAAACTAAATGTAAAATATATACTTCTAACTCATGGTCATTTTGATCATATATTGAAGGCGAAAAAATATCGTGAAATTACACGGGCTAAAATAGTAATTTCAACTCTTGAAAATGAGTTCCCCAGCAATAACATTTTAAATCTTTCAAGTAGATTTTTAAAACCAAATACTCTTGAAAGTTTTGAAGGTGACATATTAGTATCAGATGGCGACGAAATTCCCTTTGAAGGCTTATCTATAAAGGTTATGAATACACCTGGACATACCCGAGGAGGTGTATGCTATATTTTAGATAACGCTTTGTTTTCTGGTGATACTCTTTTCGCAGGGGAATGTGGCTATGCTCGTTTCCCAACGGGAAACAAGGAAGACTTAAAGGCGTCTTTAAATAGGCTTTATAGTTTGGAGTCTGACTACAAGGTTTTCCCTGGTCACGAAAAATCTACTTTACTTAGTCAGGAAAGAGAAAAAAGAACGGGATTATAGCAAATTTTCAAGTTTTATCATAAATTATATTTTATAGGAAAGTAGTAAAAAAACTAAATATTTTAAATGAGAATAAACTTGATGCTAGAGGTTGTAATTAATAATTTTTTTGGGTATAATATATGAAAAAATAAAAATCAAGTGGGAGTGGATTAAAAATGAAATCATTAGAAGAATTTATTTCAAGAGCAAAAGGTGCAGTGGATGTCATAGGTGAAAAAGCAGGTCAATTTGTTGATGTTTCTAGGCTTAACGTTAAGCTTTTAGAAGTAAAATCACAGATTAAATCTGAACTTGAAGAGCTTGGCAAAATAGCTTATGAAAGTTATAACGAGGAACAAGGAATTGAAAATAAACCTGAAATTTCAGCTCAAATAAAATGTCTTAAAGCACTATACGAAAAATCGGAAAAAATCAGACTGCAAATTGCATTTATGAAAAATAAAATTTTATGTAAAACATGTGGTTTTAATAACGAAGTAGGGTCTCTTTACTGTGCTAAATGTGGAGAAAACCTTAAAAAAGAAGGAGCTCCCATCATTAAAAAAAGTGAGCATGAAGAAGATGATTTTGTAGAATTCGATGATTAAAATCTAACACTAATCTGCTTTGATATCTGAAAGGATGTGACCAATTTATTACTAGACGTATTTTAAGGATTTTATTATTGATCGTGTTAGTCACATCCTTAGGAATATTATTTAAATTGTTAATATGGGATTCTTACTTTTCGAGTAAGACTAACGATCAAGCTAAAGAAATATATTATAATAATGATTTAAAGCAAGAGGAGAAAATTTCGTCTTTAGAGCAGCTTAACACAGATATATGTGGATGGATTCACATAAGCGGTACTCGAATAGATTATCCTGTTTTGAAAGCTACAAAGGATGACCCAGAGTTTTACCTTTCTCATAATCATAAAGGGGAAAAATCTAAATATGGAAGTATTTTTATAGACCCAAACTGCAGCTTAGAAGGTACTTCTAAAAATACTATAATTTACGGTCATCATATGGCAGACGGACAAATGTTTGCAGATCTTATGAAATTTTCAGACGTTGAGTTTTATAAGCAAAATCCTATAATTGACTTTAATACTAGTCGAACTAAAGGGCAGTGGAAGATAATATCAGTTTTTAAAACTAATACTCTTAGCAGTCAAGGGGAAGTTTTTAATTATGTAATACCAGACTTTAAAAGTGGTGAAGAATTTTTAAAGTACGTAGAAGAAGTAAAAAAGCGGTCCTTAATTACTACTAATATAGACGTAAACAAAAATGATAAATTGATAACTCTTTCTACTTGTTCATATGAGCTTGAAAGCTTTAGAACAGTAGTTGTGGCTCGAAAAGTGCGATCTGATGAAAGCAGCAGTATAAATGTCAGCTTAGTTTCAAAAGCGCCTAATCCACTAATGCCGAAAGGCTGGTATGATCGTTATGGAGGCTCGCCGCCGGAATAAGCGTAAAAAATTTTTATTTGAGGTGTTTTTAATTTGGCAATACGAAAAATACTTACAGAAGAATCTGAATTTCTTCACAAAAAATGTAGACCAGTTGAAAATTTCGATGAAAAACTTAGCATTTTAATTGATGATATGTTTGAAACAATGGAAAAAGCAAATGGAGTAGGTCTTGCAGCTCCTCAGATTGGAATTTTAAGAAGGATTGCAGTTATTAAAATAGGTAGCGAAGCTATAGAACTTGTGAATCCTAAAATAATTGAAGTTTCGGGTACTCAAAAGGAAGAAGAAGGATGCCTATCTTGTCCGAACTTTTCCGGAGTTACTTTAAGACCGATGCAAGTTTTAGTGGAAGGGTATAACCGCTTAGGGGAAAAAGTTAAGTATTTAGGTAGAGGTTTAAAAGCAAGGGCTTTTTGCCATGAAATTGATCATTTAGACGGTATTTTATTTAAGTCTCGGTTGATAGATTGTAAATAAATTGATTATATATTTATTTAATTACAAGAAACCTATTAGTTCTTTCTGCACAAAGTTTATTTATGAGTTTGCAGTTAGGAAAACATGGGTTTCTTTTTTGCTCAGCATATTTAAGTTAAAGTTAATAAATTAATTATTTTATTAAAAAATCATGTTTTTACTTGTTGTTTTTTATTTTTTTGGTATAATAGCTATAGAGATAAATTTATATTGAAAGGGATGCATAGATTATGATTAGTAGAAATGAAAGAGAAAAAATAGCTTTGGAGCTAGAAAAGCAGATAGATAAATTACTGCAGGGAAGTTACTTTGAAATTACGAATACGCCTCAAAAAGGCAAGCCTTTTCTAATAAAAGAACTGTTTGGCTCTAAAAATGGAATTATGACTAAACTTGCAAAGTTAAAGGGAATAGGTTCTAGTAAATTTGATAAAATGTGCAAAAAATTCAATGATGAAAGGAAAAAATTTGTTTCTACAAAGGACGCAAACAAACACTTTTTCGGTAGCTTGGCCGAATTAGGTGTATTAAGTACAGAAGATGCAACAATAATTAAGGCACTTGAAAATCGTTTAAAAAAAGTTAGGAAAAAAGCTAAAGATCTAGGAAAAAGCTTTGATTATAAATACCTTAACCTTAAGTATAAATACCGTGATTATAAATACCGTGCTGGAGGAATTGTAGTTGGAGTGATAGTTGGATCGGCATTAGTTATAGGAGCAGGAGCGGCGGTAGGAACGGGGTTCGGATTATTAATGCTACTAGCAGAAGGAACAGCTGCTGTGTGTTTAACATCAATACTCGGTTGTGCATCGCTGGGAGCTTTCGCTTCTCTTCATGCAGTGTTCCCAGGTTTAGCAGCTGGATTAGGTGCAGGTACTTTGGCAGAAGATTTATATAGCGAAAAGGCGAGGGCGAGAGTGAAAAAAGAAGATGTTGGTGAATTTCCCGGTGAAATATATAAGGGAGTATCTCCTAAATTATTATTCGCTAAAAGTAAAGATGGAAAAATAGGAATTTTAGTTAGTACTAGAGCAATTATTTTTGAACCACAAGATAAAATAAAGAATTTTTATACTGAATATTCGAATCTTATTAAAACTTTTAATAAAATGTGTAAGGATAGTTCTATTCAGAAATTTTTGCCAAATAACAACCAAAATGTAGCAGAAATGAGAAAAATTTTAAAGTATATAAAAGATTATACCGAGTTTATTAACCTTATGAGATCGGAAAGTGAAAACTACTTAAATAGCAAAAAGAAATCGGTAGGGTTAAAAGAATCAGAAGATATTCCCAGTATTTCAGATAGCAAAAAAAGAAGCTATTTCAAAAAGATTCGTCCGGAGGATATTGTAAAAATGAAATTTGCAAAGCTATGCGCAAGTTTGGAGTATAACGAAAAGAAAAGTATTGAAAACAGTCAAAAATATGCACAGCAAGCTCGAATTGAGATTCAAGGACAAGAAATGACCGAAGTCAATGAATTTCTAGACAACGTTAGTCGTTCGAGAAATATTTTATTGCCTACAAAAATAAGATGTATTCCTATAGAAGGAAGTGAAGGTAGATTCGTAGAATGTAAACCCAACGATTTTGAAGTAATAACTCCTAATTTGGCAATTTTCTAATAAGAAGTAATAGAAAATTTACACTTAAAAACCATTGACATTTAATTTGTTTATATTATACTAAATAAGTGGATATCATTATAAAAATTTATTATAAAGAAAGGAGTTGATGAAAAATGGAAACAAGAGCAACTCGTGATAAGACATCTGTGGAAGTTTTACGTCAACTAAGTTTTTATGAAAATCAAGGGCTTTATAATGTCGTAAATATAGCCGAGCCCGGCGCTTCTAACCCCGATTTTATAAAAGAACTATTTTCGAGTAAAAACGGTCTGATGAAACTATTAGCAGGATGCAAGGGTTTAGGGTTTAGGCTCTAGCGACTTTGAAAAGCTATATAAACGTATTAACGCAAAAAGGAAAGAACTAACCTCTACGGAAAACTTATCTGATCGTTATTATGAGACAGTTGCCAAAATTTCCGGAGCAACTGAAGAGAACATAAGGGTAATTAAAGAGTGTGAAGAAATGATAAATAATATATAAAAAGAGGTAAAAACGTTTCTTAAAAAACTTCAAAGGAAATATACACTAAAATTTACTGCGAATATAATTATGGGTGGCGGTATAGGCATCTTAGGTGGGATAATAGCTGGAGCCTCTATAGGATTAGTTGCAGTTTTCCCTATGGGGCCAATTGTTGGACCTATTCTTTTGGCCATAGGAGCAATTCTTGGAGCTGCTGCTGGATCCGTTCTCGGAGGAATAGCCGGAACTGCGATTGGTGGTACACTCATTAAAACTGCTAATGGTATGACCAGACATGAGACTAGGAAGTTTTTAGATGATTTAAAATCCGAAATTAAAGCAAATAAAAATAAAAATCTTGATTATAAACTTTCTCCAAGAACAGTGTTTTTAGAATTAAATAATGGTAAAATTGGCGTACTAGTTAGTCCAAGACTCGTTGTTTTTGAGCCTCAAGATAAAATTAAAGAGTTTTACGAGAGATATAAAGCTGCGATTAGAGTGCTCAATAATGAACTTAAACTTCTGAATTTAGAAATATTCAAACCACAATTCAACAACAGCAAAAAATACATGACAAAAGAAATGAGAAAAATAATTAAAAATACTCAAGATTATAGCAGTTTTATAGAGTATGTTAAAAGTGAATGTACGAAACACTTAAGTAAGAAAGAGAAATCTGTGCCCAAAGATGAAAAAAACAAAAGAGTGAAGATAAAGCAAAAATAGAATTTGCTAAGTTTTGTACGAAGCTTACCTATACCCCTTTAAAGCAAGATGAAATAAAAGACGCTATAGAAAGAGTGCGTGATTATGTTTTCACGACTAAAATGAGTAGTAACTAAAAGTCAATAACTTAATTATTGAATCTCAAGAATTTTCAGATGAAAGTATACCTTCGACTTTAGATATACAGTTTGTAGATCAGGGTAAATTAAGAACTGAAACAGCTAGAACTGAAACAGTGAAAATAATAACTCAGAAAGCTCACGGTGCATAAGGACAATAATAAATAAATCTCTAGCTTTTTAAAAATGCTAGAGGTTTTTAAATGTATAAATTTTTGGTGGGAGATGGTGGATTCGAACCACCGAAGCCGAAGCAACAGATTTACAGTCTGCCCCCTTTGACCGCTCGGGAAATCTCCCATATTTTGGAGCTGGTGGAGGGACTTGAACCCACGACCTATTGATTACAAATCAATTGCTCTACCAACTGAGCTACACCAGCATTTGTAATATCTTTCTTAGTACATAGCATATCATTAAATAATGCGAATGTCAACCATTTATTTAAGCTTGTTGAATAACTCTAATATTGTATGGCTTAAAAATAAATATTTGACTTTTGAGCCAAAAGAAATGAGTATTTAGCAAATTTACTTTATAAGGCTTAAAGCTTTTAGGAGGGTATTTTATGATGAATAATCCACATACTCATAATCTTGAACCAGATTTTAATGGTACTACTTTTTATACTGTTCAGTCCGGGGATACCTTAAGAGAAATTTCAAAAAAAGTTTTTGGTGACCCAGAACAGTATCGAAAAATAATGGAACTAAACGGTTTAACTAGTCCTAGAATTTTTGCAGGTCAAACTCTTAGAATTCCGGAAAATTTAAATTCAAATCTAGTAGTTTACAGAGTTAAGCAAGGCGACAATCTTTGGAATATTTCTGAAAAATTTTTAGGATATGGTCCTCGGTATAATGAAATAATGAGTCTCAATGGGCTTACTACTGATATGATTTATCCGGGACAAATATTAAAAATTGCAATTGATGAAACAGTTTCACCAAAAACTTATATCGTTAAACCCGGAGATACACTTTGGAAAATCTCAAGTGAGCTTCTGGGAGATGGAAAACGATATAATGAAATTATGAGGCTAAACAATCTATCAAATAATGAGCTCAGAGTTGGCCAAAGATTGAATTTACCTAAAAAATAAAATATATAATAAAAAAGTTCCTGCCTCTAACTAGCTTTAGGCAGGAATCAAATTTACTTTTTCTTTTTTTCATTTATCACAACGACTAAAAAGTAACCTATCGAAAACAGACTTAAAGTTAACACTGCAAATATAATGTAACGTGAATTATCACCTGTTTCAAGAATCTTATTCCACACATCTTCTTGGGAATTATCATCTCCATCGGAATTGGAAGAGTTTGAATTATTGATATTTGTAGATTGCGATCCGTTAGAAGAATTATTTAAATTAGAGCCAGATGAGGAATTATAATATGAGCCTGAAGATCCATCATCGTTTTCGCTTCCTTCGTTCACAGAAACTACCGCTTCCACAGCTGCACTATTGTAATTATCAGTTTCTGGAGCGTATGCTCTAACTAAAGTGGTCCCTTCGTCATTTAAAAACATAGTTCCATCGTCTTGCACTTTGACGATATTTTCATCGTCGCTGCTATAGAAAAGTTCAGGGGATACATTACTTGCTATGTCCATTGATATAGAATTTCCTTGGCTTCCGCTGTACCTAAGCGTACCCGTTATGAGCTGATCAGCTTTGAGTATATTTAAGCTTCTGACGTCACTATAAGTATTATTATAGTTTTTATCTGGCGCTTCGAGGTATGCTCTTACATAATAAATTCCTGCATTTCGCGGTGCTTCACTTACAAGTGAGATACATTCAGGATCCGAATAATAATCATAATCTATAGTACCACCAAAGATTTCGTCATTTTCAAGTATTACTATAGCAGGATCAATATCGATGATTTCTCCTGAGTATATAGCGGATTTGTTTTCTAGGTATACAGTTGGTGTAGCCTTTTTTATTTCTATATTAAGCTGAACATGTTGCGGCGGCGTTTGATTGGAGCTTACGCTTAAGTTATAGAATCCCGCAGGACTTTCAGGTTTAATAATCAATATTCCTTCAGAATTTATTTCTGATTTAAGTATATTATTTCCACCGCTAATATGGTATTGGTCTTCTGAACTTACAGAGTGAAAATAATCAGAAACTGGAATTAAAAGCGATTTACCATAAGTTGACTCAAATTGAGCTCGAGATATAGTATAGAAAAAGCTTTTAGATCCTGTATAGTTACCTTGGAAAACAACTGAAAGATTTTTTTCTCCGGGGTTTTTCAAATCTTCATCTAATTCTAGTGTATAATCAGTCCCTTGAATTAGCTTCTCTTCAAGATAAGTTGCTACAACTTCTGGGACCATATCTTTACCATTAAGGTAAAAATGATCACTATTTATTTTTACGTCTATTTCTTGGGCATCAACAGGAGTGATTCTATATTCGAATTGTTTTTTACCACTATATCCGTTTTCGTCTTGTCCGGTAACGGTAAAAGTTTTAAGTCCAACGTTTGTAGTATCTTCCGGCCACACTATATTATAGTGCAATTTTTCTTCAAGAATTTTTTCTCCCTCCGTTACTGAAATTTCTGGTTTTTGGCTTTGGCGATTATATTTAAATTCATCTGGAGATGAGATGAATTCTAGATTTGTGATATCTGTGCCGACTATAGAATATGTTTCAGTTAAAGTTCCAGTGTAGTTGCCTTTGCCTGTTATTGTAAATTTTTTAGCTGATATATTAGTAGTATCTTCTGGCCAAGTTATTTCATAGTCTTTGTTTTCCTCCAAAGTAAGATTCTTGTTGTTGAATGTAGCTGTAAGCGTAACTTGTGGTGTTATAGGTTCTCCTGTGTATAAAAATTCCGATTTAAATTCAGGTTTTAGTTTTTCTATACTAGCCGGAGATATATTATATGGTAAGGTAAATTCGCCGATATATCCTTTGGACTCTTCTCCTTTTATCTTGATGGTTTTTTCTCCAGCGCTTGTAGAGTCTTGCGGCCACTCTGCTTTGTACGCCGAACCTTCTTCTAACGGCGCTAAAGAGCTAGAATGCGTTATAGTTAACTCAGGCTTTTGTTCTTCGTTATTGAAAGTAAAATTAGTTTTGTTTAATGATGCGTTTAACTTAGTTAGTTCTGCGGGTATTATTTTAAAGGAAAACTCAACTGGATCTCCTTGAGTTCTTCCATCTACGGAGTTTATTTTTAGAGTAATGACTTCTCCTGGATAAGTTAACTTATCGTCTTCGGGACCGGTAACTTTATAATCTATATTTTCATAAAATTCAATATCTCCGTATAATATTTGAAATTCAGGGTCAATTTTTTTACCCGCATAAGCTACAGTATAGTCTCCATATTCGTCTTTTTTGAAATTCACATTTGTGGGTTTTATTAAACAGTCGTTTAGATTTGGAAGGAATGTAAATTCTACTTCATTTTTACCTATAGCGCGTGTGTTTTCAACATCTTCAGGGGTGGTTGCAACTAATTTTATTTTTTTACCTATATAATCCCTTGTTAAGGGTAGTTGATCTTCAGGCGTTTTTGTGTTGCCGTCTGAATTCTTATTTACGAGTCTATCGTCTACGTACCATTCATACTTTCTTAGGTCTGCTGTGATATTATTATCCGGCCATAATGCTTTAAGCGTAGAATCTTCTCTCATTATTGCTAATTTGGAAGTACTAAGGTCTTGAATTTTGATGGTTGCGATACCTTCTGATAATTCCGGATTTGAATTCAGACTTACATAAATCGTGCTTAAGCTTTGACTCTGAGCACGAATACCACCATTCCCGCCACGAGCAGCGTTCTTACCGGCCACGCTGTCATATATGTTACTATTTATTACGAGATAGTTATCTATATCACCTACCGCACCACCTTCTCCCGGTCCTGACTTAGAACCAGGAAAGCCGCCAAACCCGCCATACCCAATATTAGGTAAATCGTAATGGTCGTAGTACTCATGTGGATAATCTAAATTCTTCCTTTTTTTTACGTTATTTCCAAAGTATCCGGGATAAGTTACATCGCTGTATGCCATTCCTTCCCGTCCGCCTAGAGTACTTCCTGTTTGCTCTGCTGCAGCGCCACCGCCGCCGCCACCGCCGCCGCCACCGCCCGGCTCAACTCTATAATTATAGGTGTTAGGAAAAACATGGTAGCCTCCTTCTAATTTATTATCTAACTGTTCACTTGCCAAACCTATTTTATCACCTGCAAATTTATATGTTATTCTATTTTCCTTCGCATAATTCCATATTGTACCTTTATTAACTTCTCCTCCTGCATCATCGTGGCCACTCTGTCCACCGCCGCCACCGCCGCCACCATTTGAGACAGGTTTATGGTCATTTTGGCCACCGCCACCACCGCCACCACCGCCGCCGGGTCCACCCGATCCTCCCGGTCCGCACTGTTGAGCCTTTCCACCTACCGCACCGCCACCGCCGCCACCGCCGCCACCGCTAGTAGCTCCGATTTCAGTAGTGCTATTGTGAAGTCCATTTCCACCTTTGCCGCCATTTCCCGGAAAAGCTTCTTCACCGCTTTTTAATTTAATTTCGCCTGTACTTAAGAAATAAACAGTTCCACATTTTTCTGCTATCTTTCCTGATTGACCATCTGAACCTTGTACCGCGTCTTCCCATTGGAATTGTTTGTCTCTTCCTATAGACTTAGCACCTGCGCCGCCTGCACCGCCTGCACCGCCATTTCCACCGGGAGTTCCTATAGCTGCGCCACCGCCACCGCCGCCATTTCCACCATTTCCACCATTCCCGCCTATTCCTTCATCTTCCGTTCCTTTTGCTGCTTTAATAGAGCCTTCCTTCCCAGCTTCGCCATCGCTTGCTCTTCCTCCTTTGCCGCCTATAGTAGTTAAACTGCCTTTTCCGTGAATATAAAGCGTTGATTTTTCTGGAACATATATCCCAGCTCCTCCTCCTCTGTTTTGTGCTCCTTCTCCCCCTTTAAAAGTGTTATTGCCTTCTAGCCATATATGAACAGCGTTTTCATTTGCAATTGTAATTGCGGATTGCCCATCAATTGCCGATACACTCACATTGTTGAATTTATATGTTCCTTGGGTCAAAGTGATAGGACTTGTCTGATTTCCTTCATAAATCTTAGTAAAACTAGCAGGTTCAAAATAATCATTCGCTGCTTCCTCAATCATTTCGCTGGCGGATACCTCATTGCTATTTTCAAATTTTCCATCTGATATAAAAAAAGCCGTCATTACAGCAACAAGACTTATTGCAAGAATTTTGTTTTTTAAAGTTTTTCTTTTGTATATTTTTGTAGTACTTTTCACTTTTACATTCCTCCTTATTTAAATTCTCTTGATTGACGACGAGCGAATAATATCTGTGATAGAATACCATAAATATTTATATTTTTCAATATTTTAGTTGCTAATTAAATATATTTTTTATTGATGTCTTTATTATCCGCAATAATTGATTATATTTTTTAAATTGATTATACTAGTAAAAAAGAAATAAAATTTTAAGGAGATTAAATATGAAAAAGATAACTTCTAAAGAAATAAAAGATAAGTTTCTAAAGTTCTTTAAAGAAAATGACCACACACAAATAAGCGATTCATCTATAATTCCTAAAAACGATCCAACGCTTTTATTTATAAATTCAGGTATGGCTCCTATAAAAGATTATTTTACAGGACTTCAATCTCCTCCTTCTCCACGTCTTTGCAACGTTCAACCGTGTATTCGCACAATAGATATAGACTCCATTGGAGATAAGCATCATTTAACAAGTTTTCAAATGCTGGGAAGCTGGTCTATTAATGATTATTTCAAAGAAAAAGCTATTTATTTTGCGTTTAAACTTTTAACAGAGTCGATAGGAATAGACAAAGAGAAGCTTTATGTGACGATATTTTCAGGTGACAAAGATTTAAACTTAACTCGTGATCAAGAATCTTATGATTTTTGGAAAAAAGCTGGAGTTAACGAAGACCATATAGTAGAGTGCGGTAAAGATGACAACTTTTGGGGCCCCACTTCGGAAACGGGACCTTGCGGACCTTGTACAGAAATTTTTTACGATACCGGAGACGGCAAGAAGTATGTTCCTGGAGGCGAATTTGATACTAAAAAGCGGTACATAGAGATATGGAATGCTGGAGTATTTATGCAGTTTAACAAAACTGCAGATGGAACCTTCAGCAAACTAGCGTTTAATAGCGTGGATACAGGCGCGGGACTCGAAAGGCTTGCTATGGTACTTGGGGGATATTCAAGTGTATATGAAACAGATTTACTGCGTCCTATAAAGGAAAAAATTGAAGAAAATCTTAATAATAAAAATGATTTATCTGAAAAAGACTTACTTATTTTAACTGATCACTTGCGGACTATTTCTCTTATTCTTTCTGAAAAGGTAAGTCCTTCTAACGAAGGAAGAGGATATATTCCTCGAAAACTTATTCGGCGCTGCATGATGATAATCTCGAAAGATAAAGTAAAAAATTTTGACTTTATAAGCGTTATAGAGTTTATACTCAGCAGATACGAAAGCGACTTTCCGAAGTTTAAAGAAAACCGTGATTTTGTTCTCAAAGAATTTTCAAAAGAGCATTATCAATTTAAGAAAGTTTTAGAAGAAGGTCTTGAAAAGCTTGACGACCTAAAAAAAAGTAGTAGCTCTATTTCGGCTGAAATAGCTTTTGATTTAGTCACGACTTACGGGCTCCCTTTTGATATCCTCAAACAGTATAGTAAGGAAAACAATCTTTCTGTAGATGAGAAAGGCTTTGAAGAAAGAATAAATATCCATAAAGAAAAATCTAAGAACTTAAACGTAAAAAAAGAGACTGGAAAATTAAAAGTTTGGCTTCATATGACTTCTAATTGTCAAAAGGCGGAGTTTGTAGGATACGAAACTTTAAGCTCAGAGGGAATAATAGAGAAGATTATATATGAAGATCATTTTACGGAAGAAGCGCTCCCGGGCGAAACGGTTGGAGTGATTTTGAATAAAACTTGTTTATATGCGGAGTCTGGAGGACAGTGCTCCGACCATGGAATAATTTTAGGGTCTGATTTTAAGATAGATATAAGTGAGGTTCGAAAAAATAAAGAAGGTGTATTTATTCATTTAGGTAAAGTAGAAGGAAAAGCGGCTAAGGTTGGAAGCAAAGTTTTAGTTACCGCAGATGAAATTAGAAGGAAAGAAACATCGAGAAACCATACGGCGACTCACCTTTTACACAGTGCACTGCGAGAGGTGTATGGAAAAGGAGTTCACCAAGCTGGGTCTAAGGTAGAAGATAAAAAGCTTAGGTTCGACTTTAACTATGAAGGGAATATAAATGAAGATGAAATTTGGAAGCTTGAGCAGATTGTAAATTCTAGAATTAGAGAAAATCTAAAGCGTAAGGTAGAAGTTAAAGAGCTTTCGGAAGCGATTTCTCAGGGTGCAATGGCACTTTTTGAAAGTAAATATGGAGATAAAGTAAGGGTCGTAAGCTACGGAGACATCTCCCAAGAGCTTTGTGGCGGAACTCACATAGAGCAAACCGGCGAAATTGGATTATTTATTATAACTAACGCTGAAGGTATAGGAAAAGGCATAAAACGTATAACTGCTGTTACAGGTGAAGAGGCTTTAAAATACGTTCAAAAAAAAATCAGAGATATAAATTTGATTTCAAAGCTTTATAGAGTTAAACCTGATAAACTTGTTGGAAAGATAGAAAAAGAATTAAGTAGTCGAGCAAAGAAAGCTGAACCAGTTTCAGAAATAAGCATTTCTGATATAAAACGTATTAAACTTCAATCAGGTATTAATTTAGGATACTGTAAATTAAATGAAGCAGGCAAAAAAATAAATAATGAAGTTATTAACGCGGCAGAAAACTTGAAGGGAATTTTTGTATGTATTTGCGGAGAAGAAAAAAAGCGAATTATTCTATCTGTTTCAGATGGACTTCAAGGCAGATTTAAAGCAAATGAAATTGTTTTAAAAATATTAGAAAGTTTTGGAGGAAAAGGAGGCGGAAATCAAAAACTTGCTACCGGAGGAGGAATGGACGCCAATGACGAAAAGTTAATGACCAAACTCGAAGAAATTTGTAAAAATTAAAATTAAATTTCTCATCTGCACCCCTGAATTTATATAAAAGTAATGAACCCAAAAATAATTAAGAAAAAGTATTGACAAGGGGGTAAGGGAGATGATAATATAAGGGAGCACTGAAGCACAGGGGTGCGGAAGTGGGGAAAGG
>CAMNXD010000004.1 GCA_946566955.1 uncultured Clostridia bacterium
CCTTTCCCCACTTCCGCACCCCTGTGCTTCAGTGCTCCCTTATATTATCATCTCCTTTACCTCCTTGTCAATACTTTTTCTTAATTATTTTTGGGTTTTACCTTTTGCTCAATTTTATTACTATATTTTACATTATTTTAGATTTTATATATAACACCTTAGTTAATCTCCGGCCTAAATTCAATGTTTATTCCTAAATCTTCCAAGGAAATTCTTATCAGTTCCCCTTTGCTATTTAAAATTACATCACATCCTTTCCCATCTATAAGTCCAGAATAAGTTTTTTCACCTTCTTCCTCACTTTTAAACTTAAAAGTTCTTTCGTCTTTATTAAGCTCTTCCAAAACATCTATCATATACTTTACAGCACAATTATTTTGTATAGGGTCTCTCAGATATCCACCTTCAAGGTCATCCTGACTGACTTCATACTTGCCTCCGCTACGCGAAATTATAAATCCACGCAAATTCGCAGGAGATATAAACTTTACAGTTGTTGTCCCTTCGGGAGTATGAAAGACCTTACATTCATATTCATTGTTTTGAGAAGATATTTTTACACTATTTTCAATTTTATTATCTATTTTCGGAATAGTTTCATTTTCTTTACTTTTACATCCTCCTATTAGCACCATTCCCAATAGAACGGTTACTACTAAAAGAAGTTTTTTCAAATAATCACCCTAAAAACCAAATTCTAAAAATAAATTAGAAAGCTCATTTACTATATCTGAAGGGATCATTGAAACACTGGAAAGCTTTTCTCTACATCTATCTCCAGCAAAACCGTGTATAAACGCGCCACATATTGTTGCGTCAATAGGAGATATTCCCTGTGCAAGAAAAGAGCCTATCATTCCGGAAAGCACGTCTCCGCTCCCACCTTTTGCCATTCCAACATTCCCTGTAGTATTTAAGAAAATATTACCCTCCTTATCTAATATCACAGTCCGGTGACCTTTTAAAAGTACTGTAATTTTATACTTACTTGCAATCCGCTGAGCATGTTTTATTTTGTCTACCGACTCTAACCCTACGTTCACTAGTCTAGCCATTTCTTTAGGATGTGGCGTGAGGATTATTTCGCATCTTGCTTCTTTTAATATATCTATATTCTCTGAAATTACGTTTATTCCATCTGCATCAATGACTAGCGGAATACTAGTATTCCTTATAATCTCATAAACTAAAGATTTAATACTTTTTCTCCAGCCGAGTCCACAGCCAATTACCGCTGCAGAACATTTTTTCATTTCATTTAAAATCATTTCAATTGAATCTTCAGTCATAAAGCCAGCATCGTCTTCTTTAGATAAACAAAAGGTGGTTTCGGGTACTTTTTGAGAAATGATTTCATAAATAGAAGGAACTACACAGGACTTAACCCCTCCCACTCCGCATTTAATAGCCGAAGAAACAACAAACCACGCTGAACCTGGCATTTCTCTACTACCACAAATACAAAAAAGCTTTCCAAAATTCCCTTTATGAAAATCTTCAAGACGTTTCGGAAGTTTGTATTTGGCCATATCCTGAGTTATTACGCTCATATACTGATATTTATCATCCATTTTAATTCTTACCCCTTCTTTCAATAACAACTACAGCACTTGCATAGGATTTTGTATGAGTTAAGCTTACAGAAATTTCATAGTTTTCATTTTTCATAAGATTTTTGGCACTACCTTTTAAAGAAATATATGGTTTTCCAAGATTATCACTAAGCACCTCTACATCTTTAAAAGAAAACCCTCGAAAACCTAGTCCAATAGCTTTTGAAAAAGCCTCTTTAGCACAAAATCTTGCAGCTATGCTCTGAACGCTAAATTTCTTTTGAATTTCGCAGTTTTCATTCTCACTAAAAACCAAGTTTAAAAACTTAGGATTTTCCACTGACTTTCTTATACGCTCAATTTCAATCATGTCTATGCCAACACTAATCAGTTTTTAATCGCCTCCTGAAGTTTAATCTAAATTGAAAAACTTAAAAAACCACTTTATTCGTCTCAAATCCTAAAGCTGCATCACTGAATTTTAAACTATCAAGTTTATCTCTAACCGACTTAAACTTTAAATCACTCATTAATTTACCGCTCTTTATAACCTCATTTGCACTGCACTGTGCTTTATAAATAATAGATATATCTTCATAAGTCGTAGGGATACTAATATTCGGCACTCCATGCTGATTACTTCCAAAAAAGTCCCCTGGACCACGAATTTTTAAATCCTCCTCCGAAAGGAAAAAGCCATCTGTAGAATTAACCATCGCCGAAAATCTTCTTACAGAGTCTTTACTGCAAGAATCTGAGACGAGTATGCAATAAGACTTTTTGTTTCCGCGTCCAACCCGACCCCGAAGTTGATGAAGCTGTGATATTCCAAATCTTTCTGCATTTTCAATTACTATAGCATTAGCATTTGGAACGTCTATACCAACTTCTATAACGGTAGTTGAGAGCAAAATTTTTATACTGCCTTCTATAAAAGACTGCATAGCTCGTTGCTTTTCAAGCGGAGACATTTTTCCATGCAGTACCTCTAAAAGATTAGCAGAAAAACCCTCACTCAAGAGCATCTTTCGATACGCTTCGATATCTAAGATATTACCTTGCCCTTCTTCTATGCTTGCACAAACTATGTATATTTGTCCGCCACTATTTATCAGTTCTTTTAAGAAACTAAACATCCGTAACCTTTTGCTGGTAGGAATATGGTGAGTTTCTATTTTTTGTCTTCCTGGCAAAACCTGATCTAAAATTGAGACATCAAGGTCTCCATACATTATTAAAGCTAGACTGCGTGGAATTGGCGTGGCGGACATAACAAGTACGTGGGGATGATTACCTTTATTTACTAGTTTCCCTCTTTGTTTTACACCAAATCTGTGTTGTTCGTCAGTAACAATAAGACCTAAATTTTTAAACAGCGTTTTTTCGGAAAATAGTGCATGAGTACCTACGATTATATTAGACTTACCTTCCGCAATATTTTCTTGAGCTTTCTTCTTTTCTCGATTTTTCATGCTTCCATGAATTAATTCAAGGTTTAAATCAGAGCAAGATAAAAAACCGCAAAGCGTTTCATAGTGCTGACGAGCCAAAAGTTCTGTGGGAGCCATTAAAACCGCTTGATAACCATTTTTAGCAGTAGAATAAGCTAAAGCAGAAGCAATAACAGTTTTTCCCGAACCGACGTCACCTTGCAAAAGTCTATTCATCGAAAGACCGCTTAAACTCATATCTTCCATGCACTCACGAATTACTCTTCTTTGCGCTGGCGTAACTTTAAAGGGTAAAAAGGAATAAAACTCTTCAGAAAAATCTTTAGATATATTAATATTAGTTTTTTCGCGTGCACTACCTTTAATGGACTTTACACTTAAATGATACAAAAAGAACTCTTCAAATATAATTCTGTTTCGCGCAAGCTTCAAAAAAGTTTTATCTTTAGGAAAATGAATGTTTTCATAAGCACATGCTAAAGAACAAAGTTGATAATTATTTAAAATTTCAGAAGGGAGAGAATCATAAATAGAATCTCGAACTAAAGAAAGTGCATTTTTAACAAGTAAAGCAATTTTGCCTGAAGTTATTCCTCTAGTCGGGCTGTATATTGGATATATATTTAAAGAATCTTCAGGCTCTTTAATTTTGGGGGCAACAATTTCATATTTATCAAGACGCTTACTTAAGTTTCCCTTAATTAAATACTTCTTCCCGACTTTTAGCTTATCAGCTAAATACTTAGAGTTAAAAAATATAATATCTATGACTTTTAAATCCTCGCTTAACGCTAATAATTTATATAACACTTTACCTTCTTTTAGTTTAATAGGAAGATACTTCCGAGTAATCTTAATTTTTATACAGCTACCTTTTTTTATGCACGCTTCCTCAGGATTTACTGGTTCAGACCACTCATCATACGAGCGGGGATAAAATTTTATTAAGTCACCTATAGTTTTTATATTCATATTTTCAAATAAGAGAGCGGTTTTATTTCCCACTCCCTTTAGATTTTTTATGTCTGTTTCAAACAAAGAGGCCACATTAATACCTCCTATAAAGAATACTTTATCATTTTTATTCCACAGATACTATAAAATGATAGATTGGTTGTTCACCGTTAATTAGATTTACGTCTATTGGCTGTTTAAATAAAGAAGCTATCATCTCTTGAGCCATTTGCGCTTGCTTTAAGCTTATACTTTCACCGTAAATAATAGTTATAAACTCAGAATCCTTCGTTACCATTGATTTCACAAGCTTAACAACTGCTTTAACTGGGTCTTTACAGTTTAAAACAAGTTTGCCATCCGAAAGAGCAAGAATATCATTTTCTTTTATTTTAAACCCGCCAAATTCCGAATCTCTAGCGGCAAAAGTAACTTGACCAGTCTTAACTTTAGACGCACTTTTCAACATGTTTTCTAAATTCTGTTGAGAATCCAGTTCGGAGTCATACGCCATAAGAGCAGAAACACCTTGAGGAATAGTTCGGGTAGGCACTATCACAACTATTCTATCCTTCACAAGACTGACCGCTTGTTGAGCAGACATTATTATATTTTTATTATTAGGGAAAACATAAACTGTTTTTGCAGGTGTAGCAAGTACTGCTTCAACAATTTTATCAGTGCTTGGGTTCATAGTTTGGCCACCACTTATTACATTAAGACATCCCAGCTCTTTAAATAAAGAGGCCACTCCACTACCGGCAGCAACAGCAACAAATCCAACCTCTTCCTCTGGGTCTTTAGGCTCAAGGCTTATATTTTCTTGCTTAAGAAGTTTTTCTTTTTTAGCTTCCATAGCTAAGCGATGCTGCTCTTTCATGTTTTCAACCTTTACGCTTAAAAATTGTCCAAATTTAATTCCCTCTTGCAAAGCGCTACCCGGGTTTTCTGTATGTACATGAACCTTAATAATTTCTTCGTCGTCAACAACTACCACGCAGTCTCCTATTTTCTGAAGCCTTGACCTGAGTTTTAAAGGATTTATCTTGCAAAATCTATTTCTCTTAACTATAAATTCTGTGCAGTAGGTAAAAGTAATGTCGCCATCAAATTCTGCAGCAGCATTTCTAAAAACATCATCTTTTTCAGTATTCATCAACGTTTCTTCACGGTTTATAACAACATCGTCACAAAATACGGAAAGCATTCCTTCAAATATCAAACAAAGCCCTTTACCACCAGCATCAACTACTCCTGCTTTTTTTAAAACCGGCAAAAGTTCAGGCGTCATGTCGAGAGCTTGGCGTGCTCCAACGCATACCTGGTTCCACACTGCTTTAATATCATTATTAACTTTTGAAAGCTCTTTGCCTTTCTCAAAAGCTTCTCTAGCAACTGTCAGCATAGTACCCTCTGTGGGTTTTGTTACTGCTTGGTACGCCCCTTTAACTCCAATTTCAAGTGCATTTATTATGTCAACACCATTTAATGTATCA
Organism: uncultured Clostridia bacterium; assembly: GCA_946566955.1. Taxonomy (GTDB): domain Bacteria; phylum Bacillota; class Clostridia; order Oscillospirales; family Acutalibacteraceae; genus UMGS1491. Next base: position 5,455 of record CAMNXD010000004.1, read on the forward strand.
GACTCCGAAAAAAGCTTGTTAAACCCTCTAAATAGTATAGAAAGAATAACTCCGGAATTGCCCCGTGCTCCTCTTAAAAGATTTGGAACAAATGCTCGTATAACCTCTCCAGTAGTACATTCATCACTAAGATTATTAATTGCATCAACAGCTGAGGAAATAGTCATCGACATATTAGTACCTGTATCACCGTCTGGAACGGGGAAAATATTTAGTTCATTAATGTGATCTTTACTCTTTATTATATTATTTGCACCCGATATAAAAGCTTTTTTTAAACACAAACCATTTACCAATTAAACACAACTCCTTAAAAAGTTATCTAACCTACAATGCGAAACCGCTTGATAGATTCAGTTTTACCAGTCATTTCATTTATTTCGAAAACTACGCATTCTACCCTGCATTCTCCCTTAGCGTTTTCAAATTTAACAGGAAGCTTGTTTTTCATTCTTCTTATAGAAAGCTCCTTTTTTACTCCCAAAACTGAATCCATCACTCCTGTCATTCCAACATCAGTTATATATCCTGTACCTTTAGGCAAGATTTCTTCGTCTGAAGTTTGCACATGAGTATGAGTTCCAAATAGTGCTGAAACCCTCCCATCAACGTAAAAACCCAAGGCACGCTTTTCCGCAGTAGCTTCAGCATGAAAATCTACTATTTTAACTGGGCAGTCCGCGCATTTACTTATTGCCTCGTCTATCGCCTCAAAAGGAGACCTTAGACCTTCTAGGTAAACTATTCCCATCATATTTATAACCGCAATATTTACTCCTTTTACATTAAGCTTGCAAAAACCAAATCCAGGAGTAGTGGCACTAGGAAAATTATAAGGTCTTAATATTCGACGATTACTATTCATTAAAGGAAAAATTTCTTTGCGTCTAAAAGAGTGATTTCCTCCAGTGAGAACATCAACTCCGCTTTGAAAAAAGCCCTCTGCAAGAAAGGGGAGTATCCCATTACCTTCGGCCGAATTCTCCCCATTGACTACTACAAAATCAATTTGATTCTCTTGTTTAATGTTTTTGAGCTTTGACTTTAAAAATTCAGTACCGCTTTTACCAACAACGTCTCCTACTGCAAGAATTTTCATTAGCCCCACCACTTTTCATATAAACTTAAAATCTTTACTTAGCATAGTCAATAGCTCTGCTCTCTCTAATTATACTTACCTTTATCTGGCCAGGATAATCAAGCTCAGCTTCAATTTTTTTGCACATACTTCTTGCAAGAGGGATCATACTTTCATCATCTACCGCTTCAGGACGTACCATTACTCTTACTTCACGTCCCGCTTGAATGGCGTAGCAATTGCGAACTCCCGCAAATGACGAAACCAAAGACTCTAATTTCTCAAGACGCTTAATATAATTTTCCGGATTTTCACGTCGTGCTCCAGGGCGTGCTGCTGAAGCTGTGTCTGCAGCTTGCAAAATAAACGCAAGAGCGGTTTTGGCTTCAATGTCTCCATGATGAGCGTGAATTGCATGAATTACTTCTTCATTTTCTTTATACTTCTTAACCACGTTTACACCAAGCTCAACATGCGTTCCTTCGTTTTCGTGGTCCAGTGCTTTACCAATATCATGAAGGAGTCCCGCGCGAACTGCTAAAGAAGAGTCCATACCTAATTCTGCAGCCATTGAGCCACATATTGATGCAACTTCCATTGAATGATTAAGAATATTTTGTCCATAGCTTGTTCTATACTTTAATTTACCTAAAAGCCTTATAATTTCAGGATGTATACCATTAATTCCCATTTTGATTACTGACCGTTGACCTTCTTCTTTTATATCTCTTTCAACGTCTTCACGAGCTTTTTCAACTGTTTCTTCTATTTTAGCGGGATGAATACGTCCATCTGCAACTAATCTCTCTAAGGCAAGTCGTGCAATTTCTCTTCTTACGGGTTCAAAGGATGAGAGAGTTATTGTCTCCGGGGTATCATCTATTATTAAATCAACGCCAGTTAAGCTTTCTATCGCTCGGATGTTTCTTCCTTCGCGCCCGATAATTCTTCCTTTCATGTCGTCATTAGGTAAAGCAACCACAGAAATCGTAGCTTCTGAAATGTAGTCTCCAGCGCATTTTTGCACAGCCAAAGCAAGTATATTTCTCGCTCGTCTATCGCATTCTTCTTTAAGCTGTTGCTCATACATTGCAATTTTAAGAGCTTTCTCGTGCGTTAGCTCTTCCTGTAGACTTTCTAATAGAAAACTCTTGGCTTGCTGACTGGTAAGACCGGAAATCTTTTCGAGCATATCAAACTGACTCTTTTTAACCATTTCAGCTTCGTGATAGCAAGCTTCTATTTCTTTTTCACGCTTAGCTAAATCTTGTTCCTGACGTTCTAAAGCTTCGGTTTTTTTATCTAGATTTTCTTCTTTTTGCATTGCCCTTCTTTCTTGACGCTGTACGTCCTTGCGGCGCTCTGAAAGCTCGCGTTCGGTTTCATTTCTAAATCTATGAACTTCTTCTTTGCCTTCTAAAACAACCTCCTTTTTTTTCGTTTCTGCTATTTCTTTTGCAACTGCAACAATTCTCGAAGCTTCTTCTTCGGCTGAAGATATAGTTTTTTCAGATTGAAGTTTTCTATATATTACTCCAAGAATAAAGGATGCTACAGTACAAATTATTATTATAATTAAGGATAATATAATACCCAAAATTCTCTCTACCTCCTATATTTTAAATCATTAATAAGTTAAGTACTCCTCTAATATAATCGCGAACTTACCAATTTAAAGGTAAAAAGTCAAATTTTTATCTTTCTAATTACATTTAAATATACAGAAAAGCTCGAAATATGATATAAATAAAGAGTTTCTCAAAACTTTATGACTCAACTTCTCATTAATTTTATTACATTTATAAGTGAAGTGTCAAGAAATAATAAAACACCCGAATTTATCTTAATTTTGGAATTTGACAACAGATAAATTATGGCTTATAAAGCTTTTGACTAAAATTATAATCTTAGTATTGAATAAAATTATCCGTAGTGTTAAAATAAAATCCCTAAAGAATAAATTATGATTTGTGAGGTTAGTTAGTATGAAAAAACTTGAGTCTAGTCAAATGCCTATTCAAGAATCAGCACCTTTGATGTATAGAGGTAAGCCTCTAGTTCGATGTGGAAACACAATTTATTACGGAAGTCTTAGTGACCAATACGTAATTAAAATGGATCTTCAAGAGTTTTCGGAAAAAAATGATATTACCCTATCTTCGAAGGTTAGCATTGAAATGATTGAAACTAGCCCTGATATTGAAAGTACACAAAAAATAGTCAAGGTTAGTGAAAAAAGCGGACTTTACTCTGCGCTCGATATAGCTGATATTTGGCTTAGCAGAGCAAAAGCCGGAAATTAATTAAGTAGAGGTGGTGGAAAGATGAGTATTTTAGAAATAGTTATGGGAATAGTCCTGATTTGCTTTGCTATTGCGGTTACGCTAGTAGTCCTTTTTCAAGAAGGACAGCAAAAGCCGATGGGTGCTATAACCGGGTCCAGCGGAGATACCTTTCTTACTAAAAACAAATCAAGGTCGATTGATGCTTTTTTAGAACGCTGGACAAGAATTATTTCAATTGGATTCTTTATAGCAGTTATAGTAGTTAATATCGTGCTTTATTTTCATGTTTTTGGTTAAAAATATTTAAAATGAAAGTACCTGGGGATTTTCTCCTCGGGTATTTTTGCATAAATAAACACCTCGGTAAGTTTAATACCGAGGCGTCGTATTGGGCCCATGTAAGCCAAGCAGATAGGAAGCAACACCCTTCTACTTTATACAACCCAATTATTTGTTTCGCGTCAAATTTAAAGGTTGCTTGCATCAAACTTAGTGGGCCCGCCACACACAAATTATTTTGTAATTAAATATTCAATTGTAGAATTAACTATGCTTTGATCGAGCCTAGGTTTTTTAAAGCGTCTTTAACATCTCCCACCTCCTTAGCTATATTGAAATCACTGTCATCACTTAAATCGAGTATTTCTCGAATTTTTGTCTGTACAGCTGAATTTTGCAGTCTAGCATTAACCTTATCAACAGTATCATCTTCGGCAAGCTCCTTATTAGCCTCCTCATTAGCCTCAACATTCTCCAAACCTTCACCATTATTATCTTTAATAGCTTTTACACGATTTACTATATCTTCCTTATCATTATACATTAATTGTATAATATCACTTGCCTCGGCATATGTCAATTTTTTGTCCGGTTTCTCGAATGTATTTGCGACAGCAATAAACAAATTATCTATAGTACGACTTTCTTTATTACTTTCCCAATCATCTAATGCATCTAGTTGAATAGATTTAGATTTAGCTATTCTATTAAGCTTATTTTTTAATTCATTAATTGAATCGTTTAGTTTTTCAACATTTTTTTCATTATCAAATTTAACATAGTATATAAAAGAATCCTTGCTTCCTAAAATCCTGGACATTGCCTCTACATCTGTTTTTTTGATATCTGAGTCTTTCAAATTACCAGTAGCAAATTTGTTACTAGTGCCTGCAAGTATTTCAGATTTTTCATCGAATAAACCAGTAATTAGCGTACCTTCTTTACTGTTAATAGCCTTATTCAAGTGAGCTAAATCAACTAACTCGCCCAGTTCATTCTCATCAATAAATGCTTTCAAAACTTTTCGAGCCCTTCTCAAGTCGATAGCACGACGACCATTTCCTAAGCCCAACAAGAAAACTTTGTCAGGACTATCATTACCACCATCAGTTAGAGCTTTAAAAATATCATTAGCACTTTTAGCTGATTTTAATTCATTGAGTACACCTTTAGAACTGGAACCTACTGCATCTCTAGTAAGGGCCTTAAGGTCTGTAGAGTTACTAATTTTATCCTGAAGTGCTATGCATCTAGCTTCAAGTAAGTAGTCATCAATCTCATTGCTAGGTTCATCTTCCATTCTAACCATTTTTGGTGCAAAGCTAACAATAAATTTTTGCGCATCCCATTTATTATTATTGCTGTCAAATGGTTTAGTCGTATTATCTAAACCATATCTTAATATACCTTTGCCCAAAACTGGTTTAACTTCCTCGAGGAAATTTTCAACATAATTATTTAAAACTTCAAAATGATTCAAGCTAGCTTTTGAATTAAAGACCATGGGTTTAACTACGTCTTGTATATCGGTTGAGTCTTTAAAGAAAAATTTATTATTTTTATAAATGTCCTTCATAGCTTTAACTAAATCAGCATAAGCTTTACTCCAAATTTTATCTTTTTCGATTTTGTCTTCTTTTTCGTTTGCATTTTTATTAGCTTCCTCTATTATGCGGCTTAATGTAACACAAGTTGTTGACATAAATATTGCCATTTCTTTTTGACCGCCTTTTTGGTATCCAAGGCCTTTAGTCATGCCGAGATAAAGCAATAAAGAGCCGAGCCCAGCGCCACCTACTCCTGCAGCTGCGCTAGCACCAACAGGTATAATCACATTCTTATTCTTGCTTGCAATATTTCTTGCTTTGCTTGTTAGTTGATTAACTTTAGCTTGAACATCAGTAGCACCAGCACTTGGCATGGCTGTTCCAGCTAAGCTCAATAATGAAAGTGCAGCAGCTGCAGCTTTATTTAAATTCTTGCTGGCTCCTCCAGCAACTTTCTTTAATTCATCATCGGAAACATTTTGTTCTTTTACTAAATCTTTTAGCAATCTCATTACATCCTCCTTAAAGTTTTGCATGTTGCCTGTGTAACCCCTATCTTTGAAAAAACTATAAACTTCTTTTTCGTCGAATAAAGCTTCTAATCTTTCCATAGAAGTTTGGTCTACAGCAACTTTACCTAATAGTTCTTTAAAATTTTTACTCATTTGTATCTAACTCCCTTCAATTTATTTGAACCTCCTTTATTATATTACACTATTTTTAGCCTGTCAATAGTTTATTCCAAAATTATTTTATTTTTTAAATAAAAATATCTTGCTAAGAACAAAGTCTCTATTATTCATGATACATTTTAAATTTCTACTTGATTATAATTGTTTATCAATGATATAATAAATTTATCATTAGTTTATTTTTATTTCAAGAAAATAACTTATTTAAATATTAAATTACCAACCCATTTAAATGAGTTGGCAAAATTTAGTTTCTTTTAACTTGCTGTTCTTAATTGGAGCCGAAGTTTATCACTTATCATCGCAATAAACTCTGAATTCGTCGGCTTGCCTCGAGAGTTATGTATCGTGTAGCCAAAGTATGAATTTAATACTTCAACATCCCCTCGATCCCACGCTACTTCAATCGCATGACGAATTGCTCTTTCAACCCTTGAAGGTGTGCTATCAAAGTTTTGCGCGACCGCAGGGTATAGTTGCTTGGTTATAGAATTTATTATCTCAGGATTCTCAATGGACATTTTAATAGAATTCCTTAAATAATGATACCCCTTGATATGCGCCGGTACTCCAATTTGATGTAGAATTTCTGTGATTTTAACTTCAATGTTTTCTAAATTAGCACTTTGAAGTGGAATCGGATGTAAATCCGCAAAATGAGAACTATACCTCGTCTTATAACTAATTTGAAGTATTTTCTCTATTACGTCTGAATAATTTACCGGCTTAACCAAAAAGTATGATGCACCGGCTGACATCGCCTCCCTTTCTAGTGAAGGACGTCCAAAACTAGAAATAATAATGAACGTTGGCATCTCCACACGTCGATTTTTCCTCACAGTGTTAATAATACCTATTGCGTCAATGCGAGGCATAAAAAGATCCATGAGAACTATATCCGGAGAAGTGTTCTCGATGATCTCAATAATCTTGAATCCATCTTTGGGCAAAAATGACAAATCCATTGAATAGTGTTTAAACATATCCAATGCTTCCCTATCGAATTCAATACAGTCCTCTGAAGTCAGTACTTTTAACCTATTTTGCATAATTTTTCCTCCTAATAACATATTTTATGATATTCATATTTACATATATTACCAAATATGTCAATAGTTTTCCAGTAAATAGGAACTATTCAGAGGAAATGTCAAAATATGGTATCTTTTACGATGCGTTTTTATAATCTGATTCAAAAAGTATGTTGGAATTTGTCAGCATAGTCTCTGAAAAAATAGCATATCCTTTCTTAGGGTTGTTGACAAAAACATGCGTTACAGCTCCAATTAAAGTCCCATTTTGCAAAATTGGACTTCCGCTCATTCCTTGCACAATTCCACCAGTCTTCTCCAAAAGGCGAGGGTCAGTTACTGAAATTTTCATATTTTGAGTTGGTATTGTAGTATCATAATTTATGGAATCAATATTTATATCGTAAAGCTCTGGGTTGCTGCCTTCTATCGTCGTGAGAATTTTCGCTGATCCTTTTTTGACGTTTTGCTTCATAGCAACAGGAATTTTATTTGTATTTGAAGGTATTTTTTCAAAAGTACCATAAAGACCTGTTTCTGTATTAGCGTATATCTGCCCTATAGATTCCGGATTAATAAAGCATCCTTTTAGCTCTCCTGGCATTCCAGGACGTCCTTTAACAGTATCCGTTATAATTGCTTCAACTATATCACCCCTTGAAAGCGGCAAAAGCTCGGTGGTATCTATATCACAGATTCCATGTCCTAGACCAGCAAAAACATTGCGGTTTTCTTCACAAAAAGTTAAAGTTCCAATTCCAGCTGAGCTATCACGCACCCATATTCCAATCCTGAATTTACCATCTTCCATTGATCTAAGCGGTACTAGCTGACATTCAAACTCATTATTTTCCCTCATTACCTTAAAGCTTATTTCTTTTCCATCAGAATTCTGAATTATTCTTTCTAAATCATTATTGTTATTAACTTTTTCTGAATTTGCTTCAATGATAATATCTCCTTTTTGCATTCCGGCACTTTTCCAGGGCTCTTTAAATCCTTCTAAACACCTTACACTTGAAGTTCCTATAACAAGGGCGCCTTTAGTATAAAGCTTTACGCCAAAAGGAGTACCGCAAGGTATAACCTCTGATTTTTTAGATACTATCAAGTCAACTTTTTTAATGGGAATTAAATTCATAAATTTTAAAGTTGCACAGTGAGTTTCTAAATGATCTGCAAAGCAAGACTTAGTATTTAAACATTGCGCAGATTCTTCTTTATTTTCACTAAGAGAAGATACCGAAAATAAATCTAGCGAAAAATTTTTCTCATCATTTATTCCTACATAATAAACACTCGGCAGTTTGCACGCAGTATAATATATTCCGACAAAAATCAACGGTATTATAGTTAATAGTCCGTAAATTAGTAATTTAATGATTTTTTTCAATGGAAATCACCTCTCTTAAAACAATTTCAAGCGTAAAAATAGGGGAAAAATGTTTAAAAATGTAGCAATGATTATTATTTGCATTTTGATGAGATTTCACAAAAGAAAATGATGGGTAATTAAGTGACATTTTTTTAAATTTATATTAGAATTAGACCTAGTTAGAAAATTCTTTTTAAATTATTTATTAAATAGGAGATGTAAGCTCGTGAGTAAAAGCTGTTTTGAAGAATTTTACAATCTGATATCTGAATTTGAACAAATGAAAAAATTTGAGATTAGTCAACCAGAAAAAGATAAAATTCTTTTAAAGAAAGAAAATCAAACCTACGAAATTTTCCATAGTGCCAGCGAAAAACGCATTGTACTTCGAAACGATAACGCAAACATATCCACATGGCTATTTGACGATGAAAACCTTTCAAAAAAAGACCTTAATATGATTGCTCAAGATTTCGCAGAAGCTTTAAATCAATCAACACCTAAAACGGCAAAAAATGCAAAGAAAAAATGTCCTAATGATGAAAGTAACGTCACCGGACTATTTTTCGCAAACAGAATGGTAAATATATTTCCTGAAATTAAAGACGATATATATATAGAAAAAGAATGTTACAGTGAATTTAGAGCAGTAACATTTACTAAAGAAATACTAATTCCAAAAATAAATAACTTACTTTCAAATCCTAAAGCTAATCATATGGAAATTAAGAAGCTCGGAAAGCTCTTAAGCGATTTATACTCAAATGCTTCTTTAGATGTCCGCAGCATTATAACTATAGGTTTGCTTAATAATCTAAATAATGAAGCTGTGCTTCAAAATTTTCTAAGTGATGAACTAAAAAAGGCGTGGCAGCACGCACTTAAATATAAAGGGAAAAAAGTCAAACCAGAAAAGCAAAAAAAGAAAGCTTCATTTATGTCTAAAGCTTTGGAATATCAGCGTGAGGGGCAAAATCAGAAAAAATAAAAATACTCTTTTTCGTTTCCACGTTTTTTAATTATCTTTAAAGCTCTTTATTTTGCAGATTATTGATTTACCCAAAAAATCACATTCATAAATTTATATATTCCCTCATAGTATTTTATAAAGATGTAAAAGCTTGAGGAGTAATTAAATATGAAAAAAGCCATAGGCAGTACTATTTCGTTTTTAAAAAAGTATGAAATTCTAAATATTGACCCATCAATTCGATCGCTATTATTTCTATCTATATTTATGATTATTGGAATGATTTGCGGTACACTTATTGTACCTTCTTTAAATATGGAATCTCTTTACAAGCTAGATTTTCTATTTTTGAGCGATTTTAAGCAGCGACTAGAACAGTCTAACATACAAATTTTTATGTCTTCATTTTATGCTTTAAGTTTGTTTGCGCTTTTTATAGAACTCAGCGCTCTTTCTTGTTGGGGAATTATAGTCATACCTGCTATACTCACCTTCAAGGGCTTAGGGCTTGGCCTTACAGCAGGATACCTTTATCTTATTTATGGATTAAAAGGAATAGCTTTTTATATTCTCATACTTTTACCAGGAATATTTGTTTCATCAGTCGGGTTAACTTTATTTTCGTTAGGATCCATGAAATTTTCCTTAAAACTTTTAAAAACAGTCCTTCCTAAGGGAAATCCGGCAGCGCTTTGGATAAGCATAAAAGAGCATTTTAAAGCATCTAGCTATTGTTTAGTCGTGCTAGGTATAGCCTCTTTAATCGACGTCGGTTTTATGGCGATGTTTTCAAAGTTTTTCAATTTCTAATATCATTTGCCAATTAAGTTTATAGTATAAAAATTCTAGGGAAGTCGTTTATAAAAATCTTTTATAAACCATATTTTTTCTTGAGGTAAGCAAAAACTTTTCTTATTAAGGTAATTAAGAATTCCTGCATCAGATTTAAAATCAAATTCTATTTTATAAGAGCAAAGAGCTTGATATTTATAATTCATAGCTTTATTTAAAGAATTTTGGCCGTATTTCCCATCTCCTAAAATAGGGTGTCCAATATGTGCAAGGTGCGCTCGAATTTGATGAGTTCTTCCAGTTAAAAGTTTTACTTCTAAAAGTGCAAATTTTTCTGATTTTTCTATCAATTTGTAAGAGGTTAAAATGGACTTAGAATTTTTAGTTTTATAATTATTGATATAAACTTTATTTTCAGTTTCATTTTTTTCTAAATATCCTTTAAGAATATCCGTATTCTTTTTAGGGATTCCATTTACTATGCAGATATAAGATTTATTTATTTCTCGCTCTTTCATTTTTTGGTTTAAAACTGCCAATGCAGAAGAATTTTTAGCTGCTAAGACTATCCCAGAAGTGTTTCGGTCTATTCGGTTCACAAGTGAGGGCGAAAAGGAATTTTCGATTTCAGGAGTGTATTCACCTTTATTATAAAGATGATTTTTTATTCTATTAACTAAGCATTCACTTTCTTGATTCTTATCTGGATGGACCACTAAACCCGCAGGCTTATTTACAAGCATAAGATTTTCATCCTCGTAAATTATATCAAGTAAAAAAGAACTTCCTTTAAACTCATACTTATATGATGACCTTTCAAAAAATTCATCATTTACATATAATTCAATACAGTCTCCTTCTCGAAGCCGATAAGATTCCTGAGATTTTTGCCCATTAACTTTAATCCTTCGCTTTCTTATATATTTATACATTAAAGAGGGAGGAATATTATATAGTACTCTTCTCAAAAATGAGTCCAGACGCTTTTCAGAATCGTTATTATTAATAATTATTTTTCTCATTTATAAAAAATGTCTCCTTAAGAAAAATATGCTTGCAAATCTACCAAAAAAATATTATAATAATTTCAAGTTATAAATAAAAGGGAAGAGGGATAAGAACAATGAAAAAGGAAGGTATGCATTCAAAGCATAGAGAAAGACTTAAATCACGTTTTCTCCTCTCTGGCCTTGATTACCTCGCTACTCACGAAATCCTTGAATTGCTCCTATTTTACGCTATCCCTCGTAAAAATACAAACGAAATCGCTCATATACTCCTCGATCACTTCGGCTCACTTCATAATATTCTTGACGCCCCTCCTTCTTCCTTAAACAATCTCGATGGCGTAGGTAAGGAGGTGGCGTGTTTTTTTAAGCTTATTCTTAATACCCTCTTCCTTTACCTTGATGGTAAAAATAGAGAAACTTGTCAATTTAGAACTCGTTATGAACTTTGTGACCACCTTATGCTTAAATTTATCGGTAGATATGAAGAAGCTAACGCTATTATCCTCTTAGACTCTAAAGGTAAAATCGTTTTTGAAGGTGTTATCTGTACTGGTACTCACAATTCTGTTGAACTTCGTGTCCGTCTCCTCATTGAACTCATTACTATTCATAATGCCGCTTCTATCGTTTTCGCTCATAATCACCCTAGTGGTATCGCTATCCCTTCTAAACAAGATATCTTTACTACTAAAAAACTTAATTCACTCTTGCTCTCCCTCAATGTCTCTCTTATTGATCACATTATTGTCGCTGATTACGATTATGTCTCCCTTCGTGATTGTAATATACTTGGCCTGTTTGATAGACCTAAATCTCAATGAATTTTAATTATTATATTTTAGTAGTTCTCTCTTCTCTTATCTTGAGAAGAGAATTTTTTAAACTAAAAATTTTCGTGACGATTCAACTCAAACTTTAAATCATTAAATAAACATAAAAATATAAAAACAAATGCATTTTATATATTATTTATTGACAATAACATGATTAATACTTATAATAGTTCTTGAAAAAGTTAAATAGAATTTTTGATTTCTTCAGGTAAATAATAAACATAACTAAAAGGAGGAATAAGTCATGGCAGACAAAATCGAAAAGCTTACTCCCGAAGAAAAAAGAAAATACTCTTTAAATCTCGAAAATTTATATAAAAAATGCTGCGAAAATGGATATGCAAATGACTTCGAAAATTTTAAAATAGAATTACTGGATATAATTAACTACTATTACTTGACTTCGTCAGATTCTGAAGCATTCTTAGAAAACGTTGCTGGAGGCACAAATAGAGGTGGTATTCAAAAAGCTATGGCCGGAGTGCTTTCTGCACTAAGTCTTGGCGCTGTTTCGCTACCAGCCACAGCCACTAAAATTGCAGCATATGGCGGTAATCCCTCAATGCGTAGTTCTAGAATTTATAGCAGCACTCATCGTAATAAATCATATACACCCATAAATTCTAATTACTCAGTAAATTCCAATTCTTTTAAAGCTCCAGAAAAAGAAAATAAAAATTATAGTTTTCAAACAAGTTCTCTTTTTAAACGTCAAAACATGAGCAAAAAAGATATAACAAAATTAACAGCTATGGGTGTAGCTGGAGGAACTGTGGCAGAGCTTCCATCTTTACTTATTCTGGCGGGCATGGAAGCTGGCAAATTAATAGGCGATGTAGCAGGTGAAGTAATAGATTTTAAAGCAAGCTTAAAAATACAAAGTGATTTTAATATATTCCAAAAAACTTCCATTGAAAATCAAAAAAAAGCTTTTTTAAATTCTCTAGATAAAATATTAAATGTTCTGAGGTCTCGATCTGAAGAGGAAGCCGACCATTTTAAAGATCGTTTTTTAGAAAAAATTAAAAATTTCCCTAACGATCCCCGTGAGCAACTTGATCTTTTGCAAGAAGCAATAAAACTCATTGCTGAGCATATATACGGTTCCAACCAAAAGCTAATTGGTAAGATTTCTCGTTTACGTTTCTTCAATGATGCAGTCGAAAGTGTCAAAAAAGATCTCAAGCGTTCAATGGAATCTAACCCACATATAACTACTTTATCTTCACAGCTTCCTTCAACTACCGAAAACAGTTCTAACATTGAAAATCATTCAAATACCTTCGAAGAGGTATCGGAAGAAGAAACTGGAGAGGCAAATGCAGCAGCACCGAATTCACAGGAGGTAAAGCCTTTACCTTCCGAAGAACCCAAAGAAAATAATATATCAGCACCTAAGACCTCAACATCTGAAATATCAATGTCAGAAAAGCTATCACTTTACGAAAGTTTGCTTAAAAGAACTATGCAAGTAGGTACTGAAATTGGTGCACTGCCTACCTTATTCTATCTATACAAGTGGTGCGAAGAAAATCACAGCGTCGTTCATAATGACGAGAAAAAAAGAATAGAAGATATTCAAAGGCAAATATTGTTGCACGGAGAATACATCTATGAGAAATTAAAATCTGATATTACTCATTCAGGCCAAAACAAAAAAGATTATTTTTCAAAAGCATATGAAAGAGCCAAGGATTCCATTGATTTAAGCCAAAACGCTCCTGAACCCGAAAACCAAGAATTAAATAGCGAATATTTAAGAAATTTAAGTATATAATTAAAAATTGAAAGGAAACACTAAAATGAACAAAACATTAGAAGAATTATTTATGGAAATATTTGAAGATAAAAACGCAGAAGAAAAGCTAAAAAACGCATCAACTATTGAAGAAATATATGATTGCTGTCGCAGTAAGGGCTATAGAAAAAATATTGCAGCTTTTGAAATAGAGTTAAAAAATTTAATTTACGAAATTAATCAAACTTTGAATATTCCAGAAGACTTTTTAGAAAAAGTAGCAGGTGGAATTACAAATTCTCGTTTCAATAAGATGACTGCAGGACTTTTATCTTTAATGAGTTTAGGAAGTGTAACCGCTTCACCTATTGGTGCTGTTCCTAATTTAAGTAATTCTGCTCCAATTAAAAATAAATTATCAATTAATACTGCTCTTTCAAAAGAATCATTGAAAAAATATGGTGCAATACTAGGAGCTCCAGCAGCTTTGATAGCAGGCGGCGGAGGCTTGCCACTACTTCTTACTTTAAAAAACGAAATTCAATCTACTAAAAAAGCAAGTCTTAAGAAAACTTCTCAGTTAATTATTGATGAAGCTAAAGATTTAGATAAGTTTAATAGCCTCAAAACTGAAGATATCGCAGGAATTTTTAGTACTATATTAGATGAAGTTTATGGTTATATAAATCAAGAAAAACCTAAAGATATAATCTTTCCTAAATCTAATAGAGATCTACTTGCTGCTATATTGCAGCAATTGCATACTATAACTTCAAAATTAGATAAAGAATCTTCACAATATAAAAAATTAGAAAAACTCAAATTAGCTTTTATTGGACTTAACCACGAACTCTTTAAAAATAATCAAAGCGCTGTATCTTCTCAAATTGCTCCTCCCTCGGCACCTTCTTTACCTTCATTTACACCTCCTCCGGCACCACCGCCACCACCGCTTCCTCTTCCTACCCCACAAATCAATAAGCCATCAACACCAAAGCCAAAAAAGAAAACCTCTAATTCTAGCAATTTGCAAATCGAAAACACAAGTGGCGCATCTTTTATGGAAGAATTACAAGAAAAGCTTAAGGGTGGAGTTAACAATATTTTAGGATCTAAAAAAAATTCTCAACGGGGATATGATGAAGAAAAGTTTAAAAAAATCTCGCAAGAGCAAGCAGCCAAAGCAAAAAAACAAAAAGAGCAACAAAAACAAAAAATTGATGAAATACTAAAAAAATTTCCAGACCTTAAACTAGAGTGGATATCCAATAGATGTAACAAATTAAATGAAGAAATACAAAATAAAATAGGTGGTTATGCTAAACTTAAAAATGAGGAAAAAGTTGAAAGTCAACAAGAAATATACAATTCATTATATGAATATGAATTTTTGAATGAGTTAAATCACACTCGAAGAGGTAACCCTGTTAAAACTCACAACGATGACAACTTGGAAAGAATAAGACTTAAAATAAACAACGGTCCAGAGAAATTATATTTAAGCCCTAACAAAGCCCCAGCAAATCCTTACAAAGGTATTGATTATAAAGAATTAGTTCAAAGAATAAAAGATAGAGAAACGAATGTAAACAAAAAAAAATAAAAAGTCCTCCTGCTTAAATACAAGCAGGAGATTAAATTTTAAAATATACCAGTAATTTTTTCATTTTTATCTATATCAATTTTCTCAGCCGCCGGTAATTTTGGAAGACCCGGCATCGTCATGATATTACCCGTTAACACAACTATAAATCCTGCACCATTTGAAATAGTAACGTCCCTTACAGTAATACTGAAATTTTTTGGTCGACATAACTTTAAAGCATCATCGGAAAGAGAATACTGAGTTTTAGCAATGCAGACTGGCAAATTACTCCTTCCAAGCCTTTCTATTTCCTTAATTGATTTCTCCGCTTCGGCAGTATAAAAAACTCCATCCGCACGGTATACTTCTTTAGCAATTTTAAAAATCTTTTCTTTTATAGGTAAGTCTTGAGAATAAATAGGAGAAAAATTTGAATTTTCTTCGCATAGTTCACATACTTCCCGCGCTAAATCTATGGCCCCTTCTCCTCCTTGAATAAATGCTCGCGAGACTGTAAACCTACAGTCCATACTTTCACAGTAATTTTTAACTTCCGAAATCTCGTTTTCTGTATCTGTTTCAAAGCTATTTAGCGCTACAACTACAGAAACTCCAAACTTCCTCATATTTTCGATATGAACTCCTAAATTAGGTAATCCAGTCTTTAGCGCTGTTATGTCTTCATGTTTTAGATTTTCATAGCTTACTCCCCCGTTATATTTTAAAGCTCTTACCGTTGCCACAATAACAATACATGAAGGTTTAAGTCCTGCTACACGGCATTTTATATCTAAAAATTTTTCCGCCCCAAGATCAGAGCCGAATCCAGCTTCAGTAATGCAGTAATCACCTAACTTTAAAGCAAGCTTCGTTGCTCTTATTGAGTTGCAGCCATGAGCAATGTTTGCAAAAGGTCCACCGTGCATAATAACTGGAGTCCCTTCAAGAGACTGAACTAAGTTAGGTTTAATAGCTTCCTTTAAAAGAGCCGTCATAGCTCCTTGAGCACGTAAATCTTTAGCATAAATGGGGCATCCGTCATATGTATAGGCAATAAGTATTCTACTAAGTCTTAATTTTAAGTCTTGAATATCTTGAGATAAACATAAAATTGCCATAATTTCCGTTGCAACTGTTATTATAAATCCATCTTCACGAGTAGCGCCATTCATTTTTCCTCCAAGTCCTATAACTATATTTCTAAGAGACCTATCGTTCATGTCCAAACATCTTTTTATAAGGATACTTTTAGGATTAATATTTAATTTATTTCCTTGATGTAAATGGTTATCAAGAAGAGCGCATAAAAGATTATTTGCAGCGGTTATTGCATGCATGTCACCAGTAAAATGAAGATTTATTTCTTCCATAGGTAAAACTTGTGAATACCCTCCACCTGTTGCTCCGCCCTTAATACCAAACACTGGTCCTAAAGAAGGTTCTCTTAGGGCAATAACAGCATTTTTATTTATTTTATGCATGGCTTGACCTAATCCAATAGTTATAGTAGTTTTGCCCTCTCCAGCGGGAGTTGGATTAATTGCCGTCACGAGTACTAATTTCCCGTTTGGTTTTTCTTTTAGCCTCTTAAAAACACAGTCTTCAATCTTAGCTTTATATTTACCATAAAGCTCTAATTCTTCTTCATTTATACCTAAACCTTTTGCAATTTGAGTTATATGCTTTGGCGTAGTTTTATTAGCAATTTGCAAGTCTGTTAACATTTTTTAGCCTCCTGTTTTTAAAGTGCTTTTATCTTCAATTGATTTTATTATGAAACCATACTTTTTCTAAAAATATTTTATTTTCAAACCCTCCTCGAGATTTTCTTTTAAGTTTGCACTTTTCTTCAATCTCTTCAAATTTCACACCCATGTAGCTGCACATAGTTTTAATTACTTCCAGTACGTCTGCAAGTTCTTCGATTTTTTTTGATTCTTGAGTTTTAGCTTCCACTACTTCTGTGCATTCCTCAATTAATTTTAAGCTTAGATAATGATTCATTTCTTCATCTTTAAGAACTTTAAATTCGCAGGTATTTCCTTGGTTTTCAATTATTTGAGGAATCTTATCTCTTACAAGCTTATTAAATACTTTTTCTTTAGCCGTAAGTTTATGAATTAAACAAAGAATATTTTTTAAAGAGTCAGACTTATCAAATTTTTCGCAGAAATCTTTCATGGAGCTGAGCTTCTTTGGATTTCCAAGCAAGCTTTTAATTGTTTTAGAAGGATCGTTTTCAAGTCTCACAGCCATGTTATTGCTAACTAGAAAATTGGCATTTTCTTCTTCTTGACCTGGAATCGCGTTAAAAAGTACCATAGGCAGTCCGCACGCAAGTGCTTCACTAACAGTCAAGCCACCAGGTTTAGTAATTATTAAGTCGGAAGCATACATATATTTTTCAACTTCCTTCGTAAAATAAACAACCTTTGTTTTCTTTGTTTTAGTCATATTAGTAGCTCGAGATTTTTTAAACTTAACTTTAAACTTAATGTTTTTTAGCTTTGGAATATATTTTGAAATGTTAGCTAAAATTTTTAATCTTCTTCTCAAATGAGGTCTACCCTCTGAAATACTTTTAACTCTTTCATAAAGTTTTTGATTTTTACCCGTTATTATGATTATTTGAAAATCAAGGTCAATGCTTTGAAGTTCAAAGTAAATTTTATCTATATTAGCAAGTCCTTGAGTACCTGCCATTATAAGAATAGTTGGTAGAGAAGGGTCAAGGGAAAGCTCTTCAAGAATTTCTTTTTTATCTGGCTTCACGTAAAAAGAATCATCTACGGGAATTCCAAAAGGATAAACAATATTAGGATTAATGCCCATATCTTCCATGCTAGCCACCATATCCGAATTTGCAACAACATAAGCATCTACTCCGGGACTTGTCCACGTACGGTGAGGGGCGTAGTCTGTCATGACGCAAACGAGCGGCAATTTGACCGCATCACTGGTTTTTAAATTAGAAACCATTTCAGTAGTAAAAGGATGAGTGCTAATTATAAGATCCGGCTGGGACTTCTCAATTAAAGGAAGCAGCTTTTTACTTATTAAACTGTTTATCCCAACCACAAGACGATTTACAGTTTTATTATTGGATGAACTATACATCATTTTCCAAAGTTTAGGTTGTTTAAGGGCAATATATTCATAAACTTCAGTAATAGTCTTATTAAGTATAGGACTTATGTACTCCAAAGCGTCAACTACTTCAGCAATAACTCCCTCAGATAGAAGATAATCTTTTATTGCATTTGCAGCACTCATATGTCCGCCGCCTGTGGACGCAGAAAGTATTGTAATTTTCAATTAAAATCCCTCACTAAAAGTTTTCTCAGAAGATATGGCAAGTCCTAAAATAGTTTTATCGCTCAACCGATACCCACGTGCAAAATCGCTGGCAGGCATTCTTTTTTTCCCTTCTATTTGGACTTCCAAAAGCTCCAAGCTGGTATCTTTGCCGCATCCCACTATAAGAGGAGAGGTGCTAAGTATCTTACCAGGATATGCAGGACGACTTTGCGCAACTCTAGACTTATATATTTTAAAAAGCTTGCCTCTTAAAGTTGTATGTGCAATGGGCCAAGGGTTCGATCCTCTTATTAAATCGTGAATCTCCTTTGCGGATTTTTCCCAATTTATATCTCCAGTAATTTTATCAAGCGGAGGAGAAAGAGTAGCTTTAGAATCATCTTGAGGAATAGAAACCAGTTCACCGGATTGAAGTTTTTTAATTGTTTTAATAAGCGTATCCGCTCCAACTACAGACATCTTCTTCTTAAGTTCTTCGGAAGTTTCATCATCGTTTATAAAGACTTTACTTTGCATCAAAATATCGCCTGTATCAAGACCTTCATCCATAAACATAGTAGTTACACCTGTAACTGTGTCTCCGTTAATTATGCTCCACTGTATAGGGGCCGCTCCACGATACTTTGGAAGCAGCGACCCGTGGACGTTTATACATCCAAATTTAGGGAACGTTATAATATTTTTAGGAAGTATCTTTCCATACGCCACAACGATTATTAAATCGGGATTTATTTGTTTTATAATCTCAAAAGTTTCATCAATTTTAAGCTTTTCAGGCTGAAAGACCTTTATTCCATATTCTTGCGCTCGAGCTTTAACGGGAGTTGGTAAAATAACTTGTTTTCTTCCTTGAGGTTTATCGGGCTTTGTAAAGACTGCACTAACATCATATTCATTTTCAATAAGGGCATCCAAAGAAGGAATTGCAAATTCTGGAGTACCCATAAAAAGTATCTTCAAATTATCCACCTCTGTGATATATTTAAGCTTTATCCTGCTGGAAATATTCTTCTAAAGTAATTTTATTTTCATAAATGTAGTTTGCCAGCTCTTCTTCTACATAGCGAATATGCCAGGGCTCAAACTTCATTTTGGTTATGTGCTCCTTGCCGGCAGGGTAACGCAAAATAAATCCAAATTTATGAAGCACACTATGAAGCCAATTAGTTTCATCGTTTGTTTCGCCATTTTCTCCTAGAGCAATACCGCTCCACTTACCATTTCTAAAAATATCGCAGTCCATGGCAAGACCTGTATTATGTTCGGAATATCCGGGTAAGCAAACACTTTTTGCCACAAATTCTTCGCCATGCCTGCTTAAAAAATAATCGTATTTAAATTGCTGCTGCTCATAAGTTAAAAATCCACTTGTTATACCCAACGTTATTCCATTACTTTGGGCGTAATCCCAAAGCTGACTAAATTTTTCAGCAGTTACTTTTTCAAGATACGTTTTTCTATCTTCTATTTTAAAGGTTCTATAAACTAAGTCGTTATCCTTAACGGATTCCACGGGAACTATAGAGGGTTTAATTACTTTCTCATAATAAGAGTCTTCAATTTTGTTTTCTTTATTGACTAATATTTTATAATTCGTCATTTTGAACGCTCCTTTCGTATTTTAGATCCCTAATTTCAAGCTTTTATGATAATACATTTGTAAAATTTTTTCAATTGTTCATTCTTATAAGCACTAGAAATCGTTGATATAAAGTAAAAATAAATGTATAATAAGGAATAAAATATAAATTAAAGTATCAGGAGGAAGCCTAGTATGTTTGCTAAACTTGAACTAACCGAAAAACACTTTGACGAAATAAATCAAGAGCTTTGTAATCCCGAGATAATATCAGACCAAGAAAAATACAAGTCTTTAATGAAAGAGCTAAAAAACTTAACGCCCATTGTTGAAAAGTACAGAGAGTATAAAAAAGAAAATCAAAATATTGAAGAGGCAAAAGAAATTTTATCGCAGCACGGGATTGATAAAGAGCTTAAAGAAATGGCTGAATATGAAATAACGTGTTCTAAGGAAAAATCACAAAAGATATCAGAAGAACTTAAAATACTTCTTCTACCAAAAGACCCTAATGACGAAAGAAACGTTATAATGGAAATAAGAGCAGGAGCCGGCGGAGAAGAAGCAGCACTTTTTTCAGGAGTTCTTTTTAGAATGTATAACATGTACGCTCAAGAAAAAAGGTGGAAAGTAGATGTTTTAAATTCAAACGAAACGCAGCTTGGAGGATTTAAAGAAATAAGTTTTATGATAAGCGGTGAAGGGGCATATTCTAAGCTTAAATACGAAAGCGGCGTACACAGAGTGCAAAGAGTACCAGATACTGAAGCTCAAGGAAGAGTCCATACTTCTACTGTCACAGTGGCTGTACTTCCCGAAGCTGAAGATGTGGAAATAGAAATAAATCCTACCGACCTTCAAATAGACACTTATCGCGCCGGCGGAGCCGGAGGTCAGCACGTTAATAAGACGGAATCGGCTATAAGAATAACTCACATTCCAACAGGTATAGTAGTTGAATGCCAGGACGAAAGAAGTCAATACAAAAATAAAGATAAAGCAATGAAAGTATTGAAGTCAAGGCTCTTAGAAGCTAAGCGTGAAGAGCAAAACAGTTCTCTTGCTGAAGAAAGAAGGATGCAAGTAGGTACAGGGGATAGATCCGAAAGAATCCGGACTTATAACTATCCTCAAAGCCGTCTCACTGACCACCGCATCGGACTTACTCTTTACCGTCTAGAAGATGTGCTAAATGGAAATATAGAGGAAATACTCGAAGCCCTCAGCACTGCAGATAGAGCAGCTAAACTTGCAGGAGAAAATAAATTTTAGTTTATAAAGGATATTAACTTATGGAAACACTGTGTTTAAACTCAAGTGAGACTCAAATAGCGGCTGAAATTCTTCAAAGAGGCGGTATAGTAGCAGTCCCGACTGAAACAGTTTACGGCCTTGCTGCAAATGCATTCGACCTTCAAGCTATAAAGAAAATTTTTGTGGCAAAAGGTCGTCCATCAGATAACCCATTGATAGTTCATATTAGCGATAAAGACAAAATTTATGAAGTTGTTTCCAGCTTCCCCGAAAAAGCCAGTTATTTAGCTGAAAAGCTTTGGCCAGGACCTCTTACCATGATTCTACCTAAAAATCCAAGAATTCCTCATTCAGTTACGGGCGGGCTTGATTCAGTAGCCGTAAGACTTCCAGCGCATTTTGTAATTCAAGAGATAATAAAAAAATCTGGGTTTCCACTTGTTGCACCTTCCGCTAATTTATCTGGAAGTCCAAGTCCAACGAATTTTAGTCACGTATTTGAAGACTTAAACGGACGAGTTGATGCAATCTTAGACGCAGGTGAATGCAGCATAGGACTTGAATCTACAGTGATTTCATTTCTCGAAGATCCTCCAAGACTTTTGCGTCCGGGAGCAATTACTCCTCAAGAAATAGAAACTTTGATAGGCCCTATAATAATAGATGATTCAGTTTATTCTAAACTAAAACCCGAGGAAAAAGTTTTATCTCCCGGCACTAAATATAAGCACTACTCCCCTAAAGCTAAAGTTGTGATATTGAAAGGAACTTCCGAAAAATACGCTGAATTTTTAAATTCTTTATCTAGTGAAAATATTATTGCACTTTGCTTTAATCAAGACATACCTCTTTTAAAAATTCCATATATATCCTATGGTGACAGCAGCAATAGTTCAGAGCAAGCGAAAAAATTATTTAGTTCTCTTCGAGAGGCGGATAAATTCTTTCCTCAGATAATATATGCTCACTGCTGCCGAAATGAAGGAGTAGGAATAGCTGTATATAATAGATTAGTGCGTGCAGCGGGATTCAAAATTATTAAACTTTAAAAGTTTAGTATTAAATTGGAGGGTTTATCAAATATTAA
Organism: uncultured Clostridia bacterium; assembly: GCA_946566955.1. Classification (GTDB taxonomy): domain Bacteria; phylum Bacillota; class Clostridia; order Oscillospirales; family Acutalibacteraceae; genus UMGS1491. The sequence goes on from CAMNXD010000004.1 coordinate 27,908, forward strand.
TAAGAGTAAACAAATCAATTATATTTTACGGTTGTATGGTAATATTATCCTTATTTATGTTATCATGGGTATATAAATCCTTAATGCATATAGTTTACCCTTTAAAGTACGAAAAACTTGTTTCTGAAGCAGCTTCGAAATATAAAGTTGAAAAAGAATTGATTTTCGCTATAATCAAGTGTGAAAGCGGCTTCGAAGAAAATGCTCGATCTGCTGCAAATGCCCAAGGTCTTATGCAAATTACTCCTGAAACCTTTAAGTGGCTCTCCGAGTGCTATACGCATGAACAAAATTTAAGCGGACAAGAAATTCAAAATCCAAAAACTAATATTTCTTATGGGACTCTTTTCATTTCAATCCTTTTAAAGAAATATAAAACTGAAAAGACTGCTCTTTGCGCATATAATGCAGGTATGACTGTAGTTGACAGGTGGCTCTCAGACAAAAACCTTTCACCAGACGGTTTAAATTTAGAATCTATTCCCTACGAAGAAACAAGAAAGTACGTTAAAAGAGTAGACAAAGCAAAAAAGATTTATAAAAATTTATATTTTAAAAACTAAGGAGAGATTTAAAATGAGCGATGAAAACAAAAAATCAAATGAACTTAAGGAAAAGCTATTCGCTAAGAGAGAAAGTGGCGGCAAAGCTCTCTCTGATGAAGAACTCAAAAAGTGCGAAGAATTTAGCACTCACTACAAAAAGTTTTTGGGTAAATCTAAAACAGAAAGAGAAGTTGTCAGCTATGCACTTAAAATGGCACAAGCTGCAGGCTTTAAAGAATTTGATAAAAATAAAAAATACGTCCCTGGAGATAAGATTTACCTCACTAACAGGAGCAGAAATTTAGTTCTTTGCACAGTGGGTAAAAATGGTCTAAAAAATGGTGCCAAACTTGCCGTCTCGCACGTTGATTCCCCTCGCTTAGATTTAAAACCTAATCCTATTGTGGAAAATAATGAAATTGCCACTTTTAAAACCCATTATTATGGCGGAATAAAAAAATATCAATGGACTACCCTCCCGCTTTCTCTTCATGGAAGAATAGTTAAAAGAGATGGGAGCTTTGCAGATATTTCAATCGGTGAAAATGAAGATGAACCCTGCTTTTATATAACCGATTTACTTCCACATTTAGCTAAAGAACAAATGAATAAAAAAATGTCGGAGGTAATTACAGGTGAAGACTTAAACGTTTTAATAGGAAGTATGCCTTTACGTGGTGGAGAAGGCTCAGAACTCGTAAAACTAAACATTTTAAAACTTTTAAACGAAAAGTATGAAATAGTAGAAGAAGACCTTATTTGTGCAGATTTAGAGCTTGTGCCCGCAATAAAGCCTCAGGATGTTGGATTTGATAGAAGTATGATAGGCGGCTACGGTCACGATGATCGTTCTTGCGCATATCCTTGCATAGAAGCAATTTTAAATACGTCTTTGCCAGAAGAAACATGCATAGTCCTCTTAACAGACAAAGAGGAAATCGGAAGTGATGGCAATACAGGAATGAAATCACTTTTTCTAAGGTATTTTATAGAAGACCTTTGTGAATCTGAAAATTTAAAAGCAAGAGATGTACTAAGTAAATCTAAGTGTTTGTCTGCAGATGTAAACGCAGCGTTTGACCCCACGTACTCAAGCAGTTTTGAAACTTTTAATAGTTCATTTATAAATAAAGGAGTAGTCGTTACTAAATATACCGGAAGCGGCGGAAAATACAGTACTTCTGATGCATCAGCAGAATTCACTGGAGAAATTTGCCGTATACTCAGTGAAAATAGCATTCTTTGGCAAAGCAGCGAACTAGGCAAGGTTGATACAGGTGGCGGCGGAACAATAGCAAAATATATAGCAACTTGGAATATGGACGTTATAGATATTGGTGTTCCAGTGCTTTCAATGCACGCCCCTTATGAAGTTATTTCAAAAATAGATTTATATATGACGTTTAAAGCAATAAATTGCTTTTTTAATTCGACAAATTCTCACCAAATAAATCATTATTTTAATTAGAAAAGTATTGCCAAATATAAAAAAGTCGTGTTATAATATATTAAATTAAATTTTAGAAGGAGAGAGAGAAGGAAAGTGAAAAAGGAAGGTATGCATTCAAAGCATAGAGAAAGACTTAAATCACGTTTTCTCCTCTCTGGCCTTGATTACCTCGCTACTCACGAAATCCTTGAATTGCTCCTATTTTACGCTATCCCTCGTAAAAATACAAACGAAATCGCTCATATACTCCTCGATCACTTCGGCTCACTTCATAATATTCTTGACGCCCCTCCTTCTTCCTTAAACAATCTCGATGGCGTAGGTAAGGAGGTGGCGTGTTTTTTTAAGCTTATTCTTAATACCCTCTTCCTTTACCTTGATGGTAAAAATAGAGAAACTTGTCAATTTAGAACTCGTTATGAACTTTGTGACCACCTTATGCTTAAATTTATCGGTAGATATGAAGAAGCTAACGCTATTATCCTCTTAGACTCTAAAGGTAAAATCGTTTTTGAAGGTGTTATCTGTACTGGTACTCACAATTCTGTTGAACTTCGTGTCCGTCTCCTCATTGAACTCATTACTATTCATAATGCCGCTTCTATCGTTTTCGCTCATAATCACCCTAGTGGTATCGCTATCCCTTCTAAACAAGATATCTTTACTACTAAAAAACTTAATTCACTCTTGCTCTCCCTCAATGTCTCTCTTATTGATCACATTATTGTCGCTGATTACGATTATGTCTCCCTTCGTGATTGTAATATACTTGGCCTGTTTGATAAGGGAGGCTAATAATTTAATAAAAAGTAAGTTTAGGAATAATAGTATGAAACAACAAAATTTTAAATTAGTTAATATTTTAATTTGCACGTTAGCATTCGTAGGATTTTGCTTTATAAAATCCTACGCTTCAACTCTCGAGACTCAAGAAAATACTACTTGCTATAACGACGAAATAAATATAAGCGAAATACAAAACCAAATTCATGATTTTAGAGAACTTCCTCAGCCTTATGACGTACCACTACCAATAGTACTAGAAATAATGTCTGGCTTTGCAGGATTTGATAGAGAAAATTGCACGATCATTTAGTTTTTTCAAATACTTATTATTACATTAAAATATGAGAAAACCAACATCTACACATTGATAGGTGCTGGTTTTTTATGCACTTATTTAAAAATATTCACTCTTCTTCAGTGCTTAAATCAAGAAAATCAGTAAACCCCGTCATATCAAACACTTCCATTACCGGTGCTTGAACATTAATAATACGCAAAGAAGATTCAGACATAGAATCTATTTTCTTTTTAGTATGAAGGATAGTTCTTAAGCCCGCGCTACTCATATAGCTTACATTTTTAAAGTCTAATATCAATTCCATTTTATTTTCAAATTCATTTTCTGCTTCAATAAAATAATTATGAAGCTCATCTTGTAAGTCAGGAGCAGTTTGAGTGTCAACTCTTCCATTAATACTACAAATCACTTTATTTCCCTCGCGAGATTTAGTTATTTCCACTATGATCACCTCCTTAATTAGTAGTTAAGTTTTTAGTAATTAAGAGTCTATTTTTTCCTTCAGTGTATTCGTAATCTATACTATTCATCATCCTGCGAACCATAAATATTCCTAGTCCTCCGATTTTTCTTTGTGAAGGAGGGAGATTTAGCTTTGGCTTTTTTATCAAAAGAGGATTGAATGGAATACCTCGATCTTCAAAAAGTACTCTAATAACTTCTTGCAAAATAGAATATTCAATAGTTATTTTTACCTCTCCGATTTTGTTAGGGTAAGCATAATTAGAAATATTTGCAAATATTTCTTCACTAGCCAAAAGAATTTTAAGTGAGTTTTTTTTATTAACTCCTACCGAAGAAAAAAAGTTTTCTAAAAAATCATAGACTTTACTCCAATTGCCTTTTAGAGCAGAAACTTTAATTTGCTTTTTAGTTACTGGATTTTCTGAAAATTTATTATTTGAACCTCTAAACATTTTTATCATGTTAGACCTTTCATTACGAAGTTATTGCTGCTCCCGCCACTGTAGCTTTAGCAGTTCCTTTAGCTGCCAAAGGTGCAACCATAGTATCCCCATTATTAGTATAACTTATGTTAAAGGTTATTAGTCTATTGAGTAAGCCTTTTAAGTCTATATTTTTAACCTTCTTTTTTGGATTGCTTTTTATGTATTCTCCTAAGTAACCGGTAAATTCAAGAAGCATTTGAGCCTTAACTTTTTCTATTTCATTTTGTACTTCGTCAGGAGAAACATTATTTTTCTTCTGTTCATATTTCTTTTTATATCGATTCATACGTCTTTTATATTTTTCAGAATTTACTTGAAGTTGAATTTTCTCTTGTTTTAATTTAGCAATTTCACTTTCGAGCAAAAATTTATCATTTAAAAGTCCCTCATTTTTTGAAAGTAAATCATAATATTTTCCCATTGCGTCCCCAAATTCTCTACCATTTGAAACGCTCTCTTTGGACTCCGTTGCTACCACTTCCGTACCAGACTGCGCAGCCACATATCCCGGTAAACCTCCTAATGCCAATCCCAAACATAAAATACTTTTTAAGCTTTTTAGTTTCCTCATAAATAATGTTCCCCTTTCCAAATGTTTTAAACATTTTCCACAATATTTTAAACTTTCCTATGAAAGCTAGAATAAATTTATCATATACTAACTAGTATTTCAAGTTTTATTTCCATTTTTGTATATATTTTAATAAAAATCGTGAAAATCCACAACTCCCATTACAAAATTTAAGAGTTTAAATTTTCTGGATTTCGATTTAAAATGTACATGTAATAAAAATTATAGACTGTAAAGGAAAAACAAAATGAAAATAGGAAACATAGAAATTAGTAAATTAGCCTCTTTAGCACCTATGGCCGGAATCACTGACAGAGCTTTTAGAGAAATTTGTAGTCAATTTGGAGTAGCATACTTCACAAGTGAAATGGTCAGTGTAAAAGGTCTAATATATAACAGCACAAAAACATTTTCTTTAATAAATCATGGAGGTTTAGAAAGACCTTTCGCTCTTCAGCTCTTCGGAAGTGATCCTAAAGATTTTTCGCACGCAGTAAAATTAATCGAAAACGACTTACCAGATATAATTGATATCAATATGGGATGTCCGGCAACAAAGATTGTTCGAGAAAATTCAGGATCGGCCTTAATGAAAAATCCAGAGCTCTGTGGAGAAATTGTAAGAAGTGTTAAGGACGCATGCTTTTTACCTGTAACCGTTAAAATTCGAGCCGGCTGGGACACGATAAATGCACCAGAAGTTGCAAAAATTTGTCAGCAAGCGGGAGCGAGCGCTATAACTGTTCATGGACGAACCAAAGTGCAAGCATACAGTGGATATAGTAGCTTAGAGGTAATAAAGGAAGTAAAAAAAGCAGTAAGTATTCCGGTAATAGGTAATGGAGATATAGCCTCTGCAACAGCGGGAAAAACGATGCTTGAAGAAACACAATGCGATTTAGTTGCAGTGGGACGTGGTGCAATTGGTAACCCATGGATATTTTCTCAAATTAATGACCCCGATTCTGATAAAACGGTCTCAGAAGAAGAAAAGTCACGAATTATTTGTATGCATCTTGAAAAACTTTGCACATATAAAGGAGAAAGCGTAGGTATAAAAGAATTCCGCAAACATATGTCATCCTACTTAAAAGGAGTCCACAATGCTGCAGAACTACGTAGAAAAGTATTTTGTGCTGAGACAAAATCTCAGCTTCTTGAAATTTGTTTCAGCTTGAAAAATCAAAATTAGCTAAGACTTAAACTCAATTTATATGTTTAAGAACTTCTTTTACAAAACTTGAATTAAGCGGAATTTCAAATTCAATCCCGTTTTTCATTTCTTTCATAAGCGATTTGCCGGACTTCATCTCTTCAGACCCAATAACTATTGTATATGCTGCTCCAATTTTATCAGCGTATTTCATTTGAGATTTAAGTGATCTAGAAAATATATCCGACTCTGCGTAAACACTAGCTCTTCTTAAATCTTCGCAAAGCTTTTCGGCTTTTAAGCTAGATTCAAAATCCATTGAAGCAATGTAAATAAGCGGCTCCGATTTGCTTAAGAGCTCTATACCTTGCTGCTTCATAATAGCAAGGACTCTTTCCATTCCAAATCCAAAACCAACAGCCGGCAAAGGAGGTCCGCCTAAGGTCTGAGATAAGCCATCGTATCTTCCGCCTCCACATATTGCAGTTGGAGCTCCGCTAAACTCCGTTAAAAATTCAAAAACTGTCCCATTATAGTAGTCAAGACCTCTAACTATTCCAGGGTCAATTTCGTATACTATCTCAAGTGAATCTAAATGAGACTTTAAAATGCTAAAGCTTTTAAAACATTTTTCGCATAGAAAACTCGTAATGATAGGAGCATGGTTTATAATGCTCTTACAGTTTGATTCTTTGCAATCTAAAATTCTTAAAGTATTTCTATCAAAACGTTCTGTGCATGTCTTACAAAGCTTATTTGCATGAACCTTAAGGTAACTTTTCAGAGCCTCAACGTATTTAGCTCTACATTCAGAGCATCCAATAGAATTTATACTGAGTTTTACGTCCCTAATGCCAAGCTTTTTAATGATATTATATCCAGCACATATAAGTTGAGCATCCGATGATTCAGAAGATGAACCTAAAATTTCAAGTCCAAACTGAAAGAACTCCCTGTACCTACCTTGCTGAGGTTTCTCATACCTATAGCAAGAAGAATGATACATCAATTTAAGAGGAAGAGGCTTACTATGCAAGCCGTTCTCTAAAGCTGCTCTCATCACACCAGCTGTACCCTCAGGACGCAAGCATACATCTCTGCCGCCCCTATCTTTAAAAGTGTACATTTCTTTATTAACTATATCTGAAGTATCACCTGCAGAACGATTAAAAAGTTCTGTTTGCTCCAAAACAGGTGTTCGAATATATTTAAAGCCGTAAAGCTTTGCCTCGTTCATAGCTGCACTAAGTACCTCAAGCCATTTTTTACCTTCATTAGGCAAAGCATCCTGCATACCTCGGATTCTTTGAGCTACCAATTTCATACTGTGCTCTTATTTTTCAAACTTAAAACTTGAACTTTAAATAAGAGGTCTTCCCACCTTTCTCCAATCAAGATCTCCTCTTTCCAAACCATGAACAAGTACTTCAGCCGTCGCAAGATTAGTTGCAAGAGGTATAGTATGTAAATCGCAAAGTCTTACAAGGTCATCTTCAGGAACCCCCATAAGCTCAGGGCGAATAGGGTCTCTAAAAAATATTACCATGTCAATTTCTCCGCAAGATACTCTCGAAGACATTTGTTCACATCCACCTTGCTTAGAATCTAAAAAAGTTTCTATTTCCAAATTTGTAGCCTCAGCAACAAGTTTACCTGTAGCAGCTGTTGCACATAATTTATGTTTAACAAAAACACCATTATATGCTATGCAAAACCTAACCATCAATTCTTTCTTGACATCCTGTGCACTAAGTGCAATCTTCATTTAATGATCCTCCTAATAAATTTATAAATTATTGTTTTTCTTACGCGCTTCATGGGTTAATTAAATAGTCCATAATGGAAATTTACTCAAGCACTCATTTAAATTATATCATAACTTTAAGTTTTATTCTATCTAATTTAGAAATAATTAAAAGAGCAGATAAAATTTCCTATATAAACTTTAAATAATATCTTCCCATTTCACAGCACTATATATTTTAATCGATTTACAAAAAATTGTCAATTTTCATTTTAAATTTTATTCCAACTACTTACTTATTTGGAAATAAGCATCCATTAAGTCCCGTGCGACATTTTTTGAAACTGTTCCTAGCTTTCCGTGTGCCACCACTACCGCTATTGCTATCTCTGGTTTTTCATAAGGTGCAAAACATATAAATGTGGTGTGGTCGGAACCGGAATTTTGTGCGGTACCAGTCTTAGCAGCAATCGGCACGGGATAGCTTGCAAAATCCCTAGCCGTTCCAGAAAGTACAACCTCTCTCATCCCATTCTTTACAGCTTCAAGGTTTTCTTGAGAAACACCAACATTTTCCACAAGCTCTGCTCCAAATTCTTTTATATTATGAGAGCGATTATAATCCATAATTTTACTTACTAAGTGAGTTTTGTATCTATTACCTCCATTTGCAATGGTAGCAACGAAACTTGCTAGCTGCACAGGTGTAAACATATTATCAGATTGTCCAATAGCTGCTTGAGACGACCCGGATTCATACCATTTAGCTCCAACATTTTCGCAGTGCTCAGGGCCAGCCAAAACACCCTTGCTTTCCCCAACTTCAACACCTGTTTTAACTCCTATTCCAAATTTACGTGCCCACTCGCCAAGCTTTTGCGCTCCTAGACGCCTTCCAAGTTCAGCAAAATAAACATTACAGGATTTGGCTAGTGCAAAAATAAGCTTTGCATTTCGATGTACTCCCATACATCTTAGTCTATAACCCGTATAGTAGTTAAAGCTTCCGCCACAAAATATAGTTTCTTCGGGAGTTATTAACCCCTCTTGAAGCGCAGCGCATGCTACGAGCGGTTTATATATTGAACCAGGAGCATATGCTCCTGAAAAAGCTCTATTGAGTAAAGGAACTCTTTTATCGGCGTAAAGCTGCGTATAGTAAGATTTATCTTCCATAAATTTCGCCAAATCATAGCTAGGATAGGTTGCAGCAGCCTTAATGGAAAAATCATTTACATCTAGCATAACTACCGCACCTGATTCGCAATCTCTAGCTTCGGAGTTTTTAGCCCTTTCAATGTTTCTTTTAAGGGATTCATTTGCTACTTGCTGCAGTTTAGAAGAAAGAGTTAAAAAGACAGTATTTCCTGCACAAGAAGGCTCTCTTTCGGAAATATCCATGACTTCTCCATCGCGAGACATTTGAATCATTTTCTTTCCTCCCGTACCTTTAAGGTAATCCTCAAAAGCACTTTCAATACCAGTTTTTCCAATTATTGCGTCCATACTGTAAGCTTCCTTGCGCTGCTGGTATTCTTCACTAGACATAAATCCAGTATATCCCACAATATGCGGGGCAATTTCGCCATTTATGTATTTTCGTATAAGAGAAGCTTGCACTCTTAATCCTTTTAGCTCTTCGGATTTTTCCGAAATTATAATCACGGATTCTTTGCTTATATTGTCTGCTAAAACATAAGGCGTAGATTTCGAATAAAATCCACCGTTTTTTTCCATGTTGTACCTAACGCTACAAATAATTTTTTGATCTTCATTAGAAATGCCATTTTCCAGCTTATACCTCTCCTTCATAGCATTCATACACTCTAAAGCATCCGCACTTTCTTGCAATCCGAGAGTTTCTTTAAGCACTGTAATTTGGCTTTGCTTATCATCTAAGAAAATAAATTTTCCGTCCTTAAGCTCAATGGGTAGTACGTCAATCCAAGCATCACCTAACGACTTTATTAACTTCACAGACTTAAGTATTAAATCATTTTCCCTTCCATTTTCTATCAAAAGTCTGTCAATAACCAATTTATAACCCGTATCGTTGACTGCTAGTCCAATGCCGTCAGCATCAACTATTTCACCTCTAACAGGATCCATTTTAACAAAGTATATATTGCTGCTATTTGCTCTCATTTTATAATGCTTAGCATTAACAATTTGCCAATCGATTAATCTGCATGTAAAAACTGCAAATATCGATACAGTACAAAACATAAAAAATGAATACCTTTTTACATTAACATTCTTAAGATTGCTTAGTTTCATTTCGCTTCTCCCTTGTCAGATATGAAATACTGCGATTAAATAAATATACAGGTAAGCTTGCTAAACCAGCGCACATTCCTATAAGATTCCAATGCGATTCCCCAGCTAAACCCATGAATAAAAAACCTTCAATAAATTGATGAATATAAAAATTTACGAAAGTCATGGCAAGCGAAGCTATAGACGAAAAAAACATAGCACTTAAAAAGTTTGCTTTTATATAATAAGAAAATAAAATTCCTAAGATATATCCCATTATACCTAAGATAAATGCATTAGCTCCGAGCACGCTTCCAAAAGATAAATCGATTAAAAACCCCGATAAAATTCCAAAAGCCATGCTGGTAAACTCATTTTCAAAATGAGAAATACATATAAACCCAGCAATAACTAACACAGGTGCTATTCCTAAACAGCTAAAACTAAAAATTGATGCTTGCTGCAAAGAATACAGCATATAAATTTCTAAAGTATAAATTAGATATCTAAAAATCTTACATACGTTATTCACATTCCACCTGTCTTTCTTTAGACTTAATTTATAGTAAATATCTAGCTTATCACCATAGATCCTTTACCTTGAAAATCTGTTATAATAAAAACATCTCTCACAGTCTTTAAGGTTTCAAAGGGCTCAATCACAGCATAGTGAGAAGATTCATGATCGTCATATTCTATGGATTTTACTTTTCCAATTTTTAAATTTTTTGGATACATTCCACTCATACCCGTAGTAGCAATTATATCACCCGCTTTCATAGAGTTTTGAGCTGGAATAAAAGTCATACGAGTTAAATTTTTCTGAGCTATTTGAGTATTACCACTTATAACGCCACTTTCACTGGTTTCTATATCCGCAGCTCCTATTTTAACCTCAGGAGAAAGTATAGATTTCACCTTTGAGCAAACTGCATTGACTGCACATACGCATCCTATAGCACCATTTTCAGTTATTACTATATCGTTTTTGGAGATACCAGAATCACTTCCTTTATCGATAGTAAAACTCTGAAAATAGCCTGTTGAATCTACACCCACAACAGATGCAGGAACAAATTTTAAGGTATTATTTTCTTTTTTAAAATCATAGTACTTAGCAAATCTTGCATTTTCTCTTTTAATTTCATTGTAGTCGATGATTTTATCTCTAAGCTCACTTATTTCACTTTTTAAAGAGTCAATTTCTTGCGCAAGTTCTTCTTTTCGCTTGAACTGATAATAAAAATCTGTACTCACGTTTATGATTGACTGTACGCTCTTTTGAAAAGGGAGAACGGTTCGGCTTAAAGCTTCAGCAAATACATTTCTTTCCGGGCTAAAAGACGTGCATAGCATTATAATGCCAATCCCCATAGATACAATTACCACTACCTTAAAAGCAGTACTCTTAAAAAAACCTTTCAATCTCCTCCCCCACATTATACGAAAATAATTTTAAGCTTTAATATAAATAAACTCATTCTATCTAGATTTTCGCGTTTTTTTACGATATCTTGGCATAGAAAGTTCTAAATACTTTCCTGTTCCTTCGGCAACGCAGTCTAAGGGCGATTCTGCAATATAAACGGGTATATTCGTAGAAAGCGAAATAAGTTTATCAATACCTCTTAAAAGGGCACCTCCGCCTGTTAAAATTATACCTTTTTCCATAATATCAGACGATAGCTCGGGTGGAGTATTCTCAAGTGTATTTTTTATTGCCTCTATAACATATCTTAGCGGTTCTAACAGCGCTTCTCTTACTTCTTTTGCAGAGATTAAAACATCCTTAGGGAATCCATCTATAAGATTCCTGCCCCTAACCGACACTTCGCTTTCATTTTCATAAGGAACAGCTGAACCTATAAGCATTTTCAAATTTTCTGCTGTGCGTTCACCTATTAAAAGGTTGTGCTTTCTCCTTATGTAGGAAATAATAGATTCATCAAATTTATCTCCTGCCACTCTCTCAGAGGTAGCAGTCACTATATCCCCTAAAGAAATTACTGCAACTTCAGAGGTACCGCCTCCAATATCTACTATCATACTACCTGCTGGTTCATTGATAGGTAACCCTACACCAATAGCTGCAGCCATCGGTTCTTCAACAAGCTCCACAATACCTGCACCAGCCTGCTTGGCAGCATCCTCAACCGCTCTTTTTTCAACCTCGGTAACTCCCGACGGAACACATACTACAACTTTAGGTTTACTAAAAAACATACTCTTTACAGTTCTAGAAATAAAATATTTAAGCATTATAGCTGTGACGTCAAAATCGGCAATTACGCCATCTCTAAGAGGTCTTATCGCAATTATAGAATTAGGGGTACGTCCAATCATGCCTTTGGCTTGTTCACCAACAGCTAAAACGGAATCAGTCTTTGTATCCACGGCAACTACAGATGGCTCCCTATTTATAATTCCTTTTCCTTTAAGAAATACTAGCGTGTTTGCGGTTCCTAAGTCTATTCCTATTTCTTTCGAAAACATTTTTATTCGCCCTCCTATTTATTACTTTGCTATTTTTACTTTTTATTTATATGATAAATACTATCTTTATGATGCTGTTTTTTGTCTTTTTAGTAAAAGCTAAATCCCTGTAGAGCCAAGCCCTCCCAAACCACGAGCAGTATTTTCCAAAGAGTTAACTTCTTTTAAAATTGGGCTTTGTACTTTCATTACTAAAAGTTGAGCTATGCGGTCGCCATGCTTTATAGTATAGGGGTCGTTTCCAATGTTATATAATCCCACCCCTATTTCACCGCGATAGTCACTATCAATAACTCCAACTCCATTCGAAAGTGTTATACCTCGCTTAATTCCAAGTCCGCTCCTTGCAAATACTAATGCAACATGTCCAGCATCAGGCAAAGAAATGGCTATTCCACAAGGAATAAACACTCTCTGACCTGGCTTTAAAGTTACCTCATTATCTAAGCATGCATGCAAATCCATACCTGCCGAGCCTATAGTTGCACGCGTTGGTAATATGGCTTTTTTGGATACTTTGCAAATTTTTAATATATTTTCACTGTAATCTTCTTTTGCCATCGTTATCACCTTTTCAATAAGTATTTTTTAAAAATAAATTTATTAAAAATAGGAATTTACTCTTATAAGTATCTATAAGGAGAAAAGAATTTAAAAAGTTTTCCTCATTTTCCACCAAGATTTCAACATTTTAATTATAAACTTCAAAATTAGAAGTCAAATATTCGGTAAAAAATAGTGATTTAGACTTTTCAAATAATTTAATTATTTCTGCTCAATACAATAAAAGCATTCCAAGATTTCACCTCCTTTATATTACAATATTTATCTTTCATATTCAAAACTATTTTTATCAATTTGGATTTATTGCTAATTATAGTTGAATATATCTACTTATATTATAACATAAAAAAATTAATTATACAAAACATAAATTCTAAAAAAAGTATTGACAAAAGGATTAAAAGGGGATATACTTGGAGACATAGTGTTGGTGCTGATGATGTCTAGGGTACACCCGTTCCCATCCCGAACACGGTAGTTAAGCTAGACGATGCCGAAGATACTTGACTGGTGACGGTCTGGGAAAATAGGAAGGCGCCAACATTTTTTGTGAATTAAAAATTTTCTCTGTCTATTTATAGAAGCAACATTAATGTAAAAAATTTTAAATCACTTTCAGAAGTGATTTTTTTAATTTATAAATATTCTTACCGTTTAATCTGCCTGCAAAAACTTAAAATATAACTTTTAATCAAAAACCTCAAAGTAAATTGTGCAAAACATAAATTCTAAAAAAAGTATTGACAAAAGGATTGAAAGCGGATATACTTGGAGACATAGTGTTGGTGCTGATGATGTCTAGGGTACACCCGTTCCCATCCCGAACACGGTAGTTAAGCTAGACGATGCCGAAGATACTTGACTGGTGACGGTCTGGGAAAATAGGAAGGCGCCAACATTTTTATGTATTCATTTACACTGAAATATTATCATAATTACTCGGATTAAAAGTTTTTTCGTTTACTGACGAAACTAACATTGATATAAAAAATCTTTAGACCACTTATATAAGTGGTCTTTTTATGTTATATATATATATATATATATTGACATCAACTAGGATTTGTAGTAATATTACATATAACTTATCTCTTTAGATGGCACGGAGGTTTGGCTTAAATAAAATTAAGGATAAGGAGTGTTGAAAATGGAAACATCAAGACAAAAGAAATTCGCAAAAGAACTAAAAGAATTAATTTCATCATTAAGAATTATCAAAAAAAACTTCTTGCAACCACACAATTCTATTGGAAACAAAAGCATCACTATAGATTTCCTCAATGATTTATCAACGTACCTTAAGGAAATTTGTGAAAGTTTTAGTGAACAAATAAAAATAAAGCTCGAATACGACGAAAAAAGTCGCGACGCAGGTTTAAATATAATAAATAAATCAAGCTTGGGGAAAAAGAAAAGTGAAAGTAGACCTTATTTAGAAAAAATTTTAGATGCCGCTATAGACGCCTTAAAAATATTAGACTTAAAAAAAGCGGAACTTAATAGGATTACCTCAAAAAATGTTGATAACCTATCAGATGAATATGAGTTTATTTTTTATGAGATTATAGAACCTCTTGAACCCCATATATATGAATTGAAAGAAGCTTTTGAAAAAGCCTTTAAGGCCAAGGTTAAATCCCCATTTGCCGTGTTAAAATCACAAAACGTCAAGAAAGAGTTATCTAATAATGCTAACGAACTCAAAAAATTTTGGGATAAAACCATGTTTTATTATAACATATATTTACAATTTCAAAAAACGATAGAGGATCAAAAAGAAGAAGTTGAACAGTTATTCTGGGAAACTATAGATTCTTATATGAGTCTATACGATGTTCCACAGGAGAAGGAGTCACTTTTTCTTAAACTTGACGTATTTAATGGGTACTTAAATAAAAAACTCGAATTTACCAATCTTTGTTATAATTCTACAAATCTTAGTGAAATGGAACGGAATGTCAGAGAAAATCCTAAAAGATCATTAAAATATATAAGTAACTTAAAAACTAAACTGAATAAATACTTTAGTAACCAGCAAAGTAATATCAGAGATGCTGCCAGAAAAACAATAGAACATATTTCAGGTTTGAAAGAAATAAGTCCACTTGAAAAAACTATGGAAATATTTAAGAAAGAACATATCTGTGTATATACACTTGGAATACCAGATGAAATAAAAAAACTAAATGAGCTTTACAAAAAATTTAATGAGAATTATAAGCAGCAGAAGATAATTGAAGGAGCTCAAAAGCTAGTAGCTAAATTAATTAACGACAGGAACGATCTTGATGATTTATTAAAGAGCGGCCTCTTTAAATAATGAATCCTAAAAATTTTAAATTTTGTTTTATATTAAAAAGCAACCGTATTTTAGATGCGGCTGCTTATATTTTTAGTAGGATTAATTTTTATATGATTATTTTATAATATCTATACCCATATACTTTTGAAGTACCTCGGGAACTCGAACGCTTCCGCCCTCATTCTGGCAGTTTTCAAGTATTGCAGCAACAGTTCTACCAACTGCTAATCCTGAGCCATTAAGAGTATGGACGAGCTCCGCTTTATCTTTAGAAGTATTTTTATATCTTGCTTGAAGTCTTCTGGCTTGATAGTCTTCAAAATTTGAACATGAAGATATTTCAACGTATCGACCATAAGAAGGCATCCAAACCTCTATATCGTAAGTTTTAGCTGAGCAAAACCCTATATCTCCCGTGCATAAGCATACCACTCTATAGGGAAGTCTTAGAAGCTGAAGCAGATTTTCAGCATCATTAGTTAACGTTTCGAGCTCTTGATAGGAATTCTCTGGCTTACTAAACTTAACAAGTTCTACTTTATTGAATTGATGCTGCCGTATAAGTCCCCGAGTGTCACGTCCTGCTGCCCCCGCCTCAGATCTAAAACATGCAGAATAAGCACAGTATTTAGTGGGTAAATCCTTTCCCATAAGAATTTCATCACGATGTAAGTTGGTTACAGGTACTTCTGCAGTGGGAATTAAATAGTAGTCAAGACCTTCCAGCTTAAAGCCATTATCAAACTTAGGAAGCTGACCCGTGCCGTAAAGCGAATCTGAATTTACTATAAATGGCGGCAAGATTTCAGTATACCCGTTGGCGGTGTGGGTGTCGAGGAAGAAATTTATAACCGCTCTTTCAAGGCGAGCACCTAAGCCCTTATATACATGAAAACGAGCACCTGTAATTTTAGCTGCTCTTTCGGAATCTAGAATGCCTAAGTTTTTACCTATTTCCCAGTGAGGTAGAGGCTTAAAATTAAAGCTAGGAGTTTTACCCCATTTTCTAATTTCTAAATTTTGAGTATCATTATTTCCCACAGGCACACTTTCATGAGGTACATTAGGAATAGAAAGAAGTATTTCCTTTTGACTTTTTTCAAGCTCTAAAACTTTATCTTTAAGCTCAGAGATTTTATCCGAAAGCTTTTTAAGCTCATTCATAATACCTGAAATATCTTCACCAGATTTTTTCATTTGAGGAATTTTTTTGTTCATAGAATTTTGCCGAGATTTCTCTTGCTCCATCTCACTTAAAGCTGTACGTCTTAAATCATCAATTTCTAAAACTCTGTCTATTGTTTGGTCCATATTTACACTACGATTTCTCATTGCTGTTTTTACTTTTTCTGGATTGCTTCTTATTAATTTAATGTCTAGCATCTAAATTCTCTCCAATCATATTTTTAGATTTGCTTTATTAAACTTGACGCTCCTCACAGCTAAACTAAGGAATTTTTAAGCAAATATCACGCTGAGCTTGCATCCTTTTATACTTTTCTCAAGTGCCTAGATTCGTGCTTGCCCTGCTTCCTTACAGACTATCACAAATACAAGTCTATTGCAAAAATATTCTCACAAAATGAAGCCTTACTTATATCCCCATATTTTAAGCTAGAAGTTTAAATCGTTTTTTGATAAAAATTTGGGATTTAAAGAGGTAAAGAAGTTATTTTTGAATTTTTTCGAGGGTATCCCTTAGGAGTAGAAAATATTTTCTTAACAACTAAAATACTTCTCTTTCCTTTTTTTAAAGGAAGATCTATTGAAAAACAGTTTATTAATTCTCCTCCCAGTAGCTTAATGCCTTTTGATGCGTTTTCAAGTTCTTTATTTACATCTGGTCCTTTTAATGCAACAAAGCATCCGCCTTTTTTTAAATATGGTATACAGTACTCTGAAAGTATATTAAGCGGTGCAACTGCTCGGGACACTGCGAAATCGAAGCTTTCTCGGAATTTTAGATCTAAACTTAATTCCTCTGCTCTGCAATGAATTACATCTGCATTTAAATCAATTTTTGTGAGTAAGCTTTTAAGAAAAGTAATTCTTTTATTTAACCCATCTAGGAGAGTAAGGTGGATAGAAGGATTACAAATTTTAAGTGGTACTCCCGGAAAACCTGCTCCCGTCCCAACATCTATGATTTTAACTCCTATTTTAATATCCATAAAACGCTGAATTAATATGCTATCGAAGAAATGCTTTATTACAATATCTTCGGTGTCAGTTATGGAAGTTAAGTTCGTATGAGCATTATACTCTTTTAAATAATCCATATATACTTTAAATTTGTTTAGCTTTTCATCGGTTATATTTATTCCTAAAAGCTTCGCTTCATGTTTTAAAAGATTCAAGTAATCCATCTCCTTTAATGATTAAAAATTTTTTATTTTATTCTTGCGAGGAATTTTCTTTAGAGTACTTAGATGAAATCCATATTAAAATAACGGCTATATCCGAAGGACTTATTCCAGAAATTCGAGAAGCTTGACCAATATTTATAGGTCTAGTTTTACTTAATTTTTCAACTGCTTCCAAACGAATTCCTTTTATTTTAGAATAGTCTAAATCTGGAGGCAATAGCTTTTTTTCTAGTCTACGCATTTCATTTATTTGCTTATTTTGACGTGCTATATATCCTTCATATTTTATTTCTATTTCAACTTTCTCTAAAACATCAGGGTCTAATTTTCCACGAGTGGAATCAAATGGCGCTAGATCACGATATGTAATTTGAGGTCTTTTGAGAAGTTCGCTTATTTTCACTCCACTATTTATAGGTGATGTTTCATGAGAAACAATCATTTTATTTAATTCCTCAGATGGAGCTATAACAGTATTTCGGACCCTTCTTAGTTCTTCTTCTTTTAGAGCTTTCTTTTTGCAGTATTTATCCCAAGCGTTTTTGGAGACAAGTCCTATTTTCCATCCTATAGGAGTGAGACGTTCATCCGCGTTGTCCTGACGAAGTATCAAACGATACTCCGAGCGAGACGTCATCATACGATAAGGGTCATTTACGCCTTTTGTAACAAGGTCATCAATTAAAGTTCCTATGTAAGATGAACCTCTATCAAGAATCAAAGGTTTTTTGTTTTTAATCTTCAGTGCAGCATTTATTCCCGCCACCAAACCTTGAGCAGCTGCTTCTTCATATCCTGAACTTCCATTAAACTGACCAGCACCATAAAGACCACTATGCTCCTTAAACTCCAAAGTTCCATAAAGCTGTAATGGGTCAATAATATCATATTCTATTGCATAGGCAGGTCTCATAATTTTAACTTTCTCTAGTCCTTTTATTGTGCGATACATTTTTACCTGAACATCCTCAGGAAGCGAAGTAGACATTCCTTGAAGATACATTTCTTCAGTATTTAAACCGCAGGGTTCAATAAATAACTGATGCCTTTGTTTATCGGGAAACCTAACTATTTTATCTTCGATGCTTGGACAGTACCTCGGTCCGATGCCTTCAATTTTACCACTATACATTGGTGCTTTATGAAGATTTTCCAAAATAACTTTTTTAGTTTCATCATTTGTCCAAGATATATAGCATTTAACTTTATTTTCTTTTAACTCATCTGTTGAATAAGAAAAAGGAGTAATGTTTATATCTCCGGGCTGCTCTTCAAGTTTAGAAAAATCTATACTAGACTTTAATACTCTCGCTGGAGTACCGGTCTTAAATCTCTTTAACTCTATTCCTAGTTTTTTTAAAGACTCACTTAAAAATGTAGCAGGGAATACTCCATCAGGACCACTTTCATAAGAAGTTTCGCCTATAAATATTCTTCCTTTCAGAAAAGTGCCAGTTGCAATTATTACCGCTTTAGAAAAATAATTGACTTCATTTCGTGACTTCAAAACCCAGCCTTTTAATCTTTGATTTTTGAAAAGTGAAACTATTTCCACTTGTTTTAAAAATAAGTTTTCTTGGAGCTCTAGTTTATGTTTCATTATTTCTTTGTACTTATTTCGATCAATTTGCGCTCTAAGAGAATGTACCGCTGGACCTTTACCTAAATTAAGCATTCTACTTTGCAAAAAGCATTCATCGGTTGTTTTTGCCATCTCTCCTCCGAGTGCATCTATTTCACGTACTAAATGACCTTTTGCTGTACCTCCAATCGAAGGATTACAAGGGCAATTACCTGCTGAATCTAAATTTATAGAAAAAATTGCTGTTTTGCATCCAAGCCTTGAAGAAGCTAATCCCGCTTCTATTCCAGCATGTCCTGCTCCTATAACTATTACTTCATATTCTTCTATATAAGCCAAAATTAATTTTCCTCCATAATTCATAAAAATAAAAAACGACTATACTAATTCTAGCATAGCACGTTTATTTTATCTATAGCTTACTTAATATTAAATTACATGTAAAATATAGAATTTTGCTTAAAGGATATATTATTTTACATAAATTTTATCAATTTTGAATGCCTATAGAGTCAGGATTACTATCTTCTCCAAATACTTGCTGCATTTTTTCTAAAGCACTATTAATACGTTCTATCTGATAATTATAAAAGCTTTTTGAATGCAAACAAGTTGCATGTCTATCATTTTTCCATAATATAAAGTACCTTCTAATGTCGATTAAAATCATTTTAATAGTATTATATTTTTCTTTTTCAAGATTAACCTCAGAACGTTTAAGCATTGACATAAATAAACAAACAACCATCATCATGTTGTATCTAAAACGAATTTGCTCCTCCAAATTACAACTCCAAATATATCCTTTATCTACCACTTTATTAGAAAGATGCCGCTCAAGATTTTCTAATGTTACTAATTCCATATTTAATACTTGAAAGAACTGTTGATACAGTGTTTTATTCTCGTAGCTAACATTTTTAAAATAATCAGAACAACTTTCTACTAAATTCAAAAATAATTCCACATCTTCCCTTGCACATTTAGCAACTTCCAAACAACGATTTCTAGTACCTTCTAAGTTGGGATTAGCATAAATCTTAGACGTTACTCCTAAATTTCCAATTAAAATCAAAGAAGAAATAAATGCTGTAACTTTATTAAACAATTTCAAGAATTTTCACCTTATCTTATCCTTAAAAAATTTATTTACTACAGTTTAACGGACTTTACTTAAGTATCTTTTCCAAATTAGTTACTAAATTGACTATTATTGTTTTAATATTTTCAAAAGAAAATTCATTATCATTAATATCTAACTCTTCGCTTAAAGCTAAAATTACTATACTCCAAAATTTATTGCAACAATTGCATTTTTGTAGTATTTTTAATAAATTCAATCCTCCTATTCCGATTAATACTTCTAATCTATAAGAACTAGAAGGAAAATCCTTAATTGACCTGACATCTATTACTGTGTCAAAATCTTTTAATAAATGCCCCATTCCAGCTAAAAATACGCTCCAGACACTATTTATAAGAAGAAACCGGAAATCTTTTTGAGAAAAATATTTATCAAATCGTTTTTTCTTTTCTATCATTAGTTTTGCAGAATCCTTGCGTGTGGTCATTCCGTCACTTACCAACTTAACCACCCGATTAAAAACTTCTAAAAACTTATTTTGGTAAGTGACGTTATTCTGTATCTCGGAAAAATTCACCATGCATTTTAAAGCATCATTAAGATTATCTGCCTTTGTTATTCCTGAAAATACAGAGAAAGTAAACATAGAAAAACTTGCTATCATAAATACTTTGCAACTTTTAATAGAACTATGTTTTACTTTACTTTCAACTTTTAGCATATTCATTGTTTTACTCTAAACAGCATTCGGACGCAGATGATCAGCAAAAAATTGTTCCATACTATTTAACATATTCGTGAGTATAATCTTGATATTATTGAAATTAATATTTTGATCTTCAATATCCTCAATTCTTCTCACATGCTCTAATATTTCGTTCTTACGAGCAGCGGCTGGATCATGTTTATGCACTAGATTTAATAAATTGATTACAAATGAAGAAATTATACCTATCAATGCTGGTCCTCTTCCTAAACTAGGAAGATTATCTAACATATAATTAATTCTTGAATCGGCGTAAAAACCAAGAACGCCCAATTCGGAATTCTTCACTCGAGCCAGAATACTGTATAATACATTTATAATTTCCATCCTAAAATTCTCTTGCGAAAAACTTTCATTGAACTCATAAATTTCATTATCAGCTAATCTTTTAAAACTTTTATTGTGTGCTATTTCAACACCAATCATCTTACTAACCCTAGCCAAAGATCCATCTGCTAAAGAAACATTTGCGCAGCTCGATAAACACAGTACAGATAAACTAATTGCCATAAACCTTTTAACTTTTTTAATTCCCTTATTAATTTTCATAAATTGTAAATCCCCTTTCTATTTTCGCAATTTAGTATCCCTATGGAAACTAAATCTACTTAGCAGCTTTTAATTGTAATTCTAAACCAGTAAATAAATGCTTTAAACCTTCAAATCCTTTTTCCGGAATACGGATATGGGTATTCTTAATAAATTCATATAAGTGAAGATCCTTTTTATCTTTTATTATGTCCATTAAAAGAACTATACCTGTAACAAACAGCCTCCAAAAACTAAATTCTGGATCATCAGAGTCTAATTTTAAATCAAGTTTAGATTCTTTAACCGCATTAAATTC
This sequence comes from uncultured Clostridia bacterium, assembly GCA_946566955.1. Lineage (GTDB taxonomy): Bacteria > Bacillota > Clostridia > Oscillospirales > Acutalibacteraceae > UMGS1491. The sequence continues at coordinate 49,665 of CAMNXD010000004.1, forward strand.
ATTTTCATATCCGTTAAGCACACTTCTCATAAAATAAGCAAAATTTAAAATGTACGATCTAGTTTGTAACTGAAAATTTTCTTCATTCAAATCATTATTAAACCTATTTGCTATATATTTCACAATAAGCGGAAAAGGGCGAAGGCGAGCCCCTAATTCCATAAATAAAGGATTAGTTTCACTTTTTAATATTTCATCAAACTTCTGCAAACAAATAGAATAATAATCGTTATTAACTTCGTATGTTGAAGAACTAGAATCATCATAAGATTCGCTTATTTCTTCATCTTCAAAGAGATTTCCAAAAACGCCAAAGACATCAAAATTAGGCTCGCTTGCTTTTAAAATACTTAAATTACTTGATAAACTTAGCATCGCAAGACTCAACGCAAAAAATTTTTTACTTCGTTTAAAAATTTTAGATTTAAAATAATTAATCAAAATATTTACTCCTTTACTTAAAAATTTAATAATACTTGCAGTTGTTAAGTATTTTATAATACATTATATTTAATTGTCAACTAATAAATTAAAAATTTTACTTTTACGACTATTTCCCAACACAAAATTGAGAAAAAATCCTATTTACTATCTCTTCAGTGACGTTTTTTCCCGTAAGTTCCATAAGTAAATTTATGGAATCATACAGTAAAATAGAAATGGCATCAAGCGTTATTTTTCTTTCTAATTCTTTTAAAGCACTTAAAATTATATCTCGAACTTTCTGAAGTATTATTAATTGACGCTCGTTTGAAATCACGCTTTGGGAAGAATCTATTTCAGAAACCCCAACTATCTCCTCTACTACTTCTTTAAACTTTTCAAGTCCGCTTCCATTTACTGCAGACATTTCCACAATTTTCGGAAAGTATGTTGAAATTTTTGTTTTATCTAATTTTAAGCCTAAATCTATCTTATTAAGTATAAGAACTGTCCTTTTAGGGTCGCAAAGACTTAGAATATCTTCGTCCTCCGGAGTTAATTTAGAGGATGAATCGAAAACGACTATATTAAGGTCCGCAGCTTTAAGACATTTTTTTGCTTTTTCAACACCTATCTTCTCCACAGTGTCTTCTGTGTTTCTAATTCCAGCAGTATCCGAAAGAAGAAGCGGAATATCACCAATCATTACCGTCTCCTCTACGATATCTCGCGTTGTACCGGCAACGTCAGTTACAATCGACCTTTCAAAACCTGAAATTAAATTCATAATAGTGGATTTGCCAACATTAGGTCTTCCCACTAAAGACGTTTTAACCCCTTGCTTAAGTGCAGAGCAAACGTCATAATTTTTTATCATGCTTTCAACCTTTTGGATTATAGCTTCAAGCTTTTCTTTTAAATGTGTGGAATGAAGCTCTGGGATATCTTCTTCGGGGTAATCTACCCAAGCAGAAATTTGAGCCGAAATTTCTAAAAGCTGATTTTTTACGTCATTAATTTTTTTACTCAAAACACCCTCTCGCTGATTAAATGCTAAGATATTTGCACGTCTACTTCGTGCAGAAATTAAATCCATTACTGCTTCCGCTTGAGAAAGGTCAATTTTACCATTTAAAAATGCTCTTTTAGTAAATTCACCAGGCTCTGCAGTAGAAGCTCCAGCTTTCAACACAGCTCTTAAAACCTCCCGCGTAAGATATAGTCCTCCATGACACGAAATTTCTACAACATTCTCTCCCGTATAACTATGTGGTGCTTTAAAAACAAGTGCTACTGCATCATCTATAAACTGCTGATCACTCATAATTTTTCCATATTTGGCCGTATAGCCCTTCATACTCGAAAGACATGAAACTCCATCAAAGGGTTTAAAAACTCTATCTGCAATTTCCATAGCTTCTTCGCCTGAAATTCTCACTACTCCTATTCCTCCCATACCTTTAGGAGTGGATATGGCTGCAATTGTACTCATACTTTTTAAAAACCTCCATCTTAAGATGATTGCTCTCTTTAAAAAGAGAGCAAACAAAATATTTTTAATCAATATTGTTAGGCGCAATAACAACGTATCTTAGGCTTCCTTCTCCTTCAACCCACGACGAAACTCCACGAATTTCATCTATTGCACTATGAATTATTTTTCTTTCATATGACCTCATAGGCTCAAGCTTAACAGGCTGATTGAGTTTAATTGCTCTAAAAGCAGTTTGTTGAGCGAGAAAAGAAAGAGTATTTTTGCGCTGCTGTCTATAATTTCCTGACTCCAGTCTAACTTTACAAAATCCTCCATTTTTACTTTTATTATTCCCGACGAGCTGAGAAAGATACTGCAAAGAATCTAATACTTCTCCATGTCTTCCGAACGTATAAGTAACGTCTTCACCGCTTATATTAATCTCACAGAACATAGAAGTTTCTGAAACAACCTTTACGGTTAGTGAATTAAGTCCCATTGCTGTAAGAACTTCTCTTAAAAACTCACACGCTGCCTCGCCTACAGAATATTCTCGAAACACCCCTTTAACCTTAGCTAACTTTCCTCCAAAAACTCCGAAAAGCTTCTTCGAAGGGTATTCCATAACTTCGAACTCTATATCATCTTCAGACTCATTAAGCAACTCACAAATTTTCTGTTTTACCTCCTCAATTGACTCTCCCGACGAAATAACTTCTCTTATTTTCAAAACTATACCTCCAGTAACCCAGCAGTTAATAAAATTTATACTTAAATTCTTTGACTTAGATTATAACATTTTAATGTAGTTTATTTCTTACTCGAAATGGTTTTTTGCTTATTCAAACTCTCTTTAACTGCTTTAGTATCTTTAATGCACTCTACCGAGCTTTCCTTAAGTTCCAAAAGAGCTAGTCGTGATGCTTCATTTTTAGCATTTATAGTGTCAACGTTGTAGTATTTATTGAGTATCAAACTCTGAATAACTCCAAGAGCTCCATTAACAAACCAATAAAATCCTACTGCTCCCGGAATGGTATACGAAACGTATGTTGTAAATATTACTCCAATATAGGGAATAAGCTTTGCGCAACCTGGTGCTTGATTCTCTGCGCCCGTGACTTTTTGGCTCAAATACATTCCTAAAGCAGAAATCAAAAAGCAAAGAACCGGAATAATCCAAAGTAGTTCAGAAAACTCTGCTCCACTAGGACGGTTAAGCAAATTAATTCCAAAAAAGTCAAATCCACGGCTATATTCTTCAACATCTGCAAACTCTTCAGCACTGAACATCGTCAAATGATTTTTTATACTCTCAAAATGCCTAACGAGCTGAAGTTGCTCATATCCTTTAAAAAATTTTCCAGAAACTTCAGGGATTTCCGGCAAAACCGAAACCGCTTTAGCAACCTTTTCTGTAGCAATATGCAAAGTGTTCTGAAGAGGTTTAGTCACAGCTCCGAAAACTCCTCCTAAAAGTAAAAGGGGAAGCATCATGGGAAAACATCCTCCCATAGGATTGACGCCTTCTTTTTCATAAAGCTTAGATACTTCTTCATTATACTTTTTTGTATCTTTTTCGTACTTTTTTCTCAGTTGCGCCTGCTTCAAATTTACCCTTGCAGTAAGTACCATGCTTTTTTGCCTTTTTACAGTGAGCGGGAAAAGCAAGACGTTTATAAAAATTGTAAACAGCGTTATCGCCACAGCATAACTGCTTACTGCATCAAAGAAAAACCATAAAATATAGCCAAATATTCCACCTAAAAAATCGAATATAAATCCCAAAGTTAAAAACTCCTTTAAACCGTCAAAATATGCGCCTTAAAATAAAGACGCAAATTTCATTTAATTTTCATCTTTTTTGGGGACAGGATCATATCCACCCTTACAAAGAGGATTACATCTTAAAATCCTCCATAAAGTCAAAGCGCCGCCTTTAAAAACTCCAAACCTCTCAATCGATATAAGTGCATAAGTCGAGCATGTAGGATAAAATCTGCAGCAAGGTCTTTTCAAAGGTGAAATTACCTTACGATAAAATTTAATAAGCTTTATAAAAAAATATTTCATTTGATTAGTCCCAGCTTCTTCATGCTATAGGACAGCTCCTTAAAAATATCTTTGCTTTTTATCTCTGTAGCCTTACTTCGTGCTACGACTACCACATCAAAATTACCTGAAAGTTTTTGCTTAAGCATTCTATAAGCAACACGAATAACTCTTCGAGCACGATTGCGTTTAACTGCATTGCCGATTTTTTTACTCGTTGTTATTCCTAGACGCAAAAAGCCAAGCCTATTTCTAAGTGCGTATGTAACTAAAGAACTCGAAGAGAAGTATTTTCCCTTCGTATAAACACGTCTAAATTCCTGATTTCGTCTAAGAGAAACAATTTTTTCCATTGAGTTCCTATCCTAAAATAAATTAAAACTTGAGTAGCTTCAATATTTTATTAAATAGCACAAAGTTAAAGCAAGCCCCTAAGACTTAGTAAGTAAGTCTTTTTCTTCTTTTTGCCCTTCTTCTAGCAAGTACTTTAATTCCATTTCTAGTCGACATTCTTTTTCTAAAGCCGTGCTCCTTTTTTCTATGAAGCTTTTTAGGCTGATAAGTTCTCAGCATTGACAATTCCTCCACTATATTAATTTTTTTGACATTCATTTTAGTTGACTCTTTCGCATCCAACTAAAAAACCACGACCACCTAATCATAAAGGATTCGCAAATTTTAGTCTTGGACACACTGCACTTCAGCATCAATAATTTTCTTAGCATTTAACTTGTAAGTATTATATTTATGCTAACCCGTACAGTACTTTGGCAACTTCGTCATATTTCAAATACATGTAAATACATGTCTTAGGCGATTATATAACATAAAAAAAATCCTGTCAACTAATTTTTAATTGACTATAAGTTTATCTGTATTAATTGAAAATTTTCAAAGATTATGATATAATTATTATATTGTCAACTAATTCTGCAAATATTTTTATGTACAAGTGACGTACAACTTATCTACATAATTTCTTATAATTTGGAGGTTTTTACCCTATATGAATTCATTTAATGAAGCCTGGGACTTAATATGTGAATTTTGCAAGACAAAAATTACTGGAGTAGCGTACAAAACTTGGATTGATCGAATTGAGCCTATTGAACTTGACTTCGATAAAGGTAAAGCTGTACTCATGGCACCTAATGAGTTCCACCGGCAAACATTAAACAAATGCTATATTGCACTGATTAGTAATGCATTTCGAGAAATTTTCGGTTCTGGTATAGACATCTGCTTTACCATACCCGATGAAATAAAAAATATTAATAAAAGGAGTGATCAAAATTTTACCGTAGACTCAGATTATGAGTTCACTTTCGATACCTACATCGTCGGATCATCAAACAAATTCGCACATGCTGCAGCACTAGCTGTTGCCGCTAATCCTGCCGGAGCTTATAATCCTCTTTTCATATACGGCAATTCGGGACTCGGAAAAACTCATTTACTTTACGCTATATCAAATGACGTAAAAAGGAATAATTCAAATAAAACCTGCCTTTACATCAAAGGAGATGATTTTACTAATGAACTTATAGACTCAATACGCAGTAACACAATGACTGATTTTCATCAAAAGTATCGTGAAACGGACGTACTTCTTGTGGACGATATTCAGTTCATAGCCGGAAAAGATTCAACACAAGAAGAATTTTTTCATACGTTTAATTCTCTTTACGAAGCAAAAAAGCAAATCGTTTTAACGTCTGATAGACCGCCAAAGGAAATACAAACACTTGAAAACAGACTTAGAACTCGTTTCGAATGGGGATTAATAGCTGACATACAACCACCTGATTTCGAAACTCGAATTGCAATAATTAAGCGAAAAGCCGAACTTTTAGGCGTAAAAATCCCAAATGATATCTGTGAATACATAGCTAAAAGACTAAAAACAAATATACGTCAATTAGAGGGCGCAGTTAAAAAAATGAAAGCTCATCATCTTCTGGGAGGGGAATCTATGGGTATACAAACCGCTCAAGCAGCTATTTCAGATATTTTAAATAACGATCAGCCACCTCCTATAACTGTTGAGAAAATAATAACGGAAGTTGCGAGAACATTTGGGGTTAACCCTGAAGATATAAGGTCTTCTAAAAGGTTAGCATCAGTATCAAACGCACGTCAAATTTCAATGTATATTGTTCGGGAAATAACCCAGCTTCCTTTATCAACAATCGGAGATGAATTTGGGGGCCGTGACCATTCAACCATTGTTTATGCCCTTCAACAAGTTGAAAAAAATCTTGCAAAGGATCCTAAAACAAAAGCAATGGTTGAGGACATTATCAAGAATATTAGAGACCGCTAATTTTTGTGGATTTTAGACAGTTTGAAGTTTTCAACAAGTTTTCAACTTTCAACACTGAGTTTTCAACATAATTGTTGAAAACTCAAAAATGGCCAAAATTTTCAACAATTTCTCAACACACTTTCAACATAGATGCGGTGCTTAAAACCCGCATAGCAGTGCGGCCCCAGAATAGTTTTCAACTTTTCAACAGTCCCTACTACTACTACTAGAGTTATTATTATACTGTATATAGGCGAAATGAAACTTAAAATCGAAAAAAGGAATGATCAAATGAAGTTCAAATGTGGAAAACTCAAATTAGCAGGAATTCTAACAAATGTACAAAAAGCTGTTGCACAACGATCACCAATTCCTGCCTTAGAGGGTGTTTTAATAACATGCCAAAATAACACTGCAACACTTTGCAGCTACAACAACGAACTAGGAATTACAACTTCAATGGAAGCTAATATTCAAAATGAGGGTAAAATAGTAATCAATGCACACTTGCTAACTGAAATAATTAAAAAACTTCCCTCAGATACAGTGGAAATAGAATCAACAGAAAACCTGACAGTTCACATAAGAGGAGGTCAAAGTAATTTTGAACTTGTTGGAATAGACTCTAAAGAATTTCCAACACTTCCAAACATACCAGAAAGTGAAAGCTTAAGTATTCCAGTTGATACTTTAAAAAGCATGATTAAACAAACTATATTTGCAGTAGCAGATACAGATTCAAAACCAGTACATACCGGAACTTTATTCGAGCTAAAGGATAAACTTTTAACTCTAGTTTCAGTTGATGGATACCGATTAGCACTTAGAAGCGAAATAGTTGAAGAAGACATTGAGCTTAAATTTGTTGTTCCCGGAAAAACTCTGAAAGAAATACTAAGATTAATTCCACAGTGTGACATTGAAGAAGGAGAAAGTATAAGAATTGCTGCTGGAATGAGACACATAATTTTTAATGTTGGTAAATACTCAATAATTTCCAGATTACTTGAAGGGGAATTCTTAGATTATAGAGCTACAATACCTGAAAAATCAGAGGTAAAAGTAAAAATATCGACCATTAAACTTATAAGCAGCATAGAACGTGTATCGCTACTAATAAGCGATAGATTAAAAAGTCCTGTAAGATGTACTTTTTCACAAAATAGTGCTTATTTATCCTGCACAACACTTGTTGGAAAATCTAGCGATGAAATACCTTGTTCCAGCAACTTGACAGAAGACTTAGAAATAGCGTTTAATAATAAGTACATGCTCGATGCTCTTAAAAATACAGATGCAGATGAAATAGAAATCCATCTTAATGGATCGCTAAGTCCAATAAAAATAGTTCCAAAGGAAGGTAAAGAATTCTTATTTTTAGTACTTCCAGTAAGAGTAAAGGCAGACTAAACTTAAAAAATTGAATTAAAAGCTTATGGTGAAGAATTGATGCGAATATCAAGGTTGGGAGTGAAAAACTACCGAAACCTAGAAGAAAATTCATTTGACTTTAACGATAAAATAAATTATATTTATGGAGATAACGCTCAAGGGAAAACGAACTTAATAGAATCTATATGGATGCTTACAGGCGCAAGATCTTTTCGTGGGACGAAAGATAACAATATCGTAAGCTTTGAAGCAGAAACTGCTAAAATAGATGGTAAACTTTTCTTTGAGCAGCGAGACCAAAGTATATCAATATTTTTTGCTAACGGAAGAAGGAGAGTATTTTTAAATGACATACCGCGAACTTACCCAACTGAAATTATAGGAAAATTTCGTGCAGTTTTATTCACGCCCTCTCATTTAGCTTTAGTGAAAGATGGACCTGAAAGCAGAAGAAAATTCATAGATGCTGCTCTTTGCCAACTTACCCCTACTTATCCACAGTTAATGGTTAAGTATAATCAGACACTAAAGCATCGAAATATATTGCTTAAAAACTCACAAATGCAAAATATAAAAAGCGGTCTTTTTGAAGTCTGGAACTACAAGCTTGCAGAGCTGGGCTCAAAAATAATAAAAAAAAGATTGGAATACTTATCTAGACTAGAAAGAGAAGCTTTAATAAATTACTGCGAAATCTCTAGCGGAAAGGAAAGTCTTAAGATTAGCTATATTTCATCAATCTTTAAAGGAGACCCAAGTACTAAATCTGAGGCTGAAATAGAGAAGGAGTTTTTACATTATCTTAACTGCGAACAAAAACGCGATGAAAAAAGAGGGTTTACATCCAAAGGCCCACATAAAGACGATTTAGAAATATTTTTGCAGGGTAAAAGTTTAAAGCAGTTTGGATCACAAGGTCAACAAAGGTCCGCAGTACTAGCACTCAAGCTTGCAGAAGCAACAGTTATGAATCAACTTACAGGGGAGTCCCCAGTTGTTCTTTTGGATGACGTGATGAGCGAACTTGATGAAACCAGAAAAAATTACATGATAGAAAGTTTAGAAAATTGGCAAACATTCATAACCGGGTGCGAAAAGAATCTGGTTTCCAGCTTTGAAAATTTAAAATTTTTTCACATTGCAAACGGTAGTTTAGTTGAATAAACAAAATCTTTAACAAATTAATCTTGAGAGGAATAAAACTATGTACCTTCACCTTGGAAACAACGCTGTAATTGAAAGCAAGGAAATTATAGGAGTATTTGACGTTGACAAAACTACAGTTTTCAAAGTGAACCGAAATTATTTGTTAAACATTGAGAAAAGAGGTAAAATTATAACTGTGACGAAAGACTTGCCTAAATCATTTATCGTATGCATTAAAGAAGATGATGATTCCGAAAAGGTATACTTAAGCGCTCTTCTTAGCTCTACTCTTTTGAAAAGAAGCTCTGCATTTAATTTGGATTAAGTTATTCAAAAAACTTTTAGGGGGTGTAGAAAATCAAAAAGTTAAACCTACCTTGGTGTCCGTACTGCAAAGCAAAATTATGGTACCTAGAAACTTTCAGATTTAAAAACAAATCACATTTTATATGTCCCAACTGCAAACGAAAATCCGAGGTGATTTTAAACTCCAATTTATTTAAGCTATTGGAAACAGTAGAAATAATTTCAATGATAATCTTTGCAATAGTAATTTTTAAAAGTGGTGGGTACTGTCTGCTGGGTCTGATTTTCGTCACTCTAATTTTTGCTTTATTTTACTTGCTTTCTCCATTTTTTATTAGTCTTGCATATTTCAGTGACCCCATAGAAGAATGGCAGGAAAAAAGTTCAAAGCTAAAAAAGCAGAAAGATTATGAAAGTAACGCAAACGAAGATACGAGCAAAGAAATCTTTAGCAATTAAATTTTTTGAAGCGAAGGAGTTTTATTTTGGAAACCAACAATATAGACATTGAAGAGGGGAAGTATGGAGCCGGAGAGATACAAGTTCTCGAAGGACTAGAAGCTGTAAGAAAAAGACCAGGAATGTATATCGGAACTACAGGTCCACGCGGACTTCATCACTTAGTTTACGAAATCGTAGACAATGCCATAGATGAAGCACTTGCAGGATTTTGCGATAAAATAGAAGTGGAAATTCTACCTGGAGATGTAATTTCTGTAACAGATAACGGACGAGGTATTCCTATTGGGATTCACCCCAAAGCGGGAATTCCAGCAGTAACTGTGGTATTTACCGTACTTCATGCTGGAGGAAAATTTGGAGGAAGTGGATACAAGGTTTCTGGAGGACTTCATGGAGTGGGAGCTTCTGTTGTCAATGCACTTTCCACTTGGTTAGAAGTTGAAGTTTTTCATGCAGGAAGTGTCTACAAGCAAGAATTCAGACGCGGAGCACCAGTAGGAGATTTACAAAAATTAGGGAATACTGAGCTCAGAGGTACGAAAATCACTTTTAAAGCTGACCCCGAAATATTTAAGGAATCGTGTAAATATGAATACGAAACTCTACAAATAAGGCTTAGAGAGCAAGCATTTTTAAACGCAGGAATTAAAATTACGCTTAAAGACTCTAGGGATTCTCAAAACATACGAGAAGATGAGTTTTCTTATGAAGGCGGAATAAAAAGCTTTGTTGAGTATATTCATAAAAAAAGAGGGTTATCAGCTCTGCACGATGAAGTAATAATGTTTTCAGGAAGTATGCCAGATGGGACTGCAAGTGGAGAAGTTGCCTTTCAATTTAACGATACTTACAATGATTTTCTTCTTTCATTTGCTAACAATATTCATACCATAGACGGTGGTACTCACGAAGATGGATTTAAACGCGCTTTTACTCGCACAATTAATGAGTACGCAAGAAAATATAACTTCCTCAAAGAAAATGACAGAAATTTTTCAGGTGAAGATGTCCGTGAAGGATTGACGACGATAATAAGCGTTAAAGTTAGAAACGCTCAATTTGAAGGCCAGACTAAAACGCGTCTTGGAAATACAGAAGTTAGGGGGTTTATAGATAATCTTATAGGTGAAAAGCTTTCAGTTTACCTCGAAGAAAATCCCTCAGTGGGTAGAAGTATAGTTGAAAAGGCACTTTCCGCAGCGCGCGCAAGAGATGCGGCCAAAAAGGCAAGAGACCTTGTGAGACGGAAGTCCGCTATGGAAACAGCGTCGCTTCCCGGTAAGCTTGCAGATTGCCAATCTAAGGCTCCAGAGGAAACCGAAATATACATCGTGGAAGGGGACTCGGCCGGAGGATCTGCGAAATGTGGCAGAGATAGAAGATTTCAAGCCATACTTCCGCTTTGGGGCAAAATGCTCAACGTGGAAAAATCTCGGCTAGACAAAGTTTATGGTAACGAAAAGCTCATGCCTGTTATTACAGCTCTAGGATGCGGTATAGGCGAAGATTTTGATATAAGTAAGCTAAGATATGGGAAGGTAATTATCATGGCTGACGCCGATGTAGACGGGTCACACATAAGAACTTTGCTTTTAACGTTTTTCTTTAGATTTATGAGACCCATCATCGAAAAAGGTCATGTTTATATAGCTCAACCTCCACTTTACAGAATAACTAAGAACAAAAATCATCAATATGCATATACTGATGAGCAAAGAGATAAAATACTCATTGAACTTGGTGGGGGTGCTGAAATTCAAAGGTATAAAGGACTGGGTGAAATGGATGCAGAACAGCTTTGGGAAACAACAATGAATCCCCTAACGCGTATAATGCTTAAGGTGTCTCTCGAAGATGCCTCTGCTGCAGACGAGACTTTTACTATTTTGATGGGTGATAAAGTTGAACCAAGACGCGAATTCATAGAGAAAAACGCAAAGTACGTACAAAATTTAGACGTATAGTTTTATGCATCACCCACATAAATGAAATATAGTTTTATTTATTATTGCATTTTATTTTATTAGGATGTATAATTTGTAATGAGATCAACTTAAATTTTTTTAGGAGGAAAAATGGATAAAGATTCATACCCCCCGTCTGGGGAATTAATTACTAATGGATTAGCAGGTGCTACAAATTTAGCTGAAAGAATTATTGAGCCCGTGGAGACTCCCTTAGAAGAGGAAGGTGAGGAAAGTCGAGGGTGCAGCGAAAACACAGAAAGTAAGGCAGAATTTGTTTCTGATGAGATCGCTAGTGATTATCAAGATGAAGTCACAGGGATAAAAGTAAAATATAGCTTGACTTCCGAAGAAGTTAAAGAATTTATTCGTCATAGTAGAGCTTACGAAAATTGCGGTAAAGTTAAAAGAAAGCATACGATTATTCAAAGTATTCTCTTTACGCTTTTAATTTCTATGGCGTGTATAAGTGGATCGTTTTATTATATTATAATGGCTTCTTTCCCCCTTTTAGCTCTTGGACTTATGTGGGCCATCCCATTTATAAACCTTAAAAGTGCTGGAAATAAACTTTTAAGAGAAGAAGAGCTTATGGTGGAAATATTTCCCGATCGACTGGAAATGGAAAGTAAAACCGGCAAAAAGACTTTATTTTTGAATGATCTTTGTGAAAGTGTAGAGCATAACAATATGATTATGGTTTTTACGCCGGATTCTGGTATGGCAATACCACTTAGATCGGTCGACCCGGAACTGTGCGCAGATATTCAAGCCATTATAGCAGCTGGTTCAAATCCACTTCATAAAAAGCATGAAAAAGACAAAATTTAGATATTAGTTGAAGTTACTCTTAATGAGGTCATCTTTTACTTGACTGACCCTTTGAGAGGCTTCATAATATTAGTAAGTGTTATATGTTTAGGAAAATTTTAAAAAGTAAACTATTTGCTTAAAAGCACCTGGTCTTGAGTTTAAAAAGCGGTAATTAGGTGTAGTGCTCGAAAATTTTAATTATGAAGTTGAACGTGGATTAAAGCCGATTGATTCATATGTTCTTAGTTTTAAAATTAAAAGCGTTAAATATCAAGAAAAAGTGTCAAATTATAAATCTTTCAACCAATATTGAAGAAAGTGTTAAAAAGTTAAGAGGAGTGTCAAATGGATAATCAAGTTGAAGACAACAAAGCCTTATTGCCTAGAGTTATGGAAGTGGATATAGAAAAAGAAATGAAAAAATCTTTTTTAGCGTATTCCATGTCTGTAATAGTTTCTAGAGCGTTACCAGACGTTAGGGACGGCCTCAAACCTGTTCACAGAAGAATACTTTATGCTTTATTTGAAGATAATTTAGGTCCCGAAAAGCCGTATCGTAAATGTGCCAACGTGGTGGGTGCCGTTTTGGGAAGATATCATCCTCATGGTGATGCCTCGGTTTATGATGCGCTTGTAAGACTAGCTCAGGACTTTTCTATGAGGTATATGCTTGTTGATGGTCATGGTAATTTTGGATCAATAGATGGCGACCCACCTGCAGCTTATAGGTACACGGAATCTAGAATGAGCAAAATTTCTACTAAAATGCTAACTGATATTGATAAAGAAACCGTAGATTTTGCGCCTAACTATGATGATAGACTAAAAGAACCAGTAGTGCTCCCCTCGAGATTCCCTAATTTGCTTGTTAACGGATCGACGGGAATAGCGGTGGGAATGGCAACTAATATTCCCCCTCACAATATGTGTGAAGTTGTGGATGCTATGTGCTATCTTATAGATAATCCTGAAGCAGAACTTTCAGAGCTTTCTCAGTATATAAAAGGGCCGGATTTCCCAACAGGTGGAATAGTTATGGGTAAGTCGGGAATACGTGCAGCTTATGCAACTGGAAGAGGTAAAATTATAGTTAGGGCGAGAACTGAAATAATTGAAGACAAAAATTCAAAATTTAAAATCATAATCACAGAGCTTCCATATCAAGTAAATAAAGCAAGACTTATTGAAAATATTGCTGAAATGGTAAAAGAGAAAAAAATAAGTGGAATTGCTCGAATAGAAGATCACTCCGACCGAAACGGAATGCATATTGAAATAGATCTTAAAAGAGATGCTTCTCCTCAGGTGGTTTTAAATAAGCTTTTTGCGCTTTCGCAGCTTCAAATTACTTTTGGAGTAATTATGCTTGCTATCGTAAATGGAGAGCCTAAAATTTTGACTCTTAAGCAAGTACTGGAGGAATATATAAAATTTCAAATTAGCGTTGTAACTCGCAGGACTAAATTCGACCTTAAAAAAGCAAAAGAGCGGTCTCATATTTTAGAAGGACTAGTAATAGCTTTAGATGCTATTGACGAGGTTATATCAATTTTAAGAGCATCTAAGTCGGTTCAAGATGGTAAGCAAAAACTTTCTGAGAGGTTTGGACTTGATGAAATTCAGACTCAAGCTATAGTCCAAATGCCTTTAGGTAGACTTACAGGTCTTGAAAGAAATAAAATTGAAGGTGAACTGAACGAGCTTAATAGTAAAGTGGCATACTTTAATGAGCTTTTGGCAGATGAAGTGAAAATCCAGGAAGTAGTAAAAAATGAAGCTTTAGAAGTTAAAAAGCAATTTGGAGATGAAAGAAAAACTGAAATAGTCAACGTGAGTGGAGAAGTAGATATAGAAGACCTTATTCCGCGTGAGGACTGCGTATTGACTTTAACTCGTTTTGGATACGTTAAAAGGCAAGATTCAGACAGCTACAAACTTCAGCGGCGAGGTGGACGCGGAATTTCAGGAATGACACGACGCGACGAAGATACGGTTAGTGAATTATTTATAATAAATAGTCACGATTACATTTTGTTTTTTACGAATCTTGGAAGAGTGTATAGAATTAAATGTTATGAAATTCCAGAGGGTTCTCGAAGCTCGAAAGGTACAAACGTAGCAAATATTTTACCTATTTCGTCAGACGAAAAAGTAACATCTATGATTAAGGTTACGAAGTTTGAAAAAGATAAATACCTTATAATGATTACCAAAAAAGGAATTATTAAGCGCACACCTCTTGAATCCTTTAATACTTCTCGTAAAGGTGGCCTTATAGCTCTGGATTTGGATGACCATGATGAGCTTTCTTGGGTTCGTATGACGGACGGAAAACAAAATATGTTAGTTGCAACGAGAAAAGGTAAGTGCATAAGATTTGCTGAAACAGACGTAAGATGTATAGGTAGAACAGCACGCGGGGTTCGCGCTATGAAGCTTCGAGAAGATGATGAAGTAGTTGGAATGATTGTAGTTAATAACGATTTACCGGTTCTTACTATTTCAGAAACAGGCTATGGACGTCTATCAGAGGCATCAGACTATAGAATTCAATCTCGCGGAGGACAAGGAATTATAAACTATCATGTTGAGAAATATGGAAATGTTGCAGCTATAAATAGTGTTGAATCTGGGCAGGACTTAATAATAATTTCTGATAATGGAGTTATTATACGTATTGAAGCGGATAGCATAAGGAAGTGTTCACGTCCATCTAAAGGAGTACTTTTAATGAAAGTTTCAACGGAACACAAAGTTGTTGCAGTAGCGTGTGTACCACACGAAGATAAACAAGAGCCTGAGACTGAAGTTACTGAGTAAAATTAACATAAAATCATGTTTTTGTTAGGCTAAGCTGACTATTGACGAATACTTTTCTTTAGTTTATTATCTATAAAAAGATTAAAGAATTCTTTAATTAGGAGCTGAGTTGGCATGAAAAACTTGAATATGTTTTTAAGTGGTCTGGCTCACAAAGCAAAAAAACTTACATTAGGTATACTATCTTTTACTATTTTGTTTGGAAGTATAGATATGAACGCCGTCTTTGCTAATGGCTTATCTAAAGAAGATTTAATATTTCTATGCAATCAGCGTAAGGAATTAGCAGAAGAGCTTTGCCTACTTAGAGAAATAATTTTTAGTCAAGAGCCTGAGCACCGAAAAGCACCTATTAATAAAAATTTACTTGTTAAGATTTTAAATTTGGAAGAAGAAATCGACGCGCTTACAATGGAACTAGTATGGTTTATGGAGGCATAGTTAAACAAGTTTTAAGAAAGTAAAATAATTTTATTTTGGATTTTTAAGAATTAAAATTGTTTGAAAACTTTATAATGTTAAGCTTGACACTACCTAATGCCATGTTATAATAGTGGTTATATAATATGTGAGACTAATTTCTTCCTAAGTGTAAACAAAGAAATTCTTAATAGAAGTAATTCGTCTTTTAAAAGGTCAAACTTGAATGGAGAAGTTCTATGCGAGTAATATATTTAATTATAGGAGATATTATTAATGAAAAGATCCAACTACAAATTTATCAGTTCCGTGAATTTTAAAAGCATAGCAAAGAAAGCTTCTGCAGGCTTTTTGGCTACTTTGATAGCTATGGGAGGCTCATCAGTATATGCTGGTGGCGGTGATAAAGACAAAAAGCCAAAACGAAATGTTGATACTAATACTATACTTGATGCAGAGAAATACAGATGGATATTTCCTAGGAAAATTAGAGAAGCAGAAGAAATAAAGAATGTGGAATTGGCAATACTCAAGATGATTAAAGTAAAGAAGGAACTTATGGAGGAATTGTCTTGCGAGACTAAGATTCATTCAAGTTTATTATTGAAGTCAACTGAAGAAGAGATTAAACAATTTTATAAAGATCAATTAAAAAGTATTAATGACTTTGATAAGTCTCTTAATCCTCCAGTCACGATTTGTGGTCAGATGGAAGAGGTAGAAAAATGGCTTCTTGATTTTGGTCTAGCTCATGATGTAGGAATTTTATATAAAATTGTTGACCTATGGCTGAAAAAAAGGGGGGTTGAAGTATCTTGTGTAAAGTTAGATGAGTGGTTAAAAATAAAGGGTTTACCATGCGAAGAGAAGTACATTATGGAATATGTAGGAAAATTAAATTTCCTTTATGAAAATTATTTAGCAAAGAAAGGTTAAGTTTTCTATATTAAAACACAAAAAATCGACTGTATATTTTAGAGGTTAGATAGTTAAAATGTACAGTTTTTTATATATCAGTATTTAAATTAGATATTTATGTAAATAAATCATTAGTATTAAAATATTGTAGGAGTATTAATTATGAAAAAGTTAGATTTTTGCTTAAATAAAGAATTAATTTTAAAGAAGTTATTCTCAATTTTGTTAATCTTTTTATCGATTATAAGCTTTTCATTAAGTTCTTCTTCTATTTCAGCTTTACCGGATGATGATTTCTTATCCATAATATTAGAGCAAAGCAAAGAATTTTTAATAAACGAAAATGAAAATTCTATTGGATTAAAAAAATTAAAAATTTATGAAAGTATATTAAGGCACTCTCTACAAATTAACAAGAATTTCGAAGATGAGGTAGTTAAAACGTTGCTTAGTGAATGTAGCAAAAGCGAATTTATTGATTATTTACTATGTAATAATATATCTAATTTTTGTTCTTTATGTGGTCAACAGAGAAAATGCATTTATAACTACATTAAGTATATTAAATTAGAAAACCTTGATTATAAGTTTTTTATATTAGTAATGGATATTGGGATTTTACAGGGTCTTGCTAATCACGCTTTGCACTTTAATTTATGTGAATTTAATGTTCAACCTCCAATTTGCAACCAAAATTTAAAGAAGTACATTAAATATCTGTTTGAAATAATTGAAAGTTATCCTATAACAATCAAATTATGAAATTATTATGCCTATCATTCTATTTTTTAAATAATACATCCCAGGTATTAATACCTGGGACTAAAATTTACTATTTAACTTCTACTTGTGCGCCGAGTTCTTCTAGTTGCTTTTTAATGGTTTCTGCAGCATCTTTAGCAACTTTTTCTTTAACTGGTTTTGGAGCTTCGTCAACGATAGCTTTTGCTTCTTTAAGTCCAAGACCGGTTATATCTTTAACTGCTTTAACAACTTTCATTTTATTGTCTCCAGCTGCTTTAAGAATTACGTCAAATTCTGTTTTTTCTTCTGCTGGAGCACTTCCACCTGCTGCAGGAGCTGCTGCAACTGCTACGGGAGCTGCTGCGGATACGCCAAATTCTTCTTCAAGGGCTTTTACTAGTTCGCTTAACTCTAGGACTGTTAGTGATTTTACTTCTTCAATTAATTTTGTTACTTTTTCTGACATTATTTATTTACCTCCAAAAATTTAAGTCAAATAGACTTTTTTAATTTGATTCTGCATTCTTTTTTTCTGCAATAGCATTTAATGCTACTACTAAACCTTTCAAAGTTCCATTTAAAACATTTGCAAATCCTTGAATTGGTGCATTAAGTCCACCTAAGGCCTGAGCGATAAGTACTTCTCTTGAAGGAAGTTTAGATAAACGTATAACTTCATTGCTATCAATTATGTTTCCATCTATGAACCCTGATTTAACTTTAAAAAATTCATGGTCTTTTGCAAATTCGCACAGAATCTTAGATGCTGAAACATAATCCTCATTACTCATAGCGATTGCTGTAGAACCGTGCAGTACGGATGAAATATCGGCCATACCAGCTTTTTCTGCGGCCCTTTTAAGTAGAGTGTTTTTAATAACTAAATAATCTACTTTAGACTCTCTTAAGTTTTTTCTTAGCTTAGCATCGTCTTCAACGTTTATCCCTTGATAACTTACAACTACACCCGCACAGGATGATTTTAGTTTTTCGGCAATTTCAGCCACTATTGCTTTTTTTTGCTCTAGAACTTTACTACTTGGCAAGTTTTTTCACCTCCGTTATTTAATATACAACTTTACACTTTATTAACTTTAGAAATTTAATTTTTCTGTGCATCTTTTTGAGGTTTAAGTGAAGCTTTTCAAGGGCAAAAAATTACCCTCCTATGTTCATCCTAAGGGAGGAAAATAAGAGGACAATGCTTTAATATTTATACCTGCAATTATAATGCAAATTAACCTCTAAATTCCTCGGTAGGCAAAAAATTTAAACTCTTTTAAGTACCTACGGTCTTAGGAAAAGCTATCGTAATTATTTTATCACTTGACTTAAAATAAGTCAAGTATTATGCATTTTCAAGTTTACTAACGTTTATTTTAATTCCAGGACCCATTGTTGAAGAGATAACGCAAGAACGTATATATTGGCCTTTACCGGCTTCTGGTTTAGCTTTAATAATAGCCGACATAAGAGCGTCGTAGTTTTCTTTTAATTTTTTTTCTCCAAAAGAGGCCTTACCCAAAGGACAGTGAATTATATTTGTTTTGTCGAGACGATATTCAATTTTACCTGCTTTGGCATCATGGATAGCTTTTGCAACATCTGTGGTTACTGTTCCAGCTTTAGGGTTAGGCATAAGTCCACGAGGCCCTAAAATTCTTCCAAGTCTTCCAACGACCCCCATCATATCGGGAGTAGTGATTAAAACGTCAAAATCCATCCAGTTTTCCGTTTGAATTTTTTGAGCCATTTCCTCTGCACCTACGAAATCTGCACCTGCTTCTTTAGCTAGTTTTTCATTTTCACCCTTACAAATTGCCAAAATTTTAATTTTCTTACCTGTTCCATGGGGTAAGATTAGAGCTCCACGAACTTGCTGATCAACATGACGTGAATCTACTCCTAATCTAACGTGAAGTTCAATAGTTTCATCAAACTTAGCCTTCGCCGTTTTAACGCAAATCCCAAAAGCTTCTTCAGATTCATAAGCTATTGAAGGATCGTAAAGTTTTATGCTTTCGCTATATTTTTTTCCGTATTTCATTATTTTCCTCCTGAATTAGTGGTAAAATCGGATTTTTTCCTCCCACTTGAGAGGTTATTCCTTTAAGAAATTATCCTACAACTTCAATTCCCATACTTCTTGCTGTACCTGAAATCATTGAGATAGCTGTTTCAAGACTTGCGGCGTTCAAATCCGGCATTTTTTGCTGAGCTATTTTTTGAACTTGTTCCTTTGAAATTTTCGCTACTTTAGTCTTATTAGGTACACCTGACCCTGACTCTATTCCGCAAGCTTTTTTTATCAAAACTGCTGCTGGTGGAGTTTTAGTTATAAATGTAAAGGATTTATCTTCGTAAATAGTTATAACTACAGGTATTATCAAACCAACATCATTTTTAGTGCGATCATTAAATTCCTTAGTAAATCCCATAATATTTATTCCGTGAGGTCCTAAAGCAGAACCTACCGGTGGAGCCGGAGTAGCCTTGCCGGCGGGTATTTGTAATTTTACAATTGACTTAATTTTCTTAGCCAATTTTTGCACCTCCAAATTTTGTGGTGAATTATAAAACGTTTTATAGTTTTGCTTTCCCACTTTAAGCTTGTTTACTGCTTATTTTTAAAATTAAAAAGAACTTAATTTATTGATTCTCTAGGCCGCCTTTTAACATCTAAATTACATTATAGGTTCAATTTGGCCTAACTTAAGATTTGCGGGAGTTTCTCTGCCGAACATTGAAACAACAACTTTAACTGTTTTAGTATCAATATTAATTTCTGAAACTTTTCCAACCATATTTGCCAAAGGTCCTTCTAGTATTCGAACAGATTCTCCAACATTATATGAAAGACGAATTTCACGTCTTTCAACGCCTAAATTTTTAACTTCTTCTGGTGTAAGGGGCACAGGTTTTGCAGAATAACCAACAAAACAATTGACGCCGCGTATACTTTTTACGATATGCCAAGTTTTATTGCTAAGTACCATTTTTACTAAAACGTATCCCGGATAGGCTTTCCGTTCAACTTTACGTTCTTTGTTGTCTTTTATTTCTATTACTGTTTCTGTTGGTACTTTAACTTCTTGTATCAAATTTTGAATTTTGCGACTTTGAACTGTTTTTTCAATATTTGAAGCAACCTTGTTTTCGTAACCGGAATAGGTATGAATTACATACCATTTTGCATCCTCAGCCATTTTTACCTTTCCTTCCCGGACCCTTTTACTTATACTGTGATACGAGCATTATAGAACTAAGTCCTTTAATAAGACCCATATCCAATAGTGCAACAAAAACACCCATGACGAAAATCATAGCAAGTACGATTCCGGTGTTTTTAAAAACTGTTTTTTGCGTGGGCCAAACAACTTTTTTTAGTTCCGTCTTAGATTCAACGAAGTAACTCTTGATTCTGGCAAACATCCCTTTATTTTCACTCATTGTTTTGCCTCCCTGCTTAAAAATAGTTTATTTTGTTTCTTTGTGTGGAGTATGTTTTCTACAAAAACGACAATGCTTATTCATCTGGATTCTATCCGGATTATTTTTTTTGTTTTTAGTAGTTTCATAATTTCGCTGTTTGCATTCTGTGCAAGCTAACGTAACTTTTACTCTCATTCACGGCACCTCCCGGTATTTCGGAATACTTTAGCCTCCCTCTAATTATCAATAATTGATTCAAAAATATTAATTTTAGAGGTAATAACATTCTATCATAATATATTTTTTGAGTCAAGAGTGAATTTTTTTATTTATTCATGAGGCGCTGTTGTGCTTTTTTACAAAATAGTAAAATTGCGCTTGGCTTTTGTATCAAATAGAGATATAATGGCTTATAGTGACTTATTTATTAATTTGATTTTGAAAAGGAGTGTTTTTTATGCCTAAAATAAGAAATAAACTCACAGAAGCTGCTCAACAAATAGTGAAAAAGGAAGTTAAAAAGCTAACGGATAAGGTGGACGATGCGATTGACTCTTTTAATCCAAGAGAATTTGCAGGTGGCGCTGTGCACTACATTGGAGATGTAATTGAAGACATACTAGCGGGCTCAGACCGAACTAATTTTGGAGGTATTAAAGTAAGAAATAGTCGAGATTTTCAGGATAATCCAGTTTTTAGCAAAAAATTTTTATCGGCTTTGGTAAAAGTTTTCGATAATAATAATGAAGTTTTAACCAATAAAATTTTTACATGTGCAAAGAACACTTGTGAAGCATGGAAAACATTATCTGGGAAGTCAGATAAATTTAAAAAAGCGGCAGATTTAGCGAATGGATATTATACTATGCTTTCTGAGTTTAATAGGCGATATATAGATTTAGGATTAAATCATTTATTAGATGAAGAAAACGTCGAAAAGTTAATGAAAGAATTTGAGCAATTTAAATCAAATGCTGTTAAAAGAGAACAGCAAGATAAAATAAAAAAAATAAAAGAAACTTTTAAAAAGGAAGTGGAGAGCTCCAAGGATGAGGTTCGCAGATTAGTGGGTTTAAAATGTACATTTATTCCAGGAGAAAAGGCTATTATTGAAAAAGCAGAAGGAATTGAAAACATTATTAAAGGATTTAAGAAACTTAATATAAAATTTATAAAAGAAGAACTTTTGCCTTTTTTAGCAATATATCGTGATAGTATTAAATCCTACGGAGAAAAATTTTTAACATGGCAAACATTGGAAGCTCTACTCGGCACTATCGAACAAATGATTTTGAATCTGGGATTAACGGATAATGACAAATGGATTGGTGCAAATGTAGAGAACTCAAAAGATAAACTATTTAGTTTATTGTTAAAGAATAATAAAATTGCAGATGAGGTAAAGAAAAAAGTAATTGAGAAAGAGAAAGAAAGACTGAAAGAAAAGAAGAAAAAGGAAGAGAAAGAGAAAAAAGAGAACGGTAAATCTACGGCGAAAAATTTAAAAGAGTTATTCAGAAAACCAAAAGAAAGTTCGACTAAAAAATCAATTGAAATTTCCGAAGAGGATAAAGGAAGACTAAAAAGCATAGAGCAATCAGAGAAAGGAGCTAAAGAACTAATTGAAGAAGTAAAGCAGTGGGAAGGATGGCTAAAGAAAGAAGAAAAAAAGATTAAAGAGATGCGCGCGCGCGTTGAATTATTTGAAAAAAATAGAGAACAAATTGAAAACGAATTCAAGATTGATGAGAAAAGCCCATTTTATGAAAATAAAGAAATTGTTAAAAATGTTAATTTTATAAACTTGGTTAATAAAGCTATGACTGGTACGTTCAAACCTAGTCCTGAAAAATTAAAAAAAGGTATAGAAGAATATGATAAATCTCTTGCTAAGAACTGTGAGTTACTTCTCGAAAAAGATGAACAAGTGGACTTAGATTTAGGAAAGAAAGGTGAAAAGCCACCAAAAGCTACGCAAGATGCATTTGATACATTTATGGATAAGAAGAACGGCGCTCTTACAAAATTAAAAACTTTAAAAGCTTTAATTAAAAAAATCAAGCAGGTGGAAGAGGAAGCCGAACCCACGATGAAAAAACTTATGGATTATTTTGAGGAATTTAAAAACAAATGCGATCACGAGGTTAACGAAGCCTTTAGCGGTGCATCTGAAAAACGTCCTAAAAAACATCCTATACAAGAAGTGGAGAAACTAACAAACGAAAAGGATCTGAAGAAAGCCGTAAATAAAAGCCGCGTTCAAATTCATGCATTTGTTACCGCAATGCAAAAGCTTTTCTCTCTACTTTTAGAAGAAAAAGAAGATAAATTTGTAGATAAAATAAGAGGGACTTTTAATAAAGCTTATGGTGGTGGAGTGAAGAAGAAAGGAAAAAATAATTTTGATATAGGTGCAGCAATTGGAAACGCTGAAAAAATACTTAAGAAGGTTTAAGTTAAGTGTGCAGAGATTTATCTGCACACTCTTTTAATTTTTATTCGCTTTTAGTTTGCTTTAAAGATTCAATATATTCTTCAAGCTCGCTTTTTATAACTGAAACTCTTGGTCCATAAACCACTTGAAGACTATCTTCTTTCTTTATTACCCCTGCTGCACCGCTTTCTCTTAAGGCATCTTCGCTTACTTTTTCAGGTTCTTTTATTTTAACTCTTAACCTAGTGGCGCAGCAATCTAAATTTTGCACGTTATCCATGCCGCCAAGCGCTTGGAGTATTTTAGCAGCAATATTTTCTTGATTAGAAGCTTCCAAATCTTTTCTCGTATATAGTTTAGAATCTAATTCATCTTCTTCGCGTCCGGGGGTGGCTAAGTGGAATTTTTTAATTGCAAACTTAAATAAAAAGTAGTAAACAATTGCATATCCTATTCCTACTGGAATAATGTAGACCCAATTTGTTTTACTGTTTCCTTGTAAAACTCCAAATAACACTAAATCTATTAAACCACCTGAAAATGTCATTCCAACTGTAACTTTTAAAAGGTGCATAAGCATAAAAGAAAGTCCGGCGAATATACAGTGTATGCCATAAAGTAGAGGTGCTACGAATAAAAATGTAAACTCTAAAGGCTCAGTAATACCTGTAAGTATACTAGTTATAGCGGCAGAGAGAAGCAATCCTCCAACAATTTTCTTTTTTGTTGGTTTAGCAGTATGGTAAATTGCAAGTGCTGCTGCGGGTAAGCCAAATATCATAAAAGGGAATTTACCAGCCATAAATCTTGCTGCACTTATACTAAACTTCTCTATACCAGAAGATCCCAATTCTGCAAAGAAAATACTTTGAGCTCCTGTTACGAAGTGATTGTCGATTATTGCTGAACCTCCGATAGCTGTTTGCCAGAAAGGCATGTAGAATACGTGATGCAATCCAAATGGGATAAGGGCTCTTTCAATTATACCGTATATAAAAGTTCCTGCATACTTAGAAGCGGTTACTAGTCCGCCAAGGGAGTACATAAAGTTTTGAACGTAAGGCCACATGAAGTACATAAGTATTCCAACAAAAATATAGGTAATAGCGGAAATAATTGGAATAAATCTTATTCCTCCAAAAAAAGAAATAACATTAGGTAATTTAATCTTATAGAACTTGTTATGTAGATAAGCTACTCCTAAACCTACTAAAATTCCGCCGAAAACTCCCATTTCCAGTGACTCTATTCCGCAAACATTTGCGATAGAGCCTTCGCGCAAAGCACCTGCGTCTAGTTTACCGGTAAGCGATAAAAGCGTTGAAATAGTTTCGTGCATAACTAGGAAAGAAATAGCCGAAGACAGTGCTGCTGCAGCTTTTTCTTTTTTTGCCATCCCTAAAGATACTCCCATAGCAAAAATCAAAGGGAGGTTATCGAAGATTATTTTACCTGTTCTTTTCATTATAACTAAAATGAAATTTAAAAAAGTTTCCTCACCTAATATTTTTTGTAGACCGAAAGACTCAATCATCTGAGCATTTGAAAATGAGGCTCCAATTCCCAAAAGAAGACCTGCAATTGGTAAAAGGGCTATTGGAAACATAAAGGACTGTCCTATACGTTGAAGGACGCTAAATATAGAGCTTTTTTTAGTCAAATATCCCACCACTTTCTTAAATAAATTATAGATTCAAAGCATTTATTTTAATATGTACTCAATTACTGTGTTTTCGCCAGCTTTAACGTCTCCATAAAGAGGAGTCATTTTTTGTAGTTTGGGCATGTTGGTTATTAGAAGTGCTGTATGAAGCGAGAAGCCATTTTCTTGAATAAATTTCAAATCAGCTTTTGCCAGTAAGTCTCCTTTTTGGAGTTTATCTCCGTTTTTTATAAAGCACTCAAACCCTTGGCCTTTTAATTTTACTGTGTCTACTCCAATATGTATCATCAGCTCTATTCCGTCGCTAGCTCTGATACAAAATGCGTGTTTTGTTTCTGCAACTTGCACAACTTCTCCGTCCACAGGTGAGAGTACCTCTTCGGTTTCGGGTATTATGGCTATTCCGTCTCCGAGAATTTTTTCTGAAAACACCTCATCGGGGATTTGAATTATAGATACGCATTTCCCCGTTTGTGGAGATAAGATTTTAGATTCATTTGACATTTTGTTTTTCCTCCATTTATTTTATTCAAAAATTTTGATTTACAAATTAGATAAAATATTTTTTTTAATTTTTGACACATTACTTGCTAGTACTAATTTTCTCGTTTTTAATATCGAATGAGAAGACATCGAAAGCTTATCGACACCTAAAGCTAGAAATGTTTCCAGTAAAGATTCGTCTGAAGAGGATTCTCCGCAAATTCCAACTTCAATTCCAGCACTGTGCGCATTTTTTACTACCATTTTTATCATACGAAGTATAGCCTTATGATGAGCACTAAAGAGTGAATTAACTTTACTATTTTGTCTGTCGACTGCTAAAGTGTACTGAGTTAAATCATTTGTACCTATACTAAAAAAGTCTACTTCTTTTGCTAGTTCCTCGCTAATCATCACAGCTGCTGGAGTTTCTATCATCACTCCTATTTTAATGTCGTTGGAAAAAGGAACATTTTTAACTTTAAGATCTTCTTTTACTGTTTTTAAATGATTTTTTATTTCGTTTACTTCTTCGATGGAGGTTATCATCGGAAACATGATCGACACTTTGCCATAATTTGATGCACGGTAAATTGCTTTGAGCTGAGTTAAAAAAACCTCGCTTTTTTCTAAGCACACTCTAATTCCTCTATATCCAAGAGCAGGATTACATTCTTTAGGTAACTCAAAATAGTCTGCGCGTTTATCCGAACCTATGTCTAGCGTTCTTATTATAACTTCTTTTCCGTTCATTTTTTCTATAATTTCTTTATATATTTTAAACTGTTCTTCTTCGGTTGGAAAACTTTTTCTACCTAGATATATAAATTCACTTCGAACAAGACCTATTCCTTCAGAATCATTTTTTATAATTTCTTCTATTTCATCTGGGTTATTCATATTAGCATAAAGTTTTATTAGTTGTCCGTCAGCGGTTATACTTGGCTTGCCGCGTACACTTTTAAGGTCAGCGTAAAAGCTTTTGTACTCTTGCTTTTTACTTTTAAAAAATTTGAGAGTAGCGTCGTCGGGGTCAATAAAGACCTCTCCAGTTGATCCGTCAATTATTGTAAGTTTGCCGTTTAGGGAATCATCGGGTTTATCTTTGATTCCCACCACACTGGGGATTTTCATAACTCTAAGTAGAATAGAAGTATGAGAATACGTTGAACCTTCAGAGCACAAAATTCCTTTAACTATTTTTTTATCGAAGGATGAAATTTCGCTTGGGGCAAAATCATTTTTAAATAGAAGTGTAGAATTAGAAAATTGCCTAAGGATTTTAGAATCGTCTTGACAGAAAAGAGAATTTAAAATACATGTTGAAATATCCATAACGTCTATCGCGCGACTTTTCATGTATGGATCGGACATCTCTGAAAATATTTTAGAAAACTGTTTAGAAGTTTCCTGAATTGCATACTCGGCATTTGAATTTTCTTGAGTTATAATTTGCTCTATAGAGCTGCAATAATCTTTGTCCTTTAGCATCATCTCATGAGACTTAAAAATTTCGGCTTCTTTTTCTCCCCAATCCGCTAAAGCTTTTTCGTAGAGAGTTTTTGTATAGCAAATAGCTTGCTCTCTAGCGGTTTCATAGCGTTTTAATTCAAGCTCTACATCTTTAATAAGTCTTTTTTCACATGCTTGAACGTTGTTGCTTTCTATGTTTAGGTGGGCTATAGCAATTCCATCAGATGCCCCAACACCTTTTAAGACAATCATCTATTATTCTCCTTTTAAAAAACTGCACTGTGAGGTTTTCGCTTGATGCCGAGCTTTAAGACATTATTTTTTAAGCCTGTACTTCTCTAGCTAGATTTTCAGTCAAAAATTCACTAATAATCTTTTGTGCTTTGGATTCATCTGACCCTTCAATATGAAGAGTAAATTTTTCGTCTTTTTTGAGTTTTAATCCCATAAGGCCGAAAAGACCTTTAGCATCTGCGGATTGATCGGATGTTTCTAATTTTATATTCGACTTGAGTTCTGAAGCAATACTGACTAACTTTCCTGCTGGACGTGCATGCAAACCGTATTCACTAATCCATATAAACTCTTTTTTTATCATGTAATAAAAACCCCTAAGCCACAATTTTTTTAAGCTAACATATAATACCTAAGGGATAAATTCCCTTCCTATGGAACTACTGGTTAGTAATATCGATATATTAGTTTAGATATTTACTTTAAAAATAAAGTCTGAAAATTATCTATTTGATACTTAATTCTTTCATCTTCATGCGAACATTATCTTCTAACTAGTTAAGAATGTCAATAGCAAAAAATCAAAACACTACTATTCTATATTTTTTTAAGGTGATATGTGTTATAATTTTTTGTGTTCACTTATAATTTTTAAGATTTTAAAGAAGTGATTGAATCATGTAAAATTATATACTAGTTTAAGTATGTTTATGAATCCTAAATTTTTGGACAATTAAATACTTCAAGGAGAATTATTATCATGACAAATAACAAATCCATCATTAATTGGATAGAAAAAATGAAAGAAATTGTAAAGCCGGATAAAATTGTTTGGATAGACGGCTCTGAAGTGCAGTTAGAAGAGCTAAGAAAACAAGCCTGCAAAGAAGGAGAAATTATAAAGTTAAACTTTGAAAAGCATCCAGGATGCTATTTGCGCAGAAGTGCTTTAAACGATGTTGCACGTGCAGAGGATAGGACTTTTATATGTACTAAAACTCAATGGGAAGCAGGGCCTACTAATAATTGGTGGGAACCAAAGCTAGCATATGAAAAAGTTTTAAGTATAGCTAAAGACAGTTATCGTGGTAAGACAATGTACATTGTGCCTTATTCAATGGGAATCTTTGATTCTAAGTTTTCGAGGTTTGGAATTGAGCTTACAGACTCAATATATGCCGTTTTGAATATGGTAATTATGACGAGAGTTAGCGGCAAAGTTTTAGACTATATAGGTCAAAGTGAAACTTGGGTAAGAGGACTACATTGTTCGTGTAATTTGGATGCAGAAAATAGGTATGTCTGCCACTTCCCCGAAGATAATACTATAATTTCTGTTAACTCGGGCTACGGAGGAAACGTGCTTTTAGGTAAAAAATGTTTTGCGCTTAGAATAGCTTCGTTTTTAGGTAGAAAAGAAAAGTGGCTTGCCGAGCATATGCTGATTTTAGGAATTGAAAGACCGGGCAAAGAGACAAAATATATATGTGCTGCTTTTCCATCAGCTTGTGGTAAGACTAATCTTGCAATGCTTGTCCCCCCTGATAAATATAAAAATAAAGGTTATAAAGTATGGTGCGTTGGAGATGACATCGCATGGCTTAGAATTGGAGAGGATGGACGTTTATGGGCTATGAATCCTGAAAATGGATTTTTTGGAGTTGCGCCTGGAACAAACGCAAAGTCAAATCCTAATGCACTTGCTTCCACTTCTCATGATGCTATTTTTACTAATGTTGTACAAAATTTAGATGATAACACCGTCTGGTGGGAAGGACTTGATAATAATCCACCTGAAAATGCACTAGACTGGAAAGGCAGCCCATGGAATGGAAAAATATCGATTGAAAAAGGTGCACATCCTAACAGTAGATTTACTGCTCCTGCGAAAAACTGTCCAGCGCTTAGTCCGGAATTTGAAAATCCTAAAGGCGTTCCAATTTCTGCAATAATTTTTGGGGGACGACGCGCAAATACAACTCCTTTAGTATACGAAACTCGAAATTGGAATCATGGAGTATTTGCTGGGTCGGTTATATCTTCTGAAAGCACTGCCGCAACAACGGGTAAAATTGGAGTACTTAAACATGATCCTATGGCGATGAAGTCATTTTGTGGATACAATATGGGACAGTATTTTAAGCATTGGATTGAAATGGGAAAGCTACTTAAAGAAAAGGCGCCAAAAATTTTTAGTGTTAACTGGTTTAGAACTAATGAATCCGGAGAAATTATTTGGCCGGGATATGGAGAAAATTTAAGAGTGCTAGACTGGATTTTAAAAAGGTGCGAAGGAGAAAAAGAAGCTTTAGAAAGTCCTATAGGATTTTTACCTTGTGAAGGTGACATTGATACGGAAGGAATTGACGCTTCTAAGGAAGATATGAAGGAGCTTTTAAGTTTAGATGCAGCTCAGTGGCATAAAGAAATAAAGGAAATTGAAGATTTTTACAAGATATTCGGAGATGATTTACCTTTAGAACTTAGAAAAGAGCTTGAAAAGCTAAAAAATAATTTGGAGCATTAAAAGCACTCCCCGGCTAGTCTGGGGAGTATAAATTTTATATAATTTCTCCAATTTTATATTTACAAACACATATAATGAATGATATAATTATATTTTCAACTAAATTTTAGTAAAAGGAGATATAGTTATGGCAAAAACCGCAAAAGAAAAATTTGAAAAAGGGATAAAATCTTTTTTTGAGTTTTTTTAGATAAGAATTCCCTTAGTAAGCCAAGTAGAGTCATTTTTAAAAATAATAGCTTAGTAGGAAGACATCGGTATATGTTTAAAACTAAATTGAATAAATTTTTAGATTTTAAAGTGGATTATCCGATTAAACGTAGATTTTACAGTAATTTCCCTATTGTAAGGTGTTTGAGATATAGAATAACTGAAACATAAGAACTTATATTAAAAGCGACCGTTTAACGGCCGTATTTTCTTCTTTCTTCTCTTATGTTCTCCATTGGAGGATCTAAACGTATGTCCTTATCGATACCTACTATTTCTTGTAGTATATCAAGAACAGTTTTGTCTTTAAGGTTTTTTAACAATGTTTCTATAGATTTTATAACTATATTTAGACTACCCTTCTGACTTTTAAACATGGGATGAGAAAACCACCTTGAATAATCATTATTATCAAACATTAAATTTTTTATTTCCTTTAAGTGATTTAGACATTCATTATAATAGCGTAGCTCTATCCATATAGGTTCTTCTACTGGCTTTATTTCAGGAGTTGCTGTTTTGCTGTATGTTAAATTATCAGGTAAAGATAAAAAACGATTATCCATAGTGTAATTAAGACGATGTTCAATTATTTCTTTTATACGGTGCACTTTGCAAAAGAGTTTTATAAAAAAATTAGAATAATCTAATCTAAATTCATTATAAGTCTTACGATATTCCATCGCCTTTTTTATAAGACTTTCTTCAGTAATTTTTTTTGAGTAATATTTCTTTTTAAGATCAGTCTCACTATTATACAAACTCTTGACCTTTCCTGAAATTTCCGCTAATTTTTTTGATGGTTCTTCTAGTTCAATAATAAAATTCTGCAAGAATTTTATGTCGGATTTTTTGAACCATTTTTCTATATATTTTTTAGCTGACAATGCTAAATTCTCAAAAAATTCACCTAATGCGAGACATACATTTTCATCTATAAATATAGATTTTGAAGTAAGTTTTTTTTTCATATAATAAGAAGGAATAATTTTTGATAAACTTTCAGCTTCCTTTTTCATTTCATTAAAAAAATCAAATTCCTTTAATATTATTAATTCATCCAGCTCGAAGCAATAATTACTAATAAAATCTATTAAATATCTTCTTAAGCCTGAACCTTTTTTTAAATCTTCTAATTTTTTTTACTTCGTTGACATTTTCCTCATCGTTGTTTTTTAATAAAAGTCCTTGTAGGCCCTCCAGCTCCTCTTCTGAATTTATTAACTCCGACAATAAATTTTTATTTGGATCGATTTTTAACTTTTTGATCGCTTTTATTACTTCCTCCTGTTTTTTTATTAATTTGAGACTGGGCTTTGTTGAATTGGCTTCTTTAAGTGGCATAGTATTTCCTTCTTTTGATATTTTAAATATATTTTGGGTGTGCACCCGAAATGATTATGATTTAATTTATATAAATGTCAATATATAATTGAAAATTATAATTAATTTTAATTAAAATACTTGATTGGCTTTATAAATTACCCTTAGCTTTCATTTACAAAACCCAGTATAAATGATTTATTGCGATTCTTTTATTTTATTTAATATCCAACTTTTTTCATTGGAGTTTGATTCTAAACTCTGTTTTACAATTAAAAGTGATTCTTCACTATCTTGTTTTTGTGCGCCACCGGTAACACGTTCTATCTCGGCGCTTGCTAACTCTTTAATTTTAATTCTGTTTTCTAGTTCATCTGCTAAAATGCAGGCAAAACTGTCTAGGTCTTCGTCTGTTAGCTTTATTCCTTTTTGGGAAAGAGCCCTTTTAACATCTCTGCCTGTTTCTAGATTCAATAGCTCTCTTACAAAATCCACGTCGGAAAACACTTCATTAAATTGTTTTTTGTTCATAGCATTGGGAGTAAATGACTTAAATATCTTATTACTCCCTCGCCCCCTTTCTCATTTTTGAGTATAATATATATTCTATATAATAAAAAGTATTTGTCAAGCGTTTTTGTATAATTATAATATTTTTTTAAATTTGACTCTAAATAGTTGAGGAATTGAGGATTAGTAAAGCTCATATACTCTAAAGATTGAACATATAAATTTTTGTGCCTACTTCTGTTGCTAAACTTAAGTAGGACTTAAATCTCAAGCTGAGTGAGGTGGTAAACTCATGAATGAAAAAAGTGAAAATATAAACCCTGAGATGTTAGAAGAGGTAGAAAAAAAGACGGGGATAAGTAGTGAAAAATTAAAGCAAGCTGCTAGTAGTGGAGACCTTTCTGGGTTAGTTAAAAATTTAGGGAAGACTAATACCAAAAAAATTGAAAAAATACTTTCTAATAAAGAGTCAGCTTTAAAATTACTTTCTACCCCTAAAGCTCAAGAACTTCTTAAAAAACTTTTGGGAGGCAAATAACCTATGGAGGATCTAACGGGGAAAATAGCGGAAATTTTAAGTGACCCCGAAACAATGAATACTATAAAAGGACTTACTGGCCTGTTAGATTCCTCTGAAAGAAAAAAAACCGATGAAGAAAGCGGTGAAAACAAAGAGGAAACTGAAAATGATGAAAACAGTACGTCAGGTTTTTCTTTTTCGCCGGAACTCATGCAAATGATGCTAAAAATAGTACCTCTTTTATCCTCGATGAATAAAGAAGACAAATACACTCGTTTTTTGGATGCCTTAAGACCTTTACTCTCAGAAAAGAAGCGCAAAAAATTAGACACCTCCTCAAAACTTTTGCAGCTCGTACGTATTTTGCCGATACTTAAGGGATCTGGAATTTTGTGAGGTGAGAGATATTAGTAATCGCAATTTACCCGAGGGTATGAGTAAAATGAGAGAAAAGGCAATAAATGAGGCTAGACGTATGAAATCTAAGTCGCAGAGCTCAAAAAATCTTTCCAAAGAAGATTATAAGAATGAAGGTAAAAACCACTCTGAAAGTGGGGAAATAATAGAGGTAAAAGAAGAAGCAGCTAAAATGATTGTTAAAAGTTCTAGACAAAATACTAAGTCCCCTCCAAAGATGAAGGGGATATCAAGTATTGTAAGCCGCTTTTTAAGTGATAGTGATAGTACTTTAATAATTATTCTAATACTTTTACTTATGGATGAAGAGGAAAATTTTTTGATTTTGCTTGTTCTTTTGTATCTTTTAATGTGAATAAACTTCTAGTGAAGAGATGTAAAAATTTTGAGTACTAAAGTCTTTTTTGAGTATATATTTAGCAGTTTTTTCAAATTTAAGATTGCTTTTAGAAGAATTTTTATCATTAAACTTACTTGTGGAAAGCATGTATCCTACTCTTAAGATTATACAGTCATTTTGTTGTGTGGACGAAATTATGTGTGGACAAAATTTTTCATAGCTATCTTCAAGTCTAACAGTGAAATTTTTGTTTATATCATCAAAATCATAAAAATACGAGCTTTCAGACCGAATATCTCTGGAGGCTATTTTACTACCAAATAATGTTTTAACAGAATTTTTTACTTCTTCTTCATTTAAAACTAAGCTGTATTCTTCGTTAAAGGAAGAGGAATCACTTTTTTTATTTATAGCGCTATACCATACAGAAGAATCGAGGATTAGTTTATTGCTTGGAGGATTTTCTTCATTAAAGGAACTGGGGTCTTGCATAACAATAGGCCAAATGAGGTTATTGTAGATTAGGTTTTCGCGGTTTTCGCTCTTTGTATTTTCCGTGCTTATAAAAGTGCAAATCATCAAAATTGAACCAAATAGTATTAAAATAGATATTAAAAGACGTACGGAATTTGAAAAGATTTGCTGAGATTGCTTATTTTTATAAGGTTGCTTCTTATCGGTTAATATTGGTACATATGGTGCTTTATTTTTGGTTTTAAGTATTAGATTTAAGAATCCTGATTTTTTGTATTTGTACATACTTTTTTGTTTCCTCCAAATAAATACTTAAGATTTTTGAGTTTTCATTTTTTGACTTTTTATTATGTTAATAATAATATGAATATAGTAGGAAGTATGTCAAAGAAAGGAGAATAAAATTTATTTTTACATTTTACAAAGTCAATTTACAGTGTTTAGTGGTAATATATGATAAAAAAGTTACAGATTTTATTGACATTGTAGGTGTCATATGATATGATTTAAAACATGATTTTAGTTTTATAGGAGGAAAAAGAAAAATGAAAACTTTAAAGTTTATAAAAAAATTTTTATGTTACATATTTTTAGGATTAAGTCTGACTCCACATGTACTAGCAGATGGAGATGAACAGGAAGATCAATTGCAGAATGAAATGATGCGGACATATTCTTTTGAGGAGCCAAATGGGGAAGATTATGAAGTAATTAATAGATCTATGAAAGGAGTTAATATGGTATTTATCCATAAAGCAGATGCTATATTGAATTTCTACTTGGAAATTTTAGACGATATGCGGAATATATTTAAAGATAACGAAAATTCTTTAAAGTCTATGAGAAGCCTATCTGCGGCATATTATAAGATATGTGAGCTTAATAATATAATTGATATATATTCCCGGAATTTTGATTTAGATTTAGAAAGGGTAGTTTATCATAGAGAAGAGTGTTATGATTTGCAGGAAGGAAATAATATTATTATGAAGAATGTAGTGGATATATATAAATATTTAGACGAATTAATCAAGCAAAATGATGAATTCGCGTCAGTAAGAATTAAATGGAGAAAAAATCAAAACGACATTTTATATTTCATACATAACTTTATGCTTTATAGGATGTGTAACCTTTTAAAAATTAATTAGTGCCTAGCAATAAAATTTATTCTGTTGAAGTGGAGTCGTAGAAAAGCAATATTTATTCTATAGAAATAAGGTTTATTTTAAACCTTATTTTTTTGTTTATTAATTGAGTTTGGCATGCGTTCCTAAATTTTTACATATAAATTATTTAAAAGTATAAGTTTAGGAGGGATTCTTTGAAAGAACTTCTAGAAATGCGTGCTCTTAAGTTAGGAGAATATATGGTAGAAAACAACGCAACTGTTAGAAGTACGGCTAAGCACTTTGGTGTTTCTAAGTCTACGGTTCATAAGGATGTTTCCGAAAGGCTTCAAGATATAAACTCTTTTCTCTACAAAAACGTTAAAAAAGTACTAGAAGTAAATAAAGCTCAAAGGCACATTCGCGGAGGATTCGCTACCAAAAATAAATATGCGAAAGAAAAAGTTGAAACGCATTAATCTAAAATATTGACTTGATTTAATAAGGTTTCTAGCTTATTATTTTCTCATGTTGATTGTAAATTACCAGTGAGGAAATGATGCTTTTGAAATTTAAAATCGCCAAGAAATTTTTAATTTACCTTAAACCTCATATCAAAAATTTAAGTTTTATGTTTTTAGCTGTAGTAATGAGTCAAATGTGTTCTTTGATGTTGCCGTCCCTAATGGTGCGCTTAATAGACGTTGGAATAAAACAAAATGGAATAGAATCGGAAGATCTAAGAGCAGAAGTAATGTCGTTAGATCAAATTATTTTTTATCAAACCTCCTATATACTAAAATTAGGAGGGCTTATGCTGATTGTAACTTTAGCTTCAGTGCTCTTTACTGTGTATATATATAAACTAAAAACACAAATATCTTCAAGTATTTCAAGCAAGCTACGCCAGGATGTTTTTTATAAGCTGATGAATTTTTCGTATGCCAAGGCTAGTGAATTTTCTTCATCCTCTTTAATGACGCGTCTTACAAATGATGTGGAAGAAGTTCAATCGTTTGTGATGCTAGCTACACAGTTTATTATTCCTCCAGTTATGATGATGGGAGGGATAGTAATGGCTATAGCTGTCAATCCTTCAATGGTATGGATAATAATTTTAGGTGGAATGATTTGTGCAGGTATTGTTTTTGGCGGTATGAAGCTTATATCCTCCCGCACGGAGCTTATAAAAAAATTAGAGGACAAGTTTAGTTTAGTAATTAAAGAGCAACTAAGTGGAGTTAGGGTAATTAGAGGATTTGGCAACGAATTATTTGAGGAAAATCGATTCAAAAATGCTAGTCTCGAGCTTACTAATATTTCTTTGTTTATTAGTAATGTAACGGCGCTCATGTCTCCCGTACTTACTGTGTTTTCTAATTTTTTAACAGTATATATTTTACTTGTTAGTTCTGCCAAAGTAAATGCTATGGAAATGCAAGTTGGAGAAGTTGTTGCCTTTATGCAGTATACTCTTTTGATACTTGGAGCATTTGTGATGATGTCACTCATTCTTTCGATGATACCACGTTTTTTCGTTTCTATGCAAAGAATTTCTGAAATTTTAGATAGTCCTCTTGAATTAAAAGAAATAAATAGGTCGCTGGAGCTAAAGGATGAGACGGCTGGGTGTATAGAGTTCAAGGGTGTTAGTTTTAGCTATGCAAAAGATTTAAGCCCTGCGCTAAAAGATGTTAGCTTTAAGATAGATTCTGGGAGTACTGTCGCTATAGTGGGAAGTGTTGGATCTGGGAAAAGCAGTCTTTTAAAGTTAATTTTAGGATTTTATGACCCTTCAGAAGGTAAAATTGAATTTGATGGGAAAGATGTAAAGTATTTCAAAAGAGAGGACATGCTTAAAAAAGTAAGTTACATTTCTCAAAAACCTTTCTTATTTTCTGGAACGGTTGAGTCTAACTTAAAGTTTGGAAATTTAAATTTATCGGAAGATGAAATGAAAAACGCTTTGAAAATAGTAAATCTGGATAAGCTTGTAGAAGACGAGGGACTAAAAACGCCAGTTTTACAGTCTGGAAGCAATCTTTCTGGTGGACAGAAACAGCGTCTTTCAATTGCACGTGGAATTATAAAGAAAGCAGATATTTATATATTTGATGATGCGTTTTCAGCTCTAGACTTTAAAACTGAATTTTTAGTGAGAAATGCTATTTTAGAATATTTAAAAAATAAAACTATATTTTTAGTTTCTCAGCGTATAGGCACAATAAAAAACTCAGATAAAATAATAGTACTCCGTGAAGGAAAAGTCGTTAGTATAGGGGTACATCAAGAGCTCCTTGAAAATTGCAAAGTTTATAGGAAAATGTTTGAAGTGCAGATGGGGAGTAAATTATGAAAAGAGAGAAAGTGAATAATTCTAAGAAAATATGGAAAAGAACTTTCAATTATTTTTTAAAATATAAAATAGAAATAATAGCTATTATATTTTTTTGCGTTGTAGAATCTTTAATTGGAGTATTTAGCCCAAAGCTTTCTGGCAAAGGAATTACTGCTCTTTCGGCCGTTGATGCAGTGGGGAACCCAAGTGTGGACATGAATTACATATTCGAATTGCTTTCTTTTTTACTTGTTTTATATTCCATCGATGCACTTTGTTCATGTTTGGGAAGATACTTTCTTACTAAAGTTTCAGTAAGAATGGTATATGATATTCGAAATGAAATTTCGTCAAAAATAAATAAGGTTTCTTTTAAATACTTAGAGAAAAGAGAGCGTGGAGATTTACTTTCGTGCGCTGTTAGTGACGCTGAAACTTTAGGTACTAATCTTATTGGTAGCATTTGCAGTACTATTTCGTCGTTGATTTTAGGAATTGGTACTTTTTTCATGATGGTTTCTATAAGCTGGGAAATAACTCTTCTTTTTTTTGTGATTCTTCCCTTGATGTTAGGATTAGTAAGTTTAATATTAAAAATTTCGCAGAAATACTTTTTAAGCTATAGAAAAAAGCTAGGAGAAATGAATGGATGTTTAGAAGAGACTTTTTCAGGGTATGAAATGGTTAAAGCTCTTGGAATGGAAAATTACTTGAAGAACAAATTTGACGCTATAAATTTCTCTTTAAAGCAAGACTCGGATAGTGCTAATTTTTTATCAGGGCTTATGGGTCCTTCGATGGGCTTTTTATCAAATCTACTGTATGTAGTGTGCTGCGTTGTTGGTGGGTATCTCGCAATTGTGAAACGAATGCAAATTGGAGACATAACTGCAATTATAGCTTATTCAAGTAAAATCACTCAGCCTTTGATAGATATATCTGCAATTTCCGGAAACTTTCAAACCGCATTTGCTGCCAGTCAAAGAATATTTGAGCTACTGGACGCTCCTGAAGAAAGCAAAGCGTCTGAAAGCTGCAGCTTTTCAAATTTAGATATTGAGTTTAAGAATGTAAGTTTTGGATATGATCCGAACAAAATGGTACTCAAAGGGGTATCTTTTAAAATTAAGTCTGGAGAGAGCGTGGCAATAGTCGGAGAGACAGGTGGCGGTAAAACAACTATCCTCAACCTTCTTATGAGGTTTTATGATGTTTCGTCTGGAAGTATTTTTATTGGAGGGAAAAATATAACCTCTTTGGATATCAAGGAATATAGAAAGTATTTTGGAATAGTTACTCAAGACTCATGGCTTTATAGTTCTGAAGTAATGCAAAACATTCGATATGGTAATTTAAGTGCTTCTAATGAAGACGTAATCCAGACTGTAGAGTTTTTAGGGTTAGATAGCTTTATAAATTCTTTGCCATCGAGCTATGATACTGTTATTCAAGAAAGCGCTTCTAATCTTTCAGAAGGACAAAAACAAATAATTTGTATAGCGAGAGCGGCTTTTTCAAAGCGATTAATACTTATTTTAGATGAAGCAACTTCATCTATAGATACTTCTTTAGAAAGCTGTCTTCAAGAATCTTTAGCTAAAGCTTTATGCAAAAAAACTTCAGTGATAGTTGCACATAGACTCAGTACTATAAAAAATGCCGACTTAATACTAGTCGTAAAAGATGGTAGAATCGAAGAACGGGGTAAGCATGAAGAACTGCTTTTAAAACGTGGAATTTACTATGATATGTATTCAAAAACATTGTAAGCTTTAGCTTAGTAAAATTAAAAATAAATAATTTAAAAGCACTCCCAGAGTCTTAACTTTGGAAGTGCCGTCTTTATTAAACTTGATTATTGAATTTCTACTATATTAGATTCAGAGGATTTTTCAACGCTCTTAGGTAAGGTTAAAGTCAGGACGCCATCTTCTAATTTAGCTTTTACGTCATCCTTAGTTAAATTTTTATCAACACTAAAGCTTCTTGTAAATTCTCCGCTGTGGCGTTCTCTACGTATGCATTTACCTTTTTGATCTTTTTCTTCTGTTTCAGAATGAGTAGAAGCGGAAATGGTTAGAATTCCCTTTTCGAGAGTAATTTTAACATTTTCTTTTTTGATTCCTGGAAGGTCCATAGTAAATTCTAGACCATCTTCGTTTTCTGCTATGTCTGTGTTCATAACGCTTTTAATTCCTGAGCAGCTAGACATATTTTCAAATGGAGAAGAGAATAAATCGAAGTCGTAGGGTAAATAAGGTATAAGTGACATAACTATTCAACCTCCTGAATTTTTAAAAATTTATGGAAATAATTAATATATTTCCTTTATAGATTCTATCATTTTTAATATGATTATGTCAAGAGATTTAGGAAGAATTTATTTCAATTACTGAAAATTTCAAGATGAATCTTGCCTCCTTTGTAAAATTCCTTCAATTGGGCATTTTAAGAGTAATTCTTATCATACTGTAAAAACGAGTTTGATATTATTATAATTAATAGGTATAATATAAATCGTCGATTTAAGGCACCACTTAAAATTGTTGTTAAGTATATAAAACCAAGGAGGAAAAGAATATGTATGGATATTACTATGGTTATAATGACAGCAGCTATTGGTTATTTATGATTTTATCAGTTATAGTTTCGATGTATGCGCATTTTAAAGTGCAGCATGCTTTTAGTAAGTATTCAAAAGTGCGCTGTAAACAAGGACTAACCGGTGCTGAAGCTGCAAGGCGAGTACTTGAATATAATAATGTTGAAGGTATTTCTGTTGAGCATACTCGTGGATATTTTACGGACTATTTTGATTCTAGAAGTCGCAAGATTTGTCTTTCGGAGCAGGTATACAGTGCATCAACGGTTGCAGCAGTTAGCGTAGCTGCTCATGAATCAGGTCATGCCGTTCAAAATGATCAAGAATATTTTCCCCTAAAGCTTCGCCATATGCTGGTTCCAATATCTCAAATTGGATCTAATTTGGCAATGCCGCTAGTAATTTTAGGACTACTGGTTCCTCGGTGGGGATTTGCTATTAATTTAGGCATATTATTTTTTTCTTTAGCAGTAATTTTTCAAATAGTAACTTTACCCGTTGAATTTAATGCAAGCCGTCGTGCACTGAAATCTATAGAAGAAACGGGCATTCTTTGTGATGAGGAAAAAGAAGCGGCAAAAAAAGTTTTAACAGCTGCTGCACTTACTTATGTTGCTGCGACCTTTGCAGCACTTGTTTCTTTGCTGAGACTGATTTTAATTTCAAGAAGCAGGAAAAATTGATTAAAATATGACTTGACATTTGGTTTGAGTTATGCTATTATTAAATAAAGAGCAGATAGTTTATTTATTAATCTTAGATTGAGTGAAGCAATAGGAGGAATAAAATATATGAAAAAATCTATAGCAATAGTTTCTGCGAGTTTAGGTTTATTGAGTGCTGTATCACCATGTTCTCAAGTTGCTGCTGAGTTTTTGGTATCTTCTAGTCCAGCTAAACCTTCTGTTAGCAGTAGCATTAACACGGGTAGTTCAAAAGTAGCTAAAAATACAGCAGTGTCCCTACTTTCTTTTGGTGCAGTAGGTGCAGGTCTTCTTTTTTTAACTCGAGTCGATGCAGATAAAAGCTCTTCAGTATTAACCCCTAAAAAATCTGGCGGAGAAGTGGTAAGTAAAAACGGCAAAGCTGAGAAGAGTGCGCCTGCAGTTGAAGTGAAGAAGGGCTCAGAAAAACTAGATGCTAGACTTGAAGAAAGATTGAAAGAGGTTACTGCAAATTTAAAACCTGAAAGGAAAATTTCAAATTTGTTTGGTTTTATTGAATCACTTTCTTACGGATTTGTTAAAGATGTGATTGGTGCGATAATTAAAATTGAAAATTCGGACGATAATAAATTTAAGGGGAACGTTTTGGTAGACTTTATATCTGATACTTGTAAACGTTTTAAAACTGATACAACTAAATATCAATCTGTAATAAATCTTATTTATAATAATGAATCTTTACTTCAAAATTCCAACAGTAGCATTTCATATAGTAAGTTTGTACAGTGTTTAATTCTTAAGTTTAGCGCTTGTATATTAAATGATGTAATTAAATTTAAAGGATCAGAAGCTCAAAATGAAGAACGCAACGCTTTACGTGCCCTCGGAGAATTAAATGATTTATTATTAAAAAATGGTTATGAGGATGCCATAAATTATATAGACCAACAGCTCCGTAAATCATCATCTGTAAAGAATAGTTAGGCTTGGAGCTTCTTAAATTCTAGTTTAATTAGCATAAGAAGATAGAGTTACTAAAGTAAATCTCGAAAAATTATAAGTATATAAAAATCCCCACCAAAAAGGTGGGGAAATTTTGTTTAGCGTTAATCTGCAACTATGTTTATAAGGTGGGCAACGCCAGGAATAGTTTCTCCTTGCTGAGCTGAAGTTGGAGACATCAATGCTCCGGTAGCTATAAAAAGAATATTTTTCAGTTCTCTTTTTTTCACTTTATTTAAAATCAAAGAGCAAAGTAAAGAAGCTGAGCAACCGCATCCTGAGCCTCCGGCGTGAACATCTTGTTTTTCTTTATAATATATCATAAGGCCGCAATCGTTGTAGTTGTCTTCTAGAGCGACGCCTTCTTTTTTTAATAATTTTTTAAGAAGGGAAGACCCTACTTCTCCAAGGTCACCGGTTAAAATCAAGTCGTAGTCATTTGGATTTGTGTTCGTATCTTCCAGGAAGCTTAAAATAGTTTTAGCGGCTGAGGGAGCCATAGCTGCTCCCATATTGTTAGCGTCTTTAATTCCGAGATCGGTTATTCTTCCAATAGTACAGTAATTAATTTTAGGTCCTTCTTGCTTTTTACTAACTAAAATTGCTCCTGAACCTGTGACTGTCCATTGAGCGGTTGGTGTTCTCTGTCCACCGTATTGAAGAGGGAATCTAAACTGCCTTTCGGAGGAACAAAAGTGCGAAGAAGTTACAGCAACGGAGTAGTCTGCAATTCCTGCCTCGATGCTAGTAGCAGCTAAAAATAGTGACTGCGCCATAGTAGAGCAAGCTCCAAACTGACCCAAAAATGGAATGTTTAATGATCTAAGTCCAAACGAAGATGACATACATTGATTTAATAAATCTCCTGCAAAAATATAGTTTATTTCCGAAGGGTCCATGTCTGCTTTTTTTAGTAAAATTTTAACGGTTTCAGTTTGCAATCTGCTTTCTGCTTTTTCCCAAGAAGATTCTTGCATAGTAGTATCTTCAAATATTTTATCAAACTGTTTACCATGTGGTCCTTCTGATTCTTTTTTGCCGCAAGTAGCTGCAAAGTTTTTTAAAGTAGGGTGATTTTGCATTTGGATTGTGTATTTACCAATTCTTTTTGCCATAAAAACGATCGCTCCTTCATAAAAAAATACCAAGATAACTATTTTTATCTTAGTATTTGAAGATAGAGCCTTAAATATTTAAAAATTTATAATTTATTATCCTCGTGGGGCAAGAGACTGGAAATTGGATTTTCAGTTGAATCCAAATCTTCAGGGGGAGAATAGGAAGTAGAGCTTTTTTTAATCCCATACATTCCTAAAATTTTTTTCTTGATAAAACTACTGAGTTTAAAAGAATTTTTTTGGTCTTTTGATTCTTTGTTTTCCACAGTATCACCTACTAATTTAATAATTCTCACCCTCATGCTATCAAAATGATAAATTTAAGTCAATGAGAATTGTGTATTAAGAATGTTAAATTAGTTTTAAATATAATATGCGCCCCCCCGGTAAAAATTGACACTAAATTCGTAAATTTTTGAAATTTTTATCTACTATAAACTAATTACAGATTGATATGATTTAACTGCGAATGTTACTGTTGCACCAACCATGGGGTTATTTCCCATTCCAATAAATCCCATCATATCAACGTGGGTAGGCACAGAAGAAGACCCCGCAAACTGTGCATCTCCATGCATTTTGCCCATAGAGTCTGTTAGTCCATACGAAGCCGGACCAGCGGCCATATTGTCTGGATGAAGTGTTCGACCAGTGCCTCCGCCAGATGCAATGGAAAAGTACGGATAATTTTTATCTAAAGTCCACTTTTTATACATTCCTGCTACGAGATGTTGAAATCTTGTAGGGTTAGTTGAATTACCCGTTATAGAGATATCAACTTTTTCATGCTTTAGTATTTCCACACCTTCCGTTGCTTCGTTTGCGCCATAACATTTTATAAGTGCTCTTTTACCATTTGAAAAACTCTTTTCTTCTAAAATTTTTAAATTATGGTTTTCAAGATTAAATTCAGTCTGAACGTATGTAAATCCATTCACACGAGATATTATATAAGCTGCGTCTTTCCCAAGACCGTTTAGTATTATTCTAAGAGGAGTTTTACGGACTTTATTTACGAAGTTTACTATACCAATTGCTCCTTCTGCTGCTGCAAAGGATTCGTGTCCTGCGATGAATGCAAAGCACGTTGTGGACTCTGTTAAAAGTCTTGCTGCTAGATTGCCGTGTCCAATACCCACTTTACGAGAATCTGCAACCGACCCCGGAACGCAAAATGCTTGAAGTCCTTCACCAATACACGTTGCTGCTTCTGCTGCTGACTTTACAGAGCTTTTTATAGCAATAGCGCATCCTAAGGTATATGCCCATGCGGCGTTATCAAAGGCTATAGGTTGAATTTCTTTGACTATTTTTTCTGGAAATATTCCAACTGTTTCGCAGATAGTTTTTGCAGCTTTTAGACTTTCGATGCCGTGTTTTTCAAGACATTTCTGAATTTGTGGTTCTCTGCGCTTAATACCTTCGAAATTGATTTTATCTTTCATTTGATTTTTTATCCTTTCTTTAGGATTTTTTATATTATTCTAATCTTGGGTCAACATATTTTAAAGCCTCGTTAAAACGTCCGTAAATTCCAAGGCTTTTTTCGTAAGCTTCATTTGGGGGGGTACCTTTTTTAATTTCACTTATCATAAGTCCAAAATTTACAAATTTATATCCAATTACTTCATCATTTTGATCTAGTCCCAGTGAGAGTATGTAGCCTTCGGTGGTTTGCATATATCTCACACCTTTTGCTTTAGTGCTAAATACTGTTCCAACTTGAGAGGATTTTTGTTTTCCGAGGTCCTCCATTGCAGACCCTATAGGTAGACCTCCTTTTGAAAAAGCTGTTTGAGACCGCCCATATACTAGCTGAAGGAATATTTGTTTCATAGCGTCATTTATAGCGTCGCACACTAAATCCGTGTTGAGGCATTCTAAAAGTGTCTTCCCAGGTAGAATTTCTCCTGCTATAGCTGCGGAGTGGGTCATACCGGAACACCCAATAGTTTCTACTAGTGCTTCTTCAACTATTCCATTTTTGACGTTTAAAGTCAGTTTGCATCCACCTTGCTGCGGCGCGCACTTTCCTATTCCATGTGAAAGACCAGAAATATCTGAAATTTCACAAGCTTTTTGCCATTTTCCTTCTTGTGGAATTGGAGAACATCCATGAGATGGACAAGAGTTTATTTTGCACATTTTTTCCATTTGAGCTGAATAATCCAATTTATTTCCTCCTTGAATTTGATATCTCCATTATAATTTTATATATTCTTTGAGTTGAGTCAGTTATAGCGATTTTTTTAAGGTTTTCAGAGTAGGTTTGATATATTTTTTGAGAATCATCTAAAACTCTTTCTATTTCACCCGAGAGACTTTCTAGAGTTAAATCTTTTTCTTCAATCATACTTGCAGCGTTAGATTTTGTAAGTGCGAGAGCGTTATAGTACTGATGATTTTCGGCGACGTTTGGAGAAGGGATAAGTATAGCTGGTTTTTGAGAAATTTGAATTTCACTTAATGTTGTAGCTCCAGACCTACATATAATTAAATCTGCAGCAGCCA
The DNA here is from genome assembly GCA_946566955.1 of uncultured Clostridia bacterium. Taxonomy (GTDB): domain Bacteria; phylum Bacillota; class Clostridia; order Oscillospirales; family Acutalibacteraceae; genus UMGS1491. Next base: position 94,289 of record CAMNXD010000004.1, read on the forward strand.
GGCATTCAGGCATGTTATCTATATATTCTTTAACTATATAATGCGGATCGTTTAGGACGTCTATACCTTTGAGCTTTAAATTTTCGATGAGTGATTGGCCTTTTTTTCCGAAGCTATGTATAAAATTAAACTTACTCTTATGGCTTATCATAATCTTTAGCATAACTTCATTTATAGCTTTAGCTCCTAAGCTTCCTCCGAAAGAAAGAATAACAGGTTTATTATTATTTATACCTAAACTTTTTCGTGCTTCGTTTTTATTAAAGCTAAATATCCTTTCTCGGACTGGTGTTCCTGTGACTAAAATATCTAAATTTTCGGGGAGGTATTTTTTGGCTTCTTCATTTACGATTAATACTTTAGTTGCTTTCTTTGCAAGAAGTTTAGTTGTGAGACCTGGGTAAGAATTAGAATCATGTATTAAGAAAGGAATTTTTAAAGCTGCTGCTTCTCTTAAAAAAGGTCCACATACATATCCTCCAGTACCTATACAAATATCGGGATTAAAGTTTTTTATGATTCTTCTGGACTCAAAACTTGATATTATTATATTTTTAATGGTGATTATATTCTTTTTTATAGAGTTAAAATTAAGTTTTCTAGAAAATCCTGAGATAGTTATTCCTTCAAATTTAAAATTTGATTTAGAAACTAGACTTTCTTCCATACCTCCTTTAGCCCCAACGTATAAGATATTGGATTTAGGGTCGATTTTTCTCACATAGTCTGCTAAAGCCAAAGCGGGATTTATATGTCCAGCGGTTCCACCGCCTACGAATATAATGTTCATAATTTTCCTCCATAATTTTATTTTTTAGCTTTTTTCCATTCTTGATGATCTTGAAATTGAGAGAATTACTCCCATTTGAGCAAGTAGCATCATTAAGGATGTACCTCCATAGCTAAAAAACGGTAAGCTTATACCGGTATTTGGAATAGTATTTGTAACCACAGCTATATTTAGTATAACTTGCAGTCCAACTTGAGCGGTTAAGCCTATTCCCAAAAGCATTCCGAACTTATCCTTAGCTCTTATGGCAATTAGCATTCCTCTCCAAACTAAAAGTGCAAACAAAAGTAGTATAAGCACAGCTCCGACGAATCCTAGTTCTTCGCATACTACTGAAAATATAAAGTCGTTTTGTGGTTCGGGGATATAAAGATATTTTTGTCTGGAATTACCAAGTCCAAGACCTAATATACCACCTGAGCCTATGGCATAAAGTCCCTGACGAGTCTGCCATGTATCAACTCCAGAAGAAGAGCCGAAGGGGTCGAGCCATCCTGCAATACGATTATTAGCATATGTGAGTTTATCTGTAAATAAAACTAGGTAAATTAGTGCTGAGGCTATAGCTCCTATTACCATCCCAAACCATTTGAGTTTTACTCCTCCGATGAAAAGCATGCCGGCTGCAAGTAAGATTACTATTACAGAGCATGAGATATGGGGTTCAAGAGCCAAAAGAACTATTGTTGGAGCAAGAATGAGTAAGTATGGAAGAATACCATATCTAAATGTGTGCATGCGGTGAAGATTTAGACTGATGAAATGTGAAAATGAAAGGATAATTGCAAACTTTGTTATTTCAGAGGCTTGAAAACTAGCGGTTCCTAGCTGTATCCATCTGTGAACACCATTCATAGCGGGCATAAAAAGAACTAAAATTAAAAGTACGAATGAAGTCCCAAGCAGCGGGACTGTAAGTTTATGAAGACTTGTGTAATCGATGTTTGAAACCATAATCATAGAGACTACGCCCAAAATTGCAAATATTAACTGACGTTTTATAAAAAAGAAGCTATCGTGATTGTGGTAAAAAGCATAAGGGTAGCTTGCAGAAAACATCATTATAACTCCAACTACAAGTATGGTAAGTACTAGAAATAAAAAAGGGATATCCATCCCTGAACGCAATGACATTACTTTCATTTTAGAAAAAATTCTAAATTTATTTTTCTTTTTGGAATGAGCAGTTTTTTCGACCGAAAGTTCCGCTTCAGGGCTTTTAGCTAAAGTTCTTTTCATTCTTCTTGCTTTCATAAGTTCCTCCTCATTTCACGTGCCTTATATTCTGGATATCGCAAGCCATGTAGAAATTATTCCCAAAGCTATAGTTGTCAAACTAAAAACTATACATATTTTATTTTCGCTCCAGCCTATCATCTCAAAGTGATGGTGAATAGGGCTCATTTTAAAAAGTCTTTTGCCATGAGTAAACTTAAAATATATTACTTGCAGTATAACTGAAAGAATTTCGCAGATATACACAAAGGATAAAGTTATTAGCGGAATATGAAGCTCTGCGCCAAGTCCCAGAGAGCAGACCATGCCACCGAGAAACAGTGAACCGGTATCGCCCATAAAAACCTTTGCTGGATGAAGGTTCCATACTAGAAATCCTAAGCATCCTCCTGCTAAAGCTGCAGCTTCGAGGCTAAGTCCAAACATCCCTAAAAGATTTGTTATTATCATAAAGAAGATAGCCACAAAGAAAGTCACTGAAGTGTTGAGACCATCAATTCCATCGGTAAAGTTTGTTGCATTGACTATCCCCACAATTAGCAGTGAACACAAAATCCAATATATAAATCCAAGTCCCATTTCACCAAAATCGAGTATACCAAAGAAAGGTATGCTTATTTTTGTAAGACTTTCTCCTCCGTTTATTTTATTTACGTTGTATACGCAAAACAAGTAGCAAGCTGCAACTCCGAATTGGAGTATTAATTTTTGCTTTGGAGTAAGCCCTTGATTTTGTTTTTTTCTGATTTTTACATAGTCATCTATAAACCCTATAACTCCGAATCCGAGAGCCATCCCTAGACCTGCAAATATTTTAGTCATCATTACGGGAGTTTCATAAACCAAGCTTCCGTTTGTTTCTGAGAGTTTATAATATGTAGGGACGCAAATTAAAGTGGAAATTAAAATCCCTACAATAAATACTATTCCTCCCATGGTCGGAGTCCCTTGCTTATTTTTATGCCATGAAGGACCAACTTCTAAAATAGTTTGACCGTATTTGAGGTTATGAAGAATAGGGATAAAGATTTTTCCTAAAACAACGGATATAATAAAAGCTAAAGTAGCGGAAATTGCGGCTGATATTCCATAGCTATTCATTTTAATGTTTTCCTCCTTGATATTAAAGTTCATTTTATTTTTTAAAGCTAATCTGTGGAGTCATGATGAATGAAGTTTACAGTTACTACTGTACCCATCGGGACTTCTGTTCCTTCTGGAATGCTTTGCGCAGTTGATGCCACCCCCTGCTCTTCTAGTTTAATGCCGGAGAAATTAATGTTCAAGCCCAGCTGAGATGCAATTTTATTTACTTCTGCAGGAGTAAGTCCTACAAGTTTTGGAACTTTAATGCTGGATGATGATGAGGAATCGGTGTGTAATATTATTTTTCCGTCTTTTGGAATATGGCTTGACGGATCTGGAATTTGAGAGATTACTTTATCGCCATTTCCAACTACTACAACTCTAAGTGAAAGTGAAGCGGCAGTGTTTTTGGCTTCTCCAACACTTTTACCTATAAGCTCTGGAACTACTGTATTTATTTTTTCAAGTTCTTCTTCGCTATATACTTTTTCGATTCCCATGTAAGGCAGAATATCCTGCATAGCAGTTACAAAAGCCGGTGCTGCAACAGCTGCTCCGTAGTAGTGATCGCCTTTGGGGGTATCGAAGAAAACAAGCATTACAATTTTTGGGTCATCAGCAGGTGCAAATCCGCAAAATGAGGATATATAATCCATTTGACCAGGAGCGGAAAGACCTATTTTTTGAGAAGTCCCCGTTTTACCAGCAACTCTATAGCCTGGAATATAGGCATTTCGCGCTGCTCCATTAGTAGCGTTTTCGTGGAGCATAGCAGTAACTCTCCGGGCAGTTTCCTTTGAAATTACTCTTCTTTTAGGAGCGGGGTTTATTTTTTTTACTGTATTTCCGTTTTCATCTAGTACTTCCTTAACAACATGAGGCTGCACTAAATTACCACCATTAGCTATTGCAGCTGCTGCAGTTATCATTTGAATGGGAGTTATACTAAAATTTTGTCCCATAGAAGCGACGCAAAGGTCTGTTGGGGCCATAGAACCGTCGGCACTGAAGAATATATCACCCGATTCTCCTGGAAGGTCTATACCGGTTTTGCTATGGAATCCAAAATCTTTATAGAATTTAAAAAAGTTTTCCGCTCCAATTCTCTGACCTAACGTTATAAATGCAGGGTTACATGAATTGCAAAGTGCTTTCACGAAAGTTTGAGAACCATGTCCACTGTGTTTATGGCATCTTATGGGTTTTGCACCTTCAAAGGGTTTAATTGAGCCATTGCAGTTAAAATTAGAGCTTTCATTTACGACGTTTAGTTCTAATCCCATGGAAGCGGTAACCATTTTGAATACTGATCCAGGATAATATGTATCGCTCACAGCTTTATTTCTCCACTGCTGACTCAGTGCCTGATTTTTTGCTTTTGCTTTTTCTTCTTCTGGAAGAGCAGCAATTTTTTCTTCTATGGCTGGATCTGCGATTTTAAACGGCTCATTGGCATCGAAGTCACCTTTTACAGCCATTCCTAGTATTTCCCCAGTATTTACGTCCATAGCAATAGCCGCAGCTCTATTTTGAACCTTATGAGTTTTAATTCCTTCTTCAACTGCTTTTTCCATAAATCGCTGAATAGCTTCGTCTATGCAAAGCTTAAGACTACATCCAGGAGTAGGGTCGAGGCGCTGTTCATATTCGAAAGGCATTTCCGTACCAAGGGCATTACGAGCGGTTAAAATTCTACCTGGCTCACCTCTTAGAACTTTTTCATATGACGCTTCAACTCCTGCAAGACCTTGACTGTCGGCACCTGTGAATCCAATTACAGTAGAGGCAAAATTTTTAAGAGGATAGTACCTTTTATAATCTTCAATGAGTCTAAGACCGCTAGTTATACCATTTTTAGTTTTGAAATCCACTATTTTGTCTTTGACGTCGCTTTCAACTTTCTTTTTGATAATTGTATAGCAGGATTTCTTTTTTGAGAGTTTTATAAGTTTTTCTTTTTCAACTCCTAATATTTCGTTCATGCCACTACAAATAAGTTCACGTTTTTCTTCGCTATCTATGTACGAGGGCTCAAGGACAACCGTCCAGACCGTGGCGCTTTGAGCTAAAGGATTCATATTACGGTCAAAAATAGTTCCTCTTCGAGGATTTATTTTAGTATCTCGAAGCTGTTGTTGAGACGCCATTTTTTGTAAGTATTCTCCTTGAAACATCTGCAAAGCTATTAGCCTACACACAAGCATAGGAAATCCCAGAAAAACTAGGATAACTAGTACTATCATTGATCTGCGTTGCATTCTAATGGTGATTCCCTTTGCCAAATTTTACACCTCATCTAATTTTAAGTTATCTTTTATTTTCTAAAATAAGCGTTTTACTTAAGTTTATTATAATAACTATTTCTCTATTAAACAAGTTATGACACAAAAACCCTATATTACTTCTGCAAAGTTTTTTACAGTGAGACTAATTTTAAAAATTGAAAGGTTTTAATTAATTTGAACTATAAAAAGAAAAAGTTTTTAAAATTTTCATAAAAATTATTGACTAATGCGATTTCATTATATATAATACAAATGAAAAAATTAAAGGAGGCAAATTAAAATGGATGAAAAAGTAATTGAAAAGTTAAAAGAAACAAGCATTGCTGAAAAAATTCTTGAGGTTAATGACGCTAAGGAAGTTACAGAGGTGTTTAAAAATGCGGGGGTAGAAATTTCAGAAAAAGATGCTAAAGATGTTTTTGAAGGAAAAGAAAATTTATTTTTGCAAGTTGCAAATATGTCTAAAGAGGAAATTGAAAAGTGCACAGGGGGAGAGCTTAGATGGGTTGGAGTTGGGCATGGTTATGCTAATAATAGTAGTCTTATATACCCACTTACGAACAACTTTGATCCCCAAAAAGGTTTAATAGCAAATCTTACTGACAACGTAGGGATATCCACTGCACGTTTAGCTTTGCAAAGTGGTATGAATGCAAACCAAGCAGATACTGCAGGAACACTTGCGGCCTATGCGACTGAAGGAGCTGTTGGTATAGGGCTATTGGGTGCTGGCGCCACTTTAGCAGCAACAACAATTGGTACTGCAGTGGGAATTAAAAAAGTTGTTCATGCTGCAAAAAAGGGAATAAAAAAATTACGCCAAAGATAAAATTGCTTCTAAATAAATTATTCTAATACAAACTTGGTTAAGAGTGTGCTTATAGGTATACTCTTAATTTTAAGATTTTTCTAAGTTTAAAGTAGGGAGGTTACTTATAGCATGGAAAATAAAAATTTTATAGGATTAAGTGAAAAAAGCGAGTCTGCTAAAGAAATCTTTAAGATAAAAGAAGGTCTATTTTTTAAAGTAGAAGAGGTTTCTGACGAATTAGCTGCTCGATGCGTTGGAGGGAGGAGAAGCTGGGTAAATAAAAATGGTGATCCTTACGGCCCGAGTGGATATGAATCTCATGCTGGTCCTATTTATAATATCAGTAGCTCAGCGGGTCTAGCTGCTGCAAAGTGGATGGCAAATCATGGCGAAAACGGTGAATTATTTGGGACTATTGCTTCATATGGAGTTGAAGGAACGATAGTTGCAGGTTCGGTTGCTGCCGGGGCCGGATTAGCTGCAACTTTAATTAGTGATGTATTTGGAATTAAAAAGCTTTTCAATTACATAAGGAAGAGAAAATCTCGAAGCATTTTTTAAATCTTTAAATTCCCAATTTGTTTATTGACAAATTCCACTTTATAATGTTAAAATAAAAAAATGTATTGATTTAAACTTTTTAGGAAGGTATTCAATACAAAATTTTAAAATGTTATTGAGGAGGTGTAGTATGCCAACGTTTAATCAGCTAGTGCGCAAAGGTAGAAAAAGCCAAGAGAAAAAGGCAAAAGCTCCTGCGCTTTTAAGAGGATGGAATTCTAAAAAAAGAACTTCCATTGAGCAAACTTCTCCGCAAAAAAGAGGGGTATGTACTTCTGTTAAAACCGCAACGCCCAAAAAGCCTAACTCAGCACTTAGAAAAATTGCCAGGGTACGTCTTTCAAATGGTCTTGAAGTAACTTCTTATATCCCCGGAATCGGACATAATCTTCAAGAACACAGCGTTGTACTCATAAGAGGAGGACGTGTTAAAGACTTACCAGGTGTGCGTTACCACATAATAAGAGGTACTCTCGACGCTCAAGGAGTAGCAAAGCGTATGCAAGCGCGTTCTAAGTATGGTGCAAAACGTCCTAAAGCAGGAGGCGCAGCAAAACAGGCATCAGGTAAAAAGAAGTAAGAGCATGAAATAGTTTTAAACTAAAGCGCCATACAGGAGTGTTTTATAAATTATTTTTAAGTTGACCACAACTGTATTGGCTGGCGGAAGCTAAATTACTTTCGAGTACCGATGATATCATTCGATGTGAAGGAGGGAAGATTTATGCCAAGAAGAGGAAGAGTTATGAGACGCGATGTTTTACAAGACCCACTTTATGGTTCAAAACTTGTAACTCGTCTTATAAACAATATCATGGTTGACGGCAAAAGAGGAATAGCACAAAAAATAGTTTATAAAGCATTTGAAATCGTTCAAACTCAGACTGGAAGAGAACCTCTTGAAGTATTTGAAGAGGCAATGGAAAATATTATGCCATCTTTAGAAGTCAAAGCTCGCCGAGTTGGCGGAGCCACTTACCAAGTTCCAATAGAAGTCAGAGCTGATAGAAGACAAACACTGGGCTTAAGATGGCTTACAAGATATGCAAGACTTCGTTCTGAAAAAACTATGATTCAAAGACTTTCTGCAGAAATTTTAGATGCTATTAAAAGTACAGGAGCTGCCGTTAAGAAGCGTGAAGATACTCACAAGATGGCTGAAGCAAATAAAGCTTTTGCGCATTATCGTTGGTAAATTGGTTAAACTGAAAACTATGACCATTTTGAAGGTTTGCGGAAATTTTCTTAGCTTTAGCACAGATACTTTTAAATTAAATTATAGTTTGTAAATTTAAGCATTTTAAAAAATAAATTTTGGAAAAGGAGGATGTTATGTCACGAAAAGTATCGCTCGATATGACAAGAAATATAGGAATAATGGCTCATATCGATGCAGGAAAAACCACAACTACTGAGCGTATACTTTTTTATACTGGAATAAGTCATAAGCTTGGAGAAGTGCACGACGGTGCCGCTACCATGGACTGGATGGTTCAAGAGCAAGAGCGTGGTATCACCATAACTTCAGCAGCAACAACGTGCTTTTGGAAAAATCATAGAATAAATATAATTGATACTCCAGGCCACGTGGATTTTACAGTTGAAGTTGAACGTTCACTTAGAGTTCTAGATGGTTCTGTAACTGTGCTTTGTGCTAAAGGTGGAGTTGAGCCTCAATCCGAGACAGTTTGGCGTCAAGCAGACAAGTACGGTGTACCTAGAATGGCTTACGTCAATAAAATGGACATTATGGGTGCAGACTTTTACAACGTTGTTAATATGATGAAGGAACGTTTAAAGTGTAATGCTGTACCAATTCAACTTCCCATCGGCGCAGAAGACACATTCAAGGGAATAATTGATTTAGTAGAAATGAAAGCTTATGTTTACTATGATGATCTTGGAAAAGACATTAGAGTAGAAGAAATCCCTGAAGATATGAAGGAATCGGCTGAAAAATATCATACTGAACTTATTGAAAGTATTGCTGACCAAGATGAAGCTATTTTTGAGAAATATCTTGAGGGTGAAGAAATATCAGTTGAGGAAATACAAAAATGCATAAGAAAGGCAACGATTGCAAATGCAGTTGTGCCAGTAACATGCGGTACATCCTATAAGAATAAGGGTGTTCAAAAACTACTCGATGCAATAGTTGCATATATGCCCTCTCCTAAGGACGTTCCGGCAATAAAAGGAATTGACCCAGATACAGAAGAGGAAACAGAAAGACCTTCTTCAGATGAGGAACCCTTTGCAGCACTTGCGTTTAAAATTGCAGTGGACCCATTTGTTGGAAAGCTTTGCTTCTTTAGAGTTTACTCCGGCACGATTTCAGCAGGTTCTACTGTTTATAATTCCACTAAAGACAGCAATGAAAGACTTGGTAGAATTCTTCAAATGCATTCAAATCATCGCCAAGATATAGACAAGGTTTATGCTGGAGATATCGCTGCAGCAGTCGGACTTAAAAACACTACTACTGGTGATACCCTGTGCGATGAGAAGCATCCAGTAATTTTGGAGTCTATGGAGTTCCCAGAACCTGTTATTAGAGTTGCAATTGAACCAAAAACTAAAGCAGGACAGGAAAAAATGGGAATAGGTCTTGCAAAACTTGCAGAGGAAGACCCAACCTTTAAGGCTTATACCGACGAGGAAACTGGTCAAACAATAATTGCTGGAATGGGTAAGCTTCACTTAGAAATCATTGTAGACAGATTACTTCGTGAGTTTAAAGTTGAAGCAAACGTAGGAAAGCCTCAGGTTTCTTATAAAGAAACTATTCGTAAAAATGCCGATGTTGAAGAGAAATATGCTCGTCAATCAGGTGGACGCGGACAGTACGGCCATGTTAAAATAAAAGTGGAGCCGAATCCGGGTAAAGGCTATGAGTTTGTCAACGAAATAGTTGGAGGAGCTATTCCAAAAGAGTATATCCCTGCAGTTGACAATGGTATAAAAGGCGCAATGCTTTCGGGTGTTTTAGCAGGATATAATGTTGTTGACGTTAAAGTTACTCTGTATGATGGTTCTTACCACGAAGTTGACTCTTCAGAAATGGCGTTTAAGATAGCGGGTTCAATGGCGTTTAAATCGGCTATGAAGAAATCTGACCCAGTTCTTTTAGAGCCTATAATGAAAGTTACTGTTACTGTTCCCGAAGAGTATATGGGAGATATTATAGGAGATATAAATTCACGCCGTGGTATGATTCAAGGTATGGAAGCTGTCTCTGGAGCTCAAAGGATAAATGCTCAAGTACCGCTTTCAGAAATGTTTGGCTATGCTACTGATATGCGCTCTAAGACTCAAGGAAGAGGTCAATATACTATGGAGCCGAGCCATTATGCCGAAGTTCCAAAATCTGTTTCAGAACAAATTATATCATCCCGTAAAAAAGATTAGTAGGTTCTTAGTTTATAGCTCTTTGAAAAGAGGATTTGAATTTTTGTCCAGCTCATATCAAATTATAGATGAAATGAAATTCTTTTGTAATTGATTTATTATACTTAGATTCAAAATATGAATTTTATAAAGTTCTTAGATTTCGGCAAGTTTTATTAGCAGATGATAATATTAAGCATTTTAGCATTGATAACTTATTATCTTTAAATTCTTAGAGATTAGCATATGATGCAAAGCTTGAGTGGAAAATGACTGTTTTTAAGTTATTAATTAAATATTTGACTTTTTAAATTCTGAAGCTTCAAAAGACAATCGATTTCTAGCGTGGTATTTTAAAGAGGAGGTTAATTATGATGTTTGAAGATAAAGAACTCAAAGTTAACGAAGGCGACTTGGAAAAGATATCCGGTGGAAGTGAAACAATTTATGGAGAGATAATATGCGATGTTTGTAGGAAAGATGTGCCTGCAGCTCCTGTGAATAATGGTCATATTTGTTTCGATTGCTTAGAGAAACTTAAAAAAACTCTAGGTGAAAGAGGTCTATTAGATTATCTTAAAACTTTCAATAAAAAAAGCTGAATTTTTTATTAAACATATTAATAAAGTAGAAAATATGTTATAAAAGAAATTAGAGCTAATAAAAGTTTAGAAAAATTAGATGATCAAAATCTAGAAAAGATTTTTGGTGAGCGAACTACTAGATACCGTAGTGCTCGCTGCGGCAGATGCGACTGTAGAGGTGAAAACCCTGTGTACATGTTGGTCATTTGTGCAATGATTGTTTAGTTAAAATGAAAGAAACCTTATCTCCAGCTGAGTTTAGAGATCAAAATAAAATTAAGTATAATGGAGGAATAGTTATGAAAGACTTTAAAGAAAACGATCGTTTGGAAAATCTGGACGAAGAAACCGAAGAGAAAGTTTCTGGTGGATACTACAGCTACAGTTCCTCTTCCGATGGCCCTTGTTGCGACAACTGCCATGCTGTGGGTGGAATACCTCTGAAAAACGGAGGTCACTTGTGCATTAGTTGCTTAGAAAAATTAAAAGATACGTTTTCTCCTGACCTGTTTGACAAATATGTGGGATCGTAAAATTAATTTCCTAGACTTTGTTTTTGAATGATGTATAATAATAGTGTTTTACTGTTTAATATCTTCAAAAATTTAATAAGAGGTGAAGTAGGATTATGAATGAAGTAAAGAAACTTCATGATGAAAGTCTATCTAAAATAGCAGGTGGCACCTCAGAATTTACACAATTTGGTGGCAAAAACTCCATTTGGAGACCTTTATGTCCGAGCTGCAACAAAGAGATGCCTGGCGGTGCAGGAGTTATTCGAATAAAAAAAGAAGGTGCCGAACATCCATATTTTTGCACGGAGTGTGCTGAAAAGTATTTAAATAGTGGTGAAGCAACTATATATCCAGGGTTTGAAAACCACTATCAAAAGTACGAAAAATCTACTGACGCAAGCGGAACTGTAATTTATGGCTGGAAGCGTAAAAGATAATTTAAGATTATATTTTATTTTAGGAGGAAAACAAAAAATGGCAAAGGCTAAATTTGAAAGAAACAAACCTCATGTAAACATTGGTACTATCGGTCACGTTGACCATGGTAAAACTACTTTAACTGCAGCAATTACTAAAGTTCTTAACTTAAAAGGTGACTCTGAATTCGTAGATTATGCTAATATCGACAAAGCACCTGAAGAAAGAGAACGCGGAATTACAATTAATACTGCTCATGTTGAGTATCAAACGGCATCTCGACATTATGCTCACGTTGACTGCCCAGGCCATGCGGACTACGTTAAAAACATGATTACTGGTGCTGCACAAATGGACGGTGCTATTTTAGTAGTTTCAGCAGCAGATGGTCCCATGCCTCAAACTCGTGAACACATTCTTTTAGCACGTCAAGTAGGCGTTCCTAACATTGTTGTATTTATGAATAAAGTTGACCAAGTTGACGATCCTGAATTATTAGACCTCGTTGAGATGGAAATTCGTGAACTTTTAAATGAATATGAATTCCCTGGAGATGATACTCCAATTATTAAAGGTTCTGCACTTAAAGTTTTAGAGTCATCTGCAAAAGATGCTGGAGCTGAAGAGTATAAATGCATTCATGAACTTATGGAAGCTGTTGACTCTTTTATTCCTACTCCAGAAAGAAAATCAGATCAACCGTTCTTAATGCCAGTTGAAGACGTCTTTACTATTACAGGACGTGGAACAGTTGCTACTGGTAGAGTAGAACGTGGACAGCTTAAAATGAGTGAAGAAGTTGAGTTAGTTGGTCTTACAGAAGAGCGTAGAAAAGTAGTTGTTACTGGAATAGAAATGTTCAGAAAACTTCTTGATTACGCCGAAGCAGGAGATAACGTTGGAGTTCTTTTACGTGGAGTTCAAAGAGAAGATATTCAACGCGGTCAAGTTTTAGCTAAACCTGGTACAATTAATCCTCACACTAAATTTAGAGGTCAAGTTTATGTTCTAACTAAAGATGAAGGAGGACGTCATACACCTTTCTTCAACAACTATCGTCCTCAGTTCTACTTCAGAACAACTGACGTTACAGGCGTTATTTCTCTTCCTGAGGGCACTGAAATGTGCATGCCTGGCGACAACGTTGTTATGGACGTAGAACTAATTACTCCTATTGCTATCGAAGAAGGACTTCGCTTCGCTATTCGTGAAGGCGGAAGAACAGTTGGTTCAGGTGTTGTAACTGAAATTCTTGGCTAATTAAGGTATAGTAAAAGACCGCTTCATTTGAAGCGGCCTTATTTTTTATGAATTAAATTTAATGGCCTTTTTTAGGAGCAACCATTTCGTCTATACGTTCAGTTAATTCTGCTAACATAATTTTTAGAGTTGGATTTCTAAAACATTGTTCACATACTAATATGTCGGTTTTGTCATTATAAGAAACGCTATAAAGACCTCCATGCTTGTTGTTAGTGCTGTCTGTGCTACCGCCGCAGAATGGACAAGGACAATCTCCATTGCCTCCCGCAATTTTTTCTAAATCCATTTCGTTTATTATGGATAATGAACAATAACTCATTACTATTTCCCTCCCTTAAAGTTTATAAAACAATTATATCATAATTATATAACGTTGACAAGAGGGAAATTTTTAATAATGTTCTTTAAAATTCGATATTTATACTTATTAAGATAGTAAAATTTCTAATTATTTACGTATTTTTCTTTACCATATGAATCGCAAATAGGTTGCATAACAAATGCTTTGCCTGCAACTTGCCTAAATCCTCTTCGTCTAAAGCCTTTAGTGAATCTAGATTTTTACTCTTGCTTGCATTCCCCTTAAAACTTGAGGTTATAGATGGCCATTCATTTTTTTGTAGCATTCATCGCATAATGTTTCATCACCGTAAATACGCGCTTGATTTATTTTTTTACCGCAATTCTCGCAAGTAAATCCCATTTCTACTAACGCGCCGTATTTATCTTCAGCAACGGTTTGATATACTCCTCCGCCTGCAACTTTTTCTAGATTTCCTTCTTTTAAAGCTTTTAATGATTTAAGATTTTTTTTCATGATTATCCTCTCCTTTAAATTTATTTTTTTAAAAATATTCTTTACAAATAATATAATTTAGATTGTTATCTACATATAGTATAGGAATTCTTTTAACATACTTCTGATAAACGGTTATCTTTTTTATCATTTTTCTGCTCGCAACTTTTTCTAAATTGTCTTCATTTTTTTGTGGCATTCATCGCATAATGTTTCATACCGCTCGTCATCAGAAATACGTGCTGGATTTACTTTTTTACCGCATTTATCGCAGATAAAGCTCATTTCTGCTAGTGTACCATATTTATCGTTAATAATGCCTTGATATACTCCTCCGCCTGCAATTTCTCCTAAAGTCCCTTTTTTTAAAGCTTTCAGTGAGTCTGGGCTTTCATTCATATTTATTCCTCCTTTTTTTGTAACATGCTTCGCAAGCTACTAAATCTGTTTCGTCATCGTAATATATTGTGGAAGTTTCCTTTTCGCAGAAATCGCAGCGTTCTTTTATTAACTCCATTCTTCCGCCTGCAGCTTGCCCTAATCCTTTTTCGTTAAGGGCCTTAATCTTTTTCATTTGAAACGTCACCTCCTTAAAATTTAGTGGAAACTTGTGTTCAATAAAATCGAACACATATCATATTATATATATGCATGTACATAATTGTCAATAGTTTTATGTAAAATTTATAATTTTTTTATATCGTTACATCGTTTGAAATTTGAAATATCTCATTATTGACGTCTGCTCTCAGATGAGATAGAATAAAAAAATATTAATATTTAGAAATGGAGTAAAGGGTATGTCAAAAAAGTTGTTCACTTCTGAGTCAGTGACTTCCGGTCATCCGGACAAGCTTTGCGATCGCGTTTCTGATGCTATACTCGATGCTATACTCTCAAAAGACCCTTATGCACATGTAGCATGTGAAGTCACAGCTGCGATGGGGCTAATTCACGTTATGGGTGAAATCAATACTAATTGCTATGTTGATATAGATAAGGAAGCTAGAAAAGTTATAAAAGATATTGGGTACATAAATTCAGATTGTGGTCTTGATGGTAATACTTGCGGAATTATAATTTCGATAAATTCTCAGTCTTCGGATATTGCTTTGGGGGTAAATTCGTCTCTTGAGCATAAGGAAGGAGATAGTAGCTATGAAAGTACGCTAGGAGCAGGAGACCAAGGTATGATGTTTGGGTTTGCTTGCAATGAAACTCCGAATTTTATGCCTTTACCGATATCTCTTGCACATTTGCTTGCAAAAAGACTTGAGGAAGTTAGAAGAGCAGAAATTTTAAAATATCTTCGTCCAGACGGAAAAACACAAGTTACAGTTGAGTATGAAGAAGGAGTTCCAAAAAGAGTGGATACAATTATAGTTTCCGCTCAGCATTCGGAAGATGTAAGTTTTGAAGAAATAAAGCAGGACTTAGTAGAGCACGTAATAAAAGCTACAGTCCCCTCTAATTTAATTGACGAAAATACTAAAATGCTTATCAATCCTACTGGACGGTTCGTTATTGGTGGACCTGCTGGAGATAGCGGTCTAACAGGACGGAAAATAATAGTAGACACTTATGGCGGGTATGCGTCTCATGGTGGAGGAGCGTTTTCAGGAAAGGACCCTACAAAGGTTGATAGGTCTGGAGCATATGCTGCCCGGTACGTTGCTAAAAATATAGTAGCATCAGGTATAGCTAGAAAATGTGAAGTCCAGATCGCCTATGCTATTGGGGTTTCAAAACCTGTTTCGGTAAGCATTAATAGTTTCGGTACATCGAGTATTCAAGATAATATTTTAGCAGAAGTAGTAGAAGAAGTGTTTGATTTGCGTCCTTGCGCCATTATAGACCAGTTTAATTTGCGCTCACCTATTTATTCTATGCTCTCTTCTTACGGACATATGGGGCGAGAAGATTTGAATGTTGGTTGGGAAAAAACAGATAAAATTAACGATTTATTAAATTTATTTAAATTAAAGAACGTTTAATTTGAGATTAAGATATATCGGAAAATATCTTTTTATAATAATTTAGTGAGTACTATTTAAAATAATAGTATTCACTTATTTTTTGTATTATTGAGAATAGTATTTTGTGATTGTAAAGTTTGAGTTTTATTTATTTGAATTTTAAATATAATTTATTTCATCAAAAATGATTTTAATTCAAAATATGTAAAGGTATATATTTACAGTATCATAATTAAATGTTGATAAAAAAATCAATTTGTGTTAACATGACACTTGATCAAATAATTTTATATAAGGGAGAGTAATTATGAATTTAAAAAAGATTATATGCATAATTGCAGCAGGATTAAACTTAGGACTTTGTATGTCAAGTAATATAATGGCTCATCCAGAAAACGAAGATTCTCCAGTATCTGAAACCGTTTGCGATTCTCCTTGTAACGAAGATAAAATTCCATTTTCTCGATCACAGCTTCAAAAGAAAGAAATACCTACTCAGCGTCCATCTCTTAGTAAAGTGCCAAATGTCTTACCTTTGCGTAATAGTAATGATATCTTACCTCCTAAACCTCCGGCTTGTGGTGAAGATAAGCAACTTCTTAGACTTAAAATTAAAAAAAAACCGAGCGATTTATTTTTTGAAAATTTATACTGCTTAAAGTGTAAAATGTTTATAGGAAAGGAAGAGAAATGTCCTAACTGTAACTGTTCTGATAAAATATCTTGGCAGGGAATAATCAATTCCCTTGACTGTTGTCCTTTCTGTGAAAAACGTGATATGTTTTATAAATTTAACTACGGAAATTATAGAGGTTATGCATGTAGAGAGTGTAAAAGGGTGGTAAAATTAAAAATTCAAGAGTGCAATAATGGCGAGATAATAGAAGTATTTCAAAATCTAAAACTCACGCATGACATGTTGCAGTTAATTTTTGAGATTAATAACGTTTTATCTAAAGAGAAAAAAACGAAGCGTATAGAAGAATGGAAAAAAGGAAATACGGAAACTAGCTATTACCCTCACCCTCTTTGCCATGATAATTAAGGCTAGTAAAAAACACCATGGATTTAAGAGACTCATGGTATTGAAATTTATTTTGTTATTTGAGTTTTATTTAAATTTTGAATATAAGTTATTTCGTTAAGAATGGCTTTGATTTCATACATGTAAAGCCAAATATTTACGATACAACAATATAGTGTTGACAAAACATTTAAATTATGTTATAATTAATTAAATAATTTTATATAAGGAAGAATAATTATGAATTTAAAAAAGATTATATGTATAATTGCAGCAGGATTAAACTTAGGACTTTGTATGCCAAGTAACATAGTGGCTTATCCGGGAAACGATGATTCATCTGAATCTGAAATTGTTTTCGGGTCTGTTGAGG